>DASXFF010000032.1:0-9632 GCA_036489735.1 Occallatibacter sp. | reverse complement strand
CGACAGCCTCGGCACGCTACAGCCAGACCGTAATTTCTCGACCGGCCGCGCCAGCGCCGGCGGCAAAGTGACGTACCCGTTCGCCTGGTCGAGCGCGGTCGATCTCGCGCCCTATGTCGGGCTTTACGGCGACTATTATTTCTCGATGGACGATGCGGCGACCGCCGGCCTCACCACGGTGCCGCTGCTGCAAGGCTGGTCCGCGCGCGCAACTGCGGGCTTGGCTATGACGTTTGCCCAAAGCGCGCTGGTGAGCCTCGGGGGCGAATACGGTGGCATCGGCAGCGACACGCACATCTGGACGTGGCGGGTGCGCGGCAGCGTGCCGTTCTGAAGCACACCAGGTCCCGCCTAATAGCGAAAGCCGTATTGGCCCCACCGCGGCGTTACTTACAATCATAACCGCCATAGATCAATCACGTGCAACGGATACGAGCCGGCCGTCATCGTAGGCTTGACGGCGCGGCACAATTCGATCGTTTACGCGCGAGAAAGCAACGGAGTCCAACAGTTTCAAGATGTTCAAAACCAAATTGGGATTCACTCACAGAAGTCAAATGAATATGACAATGGTGGCAGCAACCAGTCCCACAAGCAGCATCGACCAGTCGACCGCACTTAAGCCAAACAGCCTGCCATCCGGGATTGTCCGAGCAAGAAGCCGGGTCATAACTCCACCACCGCCGCGTCGGCACGAACGTCTTCGGACGCCAGCCGAGCGACTTTTCCTGTTGTTCGGCCGCGCTCCCTGTATTTTTATTGGCCGACCGTACAGCGAACCATATACTCTTAAAGCCGGTTCGGAATCAAGACTTTTTACGAGAAATTAGGCTTAGGCGATGCCTGAAGGCTTAAGACAAAGGACCGGCACAGGCGAATAGCTCAGTGGCACTGAAAAATTGGCCCGACGACCTTGATGCACGAGCCCATCGGCTGCGTTCGCAACCACGGCGGCCCGACGCGTCGGATCAGTTCTAGGCGTGATTTCTTCCAACACTTCTCCTGCGGCTTTTTTTCGTGACAGTCTTTTCACTTAGGACTCGTCCGCGAACAAGTGAATCGCGTTGGGTGGGATTTTGTTAGCGGGCAGGATTCCCTGGAGCGTCTGGAAGCTATCGTCCGATTGTGGAAGATCGAGCTACAAAAGCTGGCCGACGAACTCGGCGTTCCCATCACCGTTTGTCACTTGCCACCCGGCACCAGCAAGTGGAACAAGATCGAGCATCGCCTCTTCTCGTTCATTACCGGAAACTGGCGCGGCAAGCCGCTCGTCAGCCATCAGGTCATCGTCCAGTTGATCGCCGCGACGACGACCAGGACAGGTCTGAAGGTTCGTTGCGAACTCGATCAAAACACCTATCCCGCCGGCATCAAGGTGTCCGACGCAGAAATGAGCGACGTCAACCTCATCCCCACGACTTCCACGGCGAGTGGAACTATACTGTTAGCCCAAAAGCCTTCGACCTGGAGCGATAGCTCCCGGACGGGTGCTTAGCGTTCTCAGTAAATCGCACTGCTGCCCGCGCTCTGAATATCCGCGCCCATTAGCAAAGCAAACACGGGCTTGTGCCACAACGCAAATTGCAGAGCCGAGTCGTCGGATTAATGGACACCGACGCCCATTGTGCCGATAAAGGAAAAAAACAATGCAGCGGCTATTCCCGTGCCGATTGCCATGGCAAATGGAAGCCAATCCCAGCTGCGAAACATAGTACGCGACCCCCGCCACCAACTTAGGTGCCGGCGATATTAAGACCAGCAATGATTTTTTCAATCCCCTATCGCACCCACTTTGCACGAGGTGCCGGCGTTCGAGTGACATGCGAGGCGCCGAAAGCGATGACAATTCTGGCAGGCCACGATAAGTATTGCCCGCATCCCGCGTTCATTCAAGAGAGAAAACCGCAACCACCTCTCTGGGCCAGATCAAGCGGAATGACCAGCATGCTTCGCATAGGCTGTATTCTTTGTTGTCTCTCGGCGGCGGCGTCATCGGCCAAGGCGCAGACACTCGACTACACCTGTAACGTCGGCCCCCTCCAAATTTCAATCCACGTGGATATAGACGCCCGGTCTGTGACCCAGCGGGTTTATTCGGGTCAACAGTGCTTACTGCCGAATATATGAATGGCGTCTTTGGCCGGGTGTCCGAGAGGGGAATGGCCACTCTCATTCCGCCGATGCACCAGTTTGTGCATGTCGACCACGACGCTATCTCATACGGCGGTGAGTTAGATGGGACCAAAGACACCGCCATCCTGGATCGGCGTAAGAGCATGCTGACCCTGCCGAACGGCAACGCCGGCTGGTGTTCGATGGCCCCCTCCTCTCAGAAATGAGATAAGACTCCGGATATTCCTTCCGCGTACTACGGTTGCCGGGAAGGCGGGTGCAGACCAGTCCGGACCGACTTGCTCGTTCCGCCGCACTGCTTCTTAATTGAGGTGCCAACTAATGAGAAAGATACTGCGGCCCTATATCCCGGGGCCGCAGATCTAAATGATGCGATGCCACGCCCGAATAATCCGAAACCCAAGTGCAGGGCGTTCAAAATTTCTGCACGATTGCTCGACCAACGGGCTTAGGCGGTCGTACTTTGTGTCGATGTCTGGTTCACCAATGCAGCCTGAATTTGAATCATCTGCTCGATAAGATTCGAGGCCACCACGTTTGAAGTTCCAGAGGATGAGCCAGAGCCCGTTGTTGACGAATCCGAGCCCGTAGAGGAACTTGAAGCCGTCGCCGAGCTCGTTGACGACGCGGCCGATGTCATGCTCAAGGTCGAGCCATTGGCATACGTTATCGTTGTAGTCGTCGACCCATTTGCA
This sequence comes from Occallatibacter sp., assembly GCA_036489735.1. GTDB lineage: Bacteria > Acidobacteriota > Terriglobia > Terriglobales > Acidobacteriaceae > Telmatobacter. The sequence goes on along the minus strand of DASXFF010000032.1, from coordinate 6,804 downwards.
TTGTCGGTGACGTTGCTGGTAGCGCCAGAATCGCCGGTAGTCATCATCGCGAGTAAATTCTGAATATTACCGGCTCCCAGCGACCCTTGTGCGTAAGCACCGCCATACTGTCCTGAGGCCTGCTGCGTTTGCGCACCTGAGCCTGTTCCGCCTGCGGTGCTTGCGCCGCCAGTGAGCTCTGCAAACAAGGCTTGCGTACTTAACACGTTCGCTTGCGCCGCAACAAGCTGCTCAAGCGAGCTGAACGGCGAAGTCGAAGTGCCCGTGGTGCCTGTGGTCGTTGACCCACTGGTGGATGATCCAGTCGTAGACGAAGCGGTTGTGGCCGTTCCGGTCGCCGACGTTCCGGTCGTCGACGATCCGGTGGATGGGGCGGTCGTTAATGTCACACTTGAACCATCCGCATAAGCTATGGTCGTGGACGACGAGCCGTTCGTATTGTTCGCTGTTTGGGCAGTCGCTCCGGCATTCGCCGCATTCAAAATGCCTATTAGGCCCTGACTTCCGGCCGAACCGCTATTGCCCGGGGATACAGTTCCAGCGTTTGCAGACGTACTGCCGGTTTCGCCAAATCCGCGACCGTTCTCGGCTCCGCCCATGTGGAAGTGATGAAAGTGTCCGCCGCCCCACCCTCGGCTCTGCGTTTGCTGCCACCAATTCCCCTGGCCCCCTTCGCTGGCTCCGGTGCTGGTCGGATTCGAGGTTTGCGACTGCGAATTCGAAGCGCCCTCTTGCGTTGCAAACAGAGCCTCGAGCGTCTGCGGGCTGAACGGCGATGTCGAACCGGTCGACGATGCGGTTGTTCCCCCGGTGGAAGAACCGGTGGCTGAGCCCGTTCCGGTAGATGAGGTGGCACTCGAAGATGTCGTGCCGTCATTGGGCACAGCGAAAATCAAAAATTCCGGCGTTGACCCAGTTGCCGTCCCGGTGCTGCCCACCGCTGAACTGCCGCCCGTTGACGAACTGCTACCCGATGACGATGACTGCGGCAACAAAGATTGGAGTTCGGCATAGAGACTGTTGTTGCTCGACGGTGTGACTACTAACGGTGATGACATAGCACTCTCCTCAAAAACGGAGCCAAATTAATGGCGACCGCAAGCCGCTCGGGCTTATGCAAGAGCAGGGCCACTCCGCAAACGTTTGAAATACAAGGTGTTTGCTGGTGTGCGAGGTATTGGAGAGAGGGCAAATCTTCCCTGCCCGCGCCGCAAGCGGCAAATCCTGCCGAGCGACGGTTCGGAATAAGTGATCGGTTGATCTCCGCAGGCCGGAGGCCTGGTCGCGTCGCCGATCGCGGTCTCGATAGAGCCTGAGGCGGCACGCTGGCGTCATGAGGGGCGTCGTCCGCCTGCGGCCGTTTGTCCGGCCCCCGAGGCGGCGACCGCCCACAGCTGGAGTTTTGACAGCAACCGAAGTGATCGCTAGCGTTGCTTAGCGTGGTCGGCGGCGAAAAACCCAGACCGCAACGGTGAGCTGCTGAAGAGACGTGGAAATCGTATGAGCCAATATCCGAGTCCAGTTGGAGCATCCGGGGCGCAGGATACGACCCAATCGACGCCGGCAGGCGTCGGCGGTGGCATCCAAGTGTCATCCGGTAACCTGCCATCTCCCGCGACACCGAGCCCTCAAACCGAGCACTGGGTACCGACAGCTAACGTGATTCCGGTACCGGCTGGGCAATCATGTTTTCCATCCAGTGATCTTAATCCTGTCGGCGCCACGGTGGAGCACGATGCCTCGTTGATCGGACTTGCTGGAACGGAGGGGTCCGGCGACTGGTGGTTATCATCATAGGATCTCCTAGCCCGTCGTTTGCGTGCTTAGCGTCGGGCGAATTGCCGTTGTTTCGCTTTATTGTCGCGGGGGCGGCAATATGTTCTCGTTGATGACGGCGCCCGGAAGCCCCCCAGCTTCGACACCCCAACGGCACCGTCGCAGCCAATGTGTTGGATGAGAGGCCCTGTTTGCCGATGGGGCCTCTCGCCGTTTTGCCGGGAGCTTTTCTAAACAAGCTAGCCCATGTCGCACTGGCGACTGGCGCGGATGCTTGTTCAGTTTGTGCGAACCTTGAGACAGGTTCCCGCGTGTGTCCAGCCTGGCACCAACAAATCAGGATTGGAGTGACGAGGGAATGAAGGAGATTTCCCGCCTCCACGAGGCTGCAAAGTGATTGATTACCAATGCCGATTAGAGTGCAGCCACAGCGAGGAGGCTGACCCGTGGTGCGTTCTCTACGACCCGCGTGACAACAGCAACATTCTTCATATTGCTCGTAACCGCAGCGACGGGCGACCATAGCAGGCGCGGTGGACGCTGCACTCAAACGCATATTCGCTCGCGGAAAGATTTAACTCACTTCATTTATTGTCTCCAGTGATCGAGCGAGTCTTGATCGCTTGATCCCCTTCGCCCTTAGCCCCGCGAGAGAGCCAGAACGGCATTATCCCCTCGCGGGGCTAATTGTTATCGATCGCGGGGCCGTCATGGATCCGTACACACTATTCCACGACTCTGTTGTCGGCCACGTGCCGCGTTAATACGCGGAATTTACGCCAGCTTAGGTTCTGGTCCCTCGATATGGCAGCCCCCTTCTGCCATAAGCTGATATACAGTCGCTGCTGTAGTTATAAGTTCCAGAACAACAAGTAATATAAAGTTTATATTTGATATATATACATTGTTAGATCACGTACAATACAGTAATAATAGACACTTTAGCGGACAAATACTTTGTTAAACGTGGAATTCCCGAGTCGAATCACCAAGCCTTGAAAGTCGCCATAGCGGCCTTATTTTTAGCGCGAGGACATACCTGGGCCGTCCTCCTTCACGGAGCATTGAAAATGCGCCCAGGTCTATCTGTCGCTCCTGCCGTCCCCGCCACGCGAGGCCGTCCGTTTGCTAAAGGCAACGGCGGTCGCAAACCGGGATCGAAAAACCGTACCTCACTCCTTGCGGCTGCCCTGCTCGAGGGTGAGGCCGAAGGTTTGGTGCGCGTCGCAGTCGATCTCGCGAAGAGGGGTCATCCCGGGACACTTAAGTTCCTGCTCAGTCGGATCTTGCCGCGGGAGCGGCTGATCAAGATCGACCTGCCGCGCATGGATTTTGCCGACGATGCCGTAGAGGCCCACGGCACCATTATGCGCGCTGTGTCGGAGGCGAGGATCAGTCCAAGTGAAGCGGCAGTACTGGCGACGCTCGTGAATTCTTACGCACGAGCGATCGATTTGGCCGACGTGGTCAAAAGGCTGGACGCGCTTGAGGCCGAAATAAAGCGGCACGCGTTTAAGGCCCAGATAGAGCGGGACGCATAGCATGAGCCAAACCCGATTTCGACAGGTTGCGCGTCTGGAGAGAATGGTCAAACCACATCTTGAGCAGAGACAGGAGGATGAGGCCCTAACCTGTGCCGCCTTGCGTGAAAAAGCCTTCAAAATCGCCGCGAATCTCAGCCTTCTCATCCTCCACGGGAAACCGAAGATTCATGAGTCGCTGCGTTCTGCCTGGGCGCGATGTCGTGAATCTGCCGCATGGCAATCATCCCTTGAAAGGCATGGCGGTTTCGATGAGTATGGCGGTGAGCGAGGAGGCACGCCATTCGATATGTTGGGGGCGATGCAAATCGCTGAATATTTTCGCAAGCATTTCCTTCCCGCCCTTCCGGGCGTGGACGAAAGCGAGAAATTCAGCGTAATCTTTAAAACTGCGCCACGATGGGTCCTCTGGTTCAATCACGGTGATTTTTGCGCGATATTTCTTCATCTCAAATTGCCCGATCTTTCGGGCGTTTATCGATTCAAGCGAGAGGCTCCTTGTCTTGATTTCCTATTGCCTGGCCCCTTCGAATGCGATCCGTTGCCTGAGGGCGAGCACGATCCATTCATGTTCCCCCATCGTGAGAAGCTCGAAGACGAATCGATGGCAATGACCCCGCGCGAAATGAAGCGGATGCTGAAAATCAAGGGTCTCAGTCGAGCTGGAATTCGGTGACGTGATCTCCGGCTGTCAAATCGCACGCACCCCCGACCCCCGGTTTCGCGTCCAAAATTTGACCCCGTAGGGGCATCCAATTTTTGCACGCCGAAACACGCCCGTGGCGGCGCTCACGCTCGATCGCATCCGCTCCGATGAGACAAGGCGCCTCCAGGCTGATCACCATTGGTGAACTCCACACCGGCAACTTCGAGAACTCGTCTGGGCCTAACAACCTGGCGATGCAGGCGAGGGGTTTAGCGGATATCAAGCTGCGTTTGAGGCTACTTCCCGCGTTGCCGCTTCCGGTAACGGCCCCCTTGGCCGCTGCCGTTCTCGTCGATGAACTCAACGCCGGCTGGCGAGACTCCTCTTGGTCGTTGGCCCTTGGATCACGCCCCGCTCGCCCGGTTACTTTTGTTGGATCTCTTTGGCGCGTCGGCTCTGGACCGCGGGAGCGGCCGTCCCCAATTTGCTGTCGGACTCGCGGGCACGCTCGGCAGCGGCTTCGCTGAGGCGAACGCCTGGTCGGTTTCCATTAGTGAATTCAACGCCTGCGTCTTCAAGAGCCCGCCGTATTGCAAGTTCGTTGGCGGTCGTAAGCGTGGTTGTTCCATCGCTTGCTTCTGCTCGTCTGACGGTATTCACGCCTAACGACGACTGCCGGGCCAAGTCAGACGCGCTCCACCGCAGCAATGCGCGCCCCGCGCGGATCTGCGCACCTGTTACCTTTGGCACGTTCATGCGTTCCCCATGCCGTTGACACACATCACCCATATGGGCTAAATACACCCATACAGGTTCATCGCACCCGTAAGGGTGATGATAGTTCAACGGGAGCGAACATGAAATCTCATGCTGAGCTTATGGCGCGGCGCGACTTCATCGGGGGCTCGGATGCCCGCCTCATCGTGGGCAACGACGAAAATGCCCTACTCCGCTTGTGGCGGGAAAAACGCGGTGAGATCGAGCCAGATGACCTCTCCGGCAACCTCATTGTCCAGCTGGGACTGGTCACCGAGGACCTTAACCGGCGCTGGTACGAAGCCAATACCGGGCACGTCCTCACCGATATCCAACGTCATGTCCGGCATCCGATCCACCGTTGGATGGCGGCCACCCTCGACGGTCGGGTGGAAGGGAGCGGAGCCGTCTTTGAGGCCAAGTTCATGCTGCCCTGGTATTTCTCCGAAGAGGCGGCGGTTGAGAAATACGCGCCCCAACTCCAGCACAATATGTGGGTCGTGGCGGCCAGAAGTGCGGTCCTTTCGGTAATCACCGGCGGCGGTAAGTGGGTCGAGATCACCGCCCATGCGGACCCGCTCTGCCAGCACCTCATCCTCACGGCCGAGAGGAAATTCTGGCGCTGCGTGGAGAACGGCGAGCCCCCTCGCCTATTCGGCATCGAACCGCCCAAGCCGCGGATCGAGGCGGTCCGTGTCGTCGATATGAGTGGCTCCAATGCCTGGGCAGAATTCGCCGGGGTCTTTGCGCGGACGCGCGCTGCGCATGCCGAACACGAACAGGCAAAGGGCGAACTCAAGACCCTGATGCCCGGGGATGCCAGGGAAGCGCGAGGCCATGGGGTCCGGGGCAGGCGCTCAAAGTCCGGTGCTGTGAGTTTCGACCTCGTTGAGGTGGAGGGAGACCATGCAGCGGTCTAGCCCCTCGATCGCCAGCTTGGCGGCGGCGCTGGCCAAAGCCCAAATCGAACTGAGCAATCCGGAAAAGTCCCTGGTGGGGACCGTCCGTTCGTCAGACGGTCCAGCTGGAACCGAACGGTTATTCCGTTATGCACCGTTGTCGAGCGGCCTCGACATCGTTCGCAAGACCCTTGGACAGCACGAGATCGCCACGGTGCAGACCACCGCGATCGATCAGTCGGCCGGGATCGTCAACCTGACAACCGTGCTGGCACATGCATCGGGAGAGTGGATCGCTTCGGATTGGCCGGTGTGCGCCATTAGCGAGACCGCAGCGCCTCGTCGGATGGGTGCGGCCCTGACCTATGCCCGGCGCTATGCGCTGTTCACACTCGTTGGCATTGCCGGGGAGGATGATCTCGATGCGCCGGATCTCGTGGCCCCGCAGAGCCCAGGCGCGGGCCCGCAACCAGCCAAACCGCCCACCAATCCTCACCTCAACGGCGGTCATCGCGATCCCGCTCAGCCCCCTCCCCGCCGCGACAGAAGGCATTCACCGGCGTCCAACCAGCCCGCGCTTGGTCCAAGGGAGTCGACCGAGTTGCGCGACCGGCTTCTCGGGGAAATTGGCAGCATTGGGTCTGCCGATGACGCCGCCTTGTGGGCGTACTGCAACCTTAAAGCCAAGAACGGTCTGACCTCGGCAGATGCCAAGTGTGTCGAAGAGGCCTTTCGAACGGTTCTGGCGACCTTCGTCCAACCGGAGGAGGATCCGGAACAGCCGTTGAAGGCGCGCGATGAAGAGATCAGCGCGCCCCAAAGACGGCAAAGGTCCGCCGCGATCGACAAGACCGTGCTGACGTTCCCTGAGCTGCGGCGGTTGCGGGACCGGGACCACGTCAAATATGTTGCCGCACAGGCTTGCCTGATCTGTGGACGACGGCCGTGTGATGCCCACCACCTGCGCTTCGCCCAAAGCCGGGCGCTCGGGCGCAAGGTCAGCGACGAGTTCACGGTCCCGCTGTGCCGAGGACATCATCGCGAGCTCCATCGTTACGGCGACGAGGCCGCTTGGTGGCGCGTTGTGAAAATTGATGCGGCAGCAGCCGCACGCACGTTGTGGCTCAAGTCGCATCCGCTCCCATCGGTCGTAAAGATCGGCAGTGATCAAGCCGATGCGAATCCC
>DASXFF010000023.1:0-2048 GCA_036489735.1 Occallatibacter sp. | reverse complement strand
GAGGCCTCATTCTTCGGCTACGCCGGGGAACAACTCACCAGCGGTACCCAGTTTCTGTTTGACTGGATTGACAAGAACGGTCCCGCTCCCAACATCGAAGCCCGCATAGTAAACGTGGAGATTCTCAACTCGATTGCTGCCGTTCGTCTTGAAGTCGCCGGTTGGTCCGGCAAGATGGCTGGCTCCGACGTCCGCATGTCGGACCTGTTTACGCTGCTCAAAATGCCCAATGGGTGGAAGATCATCCAGAAGGCATTTCACTGGCACACGAACTCGTCATAGAGGCCTCGGTAAATCAACGACGAAGAGAGCTGAAGCATCCCGAGAAAGTTTTCGACGTGATGTTATGTCTAGCGAGCAGCCGCGGAAGTCTGCAACCAGGCAGGGCAGTTTCCCACGGTTTACCCCGAGCTTGCCGGTGCATGCCACCAAGCGGGGCATCCGGCCAGGATTCGGACGGAGATAGGCCGTAAGGGTTCTCTTCCCAGACTGGCGGCCCGCATCACGGTTCCCTCGAAATTCCACGCGCCGATACGAGACTGAAATGAGGAGAAAGCATGACACCGAAAACGATCCATAGAGTAATCGGTATGGCGGGGGCGGCGTTCGCGCTGCTAGGCTTCGCTCCCAATCACCTGGCCTTCGCTGAGCCCAACTGCGTTCCTGTTGGCGGAGCGCTGATGACAAATGTCGGCGCGATCGCAGGGGTGACGAACCTGGGTCCCGTGTCCGGTGATCTGAGTGGCTCAGTAGCAGCAACCATCCTGGGCCAGAACAGCGACGGTAGCTTCAATGTTCAGCACTATTGGGTGACTTCGGGTGCCGAGACTATCAAGTTGCGGGTAGCCGTGCTATCCCCCACATACCCAACGAGCGATCGGAATATTGTGGCGGTGCCTTGGGGACACTACAGGTCCGACATTGCGGGTGGGACCGGCAAGTTTAAAGGCGCAACCGGTTTCATCGATTACTTCGGGATGGCTGATTTCAACCAAAATACGCTAGTGCTTCGGTACGCGGCGTCGTGTGTTACGCGCATTGAGCCGACCGCGACGGAGTGGCTCGCAACAGGCGACGATCAGACGATCAGACGCTCATTCGTGGCGTCGGGTGAGGTGGAGATATGAGACCGCAGCTTAGCGTCGTGCCTTCTGGTATAGTCCTGCGCGGGGGATTTGGGATGCCTACGCGCAACACCCCGCAGAAAATTTTGGAGTCATGGAAGCAGATCGCCGGGTACCTGGACCGCAGCGAACGCACTGTGCGGCGCTGGGAGGCGAGTGAAGGGCTCCCCGTCCACCGCCGCGAGCACGACAGGCAGGACACGGTCTTTGCGTTCCGCCACGAGATCGAGGCCTGGAGCCGTCTACACACGAAGTCACCCCACGAAATCGCGATCGATACGGCCGCGAACCTCCCGCTGAGCCAGCAGGCCTCAAACGCCTATCTCGTCGAGCATGACGCGATCACCCGCACGATGCATCGCTATATCGCGGGCGCTCGGGCGGGCGACGGAGATCTCATGCGCCCTGCTTTTCATCCCTCCGCGACTATCTCCGGCTACTGTCAAGGGGTTGAATATAGTGGGTCGGTGGAACACGTGTTCCAGTGGGTCACTGAGAATGGCCCGGCACCGAATATCAGTCCTCGCTTCGCACGAATCGAGATCATCGAGAGCATCGCGGTTGTCCATTTGGAGGTACAACACTGGTCGGGTAAGTTGGCTGGTGCGGAGGCACGAGCTTCCGACGTATTCACCTTGCTCAAGTGGAATGGCGAGTGGAAGATCACGCATAAGCTCTTCCACTGGCATGATCGATAATTCAACCTACCCGCTTGAGATTTGCTAATTGACGCGGCCCGGAAACTTCGCGCGTTGAGTCTAAGCCGCTGATATCTAGTGGCGGGTAGCAGCGGTCACCGCAGCCTCCAACTTCCGGCCCGCCGAACACAGCGGCATCGACAATGCGATCATTGAAAACCCGTGTGGCGTGCCGCTTATCACGCCTCACGGCTGGCCCACGAATCGCGTGCAAGGCAAACGGTAG
>DASXFF010000171.1:0-4598 GCA_036489735.1 Occallatibacter sp. | reverse complement strand
CATCGGCCAGTGCTTCCGCTCCAAAGCCAAAGCCCGTGTCACCTTCGGATGCTTGCGATTCGGCAACGTCGGCGGCGAGCTTGCCGGCAAAGTCCGGATCCAACATGGCCTGTGCGTCGAGAACAAGCTGGCGGAAAGATTCAAGCGCCATGAGCGCTCGGGTGGGAATGAGACGGCCGGAGATGGCTGCGGCGGTCGCGTCCCACGTTGAGCGGCCGGTTTCGAGGGCGAGGCGCTCCAGCGTTTCGAGAGTGGTTTTGCCGATGCCACGGGCGGGCGTGTTGATGATGCGCTGCAGAGCCATCGAATCGTGCGGATTGCGAAGCAGGCGAAGATAAGCGAGCAGGTCCTTGATTTCCGCACGCTCGTAAAAGCTGAAGCCGCCGACCATGGTGTAGCTGATGTTGGATCGGCGCAACGCCTCTTCAACGAGGCGCGACTGCGAGTTGGTGCGATACAGGACGGCGGCTGCTCCGCGGTTCTGAGTTTCGGACGAATTTTGTGCCTGACGGAGAAACGCCTGAATTTTGTCGGCGATGAAGAGGGCTTCGTTTTCGCCGTCGGGTGCTTCGTAGTAGCCGATGAGCGAGCCTCCCTGGCGCTCGGTCCAGAGCTTCTTGCCCTTGCGGCGGAGGTTGTTGGCGACGACGGCGCCGGCGGCTTCAAGAATGGTTTGCGTGGAGCGGTAGTTCTGCTCGAGGCGAACGATGCGGGCGTTGGGAAAATCCTGCTCGAATTCGAGGATGTTGCGGATGTCGGCGCCACGCCAGGAGTAGATGCTTTGATCTTCGTCGCCGACCGCACAGACGTTTTTGTGGTCGCCGGCCATGAGCTTCATGAGCTCGTATTGCGGGCGGTTCGTGTCCTGATATTCGTCAACCAATACATATTGATAGCGGCGCTGGTAGCGCTCACGGACCTCGCCAGAGGATTTGAGCAGGCGGACGGCTTCGAGGAGCAGGTCGTCGAAGTCCATGGCGTTGTTCTTGCGTAGCTCGTCCTGATATGCCTTGAAAATGTGCGCGATGCGTTCGCTGTTGGGATCTTTGGAGCCGAGAAAAAGATCCTGCGCATCGACCATGTGGTTTTTGGCCCAGGAGATGCGGCTTTGCACGGTGCGCGGGGTGAGCTGCTTGGTGTCGAGCCCCATGCGCTTCATGATTTGCTTGACCAGGGCAGACTGATCGTTCTCGTCGAAGATGGTGAAGGAGCGGGTCAGGCCCTTGCCGTTTATTTGGAGCGCTTCGACGTCGCGGCGAAGAACGCGCACGCAAAAGGAATGGAAGGTGGAGATCGAGGGCTTGGCGAGCGAGGAGTGGCCGAGGAGCTCGTTGACGCGCTCGGCCATTTCGCCGGCAGCCTTGTTGGTGAATGTGACGGCGAGGATGGAGTCGGGCGCGACGTTTTTTTCCTGGATGAGCCAGGCGATGCGGTGGGTAATGACGCGGGTCTTACCTGAGCCGGCGCCGGCGAGGATGAGCAGGGGGCCTTCGGCGGCTTCAACGGCGGCGCGTTGTTCGGGATTGAGATGGGCGAGGAGGGAGTGCAATTCGAGCGGTCCTGTGACTAGTTTACCGGTGAACGATGAACGGTGGGCGGTGGATCGATATCGGAGCTTGATCGGCGAGACCTCTATTTACCATCTAGTCATCCCCCTCCCCCCTCCCCCCACTTTTAACCTAAGCGGCTGATTCTAAACAGTTTGTGCCTTTAGTAAGTCGGTGTAACCGACTGATTTCAAAGAGCTTACACGCAACCTTAGCCTTCTAAAAGACTTAGGCCGACTTCCGGCTGGTGCGGCGTGTTTTGTGGCTAAACCCTATCAACGAACGCCAGCCGCAAGCTGCACGCGCCGAAAGCCGGCCGGTTGGTCGGTTTGTTTGGCGAATATGTGACCATTGTGCGCCAAAGGCGGGAAATGATCGGCAAACTTGGAGAGAAATATTTGGCGCGAGGAAGGGATGTGAAATGAGGGTGTTAGCGAGCCGGCAGGTTCGCGGGTTAGCCCTGAGGAGCTTGACATCGTTAACGGCGGCGAGGAAGTCGGACGATCTTGGGTGCGCCGTCCCTACGGGACTATAGATTTCAATTGCGACCGCATTCCCCACGCTTAAGCGCGGGGCTAATGAACGGTGCGCCTACGGCGCGGGGGATTTTCGGAGCATGTGAGATCGTGGTTTCCCATGTGTCAGAAGCGAGACTTGGGGCACCCGGATTTCGGCTCCATCTCGCGCGAGATGTCGATCAAGATGGCAACGGTGGGATTGGGTTCGTGGTTCCCACCCTAAAACTCCTCGCTCCGCGTGGAGTTTTAGAATGGGGCACCCCATTCGGTGGTTGGTGGAAAGAGCCGGATCGAAGTTCGTGAGATCCCCGGTCCCAAAAGCGGGACCGGGGGCAACCGGGATGGTTAGAGCTCGGAGTCTCCCAGGTCTCAGAAGCGAGACCTGGGGCACCCGGCCGGAGTCACGTCAGAGACTGTGTTCGGATGCGCCGTCCCTACGGGACTGGCGATTTATTTCGCGTTCTTTCCCCACGCTTAAGCGCGGGGCTAATGAACGGTGCGCCTACGGCGCGGGGGATTGGGTGGTTGGGGTTCGTGGATTCCCCGGTCCCCAAGTGCGAGGGACCGGGGGCACCCGGCGATGTGGCGGAGATCACGCGGTGAATGAGTGCCTGCGCGAGAGATTGGTGGGGTTGTGTTGCGCCGTCCCTACGGGACTTGCGGTTCTTGTTGTGCGCATTTTCCCCACGCTGAAGCGCGGGGCTAACGTGCGGTGCGCCTACGGCGCGACCGGCGTTTGGTCTAAGAGTCTTGAGAATCCAGATATTTTTCCCCAATAAATAAACAACAGAACGAGATAGACGAGCACGACACCCGGGATGATTCCGCAGGCTCCGCAGACGCACATGGCAATGCCGAGGGACTTTCCAGGTTCTGGATCAGTGGACGGGATGCGCCTTGCTCTAAATTCGTTCCCGAGGGATTTCCCGACGGCGAGCACAACGAAGAAATGCCAAATTACGTTGAATAAAGGGATTAGCAGTAGCCAGACCATCCCTGGCTGCATGGTTCTCGTTGTTAATGAACATTTCTTCAGAGTCGTCGCGAGAGTGTGCATGTAGAGCACAATCATCGCAAGTATGGTGAGGGCGAGGATCCCAGCGATGAGTCGGATAATCTCGGTGGTGTCCATCGGGCCTCCTATGGCTGTCTGGTAAACACTCTTGGAACTTGGGCGGAATCATAGCAGCGTGCCGTCCCTTCTGCCAGCGGAATCGCAAGGGCAGGGTTTGCAATTCGGCGGCCAATTCGCTAACATAACTGGATACGCGTGGGGTATCCCTGCGCTGTCAACTGCACCACGGTTCTTAGGCGTTTGCGGTTCAAGGCGAGCGCTCCCGCTAAGGCGGGCTGGTAAGAGCGGTGGGAGACGAGGAAACGATGGCCGCTGGCAAGAATATTGCGAAGGCGCGCGCCGCTGTAAACAAGCCGGCGTATCCGCTGCCTGAAGCAGTGAATCTCCTGAAGCAAGTGAAGTACGCGAAGTTCGACGAGACCGTCGACTTGACGATGCGTCTGGGCGTGGACACGCGCCATGCAGACCAGATGGTTCGCGGCACAGTGGTGCTGCCGCACGGGCTGGGCAAGACTAAGACCGTGGCCGTGATCGCGACGGGCGACCGGCAGAAGGAAGCGCAGCAAGCGGGCGCGGACTTTGTGGGTGGCGAGGAGATGGTGGAAAAGATCCAGAAAGAAAATTGGACCGACTTTGACGCGTTGATTGCGACGCCGGACATGATGAAGGTTGTGGGCCGCCTGGGCAAGGTGCTGGGACCGAAGGGCCTGATGCCGAATCCCAAGACCGGGACCGTGACTTTGGATGTGGCCGCGGCAGTGAAAGAGATCAAGGCCGGCAAAATTGAGTTTCGCGCCGATAAGACGAGCCTGGTGCACGTGCCGGTGGGGAAGCTCAGTTTCGATCCGCAGAAACTGATCGACAACGCGACGACGGTGATCACATCGATTGTTCGCGCGAAGCCTGCGGCGGCGAAGGGCAAGTACATCAAGAGCGTTACATTGAGCTCGACGATGGGCCCGGGCGTCCCACTGGATTCGCAGGTGGCGGATGCGGCAGTGAAAAGATAGGGGTCAGGTTTCAGGGTTCAGGGGTCAGTTGGATTCGTGACCGCGCAAGCATTTGGCGAAGGCCCGGAGATTTGGTCAAGAAGGTTTATTACACACGCGGCGCCTGAGAATTGAGGCGACGGGAGGCGAGGACAGGAAGAAGGAGAGGGCGAAGTTCAGGGCTGAACCCTGACGCCTGAAACCTGACACCTGTCGTAGCGGAGCGAAGACAATGGCGATTTCGAAAGCAAAAAAAGCGGAGAAGGTGAAGGTGCTGGCGACGGAGCTCCAGTCCTCGACCACGGCGATTGTGGGGACCTTCAGTAAATTGACGGTGGCCAAGGATTACGAACTGCGCAAGGTGATTCGCGAGGCGGGCGGCAAGTACCGCGTGGTGAAGAACAAGCTAGCCGCGATCTCCGGAACGGGGACCGAGGTTGAAGCCGCGCTGAAGGGCTTGAAGGGCGTG
>DASXFF010000094.1:0-6999 GCA_036489735.1 Occallatibacter sp. | reverse complement strand
GGTTTTGCCTTGCCCGTTTTCGCCGATGAGCGCGACACGTTCGCCGCACCCGAGAGTGAAGTTGAAGTTGCTGAGAACGCGCCGGTCAGTGCCGGGATACACGAATGAGACATTCCGAAACTCGAAGCCACGCCGAATGGGTTGCGGCACTGACAGGCCGTTCACTTTGGATTGGACGCGCGGCTTCATCTCGAAGAAAGCGAGCAAATCCGTCAGGAATAGCGCCTGGTCTGCTACGCCGGAAGCAGTAGAGAATGCCTGCTGAATATTGCTCATGGCCTGCATGATGGCGGTAGTGATGAGTGTAAGATCGCCAATGCTGTAGCTGCCCTGAATAGTCTTGTAGATGCTATAGCCATAAGCCCCGTAATAGCCAAGCTGACCAATGATAGCGAGAAGACCACCCCAGAAAAGACGGCGCCTGTTTAGCGCGACGTTCTCGTGATAGATGCTCTCAGAGAGAGCTGTGAAGCGGCCTGTCAGGTAGTCGCTCAGGTTGAAGAGCCGTAGCTCCTTCGCAGCTTCTTTGCTGCCGCCCACCTGGCGAAGGTAATCCATTTGACGCCGCCGCGGTGTCTGGCGGAAGTTCTTCGCGTAGGTGAGAAAAGCGAAGTGGCTTTCGCCGAGGAACGCGGGCAGTATGCCGGCGACGAGAAGCAGAAGCAGGAAAGGCGAATAGCGAATGAGAACCGCTGAGAAGGCGGCCGCGGTGACGGACTGCTGGATGAGGCGGCCCATCTGCTGAATCATTGCCAGCCGATCGGTGGCCTGCACACGCGCTCGTTCGAGCCGATCGTAGAAGACGGGGTCCTCGTAGACGGTCACGTCCAGCGATGCCGCTTTGCGCATCACTTCAACGCTGACATGGTGCGTATAGCGGTCGGCGAGCAGGTTGTCAAAATAATCCACCGAGCGGGAGAGAATGCCGGTAATGACGGCCAGGCCCATCTCCGCGCCAACCAGCCACCAGAAATGTTGCGGCAGCGGTTGGTGGAGGCGAATCTGGTTCACCCCATCGATGATGAAGCGGCCGATGATGCCGATGCCGACGGGAAGAAACGCGACCAGAATGCGGATGGCGATATTCCAGAAGACAACAGAGGGACCGGATTCCCAAACGAAGCGCAGCACCGGCGGTACGTTTTTCAACGCGCGAACGCGGTCGGACCATGCGCTTCCGGCGCCGCCTGGCTGTTCGTCTTGCACTGCGGCGTCATTGGCCGCGCGCTTTTCATCTTGCATGGTTGAGGACATTTATTTCGCCGTGAGAGCCGGTTGATTAGCAGGCGTAAAATTATTGCCGCGGGACTGTAGGGTATGGCGGTCTCGAGGCAATTGAGGATTAAGGTGCTTCTTATAGTGCGATGCATACATGCGGCCGGGCGTTGTTTCAGCCCGTGCGGACGAGCCTCGGAAAGCATCGTCGCCGTGCGGCTCAGCCGATCTGCTTCAGTAGGGCTTCAGACCCGCTGCTTCCATCCCCTTTTGCGCTTCCCGGTTCTTCATGAAGGTCTCCCAGACGAAGGCTGAGCGTGCATTTTCCGCCATCAGCATGGTGATTCCTGTATCGATCCCGATGACATCGGTATCGTACCAATTGGTGAGCGGGTTGAAAGCGTCTACGAAGCCGTACCGGCACCAGGCGCCCGGATAGTGGTCGTGAATGGTGCGCAGCACACGCATGGTTTCGTCCGGTAAAAACGGAAGTGAGCCGCCTGCAGCAGCCGGAACAATGGTTCCATCGATCGGCCCGGTGGCAGGCGGCCCACCCCAGGCCACATAGCCTTTTTCAGAATCGGAGGCGGTGATGCCCCACAAAGCGTTTGTGTAATCCACAAATTGCGGATTCAGCTCCACGCAGAATCGGCGATGAACATCGGTGGCAATCACCGAGTTTTCAAAGTAGTCGGCGAAGCGGTCCCGTTTGTGGCGAAAATCAAACCAGGCCTGTGAATATTGGTGCACGAACAAGGGCGCGAACGATCCAATGTAGCGAAGCCCGTCGTACTCAAAGATGGTTCGTTTCCACGCGAACCACGCGTCGCTGGAAAGTGGGTGAGAACTTGAACCCATTCCCAGCAGATACATCATCATCAGCTCGCTATAAAGATCCCAGCGGGATGGAATGAATCCCAGTTCCGGAGTCCAGCCATGCGACAGCAGACTGGTATCTTCAGAGAGCCAGGTCCACTCCACGCGATCGAAGATCGCATGCGCGAGCTCTGAAATTGTCTGATCATGGAAGTGCTGACTGCACGTGAGCACACCGCAAAGCAATAGAGCGGTGTCAACCGACGAGACTTCAGAGTCCCACATGCGCTCACCGGTGTTGATATTGGCGAAGTGATAGAAGAAGCCGCGATGGGTTGGCAGCTTATGCCATAGAAACGATAACGCCTGGATCACGCGAAGGCGCGCATCGGCATAACCGACGAACCCGCGCTTTTCACCGATACAGATGGCAGTGAGTCCAAAGCCTGTGGATGCAATGCTCGCCGCCAGATTGCTATCCTTGCTGCGCACATTGCAGCGGTCCTTGGTCAGCCCCGTAGTGGGGTTGGATTGCTCCCAAAAGAAAAGAAAGTTGGCGTGTTCAAGCTCTTCGAGAAACTGATCGTCCTGCGCGGACAACGAACCGGCAACAGGAGGCTCGGCAGGCCGCGTATGCTGCTCTTGCGGCTGATGCTGTGGCGATGCTTTGAGGAGGCCTATCGCTGCGGAGTTGGCAAGAGGAGCGCCGACAGAAAGAGCCGCGAGTTGACGCAACAGGTCGCGCCTTGAATGGGTCCGCATTTCGGCGTCATCAGGACGATGGATTTCTGGCGTCATCGCTTGCTCGATCGCGTTCAACTCCTTTTCGCCGCTCGCAGGCGCGACGAGCCTCTACCCGCAAAGTAGTTGGCTGATGCATTAGATGCAGAAAATTCAGGCGACGATCAGCCGCGGCGGAGACAGCAAACGACAAGGCTTAAGCGTCCAACTTGTATGGCTTTGAGAATGGAACTCAATTGAGCCGCCGAAAGATTGCCTGGATCGTCGCCGTGGTTGCGGGCGCTGCGTTAGCGGTGGTGCTGGGCGTGCTCATCCATCATTGGCGGCCAAGATCGTTAACCATCCGTGGCGCTGTCATCCGCCAGGATGACGATACCCGGAAGCAGTCTCCAATTGCGGATGTTTTGATTACCGCATCGGATGGCGTTACGAGCAGGAGCGTACGTTCAGATGCTGCAGGGTATTTCAGCGTCAAATTCCCAGAGGCGGTGTGGCCGGGCCAGACTGTGAATCTTGATTTTCAACATGCGGACTATCTGCCGATGAGCATCAAGCTGCGGGCAGGGCTTCGGCTGGCCAGCAAAGAACTGTATGTCGCGGCGATGAAGCCAATAGCGCAGCAGTCCACTGAGAAAATTTCGGCGAAAACGTCAGTCGTCACAAATGTGAGAGTGCGGTATTCAGTGAACTCACAAGAGGAACAAAACGTCGGCAGCGCGGTGAAAACATTTCAGGCAGTGAACAAGCCAAACGTGCCCTGCGGAGGCAAGCCGCCATGCTCGCCGGACGGTATCTGGAAGGCAACGAGCGCTTCGGTCACGCTCGATGCCGGACCAGAGAACCAGTTTCGCAACGTCCGTCTCTCCTGCATTGCCGGACCATGTCCCTTCACCCGCATCGATGCAAGCGGCTATGCGAATGGAGGACGCACCATCACTGCGTCCGCGACATCATGGTCAGACACAGCGACGTTTCTGCTGGAGGCAGAGGTCTATCGCAGCGCAATTAGCTCCCGAGTGCGGCACTTGTATCCTGTTGTCTTTGGCAGAGACCTTCATTTCACGCTTCCGCCTACACAGGAGGGCGTAAGCCTGGAAGCAGACCTTGATGGCGTACCGATGGTATTTCCGCTGGGCCCGGAACTCTATCTGAGCTGGGCTACCTGTTCGGTGAGAGACAGCCCGGATCCTGAGAAGACGACAGTCTATCGGTGTGAACTCAAGCCTGGATACAGGTTTTGAACGGTTTGCCGGTCAAGCTATGCCGTGACATTGAGAGTTGAATTGTTGCCATTGCGCGGCTGAGTTCTGAACGAAAGCCGGCTGAACGCGTGGCCTGCGATGGTGCGGGTGACGTCTGCGATGGGCATTGGTTCGATGACGGTCATCCCACCAATCAGGCGGTTCAACGCCAGGTACGCGTTGCGGTTGAAATGCAAAAACTCCAGTGGATATTCCGGTTTGCGTGCGCGGGCCTTCTCAGGGTCAGCATCAAGTAAGTAATGGATGGGAAGCCTGGGGACCAATGCCATGATCATGCGCGCATAGGCGCGGTTCGCGGGGTTCGCGAGGTTCAGGTTGGCCAGCTCATCGTGAATGAAGCGGTCGAAGATGACCAGGCCCGCTCCACTGCGCCGTGCCTTGTTGACTGCGATTCGCGTGGAGATGGCGTCAACGAAATAGATAAAAAGGCGCACCCCGCTCATGGGCCACGATTGCACGTTCTTGTCCCGCCTGTTGAGGGGAGCCTCTGGAGACCCGACACCTTTGTCGCCTTTGAAGAGCTTGTGTCCGGCCGATTCGCGCAGAGATGTCAGCCGCGCCACATCGTCCCAGAAGCGAATCACCTTGACCTCGACCCCTTCCTGCTTAAGCCGATCCCGGAGAGCATCGATCTGGGTACTCTTGCCCGATCCGTCGATTCCCGAAAAGCTGACGATGTTTGTTTTTACGACCGATGCAGGTGAGGGCAATTCAACACTCCGAGTGAATCAGTGAGAAGGACACGCGCAATCAGTTCGGCCGGCTGGGACTTCCATGAGAAAGTGCGACAACAGTGCCGACGGCGATTGCCGCCGCGGCAACCACGCTTATGCGGATGAGGATGGCACGCGCTCTGCGTTGTTTCGCGGGCGCAATGACTGCTCCCGATGGCCTCGAGGCCGCTACGCCGCTCGTTTTTCCCATTGGAGCTGCGGCCGTGCCGACCGGCGTGGTGTTGGAATTCTGCGCTGGGCCCGCGCTCTGCTGCGCTGGGTCGGCGCTCTGCTGCGCTGGCGCGGCTTCGTTGCTTTGCTGCTGAGAGGGCTGTTGCTGCGCGGAAAGCGGCGCAGCTTCCGCCAGGGGAAATGCGAGCATTAGAGCCAGGCATCCTGCGATGGGCTTGTGTATCCAGGGAATTCGGGTTCTCATCGGACTTACCTCGAGACTTTCAATTGGTGGGTCAAGCTTGAATGCCATGCCGCGGTTACGCCGCATTTCCAGAGGACTGACCAACTTCCTGAGCAATGCCAACGTTGGGAAGGTTATGTGCTGGGAGTTGATGGAAACTCTTGGCCGCGTCGGCAGTTGTGTCGAAGATCTCAAACAAGCGCACCGCGCCATTGAGTTCAAACAGAGGTCTTGCTTCTTTAGGAACGGCAGCCAGCCGGACATCGCCATTGCGCTTCATCGCTTCTTCAAGACAGCACAGCAGCAGATAGACTGCGGCAGCATCCATCTGGCGAACTGCGGAACAATCAAGCACCACGCGAGGACGGTCAACGTTCATATGACATTCCAACTCATTGAAAAACAGTCGTGCCTGCTTTGCATCGAGTACCTGTGGCAGCTGCTTTATCGCAACGGGGTGCGGACGGTGAGTCATCTTGATCTCCTGCCAATCTATCTCGTGTTGCGGCTGCAACGGGTAGTCGAAAGAGAAAAACCTGTTCTTCAAAAGCGGCGCATACGGAGTGAATGTCAACCGGGGTTTTCCAGCAGCCGCGCCAACTCTGTCTCTGGATTTCGAATCACATTTGCCAGGACATTCTTTCCGTAGCGGAATAGCGTTAGAAGGTTGGTGTTATACCAGCAGCACTCCGTCATGCGCGGAGATATGCCGCATAGAAATCGGATTTTGCCAAGCCCAATGGGCGAAGAAAGCAGAGACGCCACAAGGCGATGATTCCCGTCGAGAACTGTGAGCGGTTCGGTTTCATTGACTCCGATCAGGATCACAGACGCAAAGCCGGGGTCGGCCTCTTGGAATTTTTCGCCGATGGCTGCAATTTTGTCGAGGAAGGCCGCATCTACCAGATGCCTCCGCGTGCGCATTCCTTCAGCGATATTGGCGATTGAGAAACTGCCTTTTGCAAGCTTCCGCCATTGGGCTCGCGGAAACACTCTTATCTGGGCGAGAGAACTCTCATCAATCTCCAGTTCAAACCATTCGGTGCCGGCCGGAAGCTCTTTCCACAACGCAAGGTGGCGAAGATACAAAAGGGCGCGGCGCTTGGCATTTTCTGAAGCATCGTTGAAGTTTGGATTGGCGACGATGCTCTGCAGACTAAGGTGATAGTCGTGGAAAGCGGGGCCGTGGAAATCGCTCTTCAGAAACTCGGCAATGACTTCATCCTCGGATATACGCCGGACAGCGCGAACCGGCCGAAAGGTTCCCGCCTGTAAGAGCTCCCTTGGATTGGTCAGCGAATCTACCAGGAAAGGAAAGGCGACGAACAGCAAGAGCAATCCCATGAGGATGAGCTGGACAAAAATCACTTCACGCAGCGATGAGTGGAATCGACAGATTGCCGCGATGACAACACCGCTGAAAGCAAGTTGCACCCAGCTCGTGTTGGCAATCTTGTAGGACATTTCGAACGTGATAATGACTACACTCAGCGAATAGACAATTGTCGTGATTGCATAGAGCGCCAGAAGATAAGGCAAATTGAATCTACCGGCAATTTCAAAGCCCGAGCCGAAGAATCTCGTCCATATCCACGCGGGCGCAACGCTTAGACCGAGCGCCAGTACGGAGCCCGTGCCGAGAACGAGAAGCAGTGACGTGGCAATGACTCTGAGATCGCGTCTCTCCTCAACTTTGGTGCCGGCTACAAGAGGGAACATGCTGTTGACGACGGCGGAGGAGAAGGCGAAGATGACTCGCCCGACCATGGCGACAGCGGCATAGATGCCGGCCTCTTTCGCGAGGAAGAAATGCTTCACCAGGACGATATCGCAGTTG
>DASXFF010000004.1:0-3236 GCA_036489735.1 Occallatibacter sp. | reverse complement strand
GCCCTCGAAGCGCTGTTGCCCTGGAACGCTCGCAGCTCGCTGCCGGCCACCCGCCGGGCCGCCTGAGGCGTCCCGCCGCCGCCCTTCCCCTATGCGGAGATGCCGGCGCCCGCAAGAACGGGCATGCCGGAGTGCTTACACATGAGTAGCCTCACCTGTTCGTCTGTAACCACGCAGCCCTCTCTTTTTGAGGGCTGAGTAAACCAGACCGCTGATGAGGCCGCCGACCGGCAAATCTAATTGTCGTTACCCGGCACTTCTAATTGTCGCCGGCCAGTGACCTCCAAGTGGTTGGTTTAACCCATCCATTTGAGGTCCGTCAACGGGGGACCACTTCAAAAGTGTTACCCATGCCCTCGGAATAATTGGCGACCCCGCCGCCATCCTTCCTCCCCCTATGCCGCTACGCTGTCGCGCGCAAAAACGGGGATACCGGAGTGCTTACGAATAATCTGGCACCCATGCGCCCCGAATAGACCGATTTTTACTGGCGGAGAGAGAGGGATTCGAACCCGGCTGAAGGGGAAACTGGATCAGTAAGTTGCTGAAACTACAGGAGTTCGGGTCCCCTTCCCCGCCCCCGAATTCCCCCATTTGGCACTGGATTTGGCACCGGCCGCGGCCGCGCTCGGTCAACCGAGTCGTCATCCGACACGCCCTCGTCAACATGCCAATCCAATGGGTTACCGACCCCGCGCCGCCCTGAGGTATGCCAGGGTTGCTTTTAAGTCCTGCCTCAGCAAATCAATATCGAATGGCTTCAGCATCCGCGGACACTTCGAAGTAGCCAGCTTCCGACCGAGTAAGGCAGTCGGAACTGAACCTGAGCTTTTCTCTTGCCAGTCTTCGGAGTTTTCCACTCAGTATCCAAGTCCGAGTTCCTGCGATAGCCGGGTAAGTTCATCCAACGCTTCTAGTCGCTTGACATGCTGAGCGGCTGCACCGTACTCCGCCAGTATCGTCCACGCGCGCCGGGCTGAGTCGATCTCTATCGCAACGAGATTTCTCGGGCGGCCAATTTTGTTCAAGCCGATGCAACGTACACCCGCGACCTCTGCATCCACCCGCGCATGATGATGTCCGAAGAAGCACGCGAGCGGCTTCGTACGCCGGAGCACAAGATCAAGACCGGCGGCCTCGCTGGTGTACCCTACGCCACGCCGATGATGCAGGAATCGGATGCCCGCCGGTGCATCGCGCGTGAGCAGCAGATCCAATGCACCGGAGTTACTCAGCCGCTCTACCTCATCGTGCGTGTAGTGCCGCCTTGCATAACCTTGTAGCTCCTTTGATCCGCGCGAATAGTCTGACGGACCGTAGCAGCCGCCGACACCCCCGACGCTGATTCTCCCACCCGACGCACCTTCCACCTCCATCCTGCAGCCATTACGAAGGTAGACCATGCCGGGCAGTGTCTCTGTTATCGCCCGCGACTCGAGCCACGCGAAGTCCTCGTGGTTTCCTTTGATGAACACGGTTCGTCGTGGTACCGGGCGTATAGCGCCGAGCCATGCGGAAAAATCGCCGGCACCGTCATGGTTGCGTGCCCCCCCGATCAATCCTTTCAGGATCCGGCCAGATTCCGAAGTCGCCAACGTGTAAAACCCAGTCGAAGATCGCCCCGAGGGATATCTCAAAGGTGAGCACGTCGTCGTAGAAGCGATTGATAGCGCCGTGAATATCGCCTGCTGCGCAAATGAGCACCGCCCGTCCCTCCAACCCAGTCATCTGACAGACGTATAGCACAAAGACAGGTCACCGACTCCGCAATCGCAGGCTATTGCAACTCCAACGTTACCTTTATGTACGCAATTGCGCGACGCGCGAATTCGACGCCATAACTGCATCGGTGGCGGACGTCTGGACGTCCCTCCTCACATCACGCACGTTTGCGATGTAATAGCTGACGCAGGGTTTGGCTTATAATTCATGCCAACATGTATGTCTTGCCGATACATATACGATAAGATTTTGGGCGTCAGGAACGGAAAACCCTAGGGCTATATGTGATCGAGAAGCAGGTGGCCGAGTGTGTCGGGCCAATCCGCAAGAACCCGACGTTCGCGGCGCGCTCCTGACGCGGCCCGCTTTCGGACCACGCTGGATGCTTGAGTCCTATAACCCGGCGGTTACCCAGTGCACAGAATGGATGTGCTCAGCACGATTTCAGCTCCATGTCCTTGAATTGCAAGCCTTCAATTATGTCCTTGAGATCATATGACTTTTTATGCATAATTCATCAATGCCGTGGACGGTGGAGTTCGCCCAGGAGTTCGAGCCCGAGTTCGACGTGCTCAACGAGGCGGTTCAGGATGAGCTGCTAGCCCGAGCAAAACTCCTCGAGCAGTTCGGACCATCACTGGGGCGCCCGTGGGCGGATACACTCAAGGGCTCACAACACGCGAATCTCAAGGAGCTGCGATTCGACGCAGCAAACGGCGTGTGGCGCGTGGCGTTTGCCTTTGACCCTAGGCGCCGCGGAATACTCCTCGTGGCGGGTGACAAGTCAGGGAGCAGCGAGCGGCGGTTCTACCGCACGCTCATCGAAAAGGCTGACGCGAGACTCGATTCGCACCTGGAGCGCTTGAAGGGTGAGGAGAGCAAACTAGGTAGGCCTCGACGCAAGAAATGAAAGGTGAAACGATGGCACGGACATTGAACGATAAGCTTGCGCAACTGTCGCACGAGCGCCGAGAGCGAATCGAAACGCATGCGAGCGAACTCATAGCGGAGGAGATGTCACTGCGAGAGCTGCGGCGAGCTCTGGGGCGCACGCAGGTGAAGGTGGCGAAGGATCTCGGAATCGGACAAGAGGCGGTCTCGCGCCTCGAGCGCCGTGCCGACATGCTCATCTCCACGCTCGACCGATACATCAAAGAAGCGGGTGGCGAACTCGAGCTAGTCGCGCGTTTCCCGCATCGCAAGCCCGTAAAGCTAAAGGGACTCGGTGACATCGAGACAGCGGCCAAGGGGCGCACCCGCGCACGGCCGCGAAGCTCCGCACGTACATCGGTATAAGCGCCCGGAGCCAGGGCGAAGCGTCATGAGCGGACAGCGGAGCGCCGTGTTGATCGCCTGCGCCGTGATCATACCCATGACCTGC
Source organism: Occallatibacter sp. (assembly GCA_036489735.1). Classification (GTDB taxonomy): domain Bacteria; phylum Acidobacteriota; class Terriglobia; order Terriglobales; family Acidobacteriaceae; genus Telmatobacter. The sequence goes on along the minus strand of DASXFF010000004.1, from coordinate 133 downwards.
TGGTCGATTTTCGGTCCAGTTAATACTTTGGGAGAATGGCCCTTCGGGAAGCGAGGGGACCATGAAGAAGAGCAGGTTTTCGGAAGAGCAGATGGTCAAGATCCTGCGCGAGGCGGACAAGGCGCCCGTGTCG
>DASXFF010000175.1:0-35223 GCA_036489735.1 Occallatibacter sp. | reverse complement strand
CGGAAGTCGCGCCTCGATTTTTTGGCGCCGCAATCCCCTCGGGATGTCAGGGACCGCAGCTCCCCGTTCAGCGCGCAGGAACTTGTGCGGCGATCCACCGGACCAGCTCGTTGCCTGCGGCGAAGTTGTCGTAGGCGGCGGCCAGCTTGCGGCCATCGGTGTACTCGTTGTAGAGCCATGGATCGACCATGGCGAAGACCGTTCCCTTGCCGTAATGTGCAGTGGCCATGAAGACGTCGTTGCCCTCGTTGAGCACAGGGTGGGCAGGGCCGCTTGTAGTAATGGTGCAAACGTCTTTGACGTAGATAGTGTGCGGGTGATGGAAGATGGGGCCTTTGCCGTCAATGACAATCTTGCCCTGATCCCAATTTGTGCCGACGACATGCTTGCGGAGGATGCTGTTGAAGTGAATGCCAAATGTTTCGGAGACGGCGTTGAAATGATCGAGGTCGGCATAGGAGGTGTCGTTCTCCATGATCATCAGCACGCCGCCGGCTTTGACCCACTGCGCGATCTGAGCGGCATCTTCGGCATTGGCGTAGTGGGGATGAGGATTCTTGTCGAGATTGTCGGGTGAAGCAATGACGTACACCTGCGCATCCTTGAGATCTGCGACGGTAGGCTCAGCATCGAGCTCCGCTGTGTTGGCTCCGAAGTTGCGGAAGATGTGACCGAAAAGCGAGTAGCCTTGCTCGTCCCGGTTACTCCATTTGTAGTGGTACTCCACCTGCCTGCCGAATGCATCGGTTCGTTGTTGCGAATTGAACCATCCGTCGATGAGGACGGTGCGGCCGCGGGCCTCCGAGGCATTGGGGGCGTTTTCCATTTCCGTGGCGGCGAGAAGAAATGCGCCGACGCCCTTGGGATCGTTGGTAGCGACTTTTTCTCCGATGTAATAGGCGTAAGAACCGTCCCGGTAAGGATCGCCGCCGAGGCCCGCGCCTTTGACGGTGGAAGTGAGCGAAACATCGTCACCGTGAGCTTGAATGAAGTGCGCCTGGATGCCACGGTAGCCGCGCTGGGCGTTGGTTAAGTAGTGCTCCGGAAGGTAGCCGCGACGGACGCCCTTGGCAAATGCGTAGACGAACATACATGCGGCGGAGGACTCGAAGTAGTTGCCTTTGGCGGCCGGCTTATCGAGGACCTGATACCAAAGACCGGTTTTCGGATCCTGATAACGAGCGATGGCAGCAGCTTCGCGCTGAAGAATCTCGAGGAGCTGCCTGCGACCGGGATCGCTGTCCGGAAAATATTCGAGCGTGTCGACCAGGGCCATCATGTACCAGCCCATTCCGCGCGCCCAGAATTGCGAGGAGTCGCCGGTTTGCTTGTTGGCCCAGCGCTCCTGCTTCGATTCATCCCAGCCGTGGTAGAGGAGACCGGTGCGCGCATCGCGAGCGTGCTGTTCCATCAGGACGAATTGCTTGGTGATGTCAGTGAAGTCTTCGGGGTGATGGGAGATGGAAGCGTATTCGGCGCGAAAGGGCTCGGCCATGTAGAGGCCGTCGAGCCACATTTGATCGGGATAGCGCTGCTTGTGCCAGTAGCCTCCTGAAGCGGTCCGCGGTTGTTGGGCCAGCTGGTCGTAGAGAAAAGTGGCAGCGGTGAGATAGCGCTGGTTGCGCGTGACGCGGTAGAGGAGGAGAAGCTGGCGGCCGAGGAGAATGTTGTCGAGCTGGTGCTCTTCCGGCTTGAGTGTGGGGATGGAGCCGTCTGGTGCGAGGAGGGCATCGACGGAGCTTTGGATGTAGTTGAAGTAATCGCGATCGGCGGTGTTCAGCCAAACGGAGTCCATGCCTTCGAGGAGGGTGCCAAGCTCGTAGTTCCAGATCTCGGGGGACCCAGGAGGCGTGAAGCGGCCGCTGGGCCAGCGCGCAACGGCGGAGTTGGCGGCGCGCTGGGAGAGAGTCATTGCGTCGTTGGGAGCGGCAGCGCGGAGCATTGGCGGGGCTGCGGCAGCAACGAACACTAGGAGGCAGGCAGGAAGGCGGAAGATTTTCATGGGAGCTCCAGGGGGTCCAGCGATTGCGGAGTGAATGGTAAATGGTGAGACAACAAAGAAACAAAAGAGGCTGCCGGATGCCGACAGCCTCTTGAGCAACTGATTGTGAAAGGCGAGCTCAGAAGTTAATGCGAGCTGAGAACTGAGCAGCCTTGCGGGTAGCGATGGAGTTGCTGGTTACATCTCCAAAGCTGGAGTTGCCGACCGCAGTGCTGGCAACAGCAAACCAGGTGTGGTTGGTGACGTTGTACCACTCGGCCCTGATGTTCAAGCTGGCGGCCTCGGTGAAGTGCAGCGGGAAGCTGCGCACCAGGGCGAGATCCATTTGGTAGTTGCCGGGGCCGAAGAGGCCGTAGGGCGCGGTGCGGGGCGCATTGCTAAATTGATACGCATAGGAGCTCAGGATTCCCGTAACCGGATTCTCAAAAGGACCTTGTGAGTTCGTGACCGATGTTCCGGTGCTGGGAACGATGTAGCTAATAGCACCTGTGCTGGCAGCGGTGATTCCCTTGCCCCATTTGCCATTCTGCCGGACATTCTGCTTATACCCGAAGTTTGGATTCAGGATTGGCACGGCGGTGCTCTGTGCGGGGTTTGTCTGGCTGGCAGACTCTGTGAGCGCCAGCGGCGAACCGGAGAAGGCCTGGTAAACACCGGAGATGGTGTACCCGCCGAGGATCGCCCGGTTGACCGGGTTGCCTGCGAACAGCGTTTTGCCGAACGGCATTTCCCAGACGGCAGTGGCCACGAAGTGTTGAGGCTGATCGGAAGTGGACAGCGAGCGTTCGATGCGGTCCGCGGGAAACGAGGCGGATGAATTGTTGGCAATGGTGCCCGCCGGAATGGCGTAGCCGGTGCGGAACGTGCCTCCGTCGTCGATTGCCTTCGAGAAGGTGTAGTTGCCGCTGAAGGACAATCCGTGCCAGGTACGCATTGCCAGGAGCAATTGCAAAGCGTTGTAGTTTGAATTGCCTACGTACCCAAACGAGTCGGTTACCGTTTGGAACGGGAAAGGCTTCAGGGCAGTGCTGAGTGGCTGGCTGGCGGTGAAGCCTGCGGGGCAAGTTAGGTTATTGGCCGCGCAAGCTCCTGTGCCCAGGCCGGCCAGCGTTCCTCCGAGGTAGAGGTATTTGGGATCGAGGTCGTTGGCCCAGAACCCACGGGCATGGAAACTATCCAACTGGAGGAAGTGTCCTTCAGATCCGACATAGGTTGCGGTGAGGGTCATGGCGCTGGACAACTGGCGTTGGAAACCGAAGGTCCAGTTGAGGTACTCCGGCGCGCGGCCACCAAGGTACGGGTCGGTGTACCCGATGGACGAAGGAGTTCCAGTGAAGCCGGAGGTGGTGGTGTAGCCGGTGCCGAATTGCGGGCCTGAGGCCACACCGGCCGCACCCGTGTAGGCGGGAATTGCGCCGTTCGTTCCCGTGAGCGGGGCAGTGCTCAAGAGTTGTCCATTCACTGAGAAGGAAGGCGCCGCGGAGAAGCCCAGCGTGCCAAGACTTGACGCATTTCCACCGATCGCATCCCCATGGCTGAACATAATGCCATAGCTGGCGCGGACCACGGTTTTCGAATCGATCTGGTAGGCCAGGCCCACGCGAGGCCCAAAGTTCTTGTAGTAGTTGTTGACCGGCGTGGAGCAATTGCACGTGCCGGCGCCTTTACCCGTGAATTGGAGGGCGCCATTGATGCCGGTGATCGGGTTGGCGAGAGTTGGGCTGAAGAAACTCCCGGCGTTGTGCACTTCCGTCACGGACGGGAAGAAGTCGTAGCGCAGGCCGAGGTCGAGAGTCAGCTTTTGGCTCACTTTCCAGTTGTCCTGGACGTAAGGTGAGATGGCCCGGAAGCGCGCGCCGAATTCCTGTTGCAGATATTGGGTGAAGGCGACCTTGTCGATTTCGCCAACCAGGAAGCTGGCGTAAGAAAGGCCGGTACCGGAGGTTGCAACATACTTCGGAGATGCGTTGCTCGAGGCGTTGATTCCCGAAGTCTCAGTAACGGCAGTGGTGAGAGTGACCGGACTTGTGCCGGTGGTGTCATTCACTACGTTGTAGAGCATCCATGCAACCTGGCCGCCAAACGTAAAGGAGTGCTTGCCCACGGTCCATTGCACATTGTCGAGCGCGGTATAGTTTTCTGCGGTCGTGACCGAAGCAGGTTCTCCCGCCCAGTTTGTCGGAGCGTCGGTGCCCGCGAAGACGACGGCAGGGAAGGCATTGGAGGCCTGGCCCGCAGGCGTTCCTGTGATCCCCATGGTTGAGGCGGCATAAGCAGGCGCCTCGTCGGCGTTAAAAGTAGGACCGTCGTAACGTGCATACCCCCACTTGACCTGGTTGAGCAGGTGGGGCGAGAAGACGTGCGTTTCTTCGATGAGGCCGACTGCGGTTTTGGGAGCATAGGCCTGGCCGAAGTTAAATGGAACGGGCCCAACGTTGCGGCCCGCAGTGGTCTGGCCGACCGGAACAGAGCTGGCCTGCCTGCCAATCGCGGCGACCAGCGACAGGTTGTCGCGCGAGTCGGCGGTGATGTCGATGCGATGGGTCATGGACCAATTCACTAGACCCGTGGCATCGGGTGCAACGTAGTTGTTTTGCAAGGTGGTGCCCACGGCCTTATTGACTCCCGATGAAGCAAGGAAGGCCTGCATGTTCTTTGCCACGGTCGAGAACTCGGAGGCTGGGATCACGTTGACCGGAGAACCCGCGCCGAGCGCTATCGGGTTGCCTGCGAGACCCGCAGTCAAGCCGGGACCATAGCCGTATTGGTAGCGGCAAGGTCCGTTGGTGCTATTGGCAGTGCAAGCGGCCTGCGACAGTGGATCGTAAATCTTGATGCCGGTAGCGCTGAAGTCGCCATTCTGCTCGGCCACGGTTGGAAACGTCATCAGAGTCGGCGTGGCGCTGGTATAGCGGAAGCCGTTGTAGTTGCCGAAGTAGAAAACCTTATGCTTCCACGACCCGAAAGGAACCAGCGGGCCGCTGAGGTTGATGCCGTATTCATTGCTGTGCTCGATCGGCTTAACCGGGGTGCCAGTCACCGCGTTGGGAACCTTGGCAAAGAATCCCCAGGTATCAAATGCGGTGTTGCGCAGGAACTCATAAACAGAGCCGTGATACTGGGAGCCGCCCTGCTTGATGGAGAAGTTCTCAACTCCCTCACCTTCATAAACGGCCGAGTAACCGCTGGTCTGCAGTTGAAACTGGTCGATGGCATCGACAGACAGTGCCGTCCAGACATAGCGCGGATCACCCTGACCGCCGGCGCGCACGAAGGAAATGCCGTCGACATAGACATCGGAGGCGGCTCCACGGCTTCCTGAACCATTGACCACGCCAGTATTCGTCGTGGCATTGCCGTTGGTCTCGTTGCCCTGAACACCGGGCATCAGGTAGACAAAATCGGTGGCGCGCCGCTGGTCGGCAGAGTTATAGGCGCCCATTTCAAGCGGCAGCTCGGCATAGGTGCTGTTTTCCATCGTGGTGCCGAGGGTAGCATTAGTGGTCTCAAGCTGAGGCGGCGCTGCGCTGACGGTGATCTGCTCGCTTTGGGCGCCGACCTGGAGGACCGGGTTGTAAAGCTGCGACGTCAAGGCGTCGACTTGAATATTCTGCTGCGTCAGTTTCTCGAATCCCGTGGCGGTGGTGGTGACGGTATAAACGCCAGGATCGAGATTGGGAAAATTGAAGTCGCCCGCGCCCGTCGATTTGGTGACCGTGGCGACACCGTTGGCAGTATCTGTGGCAGTAACCGTAGCTCCGCCGACCACAGCACCGGTTTTATCCATCACAGTGCCGGTGATGGCGCCTTTACCGCTCAACTGGGCCGATGCCGCTGAGGGCATCAGAACCAAAACGGCAACGAACAGCGCCATGCAACTCCAAAGCGCAAAATTGCAGAACCCGGAGGGCGTTCCTTGCGCTGTTTCTTTCAACTGCCGTTGGTGCCCAAAGGCAAATTGCCTCATCATGCTGCCTCCAAATAGGTGGTACATCTTGCTTCGCAGCGCAGCCAGCTATCTTAGCCTTACTTTTCAGACACGTGGTCTGACCACACTTTGAAGCGCGAGTAGTTTCATATACAGGGTGACGGGCTGTCAATAGGGAAATTTGCGGAGGAATGGCGGGGCTTTCCGAAAATTAAATTTCTGTTTTCTCGTTCTATGAGAAGCCGGAGGGCGCTGAGTTTGGTCACGCCTCGAACAAATGATGGTCAGACCTTGAGCTCAAGTTTTGCTGGATGGGAGAGCAAGATGGCAAAGGACATAGAGACGGTGACAATTCTCTGACACGGCCGGGAAGGCGAGCCGGCGCTCGATCCGGAATCGAATTCCCCAGCGGCGCGAAGCTCAATCAGGCCGCGGATGCGGTGCGGGTGTGCTTCTTTTTTGTTGGGACGGACGATCCTTTTCGGCCGGTGGGCCGCTCCATTCCCTGCGCGATCTGCGCCATGCGGAGGTGCTGCTCCATCAGGTTGTGAGCTTCTTTCGCGTTTCGCGCGCGGATGGCGCGATAGATCTCGCGGTGCATCTCAGCGGACTCGCGCATGTCTGTGGAGCGCTCGACGGTCTTTCGTCGAGTGTCGTAAAGCGCCGAGGTAATGGTCTCGATAATGGCGGCAAGGATGGGATTTCCTGAAGCCTGGGAAACGATGCGGTGAAACAGCAAATCGTGGATCAGGTACTCAGTGGGACTGTCCATGGAAGCGAACATGTCGGCCACTTCGTCGGCGAGGGCCGAGAATTGCTCTTGCTTGCCCCGCTCGGCGGCTAAAGCGGCCAAATGGCTCTCAAGGATGATGCGGGCTTCAAACATCTGCCAGGATTGAAAGCCATGCAGGGCGCCGATCAGGCTCAGCGATGCGGTTCCAAATTGAGGTGGACCGTCGGCGACGAAGGTGCCAACGCCGTGGCGAATCTTCATGACGCCCATGGCTGCCATGTAACCGATGCCGGTGCGGAGGCTGGCGCGACTGATTTTGAGGGAACGGGCGAACTCGCGTTCCGGAGGTATTTTGTCGCCCGGTTGCAGGGTTCCGCTCTCAATCAGAGAGCGAATGTGGTTAACCACTTGCATTGTACGGTGAGTATTTGGCTCTTCTTCCTTCACCCTGGGCATAAGCTGATTAATCCTCGTGCGGCACGTAAAATCAGTGTCACAGGGAGATTATCACCGAATGCGCGAGTCTGGTTGGAGAAAGTCCATCGGGGCGGGGAAGAAATGCGCGGAAGGCCGCTGGCGGCTGAAGCGTGTATACTTCCGGTCTGACCTCTCAAAGCGACGGTGGCTGCGCGGGCCGTGCGCGAGACGATTAGAATGGTAGCCATGTTGCTCCACGAAGACCGGTTATTTCCCGCGGAAGCATCTGCGCGAAATGTAGCTCGCGCTCTCTATGAGCATGTTCGCGGGCTCCCCATCATCAGTCCCCACGGACATACACAGGCTGCGTGGTTTGCCGACAACTTGCCGTTTCCCGATCCGGCAACCCTCTTTGTGCAACCCGATCATTATGTGTTCCGCATGCTCTATAGCCAGGGAATTTCGCTGGACGATTTAGGCATTGGGCAGCCGGTCATTGAAGATCCACGCAAGGTGTGGCGCATCTTTGCAAAAAACTACTATTTGTTCCGGGGCACGCCGACCCGAATGTGGCTGGACTTCGCGTTCCAGGAATTGTTCGGACTGAAGGAGCGGCTGAGCGAGAAGACAGCGGACCATTCTTTCGACGTCATTGCCGAAAAACTGCGCACACCGGAGTTCCTGCCCCGGGCGCTCTACGAGAGATTCAACATTGAGGTGCTGTCGACGACGGAGACTCCGCTCGACGAACTGAAAGCTCACCAGGCGATTCGCGATTCGGGATGGAAGGCGCGAATTGTTCCCGCGTTTCGACCCGATGCGGTGGTGGATCCCGAGTTTAAGGGATTTGCCGGCCTTGTGGCTAAGCTGGGCCAAATGCACGGCGAGGACAGCTCGACGTGGAAGGGTTATCTGAATGCGCTGAAAAAGGCACGGGCGCGATTCAAGGCGCTGGGTTGCACGTCAACGGATCACGGACACCCGACGGCGCAGACGGCGGATCTGCAGCCGGCCGAGGCGGCAGATCTGTTCAACAAGGTGGTCGCCGGTAAAGCGGACCCGGCAGAGCAGGAACTTTTCCGTGCGCAGATGCTTACGGAGATGGCGCGCATGAGCGTGGAAGATGGCCTGGTGATGCAGATTCATCCCGGATCAGTGCGCAATCACAACCGTCTTGTGTATGAGCGTTATGGTCGCGACATGGGCTGCGATATTCCCAGACCGACAAATTATGTAGACGCGCTGCGGCCGCTGCTTGACCGATTCGGCAACGAACGCAACCTGACCATCATTCTGTTCACGCTGGACGAGACAACGTACAGCCGGGAACTGGCGCCGCTGGCGGGGCATTATCCGTCCTTGCGTCTGGGACCGCCGTGGTGGTTTCATGACAGCCCGGAGGGAATGATGCGCTTCCGCGAGCAAGCCACCGAAACTGCCGGGTTTTATAACACAGTGGGATTCAACGACGATACGCGGGCGTTTCTCTCGATTCCGGCCCGGCACGATGTGGCGCGGCGCGTGGATTGCGCGTTCCTGGGTCGCCTTGTGGCCGAGCACCGTTTGGATGAGGATGAAGCGCATGAAGTGGCGCATGCATTAACGTATGGTTTGGTGAAAAAGGCTTACCGGCTGTAAAGCAGCCGATCGCTGGTAACCGGCAGCCGAAAGCGAAAGGCTGCAAGCCGCTGGCTAGCAAGACGGAGTTGGCACGATGAGCCTTTATTGTTCGGTGGGAAGCACCGAAACCGATCTCTCGGGGACAGAATTAAAAGAGCTGCTGGTCGAGAGTCTTGCCAAACTGGGCAAGCGGACGAGCGTGCTGGCGGTGCCGCCCGACCAAAGCCGCGAGCATTCGCAGGCCGGTGCGCTCACGCGGTTCGCATGGGAACATTATGGCGACCGGCTAAAGGCTGTGTTGCCTGCAATCGGAACCCACACGCCGATGCGGCCGGACCAGATCGCGCGCATGTTCGGAAAGATGCCGGTGGAATTGTTTCGCGTGCATAACTGGCGAACCGACGTTGAAACTCTGGGCGAGCTGCCGGCGGAGTTCATCCGCGAACAATCGGAAGGCAAGCTGAATTACACATGGCCGGCGCAGGTGAACAAGCTGATCTCCAGGGGTGGATTCGATCTGATTCTTTCCATCGGGCAGGTTGTGCCGCACGAAGTGATCGGGATGGCGAATCACTCCAAGAACATTTTGATTGGCTCGGGCGGCCGCGAGGGAATCAATCGCAGCCACTACCTGGGCGCGGTGTACGGCATGGAGCGGATCATGGGGAGGGCCGAAAACCCTGTCCGCAATGTGCTGAACCGGGCGTCCGAGAAGTTCCTGAAGCACCTGCCCATTGTCTATGTCCAGACCGTTGTGGGGCGCGGCAAAAATGGCGGATTGGCGGTGCGCGGGCTATACATTGGCGACGACCTGGAATGCTTTTTGAAAGCCGCTGAGCTGAGCCTGAAGGTGAACTTTGAGATGCTCGATGAGCCGATCCGGAAAGCGGTTGTGTACCTTGACCCGAAGGAGTTCCACAGCACGTGGATCGGCAACAAGGCCGTGTACCGGACTCGTATGGCGCTGGCCGATGGGGCAGAGCTCATCATTCTTGCGCCGGGCGTGAAAGAGTTTGGCGAGGACAAAGGCATCGATGCCTTGATCCGCAAGTACGGCTATCGCGGTACACCGGCCACGCTGAAAGCAGTGGAAGAGAATGCCGACTTGTCCGCGGACCTGAGTGCGGCTGCACACTTGATTCACGCCTCGTCGGAAGGTCGGTTCACCATTCGCTGGTGTCCGGGTGAGTTGAGCAAGAACGAAATCGAGGGTGTGGGATTCGAATATGGCGATCTGAAGTCGATGACCGCACGCTACGATCCGGAGAAGCTGCGCCACGGCTTCAACCAGGTGGGCCGGGAACAGATATTCTTTGTGGCGAATCCTGGGTTGGGATTGTGGGCCAACCGCAGCCGATTTCAAAATTCCAACGCGCCGGAATTAGCCCACGACCATGTCGGATGAGCCTTAAGAATCGCGCCGACAGCAGGATTTGAGAATCTGCATCTTAAAACAAGTATGGGGACCGAAGAATTGAGGCTGAATAAATACTCGATTGGGGTTGGTGACCGGTTTGGGCATCAGGCCAAGGCGCAACTGCAGGCGTGCATCCAAGTCCTGGACCGCGGGCTTGAGGTGATTCCGGTTTGGAACAAATCGAACCGCGAGCACGTGATCATCGGCTCCGAGCCGGCGGAGGTTCGGCGAGCAGCCGACGCGGCAGTGAAAGACCTTGGGTGGAAGCTGCCCTATTTTTGCGATGCCGACCACATTACGGCCGCGACTGTAGACCGCTATCTTCTACCGTGCGATTTTTTCACGTTTGACGTGGCCGATTTCATTGGTCAGCCGGCGCAGGTTGCGGACATTGAAGCGTTTGTGAAGCAGCATCCGGAACTGCAGGGAAGCATAGAACTGGGCGGGGCAGACGAGGCGTTCGAGATAACGCCGGCAATCTTGCGAGCCACGGCCGAAAAGTTTCTGGCCGCGGTCAAGAAAGCCGGGGATGTGTACCGTCGCGTACTGAGCGCGCGCGGCGCGGGGAACTTTATTCCTGAAGTTTCGATGGACGAGACCGATCGCGCGCAGAGCCCGGTCGAACTGCTGATTATTCTCGCGGCGATTGCTGACGAAGGCATTCCGGTGCAGACCATCGCGCCAAAGTTCAGCGGACGGTTCAACAAAGGCGTGGATTACGTGGGCGACGTAAAGCAGTTCGAGCGGGAGATGGCGCTGGACATGGCCGCGATTGCCTACGCAGTCAGGCAATATGGGTTGCCGGAGAATCTGAAGTTGAGCGTGCACTCGGGCAGCGACAAGTTCTCGATCTATCCCGCGATTCACTCGACCATGAAGCGTTTCGACGCGGGCGTGCACTTGAAGACGGCGGGAACCACATGGCTTGAGGAACTGATCGGGCTCGCCGAGGCTGGCGGTGCCGGATTGGCGCTGGCGAAGGAAGTGTACGCAGAAGCGATGGCCCATCGCGAGGAACTGTGTGCGCCCTATGCCACGGTCATCGACATTCATTCCGAGAAGTTGCCTTCCGTTGAACAGGTTCGTGGATGGACGTCACAGCAATATACTTCGGCGTTGCGGCACGTTGAGTGCTCGAATGCGTACAACAGCAGCTTGCGGCAGTTGTTGCACGTGGGATTTAAAGTGGCAGCGAATATGAAAGAGCGCTATCTTGCGCTGCTTGAGGCCAATGAAGCGGTGATCGCCAGGAACGTGACAGAAAATCTGTTCGCCCGGCACATTGCACCGGTATTCTTAGGAAGCAGCTCCTGATTCGGTCGCTCGATCGCGACGAGCCGTTCTGCAATCGAATTCCCACGGAGATCCAATGAAAGATTCGTTCTTCAGCCTTGAGGGCAAGGTTGCAGTTGTGACCGGAGGAACCTCCGGGATTGGCCGCGCGTTAAGCCTCGGCTTGGCCGATGCCGGCGCCGACGTTATCGCTACGGCGCGCCGCAAGGAACAGGTGGACGATACAGCCAGAGAGATTGAAGCGCGCGGGCGGCAAACGCTGCGCGTGCCGTCGGACGTCGTTGATCGGAGCACGCTGGAAACGCTTTTGGCCGCAGTGCTCGAACGTTTCGGCAAAGTGGACATCCTGGTGAACTGCGCGGGCATGATTAAGCGGACGCCCACTCTCGATTTGCCCGAAGCCGAGTGGACCAACATTCTGAATACGAATTTGACGGGAACGCTGCGGTCCTGCCAGGTCTTCGGCCGGCACATGCTGGAGCGCGGGTATGGACGGATCGTCAACATCGCGTCGCTCAACAGTTTTGTAGCGCTGAGCGAAGTGGCGGCGTACGCGGCGAGCAAGGCGGGAGTGGCGTCGCTGACTCGGTCACTGGCTGTGGAGTGGTCAAAGAAAGGCGTAACGGTGAATGCGGTTGCGCCGGGTGTGTTCCGGACCGACTTGAACGCGCAACTGTTGGATTCGACCCCGCGCGGCCAGGAGCTGCTGATGCGTACACCCATGGCGCGATTTGGCAAAACGGATGAACTGATTGGCGCGACGGTTTATCTGGCGTCGGACAGCGCTTCGTTTGTGACCGGGCAGATTCTTGTGGTCGACGGAGGATTTCTGGCCAGCGGGGTGAATCAGTAGCTTAAGGGCGTGCGTTGAATAACGAGGCGACGGAATGCCAGTAGTGAATATGCGTCATCCTACTCAAAGACGGACTACTTCACGCGCGCGGGATCTGATCTTGTATGTCACTATTTCGGTCGTAGTAGCCACGGGGCTAATCGTAGCTGGACGAGCGGGGGTGAACGGCGATTTACTGTTTCGGTGGATTGATTTTGGGGCATTTACGGCGCTCATGTACGGTTATCTCGTTTCTGGGAGCCGCCCGTTGCATAGGAAATTGTCATTCTGGAGCCTAATAATGGCTGCCCTATTTGCGCATTTGGCAATCTTCATCTGGCTAATAGTGCATATTCCGGAATGGAAACTCTGGTGGAATTCGGTAATGTTCGTTGAAATTCCGGTGCTTATATTCTTCCGGGACCGCATTTGCCACAATTAAATTTCCGGTTTTAGCCTTCCACGTTATTTGAGCGTGATATCGGTGCCCGCCATCTTGATGATTGCATCGCCTTGCGCGGCCTCGACCTTCACGTTCTGACCTGTCACGGTCGCGTAGCCGATGGATAGTCCCTTTTCGCCGCTGAGGTTGACGTTCTTGAGAACCACGTCGGTGACGGGCGCCTCGGGCAGTCCGACAATGGCGCCGGCCATCGTTGCTCCGGTTGCCGTCACGTTTTCAAACACGAAGTCGTGGAAGTGAGGCGTAAGCCGCGTGACCGGCGCCGGCGCGACGGCGGCGTCCGACGGCAAAATGCGCGGATAATACTCGCTGACCACGAGCGGGTTCTTCACGTCCTTCATGTCGATGTCGCGAAAAACGAGATTCGAGACGTCGTTGCCGCGATCGCGATTGGCCTTGACACGAATACCGTTGTCGGTGCCCTTAAAGTGAATGCGCTCTGCAAGAATGTTGCGAGCGCCACCCGCGAGCTCGCTGCCAATGGAGAGCCCATGGCCATGGAGAAAGGTGCAGTCGGTGATGGTAATGTCGCGGACAGGATCGTCGCCGCCGGGCGAGTCGATAGCGCCGGATTTGATGGCGATATCGTCGTCGCCTGTGTCGGCAAAGAGATGATCGATATGCACATTGGACGAGGAGAAGGGATCGACGGCGTCAGTGTTCGGTGAGTTCGGCGGCGCGATCACGAGAATGTTGTGAATGACGACGTCGTCGCTGTAATAGGGCACCACCTGCCACATGGGCGAATTCTGGATGGTGACTCCCTCGATGCGGATGTGCTTGCAGTGATCGAAGACGACCAGGCGCGGGCGGGGATGGACCCCCATCACTCCAGCGTTGTGGACTGCGCGCACCTCCTGCCACCAGCTTTCGCCGTTGCCGTCGATGGTGCCTTCGCCGATTATGCTGACGTTCTCCGCGTTTGTGGCGCTGACCAAAGCCTGCACGCCGGGCAAGCGAAACTCAGTGATGTCGGGATAATCGGCGTGATCGGGCGAGCCAAGAAGTGTTGCATGAATATCGAGCAGAAGGGTGATGTTGCTTTTGAGCACGATCGGCGCGCTCAGCCACGTGCCCGCGGTGAGCAGCACCGTGCCGCCGCCTTTGGCTGCGCAAGCGTCAATGGCCTTTTGAATCGCCGCTGTGTCCTTAGTCGCTCCGTCGGCCTTGGCGCCGAAATCGTGGGGATTGCAGGTGGCGGCAGCGTGCAGCGCGGTGGAGGAAGCGACGATAAGGCCCGCGGCAAGAAACAGCATGAAGAGCCGGTCAGCAAGCAGGTGCTTTTGTCGAATCACGGAGGCCTCACTGGAGCAGATTTTCTGGCGGAGATCATCATACCCCATAAAAGTCCAGTGGTCATACCACTGAATGCGACAGTTCCTGGACTCTAGGCATTCGCTCAAACATCTTGAGCCGAGCGAGTATCCTGGCCACGAAGTTCATATCAAAATCAACGGGTCATCCTGAGCGAATTTTGGTGCGCTTTTGCACCAAAATGAGTCGAAGGACCTGCATTTTGGGGCTTCGACTCGTGGTGCGAACTTAAGGAACAGAACACTAGACGGCGGGGGATTTCAGGGGCAGGCGAACGATGAACCGCGTGTCGCCGGGTTGCGACTCGACTTCAAGCTGCCCGGCGAATTTTTGTGTGACGATGCGGTGGACAATCTCGAGGCCCAGGCCCGTTCCGGATCCCTCGGGCTTGGTGGTGAAGAACGGCTCGAAGATGTGGGGAAGAACATCGGCCGGAATGCCTGCGCCATGATCGCCGATGCAAACGACAAGCCAATCGGGCTCAGACCAGGTTGAAATTTCCAGCTTCGCACCCTGCGGTGAAGCATCTGCGGCGTTATCGATGAGGTTCGTCCACACCTGGCTCAGCGCCGCGCCGCGCGTGCGAATCGTCGAGGGAAATGCGGCGAATCGTTTCTCCACGTGAATCTCTTTGAGCCGTAGCTTGTGGCCGAGGATGGTGAGGGTGCTCTGCAGGCTGTCGTGGACGTCGAGATCTTTATCCGGCGTGCGCTCGTCGTAGGCAAACTTTTTGACGGCCATCACCAGCTCTGAGATACGAGAAATGCTCTCTTCGATGGCGCAAACCAGCGAAACGCTCGAGACGAGGGCGCCAAACCAGTTGAGCGCGTCGGAGAATGACGATGAATCGAAGTGCTCCTGCGCACAGGAGATTTCCTTGCGGTCGAAGCCCATCGAGACCAACGTCGGTCCGATGGTGAACGCGTTCTCGACGCCCGCCTGGTCGAGCCATTGGCTCATGGCCTCTTCCGCGTCGGCCTGCTCCAGGGTGCTCATGGCTGGCTGATTGCAACTGCGCAAGGCGTGTTCCAGAAAGTCCTTCATGCACTGCAGCTGCGCCGGCGTTTTTGGTTTCTCGCTGCTCCGCAGGCTCAGTTGCTGCAAGCGCAGAAGATTTTCTCGCAGCTGCGAAGCGGCGCGCTTGGCTGCCGAGCCGGGGTTGTGGAGCTCGTGCATCAGGCCGGCAGCCAGGGTCCCGAGTGAAATAAGTTTTTCGCGATGCAGCGCTTCAACCTGGTAGGCCTGAAGGCGCACCGCGCTGTCGGCGAGCACAATTTTGCGGATGGCCGGGCAGCAGGCAAGCAGCGACCAGAAGTCCTGCTCCGTGAAACGAATCAAGACGGAGTTCTGCGAAGCGACGACGCGGAAAGGCGACTGGCCCCGCCCGCTGAGCAAAGGGACTTCCCCGAAGCCTTCGCCGGCGTGGGCAATTCCAACCAGTGTCAAAGTCCCGTCGGCTTCGGGGCGCTTGGCATAGGCCTCGCCTTCGAGCACCACCCAGTAGTAAGCCCACGGGCCGTTTGGCTCTACCAGCACCGTCCCCGCATCGGCCGTCACGCGTTCCACGCTGTCAATGCCGGCAAGGGACTCCACCGGTGTGCCGGCAAAAATATGCGTCTTGGAAAGTGCGGCGGCGAGATCCTTGATTTGGATCGTCTCGACGCGAGTCGGCTGTATGTCTTCGCTCATTTTGCCCATGGCACCAAACCAGAATCCGGCAGCGGGGTCTAGAACCCTGCCAGATACTGGTGAACAAACTGCACCGCGATCGAGCCCTCACCTACCGCGGAAGCAACACGCTTGATGGAGCCGGCGCGAACATCGCCGGCGACAAACACGCCGGGAACGCTGCTCTCCAGCAGGAACGGGTCACGCTTCTCATGCCAGCTTTCCGGCAGCTTACCATCGTTGCGTAAATCCGGACCCGCCAAAATAAATCCCTTCTCGTCGCGCATAACGCACGCAGGCAGCCACGTGGTGACGGGCGCTGCGCCGATAAAAACGAATAAAGACGACGCGCTTACCTCAACTTCTCCTGAACCGCCTTTCAGCCTGACGCCGGTGAGATGTTCCTCGCCGATGGCCTCCACGACCTGCGTGCGCGCCTCTACCAAAATATTCGATGTTCGAGCGATCTCATCGATCAAATATTTCGACATAGTGGCCGAAAGCCCCTCTCCACGCACCAGCATGGTTACTTTAGTGGCATATTTGGCGAAATGCAGGGCGGCCTGCCCCGCGGAGTTGGCGCCTCCCACGATGAAGACCTCTTCACCCTGGCAGGCCAGTGCCTCAACCAACGCGGCGCCGTAGTAAATGCCTCGGCCCGTGAGCCGTTCTGCGCCCGGAATGGAGAGCTTGCGGTACTGGACGCCGGGGGAAAGGAGCACGCAATGGCTGGATACCTCCCGGCCATCGGCGAGCTGGATGAAGCGGTATTGCCCGTCGATGCGCATGCCGGTGGCGCGCTGCGTCACAAACTCGGCGCCGAAGCGCGATGCCTGGGCAAAGGCGCGGCGGCCCAGGTCAGCGCCGGTCACGCCGGAAGGGAAGCCAAGATAGTTTTCGATGCGCGAACTGGAGCCGGCCTGTCCCCCAGGCGCTTCCGGTTCGATGACGAGGGTGCGAAGACCTTCGCTGGCGCCGTATACGGCAGCAGCAAGGCCCGCGGGGCCGGCGCCCACGACCACGATGTCGTAGAAATCCTGAGCAGCCTGAACGTGGAGACCAACGCGAACAGCGAGAGTTTCCAGATCGGGATCGACGAGGGCCGTGCCATCGGCGAACAGGACGACGGGGAGCTTTTCGGGATCGAGCTGGCGATCCTCGAGCAGCTTGAGCGCTTCAGGGCCGGCGGCCACGTCGATCCAGCGATAAGGGACATGATTGCGAGAGAGGAAATCGCGTAGGCGGTGGTCATTGAGCGACCAGCGATGGCCAATGACCCGCAGCCCCTCGAAGGGCGGCTGAAATCCAGCCTGCCAGTCTTCGAGAAGGTCGGAGACGACCGGATAGAGCTTCTCCTCAGGCGGATCCCAGGGCTTATTGAGGTAGTAGTGGATGCGGGCAGTGTTGATAGCGCGGATAGCGGCTTCGGTATCGGCGTACGCGGTGAGAAGAACGCGACGCGCGTCGGGATAGATGGTGCGGGAGCGCACGAGCATGTCGACGCCCGTCATTCCAGGCATGCGCTGGTCACTGATGAGCAGAGCAACGGGCTCGTCGCGCGACTTGAGCTGGGTTAGAGTATCGAGCGCGGCTGGGCCGCTGGCGGCGCGCATGATGCGGTAGGTGGCGCCATATTCGCGGCGCAGGTCCTGGACCACGGCTTCCAGCACGCTTACATCGTCGTCAACCGCCAGCAGGATGGGCCTCGCCATAAGGAGAGTGTAGAGCCTGCAGGTATTGCCATCGAACTGCTCCGTTCAAGGCTGGCGCCGGCTTCGCCAAAGGGCCGGCGCGCGTAATTGGCGCTTCGGCAGCGCAGCCGTGCCTGTCCCAATGTAGTTAATGGTCTCCCCGCCCCCGCCAAAGGGTTTTTGGTACCCTATTTTGACGCGGAGGCTGTAATCTCAGACATAGCCGCGCGACCTAACCGATCGATGGACCAGCGATCTTGGCTGGCCGGTGTTGCGAATCAGGCCAGCGAGGGCCAGGAATGTCGGAATTAGAGACATTGCCAAGACTCTGTTCGCCATGCCGATAGGGACGGAAGGGCCGGGTTTCACTCAAGAGGGGCGGGGGTAGCGGGAAACACAATGAACAAGATCATACTGGCTGATTCGCAGGCGATCTTCCGGGCCGGCACCGCCAAGGTTCTGGCCATGGACGAGGACTTGCGCATCATTGCGCAATGTACCGATCTTGAGCGTATGTACCACGCCATCACCACGTTTCCCAACTCCATCGTTCTGTTTGCGGCTTCGTTGCAACCGGATTTCACGCGGCTGGGTATGCTGCTGGAAACGACCAACAGCCGCGGCATTGTGATCGCAGAAAACAGCGACAATGCCGCCGCGTATATGCAGCAGGGTTTTCGCGGGGTGGTTTTCCGCAGCGTCACAGGACCTGCGCTGGTGGAATGCGTGCGCCGGGTTGCGGCAGGAGATTCATGGCTGCCCACTCAGGTAGCCCCACCGGAAGCGATTGAAGAAGATCTTGTCGGAGCGCGCGTCCGCGACCGGCTAACGCCGAAAGAGATGCGGATTGTGGCGCTCATTGTGCAGGGCTGCAAGAACCGCGAGATCGCCGTCCGGCTGAAGACGACCGAGCAGGTCATCAAGAATTATCTGCGCTCGATTTACGACAAGACCGGCGTGGGCGACCGGCTGGAACTGGCGCTGTTCACGATTCATCACCGAGTGCTGGCCAAGGCCGCCGCCGAAGTGGGAAGCAAATTGGAAGCCGAGCATCAGGCAGCCAGCCAGGCCGCGAACCAATCCGCTTCCGGCGCCATGGCCTGATCGGGCTGCGGAAAAACTCATCCCGATTTTTTTTGTCATCGCCTCCCACAGTTTTGAGAAGTCTCAATCCACCGCAACCTGCGGGTGCCCCGTCCAAGCTCCGCCTTGGGCGGGAAGCAATGCTCTCATCCCACAGTCTTGAGAAACCTCATCCACCACAACCTGAGAGTGCCCCGTCCTAACTTGTTAGGGCGGGAAGCGATGCTCTCATCCCACAGTCTTGAGAAACCTCAATCCACCGCAACCTGCGGGTGCCCCGTCCAAGCTCCGCTTGGGCGGGAAGCAATGCTCTCATCCCCCACAGAAATCCCCGGCTCTTAGCTTCGGCCCTTTCCCCCGCCTGTGAATGCGGACGCCTTGCGCGAACGTTCCATCACAACTCGTTCCCGCCTCGCCGTTTCCCCTCGCTTGCCTGTCAAGCCCCTCCACCGAAAATAAATTCACCTGCCCTCCGTAAGTCCTTTCTCTCTTCTCTCTTATCTCTGCTCTCTGTTTTCCCAAAGTTTGCCGATCATTACGCCCTTCTGGCGCATACTGGCAACATGATAGGCAATCCTCTGTATTTCTCAGTCGCGGCCTCCGGCACGCTCCGCCTAATCGGTCCCCTGGCAGCCGCAAAATGACAAAAACGTTTTTTTCACCCCCCTGGAGCATGAATACGATAAGCCGTTGATAATAAACAGCATAAATAATGGCCCTCGACAAATTTCGACAACTTTCGTCGCTTTTATCGCGAATCTGCTGTTTTCGGCCCTCTCGGCCCTCTCGGCCTTTTGAGCGTCAGCCGGCGTGGATGAGGCTGGCGGCCAGCACCAGCAGAACAATCAGGCTGACGACGGTGTAGAGGCGATCGCGCTCGAGAGCGAATCCGACAACGGCCATGGCGACGCGCGCAACGGGCGTGGCGATCAGCAGCAGCAGTCCGAGTTGGATCAGCCCGAGGCTTTGGAAATGCACTGCGGAGTGGACGATCCCGGCAAACGAATGCAGGTCGGAACTATCGGGAGTGAAGTTGCGAAAGTCGACGCGGCCCCGCTGTCCCTGGGTGAGATAGAGGACGCCTCCGGCAAACACGGTTGCAGCCGCGATGAGCACGCCGATTTGCAGCAGGCGCCCGATGATGATTTCAAGGCGACGATCGTTCATGATCGCTACACCTTCCCCGTGATTCCGCTGACGATCATCTCGATTGCGAGAGCCAGCACCACGAACGCGAAAACAGCCCGCAGCGTTTGCACGCGAGCATGCACAAGAACTTTCGCGCCGAGCAATGCGCCGCCCAGAACGCCGAGCATCACAGGCATGGCCACGCGGGGGTCGATGAACCCGCGGCTGAGGTAAATGCCGGCGCTGGCAGCGGCGGTCACTCCGATCATGAAGTTGCTGGTGGTGGTCGAGACTTTAAAGGGGATGCGCATGATGCGATCCATGGCGATCACTTTGACGGCGCCGGAGCCAATACCGAGCAGGCCAGAAAGCGTGCCCGCGCCAAACATGAGGCCAAATCCCGCCGGGACATTGCGCACACCGTACTCCTGCGTATTGCCATCGACCGGGTAGGAGCTGCCAAGCCGCAAACGGGTGGCGAGCGCGTCGGAGTCGACAGGGTGATCGCCGCCCTTGTTCCCTCTGAACGATTGAACAGCCGCCTGAATCAGCACCAAGCCGAAGACGATGGCCAGCGCGTGAGTTCCCACTCGGGTGGCGAGAAATGCGCCCAGAATCGCGCCCAGAGTTGTGGCGATCTCGAGAAACATTCCGATGCGGATGTTGGAGAATCCCTCGCGAACGTAGGCCGCGGCCGCGCCGGAAGAGGTGGCGATGACCGAGACCAGTGACGCGCCGATGGCGTATTTAATGTTGACTCCGAGCGCGAGCGTGAGTGCAGGAACGACAACCACGCCCCCGCCAAGACCCGTGAGCGCGCCAAGGAAGCCCGCCAGAAAGGAGAGACCCCAGACCACCGCTGAAAACTCCCACGCTGTCATCGAGTCTCCGATCGGTTTGATGCGGCGTCGACACTGGCGGTTGAAGCCTTGAACCGGGGCTAGAGCTTTTCCGCCACGCTCTTGGCCTGGGTGAAGAGGTAGAGATAGTCGGGACCGCCGGCCTTGGAATCGGTTCCGCTCATATTGAAGCCGCCGAACGGATGCGCGCCGACCATGGCGCCTGTGCATTTGCGATTGAAGTAAAGATTGCCCACATGGAAGTCACGGCGCGCGCGGTTGAGGTGCTCGCGATCGGCAGAATAGATGGCGCCGGTGAGGCCGTACTCGGTGTTGTTGGCCACGCGCAGTCCCTCTTCGAAGTTGGCGACTTTGATGACGGCAAGGACAGGCCCGAAGATCTCTTCCTGCGCCAGGACTCCGTCGGGCGGAATTTCCGAGAAGATGGTTGGCTCAAGGAAGCATCCACCATCGGCCGTGGCTGGCGCGTTCCCGCCTGTGATCAGCTTGCCTTCTTTCTTTCCAATCTCGATATACTTCAACATCGTTTCAAGCGCAGCTCGGTTGATGACCGGGCCCATGTTGGGATTGGTCACTGGATCGCCAATGGTGAGCGTTGCGGTCTGTTCGTGCAGGCGCTCGACAAACGTGTCGAAGATGGAAGCATCCACGATGGCGCGAGAACAGGCCGAACACTTTTGTCCGCTGAAGCCGAATGCTGCAGCAGCAACTCCCCCGACGGCAGCATCGAGATCGGCATCGGCACAGACGAGGATCGAATCCTTGCCACCCATCTCGAGGACGGTGCGCTTAATCCAGATTTGACCAGGCTGTGCGTGCGCGGCGCGCTCGTGAATTTCGAGGCCCACGGTTTTGGATCCGGTGAAGGCGATGAAGCGGGTTTTGGGATGTTCCACGATCGCATTGCCAAACGTCGACCCGGAGCCGGGACAAAAATTGACCACGCCATCGGGAAGCCCGGCTTGCTGCAGAACTTCGACAAAGCGGGCAGCGATGGTGGGCGAATCGCTCGAGGGCTTCAGGATGACGGTGTTGCCGGCAACGATCGCGGCTGCCGTCATGCCTGCCATGATGGCGAAGGGAAAGTTCCAAGGTGAGATGACGGCGCCCACACCGAGCGGGATATAGAGGAGCTCATTGCGCTCACCGGGATATTGGATGGGAGTGGTAGCAGCGGCCAGGCGCAATGCCTCGCGCGCGTAGAACTCGAGGAAGTCGATGGCTTCGCCCACGTCGGCGTCGGCTTCGGCCCAGTTCTTGCCGACTTCATAAGTAAGCCAGGCCATGAATTCGAACTTGCGCTCGCGAATTGTCGTGGCGGCGCCCAGAAGCAACGAGACTCGCTCTTCTGCCGCGGTCCGGCTCCAGGATTCAAAGGCGTGAAGCGCGGCTGACATCGCAAGTTCAACCTGCGCGGCTCCGGCCTTTTGATGAATGCCGACGATCTGCGCGGGTCGCGCGGGATTGATGGAGTGAATTCTTTCGGCAGTTTTGAGGCGCTTGCCGCCAATGATCAAGCTGTATTCCACGCCGAGGTGCGAGGCCACTTGGTCAAGCGCCCTGCGCATGGAGCGAGCGTTTTCAGGATTGCTGAAGTCGGTAAACGGCTCGTTCGCAAAAACTTTTTCGGGTGAGCGATGCTGAAGAGCGGGTGAGGAGCCTGCGATAGCCATAACGAATTCAGTTTAGTCCAGAAAGCGATAGGCACGAATGTAGCCGTTTTAAGCAACGATTAAGACTTAGATCATGCTCGACCCTTTTGCCGGGTCCGCCGCGGCGGGACTAAGATAGCTGCAAATGCCGCGGTTTTCCGTTAAGACGCGGTGAAGTGGTTCAAGCGGACTCAGCCCGGCAATTCCCGGAAGGTGACAGTCGCATCGAGAGCGACTCTGAAGCTGGAGAAAACATGCCGGAGACGGAAGAACCCAAAACGAACGAAAACAGATCCCGCCAGATTACGAGGCGCCGATTCATTCTGGGCGTGATTGCCGGCGGCGCGGTGGTCGGCGCGGCGAGCTACAAGATTCTTGCGCCAGGCAGGGGGCGGAGTTTTGGCGGGGAACGCCTGATTGCGTTGAACGTGAACGGCAAGATGCGGCGCGTTGAAGTGATGAAACAGGAGACGCTGGCCTGGACACTGCGCTACAAGCTGGGACTGACGGGGACGAAACTGGGCTGCGATCGGGCGGAGTGCGGCGCATGTACGGTGTTGATTGACGACGTGCCGCACTATAGCTGCTCGGTGCTGACGAATACAGTGCGCGGCAGAAGCGTTACGACCATTGAGGGCTTGGCGGCGGACGGCGGGAAACTGCACCCGGTGCAGCAGGCGGTCGTGGATGAGCAAGGCTTTCAATGCGCGTTTTGTATGTCCGGTTTCATCATGTCGGCAGTCGGGTTCCTGAAGACGCGCCCCAATCCTACGCGGACGGAGCTGGCGCACGGGATCAGCGGCAACCTCTGCCGTTGCCAGGACTACAACAAGATTCTGGATGCCATGATGCGCGGCGCCGAGTACATGAGGGACGGTGTTCCGGCTGACAAATCTTCGACGCAAAGGAGGGCCTGAGCGATGGCGGAACAAGAATCGAAAAAGCCGGCCAATGAAACGCCGCTCCCCTTTGGCTCGGGATACAAGCTGATCGGCAGGAACTACGCAACGCCCGACATGATCGCGAAGGTGACGGGAACATCTCGGTATGCTGAGGATTTTCGGGCTGAGGGAATGCTGTTTTGCCGGCTGGCGCTGAGCCAGATGCCGCATGGGCGGATCAAGAGCATTGATGCATCGAAAGCTTTGGCCATGCCGGGCGTGAAGGCGGTATTCACCGCCAATGACATTCCGGAGCAGGCCGATTTCCTGGACGATAACGGGCGGACCATCAAGGCGAGCAAATGGGGCGAGCGAGCGCTGACGAACGAGCCGTTGTACGAGGGCGAACCGATCCTGGCGGTGGCTGCAGTGGACGAGCTGACCTGCGCAGAAGCGATAGAAAAGATCAAGGTCGACATGGAGCCGCTGCCTTTCGTGATTGATCCGCTGGATAGCTTGCGGCCGGGCGGACCGAATCCGCGCGCGGATGGCAACGTGTGGGAGCGGCCTAAGCCGCCAGCTCCTTCGGCGCCGGTGCTGACTGAATTGAAGTGGACGAAGGAAGATTTCGCGGAATACGACCAGGGACGGCTGCCGATGGGCGAAGCGCCCGACACCTGGAAGTATGGCGATCTAGACGCTGGGTTCAAAAATGCGGCCCTGGTTCTGGATGAATCGTTTTTGACGCCTGACGTGAGCCACCAGTGCCTTGAGCCGCGGACGGCAATGGCCTACTGGCAGAACGGCAAACTGTATCTGCACACGGGCACGCAGAGCACGTTCCAGACGGTGCCGGCGATTGCGCGATGGATGAACATGGACCCCGACAAGATCGTGTTCATCAGCGAGTACACCGGCGGCGGATTCGGGAGCAAGATTACGGGCGGCGTGACGATGATTATTCCTGCGCTGCTGTCGCGCAAGTTGAATGCACCGGTGATGATGCGCATCAGCCGCGAAGAGGAGCACTTTATCGGGCGCGCGCGGCCGAGCGTGCTGGGCCGGATGAAAGTTGGTTTCGCGAAGGATGGACGAATCACGGCGCTCGACATGTTCACGGTGACCAACGCGGGATCGTACGACGCGTCGGGCGATGGCGGATCGGCGGCGCGAATCGTTTCACTGCTTTACCAACCACCTGCAATGCGATGGCGGGGTGTGACGGTAATGACCAATACACTGCCGCGCAGTGCGCAGAGCGCGCCGGGAGGCATGCAGGGAATCGCGATCATGGAACCGGTTTTGTCGAAGGCGGCTCGTGCGCTGGGGCTGGATCAGGTCGCCCTGCGCAGCGTGAACTGCCCGGAAGGCAAGGCGGAGTATGGTGCACCGAACGCGAGCGGTAAGCGCGCCTATTCGACGAGCTGCTTTATGCGGCTGGCGCTGGAGCGGGGCGCAGAGCAATTCAAGTGGCAGGAACGCATAGCGCAGCCGAAACGCGCGGGCACAAAAGTGCGAGGGGTGGGCGTTTCACTCAGCTGCTACGTGGGCGGAACGATTGGGTTCGACGGACTGCTGGTGATTACGCCCGAGGGCCGGGTGCGTTTCCATTCGGGGATCGGTAACCTGGGAACAGAGTCGGTGATCGACGTGCATCGTGCGGGCGCCGAAGTGCTGGGAGTTCCGTGGGAGATATGCGATGTGGTGTGGGGCGACACATCGCGGATCATGCCGTTTACCTGCGTATCGGGCGGGAGCCAGACCACACATGCCATGACGCGGGCGGCGTATGCGGTGGCAACGGAGGCGCGGCAAAAGCTGAAGGAAGTGGCGTCGAAGGCGCTTGGGGGCAAGCCTGAGGAGTACGAAGTCGCAGATGGGCGCGTGTTTCCCAAGGGCGGAGGGGCGGGGCTGACTTTCTCGCAGGTTGCGCAGAAAGCGATCGCATTGGGCGGAATCTACGACGGGCACGACGCTCCGACCGATGTGAACAAGCGGACGAAGTCGGCGGTGGCAGCGCTGGCAGGGCAGGGCTTGGTGGTGGCCGCGAAAGACAAGCACCCGCGGGACGGCGATACGTATTCGTTTGTGGCCAGCTTTGCGGAAGTGGAAGTGGATGTGGAAACCGGCAAATACGATCTGACCGACTTTCTTGCTTACGGCGACGTGGGGACAGTGCTGCATCCGGCAGCTCTCGGAGGCCAGATGCTCGGACGATCCACGCTGGGTATTGCGCACGCGATCGGGCAAAAGTGGGTGATGGACCCTGAGTATGGCTTTACGCTAGCCAAGCGGTTCTACCAGAACAAACCGCCGACAATTCTCGATGTGCCGGTGGATATGCAGTGGGCCGCGTTGAATATTCCCGATCCTGAGACGCCGGTCGGAGCACGCGGAGTGGGTGAGCCTCCGGTGGGCGGAGGGTGCGCGGCGGTTCTTAATGCGCTGAGTGACGCGCTGGGCGATGAGATTTTTGAGCGGTGCCCCGTGAATGCGGATACGATTCTGACCTCGCTCGAGGCGGGACGGCCGATGCAACATCCGTTCATGGGAAGTATTTGAAGAGCGAGAAAAGCAGTACGGAACAGAAATACGCAATAGAAGGATCTTCGGCGCGACGGGGCAAGAAGCGGGAGGGAAAAGCGATGGCGGTAATTCGAGACGTAATGCCGGCATTTGAATTGCTCCAGCCCAACTCTGCCGCGGAGGCGCAGAAGCTGCTGGAGCAGCATGGCGAGGATGCATGGGTGATGGCCGGCGGGCTGGACAGCTTTGACTGGCTGAAGGACCGTATCAAGAAGCCGAAGGTTCTGGTGGACTTGAGCGGTGTTGAGGAACTGAAAGGGATTCGCACGACGAGCGATGGTGTTGAGATCGGCGCGATGACGACGCTGACCGAAGTCGCGAATCATCCAGTGATTCAGCGGGATTACAGTGTGCTGGGGGAAGCGGTCGGGCTGGTTGCTTCACCGCAGATTCGCAACCAGGGGACGCTTGGCGGCAACGTATCGCAGGACACACGCTGCTGGTATTACCGTGGCGGATGGCCGTGCTACCGCGCAGGCGGAAACATTTGTTACGCGGATACGCCGGTGGGGCGGAACCGGGAGCATGCGATTTTTGGCGCGGACCGGTGCGTCGCCGTGCATCCGTCGGACTCGGCACCGGCGCTGATTGCGCTGGACGCGAAGTTTGTGATCCAGTCGCCGAAGGGCGAGCGCGTAGTGGACGCAGAGGATTACTTTGTCGGCCCGGAGCTGGACATCACGCGGCTCAACATTTTGCGGCCGGGTGATCTGCTGATCGCGATTCGAATTCCTGCGACGTGGGCGGGTGCGAAATTTTATTTTGAGAAGGTGCGCGACCGCAACGTATGGGACTTCCCGCTCATGAACGTGGCATCGGCGATGAAGTTATCGGGCGGCACGATCGGCGACATCAGGATTGCTGTAAGCGCCGTTGCGCCAAAGCCGATGCGACTAAAAGTGGTGGAGGACGCGGTGCGCGGCAAGCCCGCAAATGCCGAGACCGGCAAAATGGCCGGCGAGCTCGCAGTGAGAGGCGCGGTGCCGCTGCAATTCAATGCTTACAAGATTCCGCTGATGAGAAACCTGGTGAAACGCGCCATCGACGGCGCTCAGTCATCCCAGCACGCTGAAACTGGGTCTGCCTCACAGCTGCAAGACCGCGTAGTGCCGGAGGCGGCGTGGAGTTAATCCAGTGGGCGAGAAGTCCGTGGGGGCAATCGGTGCCGACGCACATTGCGTGGGGACTGATGTGGGTGGCCGTCATCGCGGGTTTGTTCTTCATGATCGTCCATTCGCTTTACCTGATCGTGGTGAAGCCGCCCAAGCGGTTTGCCGAGCGGGGCGCGGTGGCCAGCGCAGCGGGAATTCCGGAGCGGGTGCCGAGACACTCGCTGGCCGCAAGACTGTTTCACTGGATCATGGCAGCGTCGATGTTCACGCTGCTTTTCACGGCATTCCTGCCCAGGGTGGGTGTGCAATTCAACTGGGTGCTATATCACTGGATCGCGGGATGCGTCTTGACGATTTCAGTTCTTTATCACATTGTTCATGCGTCGTTTTTTCTTGATTTCTGGTCGATATGGCCGGATAAGACCGACCTGCGAGACGCGATGAATCGTGTGAGGAAGTTCTTCGGCAAGCAGGCTCCCAGCCCCAGCAGATTTGCCAAGTACCCGCTCGAAAATAAGCTGTATCACGGCGTGATTATGCTGGCGGGGCTGGCTGTGATCGTGACCGGGCTTTTCATGATGAAGCGCGTGCAGACGGGGATCTTCACTCGAAATCCGTATCTCTTTAGCGACATGACGTGGGGACTGATGTATGTTCTGCATGGGCTGGCTGGGGTGGGCCTCATCGCGCTGGTCATGGTGCATGTTTACATGGGGATCCGGCCGGAGAAACTGCCCATCACGAAATCGATGATCTTCGGATGGATGAGCAGAGACTTCTACCTTGAGGAACACGACACCGAGCGATGGGCGGTGAAGGGATCGGGAACTAAAACGAAGGAAGGGTATGCCGCGAGCGATGGCGACTGAGATTGAACGGCAGTGTGAAGCGATTGAGGCGTGCTACGAGTTCACGCTTTCCTTTGCCGCGCGCGGGTTGCCGAGCGACGAGAGCAGCGACAGCGGCGGCCGGCTGCGCGACAATCTGGCGCGGGCCGCGGCTGCCATGCGCGGACTTGCGCAAAGCTGTAAGGATGTGTTGGAGCAGGAACAGCTTGCGCCGAGGGAAAAGTACGAGGTTTTTTTCGAGGTGCTGAATCATGACACCGAGGGCGCGCTTGCGGCTGTGGAGCTGGTGCTCGCGCAGCCAGCGATCGGTTCGCAGTTGATCGACAATTTGAATGCCTCTCTCCATTTGCGCGCATTGCTGGCGGATCTGTTTTTGGTGACGGAGATTCTGGACGCGCGGCAGACAGAGGCTAAGGCCGAGGTGGCGAGCCAAAGAGCCGATGCTCGCTGAAGCGGCAGCCAAGATACATGTATTCATCGCAACTTCTCGATCATTTTGAGCACCCGCGCAACGCGGGAGAGGTGGCCGACGCCGATGCCTCCGCGCGGATCGAGAATCCAGCCTGTGGCGATGTGTTGGAACTGACCGTGAAAATTGCTGCGGGCAGGATCGCTGAGATTCGCTTCCGCGCAAAGGGCTGCGTGGCGGCGATGGCATGCGGGTCGGCGGTGACGGAGCTCGCGAGCGGGAAGACCGTGGGCGAAGCGAGGAAACTGACAAGGGAAGAGCTCGTCCGCGCTGTCGGCGGGCTGCCCGTGGCGTCATCGCACGCGAGTCATCTGGCCATCGATACGCTCACGGCTGTGATGGGGAAGCTTGCCGATACACCCTAGCGCAGACGTGGAATGGTCTTTGCACTGAGCGCCTCGTAGTCTTCGGGCGTGTTCAGGCCCGCCTTTTCCAGTGAATCGGGAACCGAAACATAGGCGACGCGATGCGCATGGGCGTGCAGAATCTCGCGGGCGTTGGTCGTGACCGGCGCATCCAGAAACTTCATGATTATTTCGCGGCCTACCAAAAGCGGGTGTCCATGTCTGCCATCGTTTTCCGGGGCCACCGCCCACATGCCCTGAGCTTCCGCACGCTGAAACGAATCGCAGAGACGCTCGAGCGAGACCGCGCTCAGTGGTGGACAGTCGACTGGGGTAATCATTGCGGAATCGCAGCCGCGTGATAACACTTCACGCAAACCCACCTGCAGCGAACTGAATTGACCGAGCTCTGGATGGGCGTTGTGGGCCGTGAAGGCTCCGCATGCGCCCGCGGTAATCCCTACGGCCTGCGCGTTATTGCCTGCGACGACCACGATCAGGCGCGTGAACGGCTCGAAAGCGAGAATAGCGGCGGAAAGAAGCGTGGGTCCGGGCGGCACTGTACCCGGCTGCGTCGGCGGCCAGGGAAGCATTGCCTTATCGGATCCCATGCGCGAAGACTCGCCGGCGGCCAGGATCAGGCCACAAAGTTTGGAGCCGCCAATCATAAGGAATAAAGATAACAGGGAGATTCGAGGGTGGGAGCGTCCGGGCCACAACTACTTTTTCATTGGGGCAGTCAGCGGATCGACGGCTAGGGTGGATTCAGCAACGGCAGCGTGTTTTCCGGTCTGGAACCAGCTCATGTGGGGCAGAGTTTGGTCCGCACGGCGGCGGACGGCGACGAGTTCGGCGACAATTGCGACGGCAATTTCTTCCGGCGTTACGGCGCCGATGTCGAGCCCAACCGGCGAATGGACCCGGGCAAACAGCTCAGGGTCTAGGCCCTCGTCCGTGAGCTCGCGAAAGACGGTGATGGCTTTGCGTTTGGAACCGACCATGCCGACGTAGCGCGCGGGCGTTTGCACGGCCCAGCGTAAAACGCGCATGTCGTCGCGATGGCCGCGAGTGGCGATGACGATATATGAGGATTCAGTGGGAGCGAGTTCCTTGAGCGCATCGTCGACGTCTTTGGCGACAATCGCGGCAGCATTTGGGAACCGTTCGGCATTGGCGTAGGCCTCGCGGTCGTCTGTAACGATGCAGTCGAAACCAGCGTTACGGGCGGCCTTGAAGAGCTCCACGGCAACATGACCGGCGCCAAAGATGTAAAGAAGCGGGACGGGCAGGACAGGCTCGATGAAGATTTCGAGCGTGCCGCCGCAAACCAGGCCTGTGTCGTACTTGGGATCCTGATTGAGATCGAAGGTGAGAGTCCGTGGCTTTTCCTGGGCGATGACCTCGCGGGCGGCCTGCCAGACTTCGGCCTCGACGCAGCCGCCACCGATCGTACCGGCAATGGAGCCATCGTCGCGAATGAGCATCTTGGCGCTTTGGAAGGAGGGGATGGAGCCGCGCGAATTCACGATGGTGGCCACGGCCCCGCTGCGGCCCTCGCGTTGCAGCTTTACGATCTCCTCGTAGATGTTCATCTCATTCGATTATTGGATCGAGTTGGAGCGAAGTCAAACAGAAGGGCAGCGATCAGCTTCCAGCTGCCGCCTCCTAGCCCTTCTCGCCTATTGCCGAACGGAGGTGTTTCGGTTAACTTCTAATACTCACAGCTCTTTTAGGTGGAGGTAGCGAGCCATGCCCCGAGTCGTTCGATGTTCCATTATCCAGGCGGCCAATGCAGTGCCTGCGACCGAGCCGCTGCCGGCGCAAAAGAAGGCGATGGTGGAAAAGCACGTGGGGCTGATTCGCGAGGCGGCGAAAGCGGGCGCTCAAATTGTGTGTCTCCAGGAGATCTTCAATGGGCCGTACTTCTGCGCGGAGCAGGAGACAAAGTGGTACGAAATGACGGAGGCGGTTCCCGATGGGCCGACCGTCAAGTTGATGCGCGAGCTGGCGAAGGAGCTGCACATCGCCATGGTCGTGCCGATTTACGAGGTGGAGCAGGAAGGCGTTTTTTATAACACCGCGGCGATGATCGCAAACGACGGTGCATATCTGGGCAAATATCGCAAGACGCATATCCCCCATGTGGCGCCGGGATTCTGGGAGAAGTTCTATTTTCGACCGGGGAATCTCGGGTACCCGGTCTTCGATCTGGGCTTTGCGAAGGTTGGCATCTATATCTGTTATGACCGGCACTTTCCTGAGGGCGCGCGTTGCCTCGGATTGAATGGCGCAGAGATTGTCTTCAATCCCTCGGCAACTGTTGCCGGTCTGAGCGAGTATCTATGGAAGCTGGAGCAGCCGGCGCACGCTGCGGCGAACGGATATTTTATTGCGGCCATCAATCGCGTGGGGACCGAGGCTCCGTGGAACATCGGGGAGTTTTACGGGACAAGCTACTTCTGCAATCCACGGGGGAAGATCATTGCCGAGGCGGCGCGCGATAAAGATGAAGTGCTGACCGCCGACCTGAATCTGGATGAGATTGCGGAAGTGCGGCGGACGTGGCAGTTCTATCGCGACCGCAGGCCGGATCTGTACGGGCCACTGGTGGCGTCGTAAGGCAATTTTTTTGGGGCCGAGGCACCTGGCTTTCGAGGCGCGAGTTCTGGCGCGATTAAAGTCGGGTCCTCACATTCATGAGGTTCCGATGAGCACTGCTGCACTGCCTGACGATGAGCGACTGCGAGCGCAGTTTGGCGAGCTGAAGCCGGCGCTAACGGCGCAGGCCGCAGTGATTGAGGCGGATCGTTGCCTGAACTGCTTCGACGCACCGTGCACAGGAGCGTGTCCCACTCATATTGATGTGCCTGGATTCATCAAGCGCATTGCATCGGGGAATCTGCGCGGATCGGCGATACGGATTCTCGACGCGAACATTCTGGGAGCCAGTTGCGCGCGCGTTTGCCCGGTCGAGGTGCTGTGCGAGGGCGCCTGCGTGCTGACCCGGCAGAACAGCAAGCCGATTCAGATTGCGCTGCTTCAGCGGCACGCCATGGATACGTTCTGGGCCTCAGGCGAAAAGGTGCCGGTGGACGCTCCGGGAACGCGCAAGCTGCGAGTTGCATGCATTGGGAGCGGGCCGGCTTCGCTGGCCTGCGCGGCGGAATTGTGCCGCCAAGGCGCGCAGGCGACGGTGATTGAGCGTCGTAAGTTGCCGGGCGGGCTGAATACCTATGGTGTTGCGGAGTACAAGTTGCGCGCCGCGGACAGCGTGCGCGAGGCGGAAATGATTCGGCAGCTTGGAGTGGAGTTCCGATGCGGAGTTGACGTCGAATCGACATCGGCACTGGAGGCGCTAGAAGCGGAATTCGACTTCATCTTTTTGGGGCTGGGACTTGGAGCCATGCAGCGGCTCAACATACCGGGCGAAGAAGTAGATGGCGTGATGAACGCGCTGGAGCTTATCGCCGCTTACAAGACGGGACACCTGCGCGAATTGCGAGGGACCGTGGTGGTCGTAGGCGCGGGAAATACCGCAATCGACGCGGCGAACGCGGCCCGGCGGCTGGGCGCCGAGACCGTCTATATGGTTTACCGGCGCGGCGAGAGCGAAATGTCGGCGTTCGATTTTGAGTATGAGCACGCCAGGCAGGAGGGTGTGCAGTTCCTCTGGCATCGGAAGCCGGTGGCCGTTCGACGGGACGAGCATGGCCGTCTGCTTTTGGAAACGGTGCTGGTGCGCGAGACCGGGGGAAAGCTCGAAGTGGTTCCCGGCTCGGAGTGGGCGATCGCGTGCGATCTGGTCGTGCCCGCGATCGGGCAGTCGCCGCTAACCGACCTTTTGCAGGAGCTACGAAGCGTTGCGGTGCGTGACAGCAAAATCGTAGCCGATCGCGTTACGGGACAAACCGGGAATCCGAAGTACTTTGCGGGCGGGGATTGCGTAAACGGCGGGCGCGAAGTGGTGGACGCGGTGGCGGCAGGCAAGCGCGCAGCGCTCGCGATCTTGAAAGCGTCGGCGGAGGTGCCCCATGCCTGACATAGGCGTGCGAAATTTTGCAGGAAAGATCAACTCACCGAATCCGTTCTGGCTGGCATCCGCTCCTCCGACGAACACGGGTGAGATGATCATGCGCGCATTTGATGCGGGGTGGGGCGGAGCGGTGTGGAAGACAATCGGCGAGCCGATTACGAATGTGAGCTCGCGCTACTCCGCTACCGACTGGAACGGCCAGCGCATCATGGGCTTCAACAATATTGAGCTGATCAGCGACCGGACGGTGGAACAGAATCTGACCGAGATCGCCGAGGTAAAGAAGCGCTATCCGAAGAATGCGGTGATTGCGTCGCTTATGGTGGCGTCGACCCGCGAGGCCTGGCATGAGATTGTGGCACGGGCGGAAGATGCAGGCGCAGACGGGCTGGAGCTGAACTTTGGCTGCCCGCACGGCATGAGCGAGCGCGGCATGGGCTCGGCTGTAGGCCAGGTTCCGGAATATACGCAGATGATCACGGAGTGGGTGAAGGAAAAGGCGCGCACACTGGTGCTGGTGAAGCTGACGCCGAACATTTCAGACATTCGCACCGTCGCGCGCGCTGCCAAGCGCGGCGCGGCCGATGGGCTGTCGGCTATCAATACCATCAACTCAATTACTGGAATCGATCTCGATACATTTGTGCCCAGGCCGAATGTGGATGGGAAGAGCTCGCACGGCGGGTACTGTGGTCCGGCAGTGAAACCGATCGCGCTGAATATGGTGCAGCAGATTCTGGCGGATCCCGAGGCAGCGCTGCCGCTCTCTGGGATTGGCGGCATCGGATCCTGGCGTGACGCGGCAGAGTTTTTGTTGCTGGGATGCGGCACAGTGCAGGTGTGCACGGCGGTGATGCACTACGGCTACCGCATTGTTGAGGACATGGCAGACGGACTCGAGAACTGGATGCGTGAGAAGGGCTTTGAAAGGCTCGACGATTTCCGCGGGCTGTCGCTCAATCGCGTGACGGAATGGAAGCACCTGAATCTGAATTACAAGATTGTGGCGCGCATCGATGAGCAGACTTGCATTGGCTGCGAGCTGTGCCATATTGCGTGCTGGGATGGCGCGCACCAGTGCATCCATTTGGACCGTGTGACCGGGCCGGTGGATGGGCACGTGGAGTTGCATCGGACGCCGGCGATGGAAGCGGCGGAGAGTATGGCGGCCATTGCGGAGACGCCGGTGACGCGCAAGGAGCGGGCCGTAGCGTTTGCGCAGGGACCGTATCCGACGCCGCTCGCACGGATTCCTCGCGTCGATGAGACGGAGTGCGTGGGCTGCAATTTGTGCTCGCTGGTTTGCCCTGTGGATGGATGCATCACGATGGTGGAGGTCGATACCGGCTTGAAGCCGCAGACTTGGGATGAACGGACGAAGGGCGCGGCGTTCGTGACGCCAGCCCCCGAGTCGGCAGGTTAGCGGGTCGGCAAGCCGGTGGAGAGCGAGAACGAGAGATCATGCCCAAAGTCTTGATTCAAAACGGAACGATCGTAAACGCCGACGGCAGTGTGAAGGCCGACCTGCTGATCGAAGGCGCGACGATCAAGGAAGTGCGCGCGGGAATTCCGGCGAGCGCCGCCGAGACTGTCGTC
The DNA here is from genome assembly GCA_036489735.1 of Occallatibacter sp. Classification (GTDB taxonomy): domain Bacteria; phylum Acidobacteriota; class Terriglobia; order Terriglobales; family Acidobacteriaceae; genus Telmatobacter. The sequence goes on along the minus strand of DASXFF010000175.1, from coordinate 1,253 downwards.
GATGCGACGGGACTGCTGCTCTTGCCTGGCGGAATCGATGCGCACACGCACCTCGATATGCCGTTCGGAGGGTCGAAGTCTGCCGATGATTTTGAAACGGGGACGAGGGCGGCCGCGATCGGCGGCACGACAACCATCGTCGACTTCGCGATCCAGGCGAAGGGCACCAAGATGCGCGCGGCGCTCGATACATGGTGGAAGAAGGCCGAAGGCAAGGCGTGCATCGATTACGGGCTGCACATGATCGTGACCGATTTGCCCGATGCGGGCCTGGAAGATATGGATGACATGGTCCGCGAGGGCGTCGCCAGCTTCAAGCTGTTCATGGCCTATCCCAATGTGCTGATGGTCGACGACGCCACAATCTTCAAAGCGCTCAAGCAGACGGCGAAGAACGGCGCACTCATCTGCATGCACGCGGAAAACGGCTCGGTGATCGACGTGATCGTGCAGCAGGCGCTGGCGGAGGGGAAGACCGCCCCTATTTATCACGCGCTGACGCGGCCCACCAAGGCCGAGGCTGAGGCGGTGCATCGCGCAATTGCGATGGCGGAGATTGCCGGCGTGCCGATTTATATCGTGCACCTTTCAAGCGAGGATGCGCTGAACCAGGTGCGCGAGGCGCGCGATCGCGGATTGCCGGCCTTCGCCGAAACGTGTCCGCAATATCTGCTGCTATCGATTGAAGACAACATGGAAGGCAAGGGCTGGGACGGCGCGAAGTACGTCTTCACGCCGCCGCTTCGCGAAAAGAAGAACCAACCCAAGTTGTGGGATGGGTTGCGGCAAGACAATCTGCAGGTGGTGTCGACCGATCATTGTCCATTCTGCTTCGAGGACCAGAAGGCACTGGGCAAGGACGATTTCACCAAGATTCCCAATGGCGGTCCGGGAATCGAAAACCGTCTGCAGCTATTGCATCATCACGGTGTGGGGAAGGGAAATTTCTCGATCAACCGATTCGTCGAGTTGGTTTCGACGGCGCCGGCGCGCATCTTTGGGATGTATCCCCAAAAAGGCGTACTGGCCGCAGGCAGCGATGCGGACCTGGTGCTTTGGGATCCGGCGGAGGACTATACGATTAGCGCCAAGACGCACCACATGCGCGTCGACTACTCGATGTTTGAGGGGTTCCGCGTGCGCGGCAACGCGCGCGATGTGTATTCACGCGGCGAGTTGATTGTGAGCGGAGGAAAGTTTGTCGGCAAGCCGGGACGCGGCAAGTATCTGCGGCGCGAAGCCCGCGGCGGCGC
>DASXFF010000161.1:0-24008 GCA_036489735.1 Occallatibacter sp. | reverse complement strand
AAGCAGATCGAACATAAGAGGTATCGATATGAGAATCGTCAGGATCTTCTGCGCCGGACCGATCGCCGGAGCGCTGGGGCTTTCAGTATTTGCCGCAATGAATGTGTGTGCGCACGCGCAGCAATCGACGAAGCCGCCGCTAAAAGCGACCGTAACCTACGAAGACCAGAGCTCGCAGACATGCGAGGAGCAGAACGCGAATAACCCGTATACGGGTATGAATCCCATGGTGTGCTACGGGGAGATGGCGCCGCAGGATTCGCGAGGCGAGTGCAGCCTGAGCGGCATGACGGTTTGGAAGCATACGGGCGAGACCTGCTACTACTGCAAGGCAATCGATCCGCCGATAGTCGGCATCATTGTTCCGATGGACGAGGTGGCTGCAGCCGAATCGCAGGGGTGGGGGTGCGGCGGGGATCAAACCGACGCCTGCATGGCAATTTGCCGGGGCGGAAGCACATATACGCCGCCGCTGGGCGGAGAGGTGAAAGGCGGAGGGCCGGGATTGCCGCCAACACCGAAGCCGCCGCAAGGTGGTCCGCCACCGAATTACAAGCCGCAGCCGGGACCGCCGGAGCCATCCCAACTGCCACCGGGAGGCACGCCGTGCGAGCCGTTCGGGCCGGGTGGGTATAACTACTGCGCGAATCCCGCGGGAACGCAGCCGGCGGGATGCGTGTGCAGCCAACAGACGCCGCGGCAGCCCGCACCCTCGCAGCCTGCGCCACAGCAAAGTGCCGCGGCTGCGAATCAGAAGTTGTTGGCGGATGCGCAGGCGATTTTGCAGAATGCCGGAAAGATTTCGAAACAGATGACCGACGCAATGGACGTAACCAAGCACAACAACGTCGGCATTGGCGTGGCGGTGGGCGCGTGTTTTGGCGCGGCGGGGAAGCTCATGGGTATGGTTGCACAGGAATACAAGGTGATTGCGGCGGCGAATGCGATTGCCGTGGCGCAAAAAGCGCCGATTGTGCAGATCGCGGATGAAGCTGCGGCGGAATCGACGACGCTGGCGGGTCAGGCCGAGCAGACGATTGCGCAAGCGGGGAAGACGCCTGTAAGTGGACCGGGCGGCGGGCCAGTGGGCTCGCCCGGAGAGACGCCGTTTGGATCGGGAACGCCAGGGGGCGGAGGAATTGACTATCAGGAAGGAATGGTGTTCAAGGGCGTGGCGGGCGCACCCGCGCAGGGCGAGATCCCGATATGCGGTGTGCTGAGCTGCCAGCGGATCGCGCAACTGCTGAACAAAAACGTACCGACGCTACGATTGCTTTCGACCGGGATTGGGCCTAAGGGGTTGACGCCGCAGCAAATTGTGGCGGCATTGGCAAGGATCGGCATCAAGGCGACCGTAGGGCCGGGGGCGACAAAAGCTGAAGCATTCACGAATATGATGGACCAGGTTCGCAAGGGCAATCCCGTGATTGCCGGACTCTACTCGACCGGGTCGGCATCTTCGCCGCTGCATGCGGTAGTGATTGAGGGGTTGGAAGACCAGGCGGGAGTGACCGGCCTGAGCATTTACGACCCCGCTGGTTGGCAGTACTGGCAGCCGATCACGTCACTGCAGAAGTACTTTACGGGGGAGTTTGTGATGCCGCTGTAGGGGAAGGACAGGGAATAGGCAACAGAGAACAGGGTCGGGTCAAGGCTCTGCGATCTCTAGTGCAGCTCGATAGAATTTAGGCATGGACGTGGATGAATCGAAGTTTCCTTATGGATATGTGCCGGAGCACCTGAAGGAGCGGGTGAAAGACTGGCGCAGCCTTACGGTTGGCGAGCGGATGGAGCTAACGTATGAACTTAGCTTGGCGGCCTGGGAGAAGATCGGAGTTGTTCGCGATTCGAGCAAGCCGATGGATAAGACGATTCGGCGGATGGTGGGGAAGTGGGATTGAGATCGTCGTGAAAACTTGACTTAAAGCGCCTGACAACCGGCATTTCATAAGAGCACGTTCCAAAAACCGAGGGTTGCTTTAACTTGATCCCGCGGGTAGTGGGGACCCGCATCACGCATATCGCGACGGATCTCCGACAGTCGCTTTTCCGCCGAGGCTCGGATAGATGGCGAGAGCGGAATTGCCCCAAGTGGGATGCGTTCATTTGGGATCTTCGGCCAACTGGCGGGATACGATTCCCAATCGCTCCAATTCGTCAGCGCCCGATGAGCATCCCTCAATTCTTCATGCTCGCACTTCCATTCATATAGATTCATTGAACAGATTCGCAGCATCGCCTTGATGGCGGGCAAAGCGTCCGTAAATGCTTTTAGAGGCGTCGGAAGTAACACCATGTTTGCAACACAGGAGAAGAATCTAGGATCCTGAATCACAGAATTTGATAACTGAAATGTTGGGTCGTCGACTCCCCAAATGTGGCAGCAAGACCAATTGGGCCTCTGTTTCTTCCTAATTCCTAAGGCTAAAGTCAGCGCTTCATTTGCATGGATAGTTCCTTCATATTTGTGGATTGACAGACCCGAAACACGATTCGTATTGGTCTGCTTCTCAGACCAATTTGCCTTATAGAAAAATGCTCGTCTTGAGTATTCGGGGAACCAAATGGGGAGGAGACGAAACGTCTCCGGAGACACCCATCTGGCAGTTCTTTCAATCAATCGAGGCGATCTCTTCAGACTTAGTACACGCCTCAGTTCTTCAAGTCCATCTTGAAATTCCATCGCGTCCGAACCTCGGATCGAGGGGTTGGCCCGTCCCCAACCGTGGGGCTCTACGTCATGGCCGGCGCTCTCATCGTTACTGCAGCAGCGTACCTTGCTCGTCGTGGCCGTTGCCGTTGAGTTCTTCGGGCGGAATGATGACCGCGGCGGCAACCTTGTCGTCGGGTTCCAGCGAGAGTAAGTGGACGCCTTGCGTGGCGCGGCCCGCGGAGCGAATGGTCTTGGTGTCGACGCGGATAATCTTTCCGAACTGGCTGATGACGATCAACTCCGACGAGTCGTCAACGAGTTGAATGGTGCTGACGCGGCCGATACGGTCGGTAACGGCCATGTTCTTGACGCCCTTGCCGCCGCGCGTTTGCAGGCGATACTCCTCGACGTCGGTGCGCTTGCCGAAGCCGTTTTCGCTGACGGAAAGAATGCGATAGGCGCCGGGCGCATGCTCCTTGGGAGTGACCGCGGTGCCAACGACGTAATCGTTCTTGATGAGTGAGATGCCGCGGACGCCGTAGGCGGGCCGTCCCATGGAGCGAACGTCACTCTCCTCGAAGCGAATGGCGAGGCCCAAGTGCGTGGCGATAAAGATAACCTGCGAGCCGTCGGTGATGCGGGCGGCAACAAGCTCGTCGTCGGAATCGATGCCGATGGCAATGATGCCGCGGGCCATAACGTTGGAGAAATCCTTGAGCGGAGTTTTCTTGACGGTGCCTTTTTGCGTGGCGAAGAAGACGAACTTGCCTTCTTCTTCTAGATCGCGTACGGGCAAGATGGCACAGACCTTTTCACCCGTCTGGAGATCGAGCAGGCTTTGCATCGATTTGCCTTTTCCGGCAGCGCCCACGTCGGGAATTTCGTAGACCTTGAGCCAGTAGACGCGGCCGGTGTTGGTGAAGCAGAGCAAGAAGGCATGCGTGGAGTTGACGATGAGCTGCGAGACGAAGTCTTCCTCGCGGGTCTTCATGCCCATGCGCCCGGTGCCGCCGCGTCTTTGTTGCCGGTAGATGGAGATGGGCGTGCGCTTCAGGTAGCCCTGATGGCTGACCGTGACAGCGACCTGCTCGTCGGCGATCAGGTCTTCAAGCTGAATCTCGGCGCTCTCGTCGACGATTTCGGTGCGGCGCTCATCGCCATACTTGTCGCGAACATCCTCAAGCTCCTTGACGATAACCGCGCGCAGCTTTTTCTCGCTGCCCAGGATCTCTTCGTACTCGGCAATCTTGACGCGGATTTCGGACAGCTCTTTCAGGAGCTCGTCGACGGAAAGTTGCGTGAGGCGATAGAGCTGGAGCTCGAGGATCGCGTCAACCTGGCGAAGGGTAAGGCCGCGCTCTTCGTGGCGCTGCAGCTCGCGATCGAGCTGAATGATAATTTCGGTGCCCTTGCCCCAGGCATAGAGGTTTTCGCGTGCTTCGGCCCGTGAGGCGGACGCGCGAATGATCTTGATGACCGTGTCGAGGTTGTCGAGCGCGATCTTGAGGCCTTCCAAAATGTGCTCGCGCTCGCGCGCCTTGCGCAGCAGGTAGACGGTGCGGCGCTGCACGACGTCAATGCGGTGATCGATGAAGACGCGGATGGCGTCGGCGAGGCCCAGCTCACGCGGCTGGTTGTTGACCACGGCCAGGAAGATCATGGAGAAGCTTTCCTGGAGCTGTGTGTGCTTGTAGAGCTGGTTGAGCACGATCTCAGGCTGTGCACCCCGCTTGAGGCCGATGACGAAGCGCATGCCGTCGCGGTCGCTCTCGTCGCGGGTGCGATCGGCGCCGATGTCGATGTCGGAGATGATTTTGTTCTCGACCAGCTCGGCGATGCGTTTGAAGAGCGTGGATTTGTTGACCTGATAGGGAAGCTCGGTGACGACCAGCGCCTTGAGATCTTTGGTGACGCTCTCAACGGCGACGCGCGCGCGCATGAGGAAGCGTCCGCGGCCGGTGCGATAGGCATCCACAATGCCCGAGCGGCCGTAGAGAATCGCGCCAGTGGGGAAGTCGGGACCTTTGACGTGCTTGAATACTTCGGCAAGGCCTGCTTTGGGGTTCTTGACCAGGTCGATCGCTGCGTTGACGACTTCGGTAAGGTTGTGCGGCGGAATATTGGTGGCCATTCCGACCGCAATGCCGCTCGATCCGTTGACGATGAGATTGGGAATGCGCGTGGGCAGAACGGATGGCTCGACGGTGGACTCGTCGTAGTTGGGGACGAAGTCGACGGTCTCCATGTCGATATCGGCCATGAGCTCGCCGGTGATGCGCTCCATGCGGCACTCGGTGTAGCGCATGGCCGCGGGCGGATCGCCATCGACGGAGCCGAAGTTGCCCTGGCCATCGACCAGGGTATAGCGCAGAGAAAATGGCTGCGCCATACGGACCAGCGTGTCGTAGATGGCCGAGTCGCCGTGGGGATGATAGACGCCCATGGCCTGACCGACGACCTTGGCGCACTTGGTGTATTTCTTGTTGTGCTCCAGGCCCATCTCGCTCATGGTGTAGAGCACACGGCGATGCACGGGCTTGAGACCGTCCCGAGCGTCTGGCAGCGCGCGCCCGATGATCACCGACATGGAGTAGTCGAGATAGGAGCGGCGCATCTCCTCTTCAATGTTGATGGGAACAAGGTTCGTGCCACCAGGAGGGGTGGGCGGATCGAGAGGGAGCTGTGGGTTCTGGTCGTCTGCCATAGAGTTTTCGAGATCCGCGGGAGGCGACGGGAAGGCCAGAAAGAGGCAGCGCCAAATCCGCAGGTTTCTAGGTCTATTTTAGTGGTTCGGACGGGGAATTAGCAAGGCAAGAGGGCGGAAACAAATCCTTATTTTGGTTCAATTTATGAGGCGATTTCAACAGCAAATCACGGGGCGGCAGTATGGCGCAAATCGGGCTTGGTTTCGATGCCCAAGGTGGCCATTGGACGCATGCGCTTAATGGCCGTTGGCGGTTGCTTCCAAGCGGCCATTGATCGAGACAAAGGGGGCTTTCATTGGGACAAAAGCGGCAGGCTGAGTATGCACAAAACTGCCTGCGCCAGCACGATTGCGCCGCCCGCGCCGAGAGCCAGCTTTCCGCGCGGCCCTTCGTAAGCGTCAGCAAAAACACCGCCGATGAATGTGAGCAGAAATGGCAACGACCACAGCCAGGGGGCGCCTGGAGCGCCGGTCATTATCAGGAGCATGAGGAATGCTCCGCAGAGCAGAGGCAGGGTGTTGCCGAAGTAGCGGGACTTGCGCGCGGTCAGGTACAAAACTATGGACGCGCACATGGCCAGGGTCTCGCCGTCGTTCGAAAGAGTCGAGAAGAAGCGCCGAGCGGGATCGGTTGAAAGCCACAGGAAACCCGACGACGAGCGAAAGACATAGCTGAAGGCATCGGGAGAAAAGCTGTAGCACGCGAAAAGGAGCAGGAGTGCACCGCCAACCGCTACGAGCACCACGGGTAGCACCTGGCTCCTGTGGCCCTCGGCGATCCAGAGCATTGCCAACAACCCCAGTATGGCGGCAACGGGCAGGGCGGCAATGTGCGCGGCGGCGGCCACGCCAAGAATCACCATCAGGAGGACGACGCGCGGACGCCATTTGCGTTGCGGTCCCTGCATGGCGTGAGCGACTCCAATGCATGTGTACACCCCGCCGAACACGCCGAGGGCGGCGAGAACGTCAGGATTCGGCGCCACGCAGGCTTTGAGGATCCCTGGTGAAAAGCAGTAGAGAGCGAGCGCGGTGTAGCCGCCCAGATTGCCGAAAAGCCGGCGCGTGACCCACCAGATGCATCCGCCGAGGACAAAGCCCGCGAAGAGGAACGGCAGGCGCATAAGCAACAGGATGTGAGTCATCTGATGGCGGAGCTCCCAGGTGCTGAGCTCGGCGCCAGGCTGCAGCGCGACGCGATTTTCGGGGTTGCGGAAGAGGTCGACGCCACGCTCAAGAAGAAGGTCGAGGGTGAGCGGAAGACCCGCGAGACGATAGGCGAGAATGCCGTCGTGAATGTTGCCGCAGGATGTGTAGTAGCCGGCTAGGGGCGAAGGCTTTTCCCAGGTTTCGCGGCCGCAGCGCGCGTACTGGTAATCGGTGTCGGTCAGGGTCTGGCGGCTTACGACCCAGAAGCCCTGTAGGAGAAAGGCTGCCAATAGAGCCGCCGCGATGCGTTGCGGGAGATTAAAGCGAAAGCGGCGGAGGATTCCAAAACGGTGAGCCATTACGTTCAGAGAGACCCTTCCAGTCTAAACGGTGAAGCTGACGGGGCCCGCTTGCAGAACGCAGCCGATCGGCGGCGCGAGGCGTTGCCAAAGTCGAGCCGTGTACAAATACGAAAGCCGCCCCGAAAGGCGGCTTTCGCAGAAGGTGCGAGGGTTTAGTTGAAAACAGCCCCGACAGTGTCGTCGAAAGTGAGCGTGACCTGGCATTGGTTGGGGCCGGCCGCAGTGACGCTCCCCACGGGCACGCAGTTATAGGACCATCCGCCGAAGGCGCCTTGTCCAGCCGGAATGGTGAGCAGGACGGTAGTGCCGACGGGGTATGTTGCAACGCAAACCGATCCGCCCAGTCCATCCCCAACCGAGCCGGGGCCGCAATGGATCACATTCGGCGTTCCAGTGGCGGAGGGAGCAGTCACCAGCCAGTTCGTGGTGTTCAGGCCCTCGTTGTAAATGGTGAGTGTGGACAGCAGCGATGACGATTGAGAGCCTGGATAGCACGAGCCAGCCGTGGTAGGGGTGGGCAGAACCAGCGGGCAACTGAAGGTCGCCGTGGCCGTCTGCACCGATCCCGTCGCTGGATCGGTCGCTTCCGCGATAATCGTTGCGCTCCCGCTTCCAAAGGCAGTCGCAATTCCGGCGTTCGAGCCACCGCTCGGGACGCCGGTGCCGTTGGTGTTCACCGGGAACACGCTGGGCGCGGAGGTGAGCCACTGCACCGAGTTGGTTAAATCTCTTACCGCCGGCGAGTTCGCGTAAGTTCCAATGGCCAGGAATTGTCCCGCATCGTCCAGATTGCCGACTGTGATGGCGCTCGGAATGATGCTGAGCGAAAGCAGCGGTTCCGGAGCCGGTGTTAAGGTTACCGTGACCGTCGCAGAATTCGACACAACTGAGCCGCCGCCGTCAGACACTTCCGCGGTGATGGTGCTCGTACCCTCACTGACACCTGTGACAACCCCCGTTGAGGAAACGACCGCAATCGTTGGAATGCTCGAAATCCAGGTAGTCGCCGTCGAGTTGGTTACATCTTGCTCAAGGCCGGTGCTTCCTAAAGTGGCAAGCGCGATGAATTGGCCGGTCTGGCTCCCGACGGCCGAGACCGCCTGGGAACCCGGAACGATAGAGACCGCGGTATATTCCGCCGTTGTCCCGCCGGATCCGCCGGTTCCGCTTCCCACGGTGAAGGTCGCAGTGCCCGTGAGCGTGCTTCCGCCCGTTGAATAAGCCGCGGTAATCGTCACTGTGCCGTCACTCACTGCCGTGGCAAGTCCTGTGGAGGCGCCGATGGTGGCGATCGACGGACTGCTGGAAACCCAGTTAGCCGTGTTGGTCACGTTGACCGTGGACCCTGTGGCGGTGGTTTCAATGGCCACGAATTGGGCTGTGTCCCCCGCTGTCGTCACCAATTGAGTGTTGGGGATAATTGCGATCGATAGCGGACTTCCTCCGCCACTCGAGCTGCCGGTAACAGTGAGCGAAGCGGTCGCGGAGACAACCCCCGTAAATCCGTTGATGCTGGCAGTAATCGTCGTTACGCCCGTGGAAACGCCGGTCGCCATGCCGCTGGTGTTGATCGTAGCGACGCCCGGCGCGCTCGAAGTCCATGTCACCGAATTCGTGATGTCCTGTTGGCTCGATGGGTGATTGGATCCGTGGCCGTAGGTTCCCAGCGCCGTGAACTGCACTGTCTGCGCGGCTGCGATGGATTGGGTCGTTGGCGAAACTGAGACGGAAACCGCTAGAGGGTTGGTGCAACCCGCTAGCGGCAGCGCCAAAGCGACAAGAAGAAGCACCCGCGGCGATAAAACTCGATCATGCATGGTTGACCCTCCGGAGCCTGCAGACCGCTTTGACGTTGATCGAAGAGCGTCATGGCAGACTCTCGCTGGCCTAGTATGCCTTCGACTATAGGCCATGTAATCAGCGCACCGCAGTCACACGAAGGTGTTACTTTTGGCTCGGCATCAAGACAGTCAATAACCGCATGGGCATTGACTTTTATTCGCACCGGGGCGCAGCACTTTGGTCACGTACGGAATGGTGAATTTCGGAGCTCCCGACGGTGAAGCTGACTGCGCGCAGGAGCCGATGCGTTTCACTTCCGCGGAGCGAATGCGGTGACAGTTTTGCCGCAGCTTGCGGGAACGGCTACACTTCTGATCAGCATGACTCTGGCGCACGACAATACTCCGGAACGTTTGGTGAGCGCGGCGCGCGCCGATGAAGAACAGAGTTTTGAGCTCAAATTGCGCCCCCGCTGGCTCGGGGAATTCATCGGTCAGTCAAAAGCCAAAGAACAGCTTGCAATCGCCCTTCAAGCCGCCAAGTCGCGCGGCGAAGCACTCGATCATGTGCTGCTTTTCGGTCCTCCTGGGCTTGGAAAGACGACGCTGGCAACGATCATCGCCAACGAACTCGATGTGGGTTTCCAGCAGACCTCGGGACCTGCGCTCGTCATCCAAGGAGACTTGACGGCAGTGCTGACGAATCTGCGGGAGCGCCAGGTGCTGTTTCTCGATGAGATTCATCGCCTGCAGCCGGTGCTGGAAGAAAAGCTCTATACCGCGCTCGAGGACTACAAGCTGGACATCATCATCGGGCAGGGGCCGGCGGCGCGAACGCATGTGATGGAGATTCGCCCGTTCACGTTCATCGGCGCCACCACGCGGCCCGGCCTGTTGAGCTCGCCGCTGCGCTCGCGTTTCGGCATTCTGCTGCGCCTTGAGTTTTATAGCGAGGAAGAACTGCGCGTGATTGTTGAGCGCTCCGCAGAGGTGTTGCAGATTCCGATCGATGCCGATGGCGCTGCAGAGATCGCGCTCCGATCGCGCGGGACGCCGCGCATTGCCAATCGCCTGTTGCGGCGGGTTCGCGATTACGCCCAGGTGCGCGGCTCGGGATCGATCGACCGGCCGACGGCTAATGCGGCGCTAACGATGCTGGAAGTGGATGCGCACGGCTTCGACGAAATCGACCGCCGGCTGCTGCTGACGATCATGCAGAAGTACGATGGGGGACCGGTGGGCCTGGGAACGCTCGCGGCGACGCTGGCAGAGGAAGAAGACGCGCTCGAGGAAGTTTATGAGCCATTTCTGATTCAGATTGGGTTTCTCGACCGCACGCCGCGCGGCCGCGTGGCCACTCGCCTGGCTTACGAACACTTTGGCATTGCCCACCCGGGGCGGCAGACAGGGCTGTTTTAGGGCCGCTAACGCTATTGGAATAGCGGCATTAAGAAGCTCGCCAATATTTCGCACCGGCCGTCGCATCGCACGGCGGCTTGGACTCATCCAAACACGCAGCGATGGTTGCTCTGCTCATGATCGATAGGGAGAAGAACGAATGGCAATGACTGAATCCACCATGCTTGAACTGGGCACGATTGCGCCCGACTTTGCGCTTCCCGATGTTGTAACCGGGAAGACCGTTCGGCGAGACGATTTTCTTGGGAAGAAAGCGTTGCTCGTCATGTTCATTTGTGCGCACTGCCCCTACGTGAAGCACATCGAGAAGTCGCTCGGCGACCTCGGCGCCGATTACGAAGATCAACCGCTCGGAATTGTCGCAATCAGCGCGAACGATGCGGCGACGCACCCCGACGACAGCCCCGATGGGTTGCGGCAACAGGCGCACGACAACGACTTCGTCTTCCCGTATTTATTCGATGAAGATCAATACGTGGCGCGTGCGTACAAGGCAGCGTGCACGCCCGATCCATTTCTTTTCGACGCGAAATTCCGCTTGGTTTATCGCGGGCAATACGATGAGAGCCGGCCCAAAAATGAAATCCCAGTGACCGGCAAAGACCTTCGCGCGGCGATCGATGCGGTGCTTGCGGGAAAGCCTGTTCCGGCGGACCAGAAGCCATCGATCGGCTGCAACATCAAGTGGAAGGCGTGAGTCAGCAAGTTAGCGAGTTTGCAAGTCGGCGAGTTAGTGGGGTTGGAGACAGGCTGAGATAGTTGCCTTCGCACCCATGGGCCATTGAAGAGGCGCATGGATAAGGCACGGAGCTTTTGTGGCAGCCGAATTAAAGAGTGGGCGAGTTGTCTCGCAGCATGGCTTCACGGACGATCTTGATGGGCGGAAATCCCTGCTTCAGAAAATCGTCGTGGAATTTTTCGAGTGAGAACGCGTGGCCCTCTTTTTTCTTCACATCGTCGCGTAACTTCATGATTTCAAGCTTGCCGAGCGTGTAGTAGAGATAGGTCGGGTCGCCAGCGCCGCGGCGCGTCTCGACCAGCGCCGTTTGTTTGGATTGATAGCCTTCCTTCTGGAAGAACTCTTCGGCCTGCTCCATAGTCATGTTGCCGGTGTGCATCTCAATACCGACGATGAAACGCGCATTGCGCAAAAGCGCATCCTGCAACTGGCCGAGGCGAAGCAGCTTCGACTCACGCGCATCTTTTGCTCCCGCTCCAGGTTGGCCGTAGCCCTCGTCAAGCATCATTTGCTCGCAATAGTGTGCCCACCCCTCAACGTCGGTGTTCGCGCCCAGCAGCTTGCGAACTTTGCTGGGAGCCTGTGGCAGCCAGAGAAACTGCACATAGTGGCCCGGATACGCCTCGTGCACCGCGGTTGAGATCACGGTGCCGATATTGAAGGAATGCATGTAGCCTTCGACTTGGGCCTGCGTCATGGATGGATCGGGAAGTGTGACGTTGAAATAGGACTCGGTGGCGTGGGTTTCGAAAGGGCCGGCGGTATCCATGCTGGCGAAAGTCGTCGCGCGCATGAAGGGCGGCGTCTCTTCCACAATCGGCCGCACATCGGATGGAATCGTCACGATTTTGTGCTCGCGAATGAAGCCGACCAGGTTGTTGAAGGTTCCGCGGAACGCGTCGAGAAGTTGATCGGGAGGGGGGTGATCCTCGCCCAGTTCCTCGAGAACCTCACTCGGATCTTTTTCGGGGTCAAGTTCCGCAGCAACTTTCTTGAAGTGTTCCTGATTCTTGCGCAGGTCGGCCCATCCGATTTCGAGCAGCTTGCCGAGCGGTATGTCTACCATCTCGTCATACTCAAGTTTTTTCTGGAATGTGCCAGCACCGATGCGGAAGTCGCCGTTTGAGCGTGGAAGCACATCTCTCTTGAGCCACGCCAGATAATCGGTGAGCGCGGCAACGACGGTCGCGTTGCTTTGCGCGAATTCAGCTTTCAGCGTCGCGTCGTCGGCGTCGGCAAATGCTTGCGGCACATCGTGCTTGAAGAAGGTGATGATGTCCGGCAATTGTTCAATGGCGATCTCTGTAAAAACGTGCGGCGGGTTGCTCAGGTTTTCGTGTGCGGCCGCCAACAGCGCGGGCATCTGCTTTTCGCGCTCGACGAGGGATCGGAGGCGATCGTTGGGCGGCGCAAATTTGCGTTCCATCAGGACAAAGGCCGCGTTGGCGCAGGTGCTTGAGTAGTTGTCTGCGTTTTTCTGCCACGGGCGGATGATTTCAAGCGTCAGCAGTTGCGAGCGGATGTTATTGAGCACGATCTCACGATCGCTGCGCGGAACAAAGTCGGCGGCCGAAGCGTCAGGCTGAATGGCCTCGATTTGTTGTTCGAAGCTCTTAAGCGCGGTAATCTCGGCGTCGATATTTTTGCGCGAAAAGTCTTCAAGCTGCGCGTCGTATTGATGGAGGCCGACCATGGTCGCGCCCGACGGTGCGTAGTGGAAGTACACCTGATCGAAGTATTGATCGCTGACCGTCGAGAGTTGTTGTTTCCAGTTTGCCGTCGCCCCATGGGCCGCGGTCGTCGCCGCCATAAGAACTCCAATCACTGCGAAACGTGTTTGTTGATTCATGTCGATGATGTTTCTCCAATCCGGATCCCGCTCATGCGCTTACGGGCGCGGGAGCAAGGTTTGCGAGCAATTCCCGAATTTCAAGCAGGACTTCATCGGGCCGCGAAGCCCGCAAAGGAAACTTGAGCAACCCCTGCGGAGTGAATTGCGCGCCGCGTTTCGCATTGCGCGCGACTAACTGCATGAGGTGCGCCGGATCGACCGCGGCATTTTCCATAAAGCGAATCTGGAGCTCGCCGCGCTTGCGGTCGACCTGCGCAATGCCGATGCGCTCGCACTCCAGGCGAAGCATAGCGGCCTCAAGCAGATAAACGGTGGCGTCTGGCGGCGCTCCATAGCGGTCTTCCATCTCGGCGCGAACCTCATTGACCGCGGCCTCGGTGCTCGCGCCGGCGATTTTCTTGTAGAGGCGCAGGCGCTGATTTTCTTCCGGCACGTAGCTTTCATCGATGCGCAGCGCGATGCCGAGATTGAGCTGCGTGGCCGGCCGCTCTTCGCTGCTTTCGCCCTTCATCTCCTTCACGGCGGTCTCGAGCATCGACGTGTAGAGCTCGAAGCCAACGGCCTCAATGTGGCCGCTCTGCTCGCCGCCAAGCATGTTTCCCGCGCCGCGCAATTCCAGGTCGAGGGCCGCGATTTTGAATCCCGCGCCCAAATCGCTGAATTCCTTCAATGCAGCGAGGCGCCGGCGCGCGATGTCTGTCAGCTCGTTCTCCGGCGGAATCAGTAGATACGCATAAGCGCGGCGGTTGGAGCGGCCCACGCGGCCGCGCAGCTGATAAAGCTCGCTGAGGCCGTGCCGCTCGGCGCGATTGATGAGGATGGTATTGGCGAGCGGAATGTCGAGGCCGTTTTCAATGATGGTGGTAGCGACGAGCACGTCGAATTCGTGTCGCATGAAGGCCAGCATCACCTTCTCCAGCTCGTTTTCGCCCATCTGGCCGTGCGCCACGGCAACTCGCGCCGCCGGCACCAGTTCCTGAATGCGCGCGGCGATTTCGTAAATGGATTCCACGCGATTGTGCACAAAGAAGACCTGGCCGTCGCGCTCCAACTCGACTTCGATGGCCGAGCGCACGATTTTTTCATCGAAGCGGGCAACGACGGTCTGAATGGCCGTGCGATCTTTCGGCGGAGTCTCGATGACGCTCATGTCGCGCAGGCCTACCAGCGACATGTGGAGCGTGCGCGGAATGGGCGTTGCGCTCATGGCCAGCACGTCGATTTGCTTTCTTAGCTGCTTGAGCCGCTCTTTGTGGCGCACTCCGAAACGCTGCTCCTCGTCGACGATGAGCAAACCGAGATCCTGAAATTTGATGTCCTTCGAGAGCAGCCGATGCGTGCCGATGAGAATGTCGACCCGGCCGGTCGCAACGCGCTCGACGATGTCCTTCTGCTCCTTGGCGGTGCGGAAGCGCGAGATCATCTCAATGTGAATGGGAAACTGGGCGAAGCGCTGCTTAAAGGTCTCAAAGTGCTGGAAGCTGAGGACGGTTGTGGGCGTGAGCACGGCCACCTGCTTGCCATCCTGAACGGCCTTGAAGGCGGCGCGCATGGCCACTTCGGTTTTGCCGTAGCCCACGTCGCCGCACAGTAACCGGTCCATGGGAGTGGGCGATTCCATGTCTTCTTTTACGGCGTGAATGGCAGTGATTTGATCGTCGGTTTCGCTGTAGTCGAAGGCATCTTCGAATTCGCGCTGAAATTCATTGTCGAGCGAAAAGGCATTGCCCTGGACGGTTTCGCGCTCTGCGTAGAGCTTGAGTAGTTCCGCAGTCATGTCCTGCATGGCCTTGCGCACACGCGCCTTGGTACGGCTCCATTGCTGCGTGCCAAGTTTGTTCAGGACCGGCGCAGGTCCGACGTCGGTGGAGCGATATTTCTGGATCAGATCGAGCCGGGTGAGCGGGACATAGAGCTTGGCTCCCTCGGCAAACTCCAGGATCATGAACTCGATGGATAGTCCGTCCTGCTCAATCTCTCTGAGGCCCTGGTATTGAGCGATGCCATGCTCCACATGGACTACGTAGTCGCCGACAGCGAGATCGCGAAAGTCGGAGACAAAAGCGGCGGTTTTGGATTTCTTGGGAAGTGGGCGCGCAGTGACGTCGGCCTCATCGGAGAGATCGTTGGCGCCAAAGACAGTCAAGTTGGCATCGGCAAACACGACGCCTGATGCAATGGGCGAGCGCACGATGACCGGCACACGCAGATCGCCCGCCATGAAGCTCGCTTCTTCGAGCATCATGTCGCTGCCCGTCTTGGGAACCCGGCTACCCAGCCGGTAAGGAACCTGATAATCGCGCAGGACGGTGGCGAGGCGCTCGACGTCGCCCTGATGGGGCGCAGCCAGCACGATGCGATTCTCGGCCGCCGTGAGAGATTTGAGTTGCTCGGTGAGCGCGGGAATGGAGCCGTGGAAGCGCAGAGTCGGCCGCGTTGGCAACTCGATCTCGCCCAGCGTGGCGTCCTCCTCAAGTACGTCAATCGCGCCAAGTTGATCGAGATCGAGGCCCATATGTGTCTGGAGCGACGCCTGCAGAATCTCGGGGCGCAGATATATATCTTCAGGCCGGACGAGGGAGCCGATTCCGGATCGCTCGTGGCGCAATTCAACCTTGCTCCACCAGCGGTCAATTTGGTTGCGGACCATCGCCGGCTCATCGACGAAGAGGGCGCAACGCGGCAGGAGATTCAACAGCGAGTGTTCGGCGCCGGCGACGGGCGTAAAGAATTCCCAACCCGGGAAGACGCTGACTCCACCGGCCGCGGCGGCTTCAACCGCCATCTCCGCATCTTCCGTCTCAATCCGTTGCCGGCTGAGCCGAGCATTCACAGCGGCCAGCAGGTGCTCGGTGAGCGGCGCCTCAGTGAGCGGCAGCAACTGCGTTTCGTCCAGCCCCGCTTGAGAACGCTGCGTTTCCGGATCGAATTTGCGAATGGTTTCAATTTCGTCGCCGAAGAGCTCAATGCGCACCGGACGGTCGGCATCCGGCGAGTACACATCGAGAATTCCGCCGCGCCGCGTGAACTGGCCCGGCATCTCGACGAGATCCATTTGCGTGTACCCCACGCTGGCCAGATGCGAGGTCAGGACTTCAATGTCGACTTCCTCGCTGCGCCTGAGGGTCACCGCGAGCCCGGCATAGTAGTTCGGATCAAAGAGCTTCAGAGCGGCGGATTCGACGGGGGCGATGAGAATATCGACGGCGCCGGTGGAAAGCTTCCAGAGTGCGGCGGCGCGCTGCTCCTGCACGTCGGGGTGCGGCGACAGATTCTCGAACGGAAGCACGTCATGCGCGGGAAAACGCACCACGCGGGCGGGATCGACGGCTCCCGTCAGCTCGCATCCGGCTTTGAGAAGCGGCTCGAGTGTTTCGGCGGCCTTGTTGTCGGGAACGATCACGATGACCGGCTGGCGGGCAGCCTTGGCCATCGGGGGCAGATAGAGAGCCCGCGCGGTTGCCGTCAATCCGGACACACGCCGCCGTCCCGAACCCAGGCTAAGGTGCCTGCGAACGCGATCAAAACCCGGGGCCTGCTCCAGCTCCGCGAAGATTTCGCGGACAAACGGGAGGATCATCAACCTCTAGTTTAACAGCGGAGGAGCGAGTGAATCGCTGGTCAGGGCGGCGAGGACATGAATATGCGGCTGCGGCGCGCGCAGCCGATCAGTCGATGCGCGGCGTTCCACGGCGCAACGCCAGGCCGGTGAGGCCGAACGCCACGATCAGAATCAGGGTAAGGAAAAAGTAATACGCCATGGGATGCGCCCAGCCGGGAGAATACTTCAAATCCTGGCCAACCCAAAGCAACAGGACGGTTGCGATCACCGCGAATTGTCCGGCAATCACAAGAAAGGTGTGCCCTAGGTCGCGGCGCTTGTCCAACGCCTCCACCTGGTCGGGTGTCAGATTGCGTTCTTCGGGGGGAAGCAGGGAATTTGCCATCGCGTTCTTCTCGCCGGTCTCGCTCAAAACCTCCGCGACCAGCGCTCCTGTCTACGATTCAATCACACGTCGCCGGTGCTGCGCCAGCCACGGCGCGTGAACTGGGTTTAGTCCGTCAGGAAAGCAAGCGACTGCAGTGTAGTGATCTCGAATGGCTTCCGGCAACGGATGTTCGAGCACTGAAGCTTGTCGTCGCGGCGGACCATGTAGGACTGAGCTTTGGCGAAACGCGCACGATCGCGCTCGTCCCCGGCGCGCGGCATTTGCGACCGCTTGCGCCGAACGATCCAGGTCACTTTGTAGTCCGCAGCCTGACCGCACTTGGGGCAGGTTAGATTGTGCGTGCGTTGTTCGGTCGTTTCATTGAAGAATTCCCGCTCATCCATACGGCGTTTCCTTTGGCTCCAGTTTCCGTCGAGCGTCGTATTTCTGCTCGCTGGTTTTTTCGTGTCGCATTTCCTTGCCGCCCGGCGTGACGGATCGTCTTTCGACGGAATCTCTCGCGTCGGATGACTCCGAGGCGGTACTTTCGCGCCGCTGGAATCTATTCCATACTCATCCTTGCCATGGCTAAACGCAAGACAGCCAGCTTTTCTGCCGCAAAGGCCGTAAAGGCCAACGCGCGCGAACGCGTGGGTCAGCCAAAACCCTCGCGCGTCCTGCCAGCGAAGCCGCGCACGGACCGCAAGGCGAAACACAAGCCCAAGCTGGAAGACATGATTCGAAAAGAGGAGTAGCCAACGCTCTGTCGTTTTAAAGAAAAGCAACCGATCAAGCTATTCTCGGGGATACGCTTGGAGCTAAGTGCTCGGAGGTTTTTTATGGCAAAAGCAGTTGGGTTTGGCGGAGTTTTCTTGAAGGCGCGCGACCCTAAGGCGCTGGCCCAGTGGTACGCAACGCATCTCGGCATTCCCGGCCTGGATGCCGGATCGCTGGCCTTCGACGGACCGGAGTCGACAGGCACAACGGTCTTCGCTCACTTCCCAATGGACACAAAGTATTTTGGCGATGGCACACAGCCGGCGATGATCAACTTCAGGGTCGACGATATGGATGCGCTGCTGAAACAGTTAGGCGAGGCCGGCGTGCGCATCGACCCCAAGCGCGATATTCACGCGTATGGGAAATTCGCCTGGATTTGGGATCCAGAAGGCAACCGCGTGGAGCTTTGGCAGCCGTTGTAACTAGTGCTGGACGCTATAGGGGCCGGGAAGAGACGGCGTGGAAGGCGTCTGTTCGGCAGGCTTTGCCGTCACCGCAGTCCGGTTGGAATAAATACGAAATTCGACCACGAGGTCGAGCAGAACGGGAACTGGCTTGCCGTCTTTGATTGCCGGTTCGAACGACGCCTTGCGAAGCGTATCCACAGCATTTTCATCGAGTCCGAAGCCAATGGGTCGGGCCACAGCGATCACGCCCGGCTTTCCGTCAGCGCCGATGACGACGTGGTAGAGACAGATGCCGGCGACGCCGTGTTGCTGCGCGTAATCGTTCGATGCCGGCTCTACGGTCGAAAGCAGACGAGCTTTCTTGTCGACCATGCTCTGCCTCAGCACAGCTGGATCGGCTGGCTGGTAATCGGTCTTCGCCGCGGCGGCCGCGTAATAGAGCTTCCAGAATTCAGGCATCGCATCCATCATGCGCTGGTCGAATGGCTGGGCAAAAACGTTGTCGAGAGCGTCAAGCAGCAACTTGTTGGAGTGGGCCTGCGAGGTTGTTGCAGTCACGGTTGCAGCATCGGCAGGACGCTCGGCGGCGGGAGCTGCGGCAATTTCGTCCTGTGCTTCCGCGGTATTGTTTGAATCGTCAGAAGGGGTTGGCGCAGAGGCAGGCGGCGTGGTGGCCGCCGGTGGTACTGCGTTGGCTGCCGGCGCACCAGAAGTTGCCGGTCCCGAAGCCGAGGCCGATTTCGGCGTGGGTTTCGATTCCTTACCCTTCTCTTTCTCTCTCGTCTTTTTCGGTTTCACCACGAGCTCGCGGTCAATCGTAATCTTCAGCACCTTCTTTTTCGGAGTGATGTTTACGCGATCCACAGCTGAAGTTGGATCTTCATAAGGTAGCGCACCAAGGAAGTGCAGCCCGAAACGCTGCCCCTCGAGCTCGACCTTGTGCTTGGTCAAGCGGACCTTATCGATCTCGATCGCGCTCAGCGTGTAGGAACCCTGGGGCGAGTGGCTGACAAGGATGCCGTGCTCGTTGTAGCTAAGGTCATTGTCGAGGTAGCCGCCGCGCAAGAAAAGCTGCTTGCCGACGATCAGGCTCTTGATCTGGTCTTCGCTGATCTCCGTGGGCTCGGAGGATGGAGTTCCTGGCGTAACAGCCGGGGCAGGCGCTGGTGCGGGTGGCGGTTCGGCGGGAGTGGCCGGCTGATTCTGAGCCGGAGGCGCGGGCGCGGCCGGTGGTGGTTGGTCGGCGGATGGTTGCTGGGCAGGTGGGGTTTGCGCAAGCGGAGGTTCCGGCGTCGGAGTTGAGGGTTGGCCAGTGGCAGGAGCTTGTGCCGGCGGCTGCGACTCTGGCTGGGTTGCTGTTGACGTTGAGGATGGGCCGGCAGCGGGCGCTTGAGCAGCGGGTTGGCTATCTGGAGGCGCCTGCTGCGAGCCGACCGCTCTCGCATGGGGTGAAGCCAGAAGGAGAATCGTCCCGATCGCGCCCAAAGAAATCGCAGCGCAAATGCGCACCGGAAGCGCGGTGTGAGAAATGAAGCGAGAATGAACTGTGGCGCGCAGCATGGGACCCTGAACGCAACTTTAGCAGGAATATTTAGGGGTTCGGCGTGAATTTTGCCCGGTAGTAATCGGGTTGAGCTATGCATCGGACGGCAGTCAGCAGCGGGTTTGACGAGTCAGCCGCCAGAGAATGCGCCGGAAGAATCCCAGCATGCGTCTCGCGTCGCGGCCGCTGAAAATCAGCCTGCGGAGTAGGAGGTCGAGATCGTGCCGATTGGCGTTGCGCATTGCCGTCGGCGAGTATTTTGCCGCGCGCATCGTTTCCTCGACGACATCGGCGAGAAGTTCCAGATCGCGGGTCGACGCGGGGGTTGCGGCTTCGAATGGTTTTTCTCGATTTCCGTCGGACGGCTTGGACTCGTCGAACCGTGCCGCAATTTCATACAGGCACACTGCAACCGCCTGCCCCAGGTTCATGGATGGCTGTCGCGCGTCGGCGGGGATCTCCACGAGCACGTGGCAGTGGGCCAGGTCGTTGCGGGTCAGGCCGCGTTTTTCCGAGCCAAAGACGAGGGCGATGCGGCCGCCGGCGGCGAATTGTCGGCTTAGAAACGACGCAAATTCGGGCAACGGAACCAGTGGCTGCTCCTGCTTGCGCTTTCTCGTCGATGCCGTGCCCACAACGAGCGTGCACTCTGCAATCGCCTCCGCGAGATGTTCTGCACGTTTTGCGCTTTGAAGCAGGTCCGAGGCGCCGATAGCAGACTTCGCTTCGCGCCAGTGTTCCTCATAGGGCGCGACTACCGTGAGCCGCCGAAAGCCGAAATTGGCCATGGCTCGCGCCGCCGCCCCTATATTGAGGGGATTGCGCGGAGAGACCAGGACGATCTCGAAGTGATCGCGTTGGGGCTCGGTGAGCAAGACGCCATTCTAAAGCCGGCGCTTCGAGTCGGGGCCGTTTGCGTTGCTCTTTGAAGGAGAGCCTCGTCCCTGCGCACCACAACAAGCACAAAAAATGGGAAGCACAAAAAATGGGGGCTTTCGCCCCCAGGGTGATGAATCGCCAGAATTTTTGATCGGCTCGCGGGGAAGCGAAACTTAGAAGTGGTAGTTGGTCTCGACGAAGAATAGCTGGCCATTCGCCTGCCGCGGATAGATCGCCGAAATCACGTCTTTGCCCCACGCGTGACCGTAGTAGACCGTCGCGGTGAAGCTGGAGCAGAAGCGGTAATCCGCGTTAAAGTCGAGGACATTTCCCAAAGCGCGGTGGGCGTTGCTGGGCCGGCCGGTGAATCCAAAGGTTGATGGCTGAAAGGCGCCGCCGCCGGAATACCAGAGATCCGTCCCGCTGGCCAGGCGCAGCGTGTGCAGCTCGCTCGACAAGCTCAACTGTTTCAGAGGCTGTGCGTTGAAGGTCAGATAGGCATCCTCGTTGTTCATCATGTTGTAGAAGGGGAAGCGTGCGTATTGGCGCGGAGTGGTAAGTACCTGGAAAAATGTGCCGTGACGCGCGTCGGTCGCATTTCCGTCGCCGCTGCCGTATGAGTAGCCGGCCGCAATTCCGGGCTTCACGCTGGGCACCGGAAACTGCCACCCCGCTTCGCCGACCACGGAGCTGGCCAGCTGGCTCAGGCTGCCCCAGGAGCCGGTCTGCAGCGCGCCCCAGCCAAGGAGATAGAATTTTCCGGCCGTCTTGGAGTTCACGACCTGCTCAAAGTTCGCACCCCATGTGGCGATCTCAATCTTGTTGTGGTCCGCCGTTTTGGCCGGGGTTGAGCGGTTGTCGGTCTTGAGCACGGTGGTGCGGTGGTCAATGTAGCCGTCGGCAAAGACACGCAGCTGGCTGGGATGAGCAGCCGATCGGCCGGAGAGCGTGTAGGCGCCGTAGTAGGTTTCAACGTCCAGCTCATCCTCTCCTTTGACCTGAAAGACGCCCTGTGTCGGACGCGCAGCGAAGAGGGTGACGTTATTCGCTCCGGAGTTAAGGGAAAGCTGAAGGCCGTCGTAGGTACGCTGTACCGCGGTAAATGCGAAGTTCGAGATCAGGCGGCTGGAAATGCGCGACTGAACAATTTTGGCCAGCAGAGGGTCTTTGGGTTTTGCTTCAAGACCGTCGAAGTATTCAAAGCGGCCGATCCTCGCCGCGAACTGATTGGTTGGGTGAAGGTTCACAAAAGCGTACTTCACAAAGCCGTTGGCTACGTCGGTGTGATTATTGTTCGCAGCGTAGTAGCTTCCGCCCAGTCCTAACTGGCCCTGGGGAGCTGCGACAACCGCGGTGTTCGGCAAGCCGAGAATCGTGGGCTGCTCGCCGTCGATATACCAATCGAAGTGCGGGCCGGTCTGGCCAATGCCGATGCGCAACAGCGAGTCCCAGAACGCATAATCGCTGTTGCCTGTAGTTCCCTGA
This sequence comes from Occallatibacter sp., assembly GCA_036489735.1. Taxonomy (GTDB): domain Bacteria; phylum Acidobacteriota; class Terriglobia; order Terriglobales; family Acidobacteriaceae; genus Telmatobacter. The sequence continues at coordinate 2,326 of DASXFF010000161.1, read as the reverse complement.
AACCAGTGCCAATCTTCAGTGCGCTCGCGCCAGTTGATGTTGACCTCGAGAGGACCCATCTTGTGTGTAGGCGGCGGCGTCGGAGCAAGCACGTATGCTTTGATGGCAGGTTTCGCAGCGGGCTTGGCGCCGCTGGTTTGCACAGCAGCAGAGCCTTGCTGTGCGGCGAGCGGTGTCGCAACGAGCGTAAGAGCAAGAGCGAGATTCATGAGGTTTCGCGCGGAGACGGCCCGACGCGGCCTCATTTGCGAGCCGGCGTCGCCGGTGCGATGCATTTCGTTCTCGCTGCACGAACGCAGGGGATCAGTCAAAGAAAAAGGACACACAAACACCTGGGCCTCCAAAGGGAATCAGATAGGCAAGTGTCGAATGCGTGGGGACGGCGCGGCAACCTCCGCTCGATGGATAGGAGCCTCCACCATTTGAATGAGTCTGGTCGGCGAGCGTTGCGGCTGTTTGAAAGGCGCACAGCCGACGAGCCGTCCACCGGCAGGGAAAGGGAATGCGCCGCTTCTGTTGACGAGCAAAAGACGCGGCATGCCTGGATGGTCTAGACCGGGTTCCTGAGTTGCTGTAGCCCTTTTCAGGAGTTATGCAAGGTGGCTCTTTTTTTAGGGAAAGAGCCACTTGATTGCGATGGCTTCGGAATACAGTGACCCAGGAACCGGTGTAGCCTCTAATCGTGCTCTTTTCGAACCCAGCGACGACGGCGTTAAATGACCTGAGCCAATCGCCGATTGTCCGCTTTTCTCTGCTCGCGCTGAGCTCCATCTTTTTTCTCGTCGATCCATTCGCGGCGATTCCATCGTTCCTGGCGATCACGGATCGGGCAGACGCGGCGCGGCGCAAGCGGATGGCGCGCAAAGGTGCGATCACGTGCTTCATCGTGCTGACCACTTTCGCGATCGCCGGGCAATTGATTTTCAGGATGTTCGGGATCACGCTGCCGGCGTTTGAAATTGCGGGTGGGCTGATCTTGCTTTTGATCGGTCTCGATATGCTGGAGGCGCGGCGCTCGCCCACGCAGGAGACGCATGGCGACGCAGTGGAGGGCGCGGCGAAGGAGGATGCCGGGATCGTGCCCCTGGGGATACCGATGCTCGCCGGGCCTGGCGCTATTTCAGCGGTGATGGTGCTTGTGGGCCAGGTGCCGACGCTCTGGGGATGGCAGATGGGGGCGATCCTGGGGGCGATTGCCTTCACAGTGGTGGTGACCTATTTTGTGCTGGCGGCTGCGAGCCGGGTGCGGCAGGTGATGGGCGAGACAGGAATCCGAATTCTTGTCCGTATTATGGGGCTTTTGCTCGTTGCGTTGGCGATGCAATATTTCGTGAACGGGATCACAGACTTAGGAATCATTCCGCGGCACCCCTGAACTGCGCAGAAGGGATAGGTTTCCCACAGAATGCACGGTCTTCCACAGGTTTGTGGGGTTGATTCTAACCCTCTGAAAATGCTAATCTTCTGGAGTTGCAAACCCCAGATCTGCGTTGGTCTTACGAGTTTGCATCTTAGGGTAGCCTGTGCTACTCTAATCAGGTTAGTGTGAGTAATGGAGCTTTCCGGTGGCCTGGTGGCCTGCCCCATATGAGATCAGGATCGTAAGAATCCTGGACAGGGTATTGAAAATCCTGGAGATGAGGGAAGTGGGAAGCCAATCGTAATGGAACTCGTTCGTAGGGTCTTGCGAGTTGTATTCAGCGCGTCTGACCCCTGTAGGTAATCCCTAGAGAGAACAAGCCATTGCATGACCCGGGAGTTTATCTCCCGCGAGCCTTATCGGCTCGGGTAATTTTTGCTGGTCGCTCTTTGGAATTTTGCGCTGTGCGAACCGTGTTATCCACAGTGGTTCGTGGGAGATTGTTTCTTGACCCGCGGCCTGAACTTTGATAACTTCAAAAGGTTCGCGCAAAAACGCCGAGGTCCGCTATGCTAGCGGTGAAATGAGGCGATGCGCACCAAGTTCGAGGACAGCCGGATGCAAGTCCGGACCTCGATCCAAGGGGTACCGCTTAGGCGGACTACCCTTAAGGATCTTTGACAAATTGGTTGAACATGCCAGTCGTGAGATGCGGTCGAGTTTGGCTCGATTGATCTCACAAGTAAGGTGCCTGCGTCCTTCGCGAGAAGATACGCAGGCCGGTCGCCCCGATTCGACCTCCGTCGGAGAAGGGTGACATCAGGTTTCAAACGAGAGTTTGATCCTGGCTCAGAATCAACGCTGGCGGCGTGCCTAACACATGCAAGTCGAACGAGAAAGTGGTAGCAATACCATGAGTAAAGTGGCGCACGGGTGAGTAACACGTGACTAACCTACCCTGGAGTG
>DASXFF010000140.1:0-4452 GCA_036489735.1 Occallatibacter sp. | reverse complement strand
GGAGGAGGAAGCGCCCCAACTTTCCGGCGCTCTCATCGCAGACCTGTCCGCACATCGTACCATCGCGCTTCGCGACGCACTCGCAACGCACCCGAACATCGCGCTTGCGGCCCTCACCCACGCGTTGGCACTCGATTGCTTCTATCTCGGCGCGCACGCCCATTCCTGCCTGAGGGTCAACGTCCACCGCACGCAACTGGAAATGAGTGCACCGGGGATCGGCGCGAGCGTTTCGGGATGCAGCATCGAGGCGCGACAGGAGGCGTGGGCGGCACACCTGCCGACAGAGCCGGGCGCTTTGTGGACGTTCATTCTCACCTTGCCTCTAGAAGAGTGCCTATCGCTGCTGGCACATTGTGTCTCGTTTGCCGTGGATGCCGTGGAGACCGGCGCTCAGACACGGCACGCGCTCGCGCATTCTGGATTGCTGGCGCAGAGCGTTGCCCTCGATATGCGCGCCGTTTGGAAACCCACCGTCGCGAGCTATCTCGGGCGCGTTCCGAAGGCCCTTATTCAGGACGCCGTGTGCGAAGCCATTTCACCCGATGCAGCACAGCGGATTGCGGGGCTCAAAAAAGCCGATATGGCGAGCGCGGCAGAGGAGTTGCTCAAGACCACCGGCTGGCTCCCCAAACCACTTCGTCCGCACGCTCCGGCGCAGCCAACATCCGATCCCGTTGCGTGCAGCGATCTGCAACACGCCGCCGAATAGTGGTTCGATCTCTGGGGCCGCCTTCGGGCGGCCCTTCTTTTTGCGGACGCGGCTTGTTAAGGCCGCCGCATCCGAAGAAGGACCGCCCGCAAGCCCACCTGGCGACGTCACGCGAGTCGTTTTGGGGACTTGGGGACTTTGGGGACATGCCAGCGGTATGGGCACTAACCAAATGTCACCCCAAACGTGCAGCCCGTAGTTCCTCCAACTTTCGTATGGCACCAATCGGTTCCAAAAGAGCACCTTTCACCGACATAATTCTAATGTTCCTTACGAAGGCAGACAGCCTGGGAATTTTTGGTTCCCGGGGTACGTGGCGGAAGATTTTTCTGGCTTGAATGCTCACTCTTCTGCCTCTGAGAGAAAGGTTCGAACCGACAGCATTGATGATCAGCCGCCTTTCTTCATCGGTTCCCTCTTCAAACCAAATAACGGCGCGGTTGCTGAACGAAAGGATCGCCTTCGCGGGTTCGAACCAGTTCGCATCAGGTTGTGTCAGCTCGGTTAACGCCTCACGCAAACGGAACAATTCACGCTGCATCCGCTCGCGCTTTGTCGTGAACTCGCCATCATCGATCAAACTTCTCGCTCGCATATCGATCAGTTCGTCAGAGCGCCGTTCGAGATCGACAATCGACTGTCCGGCGAGACGCCGCTGCGCCGATGACCGATTGCCGAGATCGCAGGCAGTCAACTCAAGCTCCCGCAGCGCCCACTGATGGAGTCCATCGCTCAGCGTCACCGACTCCAGATAGGAGACAAGCTGGACGTCAAGCCTTCTCGCTTCGACCGACGGCTCGGCACAGTGCGGTATCCGGCGTTTGGTGCAGTGATAGTAGGTATAGTGAGAGCCAAAGCGATTTATCTTCTCTTCCGCCGTGACCCCGAGGCCACACGCGCCACAGGTCATAAGACCGGTGTAGGAGAAGAACTTCACTTTCGGCTGCGGGCGGCCGGGCCGGCGCAAGATCGTCTGAATCGTGTCGAACTCCGCCAGCGTTATCATGGGTTCATGCTTGCCTTGATACCACGTGCCGCCCCACGCCATTTTTCCGGCATAGAAGGGATTATAGAACAGCCGGTACACGCCACTGGACGAAAGCGGCTTGCCGCCAGTCTGTCTGCGTACAAGTGTGCATAGACCGATCTCCCGAGCCCACTTCCCTATCTGTTCGGTGCTATAGACGCCGCTCAGCATGCGTTCGAACATTTCTTTCACGAGCAGAAAGCGCTCGGGATCGCTGACGATCGGGTCACCTTCCTTGCGATTCAGGTAACCGATTGGCGCCATGGTCGGCCACCAGCCGTTCTCAAGCTTGGTGCGAAGGCCGCGCCGCACATTTTCCGATAGCGCGTCAGAAAAATATTTCGACTGACCGAACATGATCTGGAGCATGAACTTGCCCTGCGAGTTGTTCTCAAAGGTGTACGTGACGAACTTCAGGTTCTGGATGATGCCCTGATCAAGCAGATAGACGATCTCGCCACCGTCAATCGAATTGCGGGCGAGACGATCCGGAGCCCAGGAGATGATGCCTTGAGCCTCGCCTCGCCTGATCCGCTCAATCATGGACGCGAAGATCGGCCTCCCCGGTTTCATGGCGCTGCGCTCTTCTTCGAACGCAGCAACAATCTCGATGGCCGACGCATCGCCGAAGGCACGCTCGGCCTCCCGTTGCTGGGACTGAATGGAAAGCACTTGCCGATGCTTGTCCTCGGACGATTTTCGGCAATAGACAAAATATTTCATGAAGGTGGGTTGTTCTGATAACTCCCGGCACGTCCCTGAAGTCCCCAAGTCCCCGAACTCAGGGCGGAACGCGCGGACTCTGAATCTACCGCGCGACCGGCGATTCGTGCGAATCGACTTTTCGTGTCGGCGTAGTGATCATGCGCTCGTTATAAAGAGAAGCTAGGCGGCGAAAGGAGACAAATCGGAGCATTTTACCGTCTATGTCAGCGCGCGCGCGGCACGTACGCTTTTAGACATGAAACCAGATCGATCAAAGGGAACGGACCAGAATCGGGTACCCACCGTATCGCGCGTAACTCCCGACACGCTTATCGAGCTTGTGTACGACCGCGACAAGCGCACGACCGCACTCGCGGTCTCGCGCTTTGGCGGGCTATGGAACATCGAGCAGGAAGTGAAGATCGACACCGGCGAGGTGTTGGTGCCCTACGCCGCAAGCAACAATCTCATCGCCAACGAATGTGTCCTGCTTCCTTCGCGACCCGTTGAATACGGATGCAAGGAGGAATTGGTAGCTGACATCAGGTCCTATCTGCACCGCTATGTCGATCTCTCGCCGCTGTTTGAGCACATCGCCGCATACTATGTCCTTCTCACATGGGTCCATGATGCCTTCAACGAATTGCCGTATCTGCGCCTTCGCGGCGAGTACGGGACCGGCAAGACCCGCGGTCTGCTAACGATTGGGTCCCTCTGCTACAAACCCTTCTTCGCGTCTGGCGCTTCCACCACCAGCCCGATCTTCCACACGCTCAATGCTTTCGGGGGGACGCTCGTCCTCGACGAGGCCGATCTGCCGTTCAGCGATGCGCGCGTGGAGCTGGTCAAGATTTTGAACAACGGCACGGTCAAGGGCATGCCCGTGCTGCGAACGCTTCAGAACAGGTACAAAGAGTTCAATCCGTACGCTTTCAAGGTCTTCGGACCGAAGATCATCGCCACGCGTGCGCCGTTCCAAGACCGCGCGCTCGAAAGCCGCTTCCTCACCGAGGAGACGGGATTGCGGCCTTTACGACCAGATATCCCCATACATTTCCCCAACTGCCACAAAGACGAGGCTCTGGAGTTGCGAAACCGGCTGCTCCACTTTCGGCTCTGCGAGTTCTTCAGAATCACGACCGACACCACGGCGCTGATGGAGGGTGTGGAGCCGCGCCTCAACCAGATGGCGCTCTCGCTCTTGAGCTTGATCGACGACGCGGCGCTGCGCGCCGACATTCAGGCGGCGCTTATCGACCAGAACTTAGAGCTGCAATCCGAACGTCGCGAAACACCAGATGCGGGCGTTATTGAAGCAGCGCTTGCGGGCTTCACGGCGGGAACGTCGCATGTTTCAGTGCGGGACATAACGGATCGCTTCAACGAGGCGCATTGCGCCGAAATAGGTACTGCGATGACCAATAAGTGGGTCGGGCAAGTGTTGCGAGTGCGGCTGCGCGTCACCACGCGCAAGAGCAACGGAAGATTCATTGTCCCTGCGTCTGAAAAAGAAAAGTTGGAGTCGTTGGCCGCACGATTTGGAATTTCCCGCACGTCCGCATCGACGTTATCCACACTGAGCGGACACAAAACGAACCAAAGTGCCGTCTAGAGTAGAGTGAGTGTCCTCTGCAATGATGGCGAAGCCTCGCTTCTTCCGCGGGCGCGCTCATTCATGCCTCATTCCCGGCTGAACAATTATCTGCAAACCGAGCGCTTGCGCTCAGGCTTCTCGCAACGAGAGCTCGCAGAATTACTCGGCGTGAGCAAGTCTGCGCTCACGAAAGCGGAAGGTACGGGGCCGCCTTCACGCAAGCTCCTGGTCATGACGGAGATGGTGTTCGGCTCCTCGCAGCGCGAGTTGTACCCGGACCTGTACGCGCAACTCGAACGCCGGCTGTTGGTGCGAGCGCTGACCATGGACGACCGGCTCATCGGCACCGACAACCCCGTCGCGCGCAGAAAGAGAGCGTTTCTGGGCGAATTAATCAAACGGGCCAACGCTAAC
>DASXFF010000017.1:0-49339 GCA_036489735.1 Occallatibacter sp. | reverse complement strand
GGGATACTTCTTTCGGAAACCTGCGAGCTTGTCCTCTTCACCGCCCCACGCGGCCACCAATTCTCCGCCGCCGCGCTGCACGGCGCCGATCATTCCAAGAACGTGGTCGTGGCTCATGCCGCACACGGCAAACTTGATGTGATATTTTGGCGCTTCTTCAGTTTGCGCAGGCACAACCGCATCCTCCACAATGCGCGATGCGCCGCCGCCAAGCGCCATCGCGCTCTCAGGCAGCGCGGCCATCACGGCCGCCGATCCCAGCAGTCCAGCTTGCTTTAAAAACTCCCGCCGCTCCGTCAGATTGGTTGTCATGCTCCCTCCAGGCCCTACAGCACTTGCGATCATAGTCGAGTCGATAGGCCGCAGTGAATGGCTCTGCGAAAATAGACTTTCATGCTCTCGCTGCAACATGCCGGCAAGCGGTTCGGACCGCGGGTCCTGTTTCTCGAAGCCGACTGGCTGATCCGCAATAACGAAAAAACTGCGCTGGTGGGCGCCAACGGTACTGGCAAATCCACGCTGATGAAGATTTTGGCCGGGCTGGAAACGCTGGACTACGGCGCGTTGGAAGAAACGCGCGGGATGAGTGTTGGCTACCTGCCGCAGGAGGGCCTGGAGCTTGCAGGCCGGACGGTCTTTGAAGAATGCCTGACAGTTTTCGACGAACTCCACGAGATGGAGCGGGAAATCGAGCGGCTGGCTGAGCAATTGGGGGAGCTCGACCACGGGGGCGCAGAATACCAGGCCGCTGCCGAGAGATACTCGCTGCTGCAGGATCGCTTTCATTCGCTCGACGGCTACGCGCTCGATGCGCAGGTGGGCAGCGTGCTCACCGGACTGGGATTCGGCAAAGAGGATTGGGCGCGGCAGACAGATGAGTTCTCGGGCGGCTGGCAGATGCGCATCGCGCTGGCCAAGCTGCTGCTGGCGAAGCCGAATCTCTTGCTTCTGGATGAGCCTACAAATCACCTGGACCTTGAAACGCGTAACTGGCTTGAGGACTATCTCCGGAATTATCCCTTTGGCTACATCCTCATCTCGCACGACCGCTATTTCCTCGATGTGACGATCGACCGCACGGTCGAAATCTGGAACAAGCGGCTGACCATCTATCAGGGAAACTACACCAAATACCTGAAGCAAAAAGACGAGCGGCGCGAACAGCTCATGGCCGCCTACCGCAATCAGAAGGAACGCATCGAGCACCTTGAAGCCTTCATCAATCGGTTCCGGTATCAGGCCACAAAGGCCAAGCAGGTGCAATCGAGAGTCAAGGAACTGGAAAAGATCGAACGCATCGAGGTTCCCGAAGAAGAGGCGGTCATTCACTTCAAGTTTCCGCAGCCGCCGCCATCGGGCCGTATCGTGGCGGAAGCGGAAGGGCTGGCAAAGAGCTACGGGGAAAAACAGGTGTTCAGCGGCGCGCGGTTCACCATCGAGCGCGGCGACCGTGTGGCCCTGGTGGGCGTGAATGGAGCCGGCAAATCGACGCTCATCAAATTGCTTACCGGCGAGGAAGCGTCAACCGTGGGATCGATCCGCCTCGGCCACAACGTGATCGCTGAATACTTCGCACAGGATCAGTACAAAGTGCTCGACCCCGAAGCGCGCATGCTCGACGACATGAATCGCGCTGCCATCCGCATTCCTGAAGTTCAGTTGCGTTCGTTGCTGGGCTGTTTTCTCTTTTCCGGCGACGACGTGTTCAAGCCGCTGGGCGTGCTCTCCGGCGGCGAGCGCAATCGCTATGCACTGGCGCGGATTCTCGTATCGCCTGCGAATTTCCTGCTTCTCGACGAGCCCACCAACCACCTGGACATGCGGGCCAAGGACGTGCTGCTTGAGGCGCTGGCTAGCTACACCGGCACGGTAGTTTTTGTTTCCCACGATCGCTACTTTATCGATCGGCTGGCGACGCGCGTGCTTGAAATCGAGGGTGGCGCGGTGACGCCGTATGAGGGCAACTACGAAGACTATTTGCGGCGGAAGTCGGCGCTGGCCGCCGGAGCTGTATCTTCCAGCATCGCTTCTTCTCCTGGTCATCCTGAGCGCGGCGCGCAATCGACGCCCGGCGGCGGTTCCGCGCGAGTCGAAGGACCTGCATTTTCAGCGCAGTCGGACCGGCCACAGTCAAACACCACACTCCTCATCGAGGGCGGCTACGATGGGCCCGAAGACGTCGCACCCAAAAAGCAATCCCGCCGCCTGAATCCCATTAAGCAAAAGCAGATCCAGGACCGCTGCAGATTCCTCGAAGAAGAGATCCCGCGCGTCGAAAGCGCAATCGCGCACACCGACGAAGAATTGGGCGTGTATGTTTCCGCCGCGGAAACGCAGCGGCTGACCACGCTGGTCGACGAACTCCGTGGGCAATTGGCGGCGCTGACCGCTGAATGGGAAAGCTTGACAGCGCAGTTGGAAGGCGCCTGAATCTTTGCCGGGAGTCCTCGAATCGGGATTTATCTCTATTTGTTATTCCGGAATAGACGAACCTATAATCCGGAATAGACGAACCTATAATCCGGATTGGACGGAGGCAAAATCCGAAATGGACGAGCCGAGAAACCCGCTTCATCCGCGGTTTGCGGCAAGAGCCGTCGGCACTGCGCTCAAAGACACGCCGGTTGTCCTGGTGAACGGGCCCCGCCAATGCGGCAAGACCACTCTGGTCCGCGATTTGGTCGCTGGGCGCCGCGAGTTTTTCACCCTGGATGACGAGACGGTTCTGCAGGCGGCGCACGGCGATCCAGCCGGGCTGGTGCGAGCCACTGGAAGATTCACAATCGACGAAGTGCAGCGGGCTCCCGAACTTCTGCGCGCCATTAAGAGAAGGGTGGATCAGGATCGCCATTCGGGCCGCTTTCTGCTCACCGGTTCGGCCGATCTCCTTACCATACCCAGAGTCGCCGAAAGTCTTGCCGGCCGCATGGAGATTGTCAACCTGCTGCCTCTTGCGCAAGCCGAGATCCGCGGACGCAGGCCAGGATTTCTGGAGGCGGCATTTCGGGGCAGGCTGGTCAAGCCCGGTGAGCTCCTACTCGGCAAGGATCTTGTGGAAGCCGTGCTCACTGGCGGTTACCCTGAGATGCTGCGGCGCAAACGGCCGGAAAGACGCCGGGCCTGGGCGCGCGACTACATTCGAGCCATTGTGGGCAGGGACGTGCGAGATATTGCCGAGGTGGAAAAGCTTGACCGGATGCCGCGCTTAATTCAGGTGCTGTCTCATTACTCGGGCCAATTGACGAATTTCACTCAGGTGGGAGGCCAAATCGGCTTTGACGACAAGACAACCAGAAAGTATGTGGGCATTCTGGAGCAACTGTTTCTGGTGCGCAGGCTGGAACCGTGGTTCCGGAACGAGCTGAAGCGCCTGGTGAAAACGCCCAAACTGCATTTTCTCGACTCCGGGCTGCTGGCTGCTCTGCTGGGCGTTACCGCGGAGCGTGTGGCCGGAGATCGAGCTGTCTTCGGCAAGCTGCTTGAGACCTTTGTCTTCTCCGAGATACTAAAGGAGATTTCCTGGATGGGTCGTGCCTGCACCCTGAATCACTATCGCGACAAAGATCAGGACGAGGTAGACCTAGTGGTGGAAGACAGCGATGGAAGTGTGGTGGGCATCGAAGTCAAGGCCGCCGGAACCGTGATGGCAACGGACTTCAAGGGGTTGCGAAAACTGGAGGATGCATGCGGCAGTGCCTTTAAGGCGGGGGTCGTGCTCTACGACGGTGAGACCAGCGTTCCCTTCGGGCGTAGGCTCTACGCGGCGCCTTTCGCCTGCCTTTGGTCATGAGACGCGGACAGCAGCACGGCCACGCGTGCCCCGCGGCATTCAACGCTGAAGGTGAGAGCTTGGCAGCGCAGTTGGAAGGAGCTTAGGACTCGAACTCCAATCTCACGATTCCCGAATCCCGTCGTGCATAATCGAATTACGATGGCTCTTTTATGGAATCCCGAGAGCTGGTCGCAGAGGCTGGCCGAGCTTGAGGCTCAAACCGGCGACCTGAAAGAGGCTCCCCTGCGCCGCGACGTGCGCTCGCTCGGCACCCTGCTGGGCGTGGTGCTGCGCGAGCAGGCCGGCGAGGAGCTCTTTGCGCAGGTTGAAGCGCTGCGGCAGGGAACCATACGCCGCCGCGATGCCGATGCCCACGGCAAATCCGAAGAGGCCGCGCGCCAGGACGCTGCCGCGATGGCGCTGGTGCACTCGCTGCCCGTGGAGCGCGCCGTTTTGCTCACGCGCGCATTCGCTTTCTACTTCGAGCTCATCAATCTTGCGGAAACCAATCATCGCAAGCGCCGCCGCATCGCGCTGCGGCTGAGCGGACAGGCAGGCAGGCAGCGCGGGTCGCTGGCGGGCACGTTGAGTGAAATGCGGCGCGTTGGGATCGACGCGGAAGAGGCGCTGAACTGGCTGCGGCGAGTGCTCATTGTGCCGGTTTTCACCGCGCACCCCACCGAGGCGGCACGGCGCACCGTGATGTTCAAGCGCCGGCGCATCGGCGAATTTCTTGAGGCGCTCGATCGCATTCCGCTTCCCGCGCAGGACATGGCACGGCTCGAGGAACTGGTGCTGGCCGAAATCACCGGCCTCTGGCAGACCGACGAAGTGCGCTCGCGGCGGCCGACGGTCTACGACGAGGTCAAGATGGGCCTCGACTACTACGACGTCTCCATCTTCGAGACGCTGCCCGAACTTTATCGGGAGATCTCAGCGGCATTAAAGGCGGCATACGATCTGGAGATCGAGCCGCTCGAGCTTCCGCTGGTGTTGCACTTCGGCTCGTGGATCGGCGGTGACCGCGACGGCAATCCATTTGTTACGCCGGAGGTGACGCGCGCGGCTCTGCGACTTGCGCGTGGACATTTGCTGCTTCATTACCAGCATCAGCTCGACGCGATCATCGATCTGTTGACCACGAGCGCGCAGCAGCAAAAGGTCAGCGAAGCGCTGCTTGAGCGGCTGCGGGCATACGTGGCGCAGGTGCATACACCGGAGGCGCAGGTTTTCGGCTCGCAATACGAGTTCGAGTATTACCGCCGGTTCGTGATTTGCCTCAAGGCGCGCATCGAGCGCACGTTGGAGCAGGCAAGCGATGGAATGGGTGCCGGCGGAGGGTTGCCTGTCATGCCATTCACGCTGGCGCGCAGTCAGGACAAGCTCATCCAGGCGCTGCCCGCTTACTGTTCGGTGCAGGACTTCGTCGACGATCTGGAAACGCTGCGCGCGTCCCTCAAGGAGCACGAAGGCATCCGCATCGCCCGCACGCTCATTGATCCGCTCATCCTGCAGGTGCGCACTTTTGGGCTGCATCTGCACACGCTCGATATCCGCCAGCATGCGCGTGTCCATTCCGCAGCCCTGCGCGAAGCCATCAGCGACACCATCGCGCCGGCGCTGCAGAGCGGCCTTTCAAAAGAAACGGCGAATGTGCTGGAGACATTTCGCGTGGTGGCCGAGGTGAAAGCGGGTTGCTCGCCTGAGGCGGTTCGGCAGTACGTCATCAGCGGAGCCTCTTCTGTAGAAGACGTGCTGGCGGTGATTCGTCTGGCGCGGCTCGGCGGCGTGGCCGTGGAAGGCGCGGGCCCTGAAGCGAGTTTCGAGCCGGGGCGCGATCCGGGGTTGATGCCGGTGCCGCTCTTCGAGTCCATCGAAGATTTGCGCAACGCGCCATCGATTTGCCGCGAGTTATGGAGCCGGCCCGACTATCGCCGGTTGCTTGAGTCGTGGGGTAATTGGCAGGAGATTATGCTCGGCTACTCCGACTCGAATAAGGACGGCGGCATGCTCACCTCGACGTGGGAGATCTTCCGCGCACATCGCGATCTGCATGTGGTCGCGCGCGAAGCGGGCATCAAGCTGCGTCTCTTCCATGGTCGGGGCGGCACAGTCGGCCGCGGTGGTGGCCCGACGCACCGTGCCATTTTTGCCCAGCCTTTCGATTCCTTTGATGGGCAGTTGCGCATCACCGAGCAGGGTGAGGTGCTCAACTTCAAGTACGCCGACGAGGTTCTGGCGGAGCGCAATCTCGAACTGATGATCGCCGCGTCGCTGGATGCGCTGGCGCGCCCCAATGCGCGCGATTCCGAAGGCCACTTCACCGGAGTGCTCAAGCCGGAATGGGAGGCCGCGCTCGATGAGCTTTCGAGCCTGTCTTACGACTCGTACCGCAAGCACATTCTCGAAGCCCCCGGCGTAATGACCTACTTTGAAGAGAGCACGCCGGTGGGCGAGCTGGAGAACGCCAAGATCGGCTCGCGGCCGGCGCGCCGGAATGAATCGCCCAAGCTCTCCGATCTGCGCGCCATTCCGTGGGTTTTTGGCTGGACGCAATCGCGGCTGCTGGTGCCTGCGTGGTTCGGCGTGGGCTTCGCCATCGAAGAGTTTTTGGCGCGGCCGGGCACGGGATCGGGATCGAATCTTGCCCTGCTGCAAACCATGGCCAAGGAGTTTCCGCTGTTCATCGATCTCCTTCGCAACGTCGAAATGGCGCTCGGCAAAGCCGACCTCGGGACGGCGCGGCTTTATTCCACGCTGGTCAAAGACGCCAAGCTGCGCGAGCGCATCTACGATATGTTCGAAGCCGAGTTCCATCGCACCGTCCGTGCGGTGCTCGCGGTTACCGGGCAAAAAGAGCTGCTCCAAACCAACCAGGTGCTGGCTCATTCGATCAAGCTGCGCAATCCCTACGTCGATCCCATGCACCTCATCCAGGTCGATATGTTGCGTCGGAAACGCGCCGGAGAAAACACTCCCGACGTCAATCGCGCCATCGCCGCGACCATCAATGGAATTTCGGCGGGCTTGCGCAACACCGGCTGAGTGCGGTTCGTGGCCGCAGGGTCAGACTTTCGTCTGGGCAAATCCGTCATAAGATTGTGGTTCCAGGGGGACGATTGCAGCCATGTTCAACCGCCTGATCTTCCCGGCTTTTGCGATTCCGGCCCTGCTCATCTCTGCGGCCGCTGTTTCCACTCTTAGCCCGGTGTTTGCGCAGCAACAGAACGCGACGCCGGCCGCTTTAGCCGGTTTTTCCGTAAAGGTCACTTACTCTCAAAAAGCCACCGACACCCTCGCCGCGAAGAAGGAAACCGTAGTTGTTGCCGGCTATCTGTATGGCTTTCCCAAGCCAGGCACCCCCAGGCAGTACATCGACAAAATGGGTCAAGTCGGGATTGGTGACGACATCCACCACGAAATCGCGCCGGACGCAATCGCCACGTTTGGCGCCGTTAAGCTCGACCAGGCCATGTTGAAATGGCTTGACGCCCGCGGACCGCAGATTCTGATCAACGTTTATTCCGGCCGCAAGTCCTCGCCGAATAACCTGCTCGATTGCGGAATTTATGAGGGATCGCTTGCGGCAATCCAGGGCACAACCATCCCCATCGCCTGTAAATTGATCGGAGAATAACGAAGCTCCCTCGCTTCCCCTGCGCCGGCACTTGGCAACAATCGGTCTTGCCAGACCCGGCGCGCAGGGTCTAGGCTATCTGTATGCGTCGATGTCGCTAACACCGTTCTCCGGCGATTCCCCCCAATTCCTCCACTCCGATTGGGAAATCGCAAATGGTGCCAGCTCCGATGCCGAAGCGCGCTTGATGGCGCGCGATTCTTCCCACCCGACAGGCTGAACCATTCCCTCAAAATCCGTTGCACAAGCGATCCGAGCCGCAGGCTCGGAAAAAAGGAGATCATTATGGCGCGCATTGCCGCGAATGTTACTGAAGTGATTGGCCGTACCCCCCTGGTGCGGTTGAATCGTGTGGCAGCGGGATTGCCCGCTACCGTTGTGGCCAAGCTGGAAAGCCAGAACCCTGCATCGAGTGTCAAGGATCGCATCGGTTTTGCCATGATCGACGCCGCCGAGAAGGCCGGCAAGATCAAGCCTGGTGTGACCACGCTGATTGAAGCCACCAGCGGCAATACCGGCATTGCACTGGCGTTTGTGGCCGCCGTCAAGGGCTACAAGATCATCCTGACCATGCCCGAAACCATGAGCCTGGAGCGCCGGGTGACGTTGCTGGCGTATGGCGCGGAGATCGTGCTCACGCCGGGACCCAACGGAATGAAGGGCGCCCTCGCCAAGGCCAACGAAATCCTCGAGAAAACGCCACAGGGCTACATCCTTCAGCAATTCGACAATCCGGCCAACCCTGCGATTCACCTGAAAACAACCGGGCCCGAGATCTGGGACGACACCGATGGCAAAGTCGACATCCTCATCTCCGGCGTCGGCACCGGCGGCACCATCACCGGCGTGGCCAACTACATCAAGCCCAAGAAGCCCTCGTTCAAAGCCATTGCCATTGAGCCGACCGATAGCGCCGTGCTCTCCGGCGGCAAGCCAGGCCCGCACAAAATTCAGGGTCTGGGCGCTGGGTTTATTCCCAGCATTCTCGACACCAAGCTCATCGACGAAGTGGTGCAGGTCACCAACGATGAGTCAGTGGAAATGGCGCGCCGGCTGGCCAGGGAAGAGGGGTTATTTGTCGGAATCAGCTCCGGCGCTGCGGCCGCGGCTGCACTCAAGGTGGCTGCGCGGCCTGAGAATGCCGGCAGGCTGATCGTGGTTGTGTTGCCGGACTTCGGCGAGCGCTATCTATCGAGCATTCTGTTTGAGCCGCTGCGCCAGCAGGCCTTGGCATTGCAGCCCGAGCCGATTGCGGTTACTGCATAAGCACGAGGATCAGAGCAGGATTCGGAGACTCCGCAAATCTCAATGCGAACAATGAAAGCGAACCGGGACCCTTTTAACGATGAATCATAAAACGCGAGTCTACGAAAACGTGTTTGAAATGATGCCGAACGAGGAGAACCCTACCCCCCTCGTTCGCATCAACCGGCTGAATCCCCAGGCCGATTTTCCTCTTTATGCAAAGCTCGAATGGATGAATCCCTTCGGCTCGGTGAAGGATCGAGCCGCATGGGCTTTACTGCGCGACCTCGAGGAGCGCGGCGAACTGCCGGAAGGCCGCGGCCTGGTTGAACCAACCTCCGGCAACACCGGCATCAGCCTGGCCGCACTGGCGCGGGCACGCGGCCACCACATGCTCGCCATCGTGCCCAACAAAGTTCCGCGCGAGAAAAAGGTGCTGTTAAAAATTGTCGGCGCTGAGTTGGAGATCGTTTCCGACGATCTCTGTCCCGCGCCCGGCCTCGGCGATGGATCCATCAATCTCGCCAAAACCTACGCCAAGGCGCAGGGCCACAAATACGTCATGCCCAATCAGTACGAGAATCCGAAGAACGTCGAGGCACACGTCAAAACCACCGGCCCCGAGATTTGGAAGCAGACTGAGGGGCGCATTACGCATCTCTTTACGTCGCTGGGCACCTGCGGCACGGTCACGGGGATCGCCCAGTTTTTGCGCAGCAAGAATCCCAAAGTCAAAATTGTGGCTGTGCAGCCCACCGAAGGGCACGATGTGCCGGGATTGCGCAATGTTTCGCAGCTTGGCGTATCCAAGCTCTTCGATCCCACACTGGTGGATGAAATTCTCGAAGTGGATTTTAACCTTGCTTATACACGCGCATTGGAACTGTGCCGGAACGAAGGCTTGTTGGCTGGTCCCAGCTCGGGCCTCATTCTGGATGGCGCGCTGCAGATCGTTGCCCGCGACCTGCACGGCTATGGCGTCATGATGTTCCCCGACAACATTTTCAAGTACACCTCAAACATGGTCAAACATATCCCCGCGCTCGAAACCTAGGACACAAAGGAGAAAACGACATGGCAAATTATGTTCATCCGGAAATTTTGGTCGAAACCGATTGGGTCAAGCAGAATCTCGGTAAGCCCGGAATCAAACTTGTCGAGGTCGATGTCGACACCAAAGCCTACGATGCAGGCCACATCGCCGGCTCGGTAGGCTTCAACTGGCAGAGCCAGCTTCAGGATCAGGTCCGCCGCGACATCCTCAGTAAGCAGGAATTCGAAAAGCTGATGAGCGAGGCGGGTGTTTCCCCCAGCGACACGGTGATCCTCTACGGCGACAACAACAATTGGTTCGCCTCTTATGCATTTTGGCTGTTCAAAATGTACGGCCACAAAGACGTGCGGCTGATGAACGGCGGCCGCGTAAAGTGGCTCAATGAGGCGGATAAGGAGCTGGTTACCGATAAGCCTGCGATCACGCCGACGCAATATCGCGCCTCTGACCCCGATCTCAGCCTGCGCGCGCTTCTGCCCGAGGTGCTGAAAGTGCAGTCGGAAAAGCGCCACAACCTTGTCGATGTGCGCAGCCCCGACGAGTTCTCCGGCAAAGTGATCGCGCCTCCGGGCATGACGGAGACCGCGCAGCGCGGCGGCCACATCCCCGGCGCCAAGAGCATCCCGTGGAGCACGGCGGCCAACGCCGACGGCACCTTCAAGTCCGCCGATGAACTGCGCAAGATCTATCTTGAAGACAAGGGCGTGGATGCGAAGAAAGACACCATCGCTTATTGCCGGATCGGCGAGCGGTCAAGCCACACTTGGGTCGTGCTGAAATACCTGCTTGGCTTGCCCAACGTAAAGAACTACGACGGAAGCTGGACGGAATACGGCAGCGTCGTCGGTGCCCCGATTGAAAAATGAAGGCAGAGCGGGTGTGAACCGCTCTGAAGAGAACGTCGGACGTTTGTGAGTTCCTTTGGCCGAATGCGCGATGAAATCGACTCCATCATGGAGCGCGATCCGGCTGCGCGCACTCGGCTCGAGGTGGTGCTCTGCTATCCAGGCCTTTGGGCAGTGTGGATTCATCGCATCTCCCATTGGCTTTGGAAGCACCAATTGCGCCTCCTGGCCCGCGTGATCTCGCAGTTCGCCCGCTTCTATACCGGGGTAGACATTCATCCAGGCGCGCTCATCGGCGAGCGCCTGTTTATTGACCACGCCACGGGAGTGGTGATCGGCGAGACGGCCATCGTGGGCAGCGACGTGACGATGTACCAGGGAGTAACCCTGGGCGGCACCGGCAAAGGCCACGGCAAGCGCCATCCTACGATTTGCGATCGCGTTTTCATCGGCAACAATGCCAACATCCTGGGTAACCTTACCGTGGGTGAAAATTCGCGCGTTGGAGCTGGCTCCGTGGTCCTCTCCGATGTGCCGCCGAACTCAACCGTCGTCGGCGTCCCGGCTCACATCGTGTATCACAATGGCGAACGAGTGCTCCTGACTGACCCACACGACATCAAAGATCCGCTTTCCGATGCGCTCATCGCGCTCTCAGCTCGCGTGGAACTGCTGGAGGCCCGCCTGGGCGCCGAGCCATGCCCGCCCGATCCTTTTGCCGCCGAAGAGGCCGAGCGCACTGCGTACCGAGCTGACCTCGAGAAGATGCGCGTTTACGTGACCATGGGAGAAGGCATTTAGCAACCAGCCCGCATCTGATTGCAAGAGAAGCGATGAACCCATATTCTCTTACATGGGCTCATTGAACTTTTGCCCGCCACTGCGGACGGACGTTCACTCTTTATTTCGGCCCAAAGGATCGCGTAAGGCTTGATGCCAAGGTCACTCTCGTTTGCGGGATTTGTCTGGAAGAATCTGCGGCGCCGACGGCTTAGAACTCTCCTCACACTGGGCGGGATCAGCATGGCGGTGGGCGCATTTGTGGGCCTCGTGGGCTTCTCCCGCTCCTTCGAGCAGCAGTGGATCAAGATTTACTCCAGCAGCCGCACCGACATTGCGGTGATTCGCGGGACGTTTCTGAACACCTCCCTGGACGAATCCGTTACCGGCAAGCTGATCGATATTCCGGTGGTGGCGCAAGCCGCGCCCGCCATCATTAATGAAATGGACCTGACCTCGGACGAGAATGCCTTGGTTTACGGCTGGCTGGCGAGCGGATACCAGCTCG
Organism: Occallatibacter sp.; assembly: GCA_036489735.1. Lineage (GTDB taxonomy): Bacteria > Acidobacteriota > Terriglobia > Terriglobales > Acidobacteriaceae > Telmatobacter. The sequence continues at coordinate 37,498 of DASXFF010000017.1, read as the reverse complement.
ACTCGTTGCAGATTCTTTCAGGAAGGCGGTTTCGCGACGGCCACGCTGAGGTGATGCTGGGCGATGTTCTGGCGCAAGGGCTGAAGAAGAAACCCGGCGACGCTCTGGAAATCGAGGGATCGCCCTTTACTGTAACCGGCGTCTACCACGGCGGATCGGCGCTGGAAGCCGACGCGGTGATCATGCCGCTCGATCAGTTACAGCAATTGAGCAGTGTGCAGGGCAAGGTGTCGACAATCGATGTGCGGCTGCGGCCGGCGCCGCAAGGTGAGGCATGGGCGCACTACCTCAAGCGCGCGCAGGCGGAGATTGAGGCGGCGGTTCCGGGCCTGAAGGCAATTCCCGCCGCTGAGCGGGCCAGCGACAACCAATTTGTCCGGCTGGCGCAGGCTTCTGCCTGGGGCACATCGACGCTGGCGCTCGTGATCGGCATCCTGGGGATTGCGAACACCATGGTGATGAGCGTCTTCGAGCGCACGCAGGAGATCGGCACCCTGCGATCGATGGGGTGGAAAAGGGCCCAGGTGCTGTCGCTCATTGAGTTTGAAGCGGCCATTCTCGGCCTGGGCGGTGGAGTGGGCGGTCTTTTGCTGGGATGGCTTTCTCTGCGTATTCTTGCCAGCCTGCCGCAGACCGCGACCTTCGTCTCAGATACCCTCGAATGGCCGTTGCTGTTGCAGGCCATGGTGATCGCATTGATTGCGGGGCTGATTGCCGGCGCCGTCCCAGCCTGGCGGGCAGGCAAGCTATCACCTGTCGATGCGCTGCGCCATGACTAGGCTGCGTCGGCAAGTAAAACCTAAATTTAAGAACTTGTCATCCTGAGCGAAGCAGGTGCGGCTTTTGGCGTCTGCGCAGTCGAAAGCCTGCCCTGAGCGAGTTCGCGCTCGGCGAACGAGCCGAACGGCGATCTGCCCTGAAAATACCGGGCAATCCACGACACCTACACCACCCACTGAAGTGTCATCCCGACGAAGGCGGGATCCGCAGTTGCTTTTTATCAATGCGGCGCTTGCTCGGTCCAATTCCAGACAATGACCGAATCGAACCTTCGAAACTGTTTGATTCTTTCTTCTGATCGTTTATCTCGGAATGCTGGACCGCGTTTTAGGCAATCTTTTCTGAGAAGCGCTCCTGCAGAACCCGCCTGAGGAACTTGCCGTTGTGGTTCTGCGGCAAGCCTCCGGGATCGAGAATCCAAATGTGCCGCGGCGCTTTGTATGCGGCGAGATGGCTTCGGCACCATTCCAGCAGGTCGTTTTCTCCTTCGAAGGCGCCGGGCAGAAGTTCCACTGCCGCCGCGGGAATCTCGCCTTTTTCCTTGTGGGGCAGGCCGAAGGCAATGGCCCGTGCCACCGAGGGATGAGCCAGGATTGTCTCCTCAAGCTCGCGCACATACACGGAATAACCACCGGACTTGATGACGTCTTTAATGCGCCCGACGATCCGGATCATGCCAAAATGATTTCGTGTCGCCAGGTCGCCTGTACGGAGCCATCCATCGCTGGTCAAAAGGCCGTTGTTGCTGTCCTTGTCTTTCCAATAGTGCGGTGCAATGCCGTGCCGGCGAATCTGGCACTCGCCCTGTTTGCCTGCGCCAACACGCCGGCCGTTTTCATCGACGATGCGCACGCGAAACGGCGGAACCGGAAAGCAGAGTTGGCCGTTGCCGGGGACGACCGATAAATCGATCCCCATCATGGCCAGCCCGCCAAGCTCAACCATGCCGTAGCCATTCAAAATGATGGGAGGAATATGGCGCCCACCCGGAAAGCGAACCAATGCGCCGAATTCACGAAGGCGCAGGCGAACATCGGAGGGAAGGTAATCGCTGGCCGAGAGCCATACGCGCAGGGTCGCCATCCGGCTCGGCTCGGGATTGCTGTTGACCACCCTCGCCAGCATGGCAGGAACACCGACAAACGCCGTCACGCCGAAACGCTCGACCAGATCGATGGCGTTATTCACATCGAATCGATCGAGAATGCATCCGCGGATTCCGGCCATCAAGCCGTAAAGCGCAATGCTGACCGCCATAATATGCGACCAGGGCAAAGCAATCAGGGCGACGTCCTTGGGTCCGAGAAAAAGTCCCGCAAACACGGTTGAGGAGCGCGCGCCAAGCAGAGCGCGGCTTGAAAGAGCCGCTCCCTTGGGAAATCCAGTGGTGCCGGAGGTATGGAAAACGGCCACAGTCGCTCCGGGATCGACAGTCGCGGGCGGCAGAGGATCGCCGCAATCGGCGACGCGCAAAAAGCCGTCGATGGTTTCCGGCCCATTGTCCTCCTGGATCCATGCCCGGACGTTGAGCGCGCTGCGATCGAGAATGCTGCGCTCGAAGACGGCTTTGTCGGTGACGAGAATCTGTGTCCCGCTGTCGGTCAGGATGCGCTTCACTTCGCTGAGAGAAAGCTGCGGATTGAGGGGGACCGCGATACCACCGGCGCGGATGATGGCCAGAAACCAGTGAAAGTAATTGTTATGGTTCGAGCAGTAGATCGCAACCGGTTCGGCGGGGCGCAGGTCGATAGAACGGCGAAGGAATGAATCCCTCCGGCAAATCTCCGTCAGCAACTGAGAAAGATGGAACGGCCCATCGTCGCCGACCGAGACCTGGCAATCCCCCTTCCGGCGGAACAGTTCATCCACCAGGTTGGCGACGGTAATGCTGCGATCGCGAACGAGCCGGGTTTGGCGAATCAGATTCATTGCGCCGAAACTTCCTTGCGACCCCAGTCGCTGGCTACGCAATAGTGCAGCAGGCGGTCGAGATAGTCCATCACCGGCGGCGGGCAGATTCCTACCGGCGCCAGCAAACGCTCGGCGTTGGTGGTGTCGAACTGCATGCGCATGGTGAAGTAATCGCGATAGGCTGCGCCGTCAACCAGCACGCGCCGCTTGCGACCCCAAAGCACGAGGGACAACAGCGGCCTGATGGCGGCGAAAAAAATCTTTGGATCGACATAACGCGGTTCGCGAACTTTGAAGTACTCGGCGGCGCGCTTCGCCACTCGCTCAATAGTCGCGCTGCCATTGGGCCCGGCGCATAAATGAAAAGTCTCGCCCAAAGCTCTTTCGTCAAACGTCAGCTGCGCAACGGCCTTGGCCACATAATCGACGGGCACAATATCCAGCACCGCATCGGAAAATCCCGGCACCGTGCGCCACAGCCTTCGCGAGTAGATCTTGAGCGGCCAATAAAGCATTTTGAAGCTCGAAGTGACGCCCGTCTGTGAATCGCCCACAATGATGCTTGGACGCAGAACGATGCAGGGCGTTTTGTCCATTCGCGAACGCACCAGCAATTCGGCTTCGGCTTTGGTCTGCTCGTAGGTGTTGCGGAAACGCTGGCCCACGTCGAGCTCATCCTCGCGGATCGATCCTTCACGTTCACCCGCCACATACGCAGTGCCAACGTAGGCAAAGCTCCGGAGCGAGCGTATGGAACCGGCGAAGTCCAGCACTTTGCGCGTGCCGTCTAAATTCATGTGCCGGGCCTGCTCCAGCGAGTGGCTAAAGCTCACGGTCGCCGCGCAGTGAATCACGCGCGTTACCTCAGCCGCCAGCTCCTCGAGTTGAAAGGTGTCCAGGCCGCAGTTGGGCTCACTCACATCTCCGGCGTAGACATTTACGCGCGATAAGTCGGCCGGCTCAACGATCGAAGCCGCGCGTTGCTCAGGCGTTTGGCCTGATCGCGGACGGATGAGCAGGGCGAGCCTTGCGTGGGGCTGGCGCTGCAGCAGCTCTCGGACCAACTGAGAGCCCAGAAAACCTGTAGCGCCAGTCACCAGGATCAGTTCTTCTTGATTCATGTAGAGGCCGCACCCGTGCTTGGTTCACGTCGACGCCGGCGCGCCGAAACCGAACGCGCAGCTGCGAATGGGAACCTCAGACGATTATATTTGGAAACGATCCGGCGCGTCAGTTTCTGAGTAATGGGTCAATTTGAAATTCCCGTGCAATCCGCTGATTCGTCCACGATCCTCGTCGCCGACGGTTGTATTGAAGCGGCACGGATTGACAGCTTGCTGAAAAACCCAATCTCTTCAGGCTTTGTATCAGGGCACGAGCGGGGAACCTTCCCGGTGGGTGGGTCGCGTGCCGCAAACGCACCAGAATGAATATGGCCTTTACAGGCTGCGGAAAAACTTAATCGGGCGGTAGGCCGGGGATTTATCCCCGGCTCAAATGCCGCAATATCGACGTGGCCTTTAGGCCCTGAGGGATGCTTTTGAGGTTTTTCACCGCGAACGCAGACTTTTTCGGCAAGCTGTTCATCTGTGCCGATAAAGCCAATCAAATTGGTTGGGCTTTTAGCCCCCTGAGGGATGTCTTCCTTCAAAATGACCCAGTCCCCAGTGCAGGGCCGTTTGGCACGGCACTTCGTTCGTGTTCACCCGATTCAACGCGCCTCAGTGCACGTCGACTGACCGGTCGCCCTCGTATTCCATGATGTGGAAGTATCCTTCCCAACTGCTCCACGAGGCGGGCGCGGGCAGCTTCGCCATCGGATCCTTCAGGTGATCGCCAAAAGCCTGCACCAGTTCCCGCGTGCGATAGACACCCGTGAGCCAGTCGCCGCGATACCAGTTCTTCCACTTGCCGTATTCGGCCGCGTGCATCGCAGCCTGAACTGCGTCAAGCGATCGCAGCGCATCGGCAGTCTCGCTCTCAGCCTTTTTCGTGTCTCCGGCATTCGCGTCCTTCACCGCGCTGGCTACCTCAAACAGCATGTGATTGCTTTCGCGGTTGATGGTGACCATCGTCAGGATTGCTTCCTGGTAATAGTTGGCTCTCGCAGGGTCGATCAGGCTTTTCGCCGCCACAGCATCCTTCCACACCGCATCCCAGCGCGGCTGAGCATCGGCGCAATCCTTGATGTCGTTATCGATCAGTTGCGCGCGCCGGTCCGGGTCCGCCACGGGCAACACGCGGGGCTGCGTCCATTTTGGCGATTGCGCCGGAATCGCAATCACCTGATCCTCGCTCAGGGTATCCAGAATCAACCGCCGAGCCTCGGAGTGATAGTGATTGTCGCCGTCGACCAGCGGAACGCTGCTGTTCGCGGACGGAGCAGGCGGAGCGTTGCCGGCAGAAGTCAAACGAGGCGGCCCAAATTGGCGCCGCAACGACGGTGCGGCAAAATATTCTCTGTAAAGTTTTGTCAGCGGGTCCACTGCCCGTGCGCCGAACTCTTCCTTGATCCACTGCCGGTAATAGGCCGCATCGGCATCGCCCGGCGCTGCGTCCGCGCTGCCACCGGATTCAGCCGCCCCGGCCCGCTCTCCGGTCATGTTCCCCGCGTAAGCCATCTCCATCACGGCTCGCGTCGTCATCGCGTAGGGCCGCACGTCGCTGGTGTTCACCAGAAAATATGCGGTCGCACCTGCTTTGATATAGCGTCCCAGTTCGGATTGGATGATCCCAGGCGAAACCATCTCCGTGAGCTGATTCGCCTGCCCGTTCATCATGGCCACGTGGAAATACATGCCTTGGCCCGCGGCGACCTTCCCGCCATCCTGCATGTCGCCATACCCGGTGTCGGCCCACACCAGCGTCACCTCGGGCGGTATGTTCAAATACCCCTCCTGCATGAGCCGTGCGCCCTCCTGCCATAAATCGGTGACGAACTGCGCGTTGGGATATTTGGCGCGCACAATCTTCATCTGGTCGGCGATGGCCGCGCTGATCCGCTTGCCGAGAAGCGGGTCATTATTGCGCACGCTCTCGTCAAGCGACGCGTAGCTTGAGTCGGAAAGCCCGCGCAAACCCACGCTCCACAAAATCTCCTGGTCCGGCTTATAGAGAGCGACAGCGTTGGTCCACGCGCGCTCCAGAATTTCAGGGTGCGTCGAGTAGTTGTACGGCACATTTGCCGGCCAGCGCGCCACGTTCACTCCCAGGGGAATCGCGTGGTGCTGGTTGACGATCAACCCGCGTTCGGTGGCTGCATGAACCTGCGCGTCGTCGGGGAAGATCCATGTGCCCGGCACCACCATGTTGCCCTTCAGGCGCAGCGTGGTTTCAAAAATCATGTCCCAGACCTTGAGAGAGATTCCCGTCTGTTCGCCTTTGGCCGCAAGCAGCCAGCCGCTCAGCAGGTCTTCGTCGTTGATAAAAAACCCGCGATATTTGAAGACGGGGCTCTGATAAGTGCGCGCGAAATCGGCAGGCAGAGTGATGGACGCGCGCCTGGCCGGCTGCTTGTCTGTCCACAAATACATCGGGTCCACGCCGAGGATTCGCTGCGAAAACTCGTAGATCGCAAAGAGGGTGCCGCCCATGTCGGCGCCGCTGAGGCAGACGAAGCGCTTGCTCTTCGAGCCGGAGACCGAAAACGCAAAGCTCTCCGTGCCGGTCGATGTCGTGCAACCCGCTTCGGCCGGCGCATTCCGGTTCTGCGCGATCAGGATCGCCACCGGCCCCGCCGCGTCCAGGCTCGTCACAAGCTTCGGCTCCTGCCCGAAAACTTTGGCAAAATCGCTTCGCAAATCCTCTGTCGCTCTATGCACGGCGGCCGGTTCCTGGGCACTCTCGACGATCGTCACCGACCCATTGATCGAGAGCGGTTTGGTCTGTGCAGGTGCAACCGATGCCAGAGTACCGAACGCTGCGAACGGAAGAAGGACGGAAACAGAGATTGAATTTCGACTGGAGAGCGGCATTGCAATCACCTCGGCCGAGAATTTTGCGTCCCGCGATATTCTTTGCGTCACGAATTATACAAGCCACACGTCTCCCCTGTGAAAGTACAAGGCAAAGGGTAGGGGCTCAGTTTGAATTTGAGCCACTACCGGCTAAGGGTTCCCTGAAATTGCTCTTGACAAACTATCCATTACATCTTACCTTGTATTAGAAGGTAAGATGTAATGACAACTATTGGCAATCAGCCTGCTGAAAGCACGGCTCCCGATCGATGGGAAGCGCAACTACGAAAAGGCGCCGTGGAGATGGCAGTCTTGGCCAGTTTGTGGCAGGGGCGGCTTTATGGACTTGAAATTATTCGGGTCGTTGAGAGCCGATCGCGGATGGCGCTCTCCGAAGGCACCGTCTATCCAGTCTTGAACCGGCTTAAGGCCGAGGGTCTGCTCACTTCCGAATGGGTCGAGGCTGAGGCCGGACATCCGAGGAAGTATTATTCCCTGACCGATGGCGGCCGCCTGCGATTATGTCAGATGGCCGAGGCGTGGTCCGCGTTTTCGAGTGGGCTCACCCGGCTCGTTGAGCCTGTACTCCAACAAGAGGAGGAACATCGTGACTGAACAGCAGCAGATCGATGATTATTTGACGGCGCTGCGCGAACGTCTTAGCCCCATGACCAGTGAGGACCGCGAAGAGATTGTGCGCGAGATCCAATCCCACATCCGCGACTCCGCGGGGCAGCGCGGAGCAAGCGCGGTAGACACGCTGGCCCGCCTGGGACCGGCCGACAAGCTGGCCGCTCAATATGTCGACGGCCTGATCATCCAGCGCGCCAGCCGCAGCATTTCTCCTCTGGTTTTGTTGCGCGGAGCCATGCGACTGGCGACTAAGGGCATCTCTGGAATCCTGGTGTGCTTCTGTGGATTCCTCGGATACGTGCTGGGCAGCGGCTTTGTTCTTAGCGCCTTCGCGAAGTGCCTCTTCCCAACGCATACCGGTACGTGGGTAGATCAGGGACAAGTTGTTGCCTCAGGAACCCTGCTCTATGTGCCGCAGCCTCCGGCACACGAAATCCTGGGCACGTGGTATATCCCAATTGCGCTCACGTTGGGTAGCCTGACGCTCATAGCGACCACGATTTTGATGCGTAGCTCACTCCGCGTCTCCCGTCGATGGCAGGCAAAGCTTTAGCGGCAACGGAATGCACAAGTGCTACAGTGGTCTGGCTTCCAGAATTCATCCCGAGGGTCCTGTTGCCGGGTATTCGCGCGTTCTTCATCTTTCTTTTCGCGGTTGCAAGCGCCGCAAGCGTCGCGGCACAGGTGCAGGCCGCGCCCGTACCCGAAGAGATGCGCAACAGCTTCTTTGCTGTCACGGTGAACGACCACCGGATCGACGTCGCTCACGCCGCCTCAAACTACGAGTTCCTCAGCTTCGACACCACCGGCCCCGCTGACATTTCAATCACCGCAGCCGACCCTCATTTCTGGGACGGCGGCGTGGACATTGAGCCATGGCGGCTGGGTCTGCGCCCGGCGCACCCTGAAGGCGAGCCGCAAACCATTCGCTTCCGCATACCCGGCCCCGTCAAACTCTCCATCTCGCGGCCCGGCGACTTCCTGAACCATGCGCGCATGCTGTTTCTCTTTGCGGATTCCCCACCATCGCCCGCTCCGTCTGGGCCCAATGTCACCATCATTCCCGCCGGTGTGCATCACCAGAGCCTCAACCCCAAAACCGGCGACACCATCTACCTTGAGCCCGGTGCGTACGTCTTCGGCAGCCTGAACCTGTGGCAGGTGTCGAACGTCAAAGTCCTGGGCCGGGGAACCATCGTCTATCAGGGCCCGCAGGACCCCAAGGCCGATACCGGCTGGATTCATCAGCCCGATTGGCATTGCATCGTCGCCGACCAGGCGCACAATGTGGAGATCGATGGCCTCACCTGCATCATTCGCACGCGTACCTGGTCAATCCAAATGAAAGATTCGACGGGTTTCAAATTCGACGATCTGCGCGTGATCGCGGGCGATGCAGGCAACGCCAACCAGGATGGCATGGACTGGCTGGGCGGAGGCGACACGGTCGTGAATCATTCGTTCTTCCGCGCCTCCGACGACGACCTGGCTGCGCTGGGCAATTGGGATGGCTATACCCAGGCCGCCCTCACCGCGCCCGGCGGCCCGGTCAACAACATCCTCGTTGAAAACACCGAATTCTCCACCAGCATCTCCAACGTCGTTCGTCTCGGATGGCCTCAGAAGGTCTATGACCTGCACAACTTCACGCTGCGCGATTCCGACATTTTGCATGCCGGCATGGGGTCATGTGGTCAAACGTTCGGCCTCCTTGGCTTCTGGGGCGCCAATGGAGCCGGCGGCGATCACTCCGGCGTGACCTTTGAAAATCTTCTTCTCGACAACTGGTATTCCCTCGCGCAGATGGAGCAGGAGCAGCCCAGCCTGCACGGATTTACGTTCAAAAACATCTGGGCGCTCGATCAGCCGCCGCTCGCCGAGTCGACCATGATCGGCGATGTGAGCGATGTGACCTTCGACAATGTGAAGTACGGCCAGACGCGCGTAACCAACGACGCCCAGATGCCGCTGGTGGTCTCAGCGGGCGCGGCTCAGCCGGCATTCCCCCCAGCTCCCGCTCTGGCGGCGTCCTTCAGCGTCGATCCGCCCATCGTCTCGCCGGGGCAGAAGGTGACGCTGACCGCGCAGAATGCGCCGGACGCAGACTATACATGGTTCTTTGGCGATGGAACCTCTGCCAGGGGCCGGCGCGTGCGGCATCGCTTTCCCGATGCGCTCGGAACCGAGCTTGATGGAAAAAACGGGGCGGGACGATTTCGCGTTTTGTTGCACGTCACCGGCAAAGCCGGTGATCAGGACTGGTCGGCGCAGGGAGTCGTGGTCGTCGCGCAAAGTCACGACGCGGTGCATGCGCCCGCAACGCCGTCGCTGGGCCTGAACTGGAAAATCTATTCCGGCACATGGGCCGCGTTGCCGGACTTCTCGGCGATTCAGCCGGCATTTACCGGAGTGTCACCGGATCTTGCTGCGATGTTGCCAATGCAAACCAGTAGTGCAGCGCTCCCGCCGGGCAGCGGGCTTCCGCCGCTTATCCCCCACGCGACCGTCTGGGATGGGCTCATCGATATTCCATCTGACGGCGGCTATACCTTTCATCTCATCGATCGCGACGGCGCGCGCCTCGTCATCGATGGCATGGAAGTGGCGAAAACCGGACCGGCCTTCGGGCTGGTATGCGGCTCGCCGGGAAACGCTCAGCGCTACGATCGCGGCTCGCTGGGCCTGCATGCCGGATTGCACTCGATCCATGTCGAGGCCCTGAATACCGCCAGCGATGGCGCGCCGCGTTTGCTGTGGGAGGGCCCCGCGACGCCCCTCGCCGATGTGCCGGCGTCAGCGCTTACGCACTAGTATCCTGGCCCCGAAGTTCATAAAAATCAACGGGTCATCCTGAGCGAATTTTGGTGCGCTTTTGCACCAAAATGAGTCGAAGGACCTGCATCTGGGGGCCCCTGTAAAAACTCTCTCGCGGCCACTGCTTTGAAAGGGCACGGATTGATCCGTGCCGTAAGCGCGGCAAATTGAGTTCGGCTTTAGCCGCGGAGGGATGGTTTTCTTTCCCCCAGCAATTTTTTCCGCAGCCTGTTCAGTCATGCCGATAAAGCCGATCAAATTGATTGGGTTTTATCGGCTGCGAAAAACTCTCTCGCGGCCACTGTAAAAACTCTCTCGCGGCCGCTGTTTTGAAAGGGCACGGATTGATCCGTGCCGTAAGCTGCAACCAGTTTTAGTATCCTGGCGCCGAAGTTCATATCAAAATCAACGGGTCATCCTGAGCGAATTTTGGTGCGCTTTTGCACCAAAATGAGTCGAAGGACCTGCATTTGGGGGCCCCTGTAAAAACTCTCTCCCGGCCACTGCTTTGAAAGGGCACGGATTGATCCGTGTCGTAAGCGCGGCAAATTGCGTTCGGCTTTAGCCGCGGAGGGACGTCGATCAACGGGCTGCGCCCAGCCCTCGACGCCAGCTACGGCGCCGTCCTTCCCACCGCGCATGGGCTATAGGGCCCAACCCCGCCAACCCTGCCGACCCGGCTGTCTTGCTGACCCCTGACCACTGAACCCTGAACCCTGACCACTGTCTCTTCCTGTCAAACCCTTCCCCCAAAAATAATGCCTCGCCCCTCCCCTAAGTCGTTTCTCTCCTATCTCTTATCTCTGATCTCTGTTTTTCCAAAGTTTGCCGATTATTATGCCCAATAAGCGCACAATTGAATCATGCAGCCAAAGAAGCTACAAAACGCAGTCACACAGGCTTGTTCCCTCGCGCCCATGGTCCTGCTTTATGTTTACTTATTCGCCAACAAATGCGGCACGCGAGCAAAAATGAAATTAATTTTTTCGTATAGGGGAGTGAACAATTTGGTAAACACTTAAGTCGTTTAGATCGCATCGTCACTGCACCATTTCGGGTGCAAGATTACCAGAAAATTACGGTTATTTTTCTAGTAAACTTTCGCCGTCTTTCGCAAGTCTGATGTGACCTTCGAGCCGAACCCCAGACGCGGCAAGGCCGCCGGAATCCAATGATCCGGCGGCCCGAATTCCGGGGGAGGGAAGCCGCGTTACTGGATCCGGACCACGGTGCGGATCTGGAAGTTCGAAATGTTGGCCAGAACGTAGTAGCCATCCACCATGCGCCATTCATAGCCGCGGGGCGGCGCAGCCAGATGGTAATCGTGGTAGTCGATCCGTTCGCCACGATTCCAGTCATCGTGATCCATCCGTGCGCCTCTCTTCCAATCTTTGTGTTCAACGTAGGCGTGGTTGTCGTGATGATCGCGATCCTGGGCGGACGGGTGGTCATCGTGATGGTCCTGGGCAAGGGCGATGCCTCCCGTCAGACTCGTGGAAAGAAATGCAAGCGCAAGAATGGTGTGCAGCTTTTTCATTGGGAAGATCCTCTGTTCCTAAGATGGTCCAGCCACGGGGTGCGTTGCTCGTATGCACCATAGATTTACGTGTGAGCGATCCAACTGATTCGATTCGGTTTGCGCCGTCCACTTTGGCTAAGCGCCACCCCGCCGGCCTTGAATCAAGTCTTTATTTCCTTCTTTTCCACACCGAGCACGCGTTCGAAAATGCGGTCCGGGTAGACTCGCGGTCGGTGGTTGTTAAGGAAGCTTCGTCACGTCCCAGCCGCCGCCGAGTGCGCGCACCAGGCTGACGCTGGCAGCAAATTGTCGGCTGACGATGTTGATCGCGGTCACCCGGTTTTGCAGAAGGGTCTGTTCGGCGGTGAGCACTTCGAGATAGCTGGTGGCGCCGCCCTTGTAGCGCGTGTTGGAGAGATTGAAGGAGTGCTGTGCGGCATCAACCGCGCGCTGCTCCGTCGCCGATTCCTGCTCCAAAATGCGCAGAGCGGAGAGCTGGTCTTCCACGTCGTCGAAGGCCTGAAAAACGGAGTTGCGATACGCATCGGCCTGAGCCTGGTAATCGTGGCGCGCCACATCGGTGAGCGCGTGGCGCTGGCCCGCGTCGAACAGCAGCTCGGTGGCCTGTGCACCCAGGCTCCAGAGCGAGCTGGGACCTTGAATCCAAGTGCCGGGGCTTGTGCTCTCGAAGCCACCCGAACCACCCAGCGTGATGGTTGGGTAGAAAGCAGCGACGTCGATGCCGATCTGCGCGTTGGCCGCGGCCGCCTGCCGCTCAGCCTGCGCGATGTCGGGGCGACGCTCGAGCAGTTGCGAGGGTACACCCAGCGGCACCTGCGGGAGCGCAAGATCGAGCGGCGATTTTGGAATGCTGAATCCGGGCAGGTCGTCATTGGCGAGTGTGCCGATAGCGTGCTCGAACTGCGCGCGAGCCACGCCCAGGTCTACAAGCTGTGCGCGGACGGTTTCAAGCTGGGTTTGCGCTTGAGCCACGTCTGCTTCAGTGGCCACGCCCCCGGAGAAACGCCGCTGGGTCAAGTCAACCTGGCTCTGAAGGTCTGTGACAGTGTCGGTGAGCAACTGGATCTGGGAATCGAGGCCGCGGAGCGCGAAGTAGTCGGTGGCCATCTCCGCATGGAGTGTGAGAGCAACGTTCGCTTCGTCGGCGGCGCTGGCCTGGGCGTTGGCGCGGGCCTGTTCAATGGTGCGGCGAATGCGACCCCAGAAGTCCGGCTCCCAGCTGGCCTGGCCGGCGATGGCGAAGTCGCCGTAGGTAGTCGCACCGCCCGGCGTAGCCAGCGGCCGGTGGGCAGAAACCCGATCGCGGCTGATCGATGGTCCGGCCGACAACGTCGGATACAGGTTGGCGCGCGCGACTCGTACCTGCGCCTCCGCGGCAAGATAGAGCTCAACGGCCTGCTGCAGTTGTACGTTGTTTGAGTCGATGCGGTCTTCAAGCTGGTTGAGCTGAGAATCCTGATAGATCTCCCACCACTTCCCCTTCAACATTCCGTCGGATGGATTCGCCGGCTGCCATGCGCCGCCCTCAGGATTCGGCGGAGGAACGACCACCGCTGTAGCGCCGGTCTCTTTATATGCGGGAGGAGCGCTGTAGCCTGGGCGTTTGTAGTTTGGGCCGACAGGCTTGCAGCCGGCGAGAAGAAGGCAGGGAACAATGGACCAAGGGACCAAGCGAACGAGGCACCGAGACAACAAGCGAGCGAGATGGTTGGCCATCTCTCGCGGCTGCGCGACCTCGATCTGCTGGATGTTTTGGGACACAGCTAGATTCCCCCCGCGCCCGACTGAGTGCTGTCAGGCGATACCAGGGTGACCTTTTCACCGTCGATCAACGAATCGGGCGGATCCTGAATGATTTTGTCGGATGAATTGATGCCGCTGACGATTTGCACGGTGGCGCCGTCGTCTTCACCGATCACCACAGTCACCAGGTGTGCGAAAGTCCCGTCGCTGCCCTGATTCACCGTCGCTACCTGCATCCCCTGTCGCCTGAAGATCAGCGCCGACACAGGCACGATGAAGGTTTGCGTGGGAGCCTGGGTCTTGAAGTGAACCTGCGCCAGAGAGCCCGGCATGAGCTGACCGGAGCGGTTGTCGAGGTCCACCTCCACCAGCAGCGTGCGGCTCACCGGATCGATGGCATCGGCAGTGCGAACGAGGGTGCCATGGAAGGTCTTCCCCGGATACTCTGGGAAGGTGAGGTCGACTTTCATTCCGCGCTTCAAGGTTTGCGAGCTGAGCTGCGGCACGTTGGTATACACGCGCAGAGTCTGAAGCGCCTGCATGTGGAAGAGCTCAGTACCGGCGCTTTGTCCGGCGCCGGAGCTGATGAGCTGGCCGGTATCGATCAGGCGGGCCGTAACCACGCCGTCGAACGGCGCATAGACCTTTTCGAACGATTGCAACTCGCGGAGGCGATCGAGATTTGCCTGTGCAGACTTGACTGTGGATGCCGTGGCTGCAGCCTGGTTCACAAAGGTGTCGGTGTCCTGCTGCGAAACGGCATTGGATTTGACCAGACCCGTGTACCGGTCCGCCTGGGTTCGCGCATTGTTGGCGGTTGCTTCAGCCGTTGCCAGGTCGGACTCGGCCTGCGATACCTGCCTGTCGAGTTCCGGAGTCGAGATAACGGCGAGCAGTTCGCCTTTTTTCACTCGGGCGCCAATGTCGAAGTACCAGCGATCGAGATACCCGTCGGTGCGGGCGTAGATCGGTGAATCGGTATAGGCGGTCACGTTCCCCGGAAGCACAAGCGTCTCCATCGATGCGCCGGGTTCGGCGGGCTCCACCGAAACCGTCGGTGCGGCCAGAGAGTTGGTTCGCTGGGCAAGAACCGAGCTGGAATGCCACCGGCGAAGGATGCCAACGGCCGCGAGCACAAGCAGGACGAGAAGGATTACGGTCACGCCGGCCAAAGTTTTGCGCGGAGAGAGCGGAGCCTCTTCGGGGGCGGCCTCAGGGGTGTTGGCAGCGGATTTTGATTGCGGACTTGGTTCTTGGCTCATCAGCATCTACTCCGGTGTTCGGTCGAATTCGTCGAATTGCGCGGCATCCGAATCGTCATCGAGCTCGCGCTTGCGGCTGCGCTCGAGGCGGCCGTGGATGAAAGAGAAGAAAGTGGGAACAAAGAACAACGTGGCGACGGTGGCCAGCAGCAGGCCGCCAATCACGGCGCGTCCCAGCGGCGCGTTCTGTTCGCCGCCGTCGCCGAGCCCAAGGGCCATCGGTATCATGCCAATGATCATGGCTAATGCCGTCATCAGCACCGGACGCAAGCGGACGAAGCCCGCGTCCAGAGCGGCGCGGCGCGCATCGCCCACCAAAATTTCCAGTTGCTCGCGCGCAAAGCTCACCACCAGGATGGAGTTGGCCGTGGCCACGCCCATGCACATGATGGCGCCGGTGAGCGCCGGTACGCTGAGCCGCGTCCCGGTGAGAAAAAGAAACCAGACGATTCCCGCCAGCGCGGCAGGCAGCGCCGCGATGATAAGAAACGGATCGAGCCACGACTGAAAATTCACCACAATGAGCAGGTAGACCAGAAGGATAGAGAAGGCGAGGCCACTCAAGAGACCGAAATACGACTTGTACATGGTCTCGCTCTGGCCGCGAAGGATGAATTGCGAACCGCGAGGCAGATCTTTCTGGTGAGCGTCGACAATCTTCTGCATCCTGCGGGTCACGCTGCCAAGGTCGGTGCCTTCCACGTTGGTGTAAATGTCGATCACGGGCTGCACATCGTAATGGCTGACGATGCCTTGCTCGGCGCCGGGGACGATGGAAGCGACATTGCTCAGCACCTGCTCCGGTTTGGGCGCTCCGGGCGCGGCCGTTGTGGCGCCCGGCGTCTGGGCCGGTGCAACGCTGCCCAGCGGCGCGGCGCCTGGCGCCCCCGTTGAGGTGCTGCCGGAAGGCTGAGTCATCGCCGCGTTGGTTGTCGAACTGGTGAGGGGCAGGCTTTCGAAGGCCGACATCGTGTCAAGCCGGTACTGCGGCGCCTGGATGGCAACGTTGTACGAAACTCCATTGAGTGGATCGAGATAAAAGCTGGGATTGGTTTGAAAGCTGCCGCTGAGGGCTACCAGCATGCTTTGGGCCACGTTTTGTTGTGTCAGGCCAGTGCTTGCGGCGCGCGTGCGGTCGACGTTCACGGTGAAATTGGGATAGTTGAACGGCTGCTGGATGCGCGCGTCGGCCGCGCCCGGAACATAGCGCACCTCGTTGAGCATGCGCTCGGCAAGAGCGCGATTGGCGCTAAGATTCGGTCCGACGATCTGAAGATCGATGGGCGACGAGAGCCCGAAGTTGAGAATCTGAGTGACGATGTCCACGGGAACCGAATAAAAAGTAACGCCAGGGTAGTCGCGGGTCAGCACCTCTCGCAAGTGCTCAACGTACTGCGCGCTGGGATGATGCTTGCGGCTTAACTGCACCTGGATGTCGGCATCCGACGGGCCCACGGGAGCCGACGTGGAATAGGAAAGGTTCAGCGAGGAGTAAGGCAGGCCGATGTTGTCCAGGATGGTCACGACCTCGCCGGGCGGGATCTCCTGCCGGATCGTGGCCTCGATGCGATCGCAGAGAGCGGCGGTGTCTTCGATGCGCGTGCCTGTGTGCGCGCGAACGTGAATGACGAACTGGCCGGAGTCAACGGCAGGAAAAAAGTCCTGTCCTAGCTCGGGAGTCAGCCCAAGCGATGCTACGGCAAACACGAGAAAAGCGATCAGGAAGATACCCGAGTGATCGACACACAGCGTCAGCAGCCGAAGGTACCCGTGGCGAAAGCGCTCAAAGCCGCGCTCAAATCCGTGCTGGAATCGCGTGAATGGATTGCGGCTATGCTGCTTTCGCGCCTTCTCTGCATCGTCGTGCTCCTTGAGAAGATACTTGGCCATCGTGGGCACGAGCGTGCGCGAGAGCAAATAGCTGGCCAGCATGGCAAAAACCACCGCCTCGGCCATGGGGACAAAAAGGTAGCGCGCCACGCCGCTGAGCAGAAACATGGGCACGAATACGATGCAGATGGCAAGTGTAGACACGAAGGCCGGTGTCGCGATTTGAGCGGAGCCTTCAAGGATCGCCTGCTCGAGTTCCCGCCCCGTTTCCAGATAGCGGTTGATGTTCTCGATGGCCACCGTCGCATCGTCCACCAGGATGCCCACTGCCAGCGCCATTCCGCCCAGGGTCATGATGTTGATGGTTTCGCGCAGCGCGTAGAGGAGAATAATGGAGCAGAGAATCGATAGCGGGATGGAGACGGCGATGATCACGGTGGAACGCAAACTGCCAAGGAAAACCAGAATCATGATGGCGGTGAGACATGCCGCGATAATGGCTTCGCGCACCACGCCGCTGATGGCGCCACGGACAAAGATGGACTGATCGGAGAGCGCGACGATCTTGAGTTGCGGAGGCAACTGGCCCTTCATGCTGGGACTGAAAACAATCTGGCGCACGCTCTTGATGATGTCCAGCGTGGAGGTCGAGCCGGTCTTCAGAACATTCATCATGATGGCGCGGCGGCCGTCGACTCGGACGATGTTGGTTTGCGGCGGGCTCCCGTCGCGCACATGGGCCACGTCGCGGATGAAGACCGTCGCGCCGTTCACCGTCTTGATGGGCATGTTGTTCAAAGCGTCAAGCACGGTCGGCGCGGAATTGCTTTCTACCTCGTACTCAAAACGGTCGAGTTTGATGGTGCCCGAGGGCGCAATCACGTTTTGCGACGCCATCGCGTTGACCACATCGGTGGGGGATAGTCCCCTGGCCTGGAGTGCATTGAGATCGAGATCGACCACGATTTCGCGTTGCTTCCCGCCGTAAGGGTACGGCGTTTGCGCGCCTTCCACGGTGGCCAGTTGAACGCGGATCGTCGTGGTTGCCAGGTCATTCAGCTGTTGCTCGTTCAGGCCCGGCCCAGACAGACCAAGCTGCAGAACGGGAACGCTGGAAGCGTTGTACTGAATGATGAATGGCGGAGTTGTCCCTGGCGGCAAAGAACGCAATTGCACCTGGCTGATCGAGGTCACTTCAGCCACGGCCTCGCCAATATTCACATTAGGATGGAAGTAGATTTTGATGAGCCCGACGCCCACCAGAGACTGCGATTCGATGTGGTCGATGTCATTGACAGTGGTGGTCATGCCGCGCTCGGAGTTGGTCACGATGCGGTTGGCAATCTGGTCCGCCGAGAGTCCGGTGAAGTTCCACACCACCGTGATCACCGGGATGTCGATGTTGGGAAAGATGTCCGTCGGCATCGACTCGATGCTGTAGACGCCAAGGATCAAAATGAGCAGCGCAAAGACGACGAAGGTATATGGCCGCCGCAGCGCAAGCCGGACAATCCACATCATAGGGCTGGTGTTCGCTCCTCGGCCCGCGATCTGGCGGCGAATGAGCCAGTCAATGGCTCGCCGTCAATCGCAGCCGCATAACGGGGCCGGTCTTGAGCTACGAAGCGGTGCGCGCCGGCTTGTCGGGCACCGTGCCGGATCGCATCGAAGTGCGACTCTGGCCGTGCATTGGATGGAACATCTGTATGGTAGCTGATGGACGAACACAATGAGAACGCGACCCGACTCCCACTTTGATAGGACGTTCTGTAGGGCTCAAAAGACTCGAAGCCTTGAAGTGAGCCGTCGGCGACAGGCTGACCTGATTCAAGGACGCGCGTCTAAGCAGCATACCGCCGAGCGCGGATGAAGCTAGGGGCTCGACCTGTTCGGTTCGCCTTTCCGTGGAGGTCGATACACCGAATGAAGCGGGGCGGTCCGCCTGCTTCCCGCAGCCTGCGAGACGGATTTGAGGAGGGTGGGCGTGGTCCTGTAGAATCGATCTTTCCTGAAGGAACGATCGGAATCTCCGGGGAAGGGCCGGATTTTTCAGCGAATGAGGGTGTGCAAATTCTTCCTGTGAACCCGAACAATGGCAAGAAAGAGTTTTTGTGCTCGCCGCAGGGCTCGGACCCGGTGAAGACCTGGCACACATTTATCCCCGCTTCCTTTCTCGGACGCGTGGCGCGCTGCCTCATTTTGGCGGTCCTCGTAGCGAGCGCCGGCTCGGCGCTGGCACAGACTCCTGACACCATCGATCAGATCCGCGTCATCGGCAACCGTCGTATTCCCAAGGAAACCATCCTCGCCCGAATGTTTACGCACGTCGGCGACACCTACGATCCAATCTCCGTCGAGCGCGACTTTAACTCGCTTTGGAACACCGGCTATTTTGAGGATCTGCGCATCGAGCGCGAGGATTCCGAGAAGGGCATCATCCTCGACGTTTTCGTCCGCGAAAAGGCAACCATTCGCGACATCATCTATAAGGGCAATAACTCGGTCACCAACTCCGATATCCTCGATGCCTTTAAAAAGGAGAAGGTGGGTCTTTCGGTAGAGAGTCAATATGACCCTACGCGGATCCAGCACGCTGAAAACGTGATCAAGGAACTGCTCGCCGCGCACGGCCATCAGTTTGCAACCGTCAAAACCGACGTGAAGACCGTTCCCCCGGCCTCGGTGCAAGTAACCTTCAACATCAAGGAAGGCGCGGTGGTGAAGGTGGGCAGGATCACCTTCGTAGGAAATCAGCATGTGGGCGCCCTCTACCTGCGGCGTTCCATGAAGAACCTCAAGCCCATCGGCATTCCGTACTCCATCATCTTCGAAGATATCTTCCCCCAAACGTACGACTCTTCGAAGCTCGAAGAAGACACCGAGCGGGTCCGGCAAGCCTACCGCGACAAAGGCTACGCCAATGCTGCCGTCGAGCAGCCTAAGACTCAAATTCGCGACGAGGGCGGCTTGAACTGGTTCACTTTCAGGCCGAATACCGGCAAACGTATCGACATTTCGATGACCATTGAAGAGGGCGGCCGTTATCGTCTCGGCACGATTACATTTACGGGCAACAAGCAGATCAATAATCCGAAGGCGTTGCGTGGCACCTTTCCCATCAAGGACGGCGACTGGTTCAGCGCAACAGAGATTGCCAAAGGCCTGGACAATTTGAAGAAGGCCTATGGCAGCCTCGGCTATATCAACTTCGGCGCCATCCCTAAGGTCACATACGACGACCAAAAGAGAACTGTTTCGCTGAACATCGACATAGATGAGGGCAAGCAGTTTTTCGTATCGCGGATCGAGTTCACCGGGAATACCATTACCCGCGATCGAGTGATTCGGCGCGAACTCCTTCTCGACGAGGGATCGGTTTACAACTCGCAACTGTGGGAGTACAGCCTGCTGCGCCTCAATCAACTCGAGTACTTCGAGCCACTAAAAGTGGATCAGGATTCCGAGGCCCACCAGGATCCCGATAACGGCACGGTCGAGTTGCTTTTGAAGGTAAAAGAGAAAGGTAAGAACTCCATCGGCCTCAATGGCGGTGTGAGTGGCCTCTCGGGCGCGTTCCTGGGACTGAATTATTCGACCAACAACTTCCTGGGCTTGGGAGAAACTCTGAGCCTCCAGGCTAATCTGGGCAGCGTCAGCCGTACTTTCCAGTTCGGCTTTACTCAGCCATATTTCAAGAATCGCCCCGTGAATATGGGGTTCCAGATCTTCAACAACAAACAGGACTACAACGCGGCCAAGAACTATGAGGCCACGACCGGCGCTTCAGTCAACCTGAGCGCGGCGGAGAAGTCGCTAACGCAGAACTATAACGTGGGATCGGACGGCTTCAATTTCTCTCTCAGCTATCCGCTGAGGAAACATGCCTTCCAGCGCGTAGGCGCTACCTATTCATGGACCAAATCGAACATCACAGCCTTCAGCACAGCGTCGGCGACATTTTTTCAGACTATTGCATTCCGATCCGGTGTGGAGGGATCGAATCCGCTGGCCGGCATCATCAACAGTTCGCTCTCGCTCACCTATACCTATGACACGGTCAGCAATCCATATCGTCCACGCGAGGGAAAGCAGTACACGGCCTTTGTCCAAACTTCGGGCATCTGGGGCAGCGTCCGCTACGTTAACCCCGTCGTGGCATACAAGCAGTTCATCCCTATGCACTACCTCAAGTTTTCAAAAGAAGGGCGGAACGTGCTGGGCCTGCGCGCGCAGTTGGGCTACATCCAGGGCTATGGCGGCGAAGTGGCTCCTCCCAACAACCGTATTTATGCCGGCGGCGAGCAGGAGCTGCGCGGCTTTGACGTTCGCGGCGCCACGCCATACGGCTATGTGCCCACCCGCGTCAACTTCGAGCTCACCAATCCCGACGGCACTTGCGTCCCTCGCGACCCGACCAATCCGCAAGACAACCAGTGCATCCAGGTGCCGCTCCCGGTCTACGGCATTGCCTCCATCGGCGGCGATTCTAACCTGACCGCTAATGCTGAATATCGTATTCCTGTCGTTGGACCTTTCATGTTCTCGTTCTTCGACGACTTCGGCCTTGATGTGGCGACCAACCACGGCCAGTTGAAGCAAAGTCCCCAGGGCTTCGCCAGCCTGACTGCCCCCCTCTATGGCTGCCCGGTTTACAACAGCGGATCATGCCAGGGCGGCATCCCGGGGTCAAAGGTTGGATTCCGCCAGGATATTCACCCCGTGGCAGGCACCAATTTTGTTCCGCGCATGTCGCTGGGAGCCGAGCTTTCGGTCATCATGCCAATCATCAATGCTCCGTTTCGCCTGTACTACGCCTATAACCCGCTCCGCCTGTGGGAGACGCCCTTCTGTAATGACGTAAATCTGGGCGAAAAGCAATTGAGCTGTTCGGCGGAGTTGATCACGCGCGCCATGTTCCCCACCGGCGGCGCAGGCGACTACAGCTACCAGGAAGCGATTGAGGCTTACGGCGCGCAGAATATCTTCCGCGAGCCGCGAAAGACGTTCCGGTTGACGATCTCGACAACGTTCTAGAGCGCCTGAAGTTGGCTGCTATCGAACCGTGAAACTGTAAACAAAGCTATAGGAAAAAATGGGATAGATTTGAACCCTTCCCACATCGGCCCGCCATTTTGTCAGTTCTGCTTGCAATTGGGTGTTGAAATCCTGGCTGACTGGGTTAGTAGGGTCGGAAATATTGCCGCATAGCGTTTGGGCTTTATCCGTGCAAGCCCAACCCGATGTGGTCAGGTTAATGGTCGGAGCTCCCATAAAAACAACTCCGAACTCAGCGGGAAATGACCAATGCCGTTTCGACCGCGGCACAAACTTGCCAAAACCGCCTGCGATTGTAAACGCCGGAACCCGCGTGTGTAGTCCCAGCACACCCGACCCACTGACCGGGACAGCGCCAGTCGCCGCATTCGCGTTGGCGGAGTAGAACGTCTGACCATTCAGCTTGAAACTGGTTCCGGCGGCCAGGCGAGTCGACATTGAAATCTCGTTGCCGTTGTAAAGCATCAAACCCGGACTCACCCGAAAGAAGCTGTTAAACGGATACCAGTCCAGCGAAGCGGCCATCGAAGCCAAATGCAGGTCAGCATTGGTTCTGAACCCTTCTATCTCAAACTCAGGCACTGTGTAATTGAAGAAATTTCCCATTGCGCGCGCATCGAAATAATCGGAAAGGACAGTGGTGGCGTTGATTCCGATCCCAAGCGGAGAAACATTGGCGCCGATTCCGATGCGGGAAAACGGCTTTTGGTGGCGGGTGCCGGCAGGCGCTACTTCCCAGCTGTCACTTCCTCCGCCGGCGACGGGTTCTGACGAGGACGGAATCGATGGTGTCGAATTCGAACCAGCTGTGCCGGCTACGGCAAACGCACTGAAGCGGGCGCTGAATTCACTGGGCTGATCGCTCCGCGAGATGCCAGCCAGTTCCTCAGGCCTGAAGGCCGATTCCGAAACGGCTTGACCGGACGACAGCCCACAAAACAAAAGAGTTGAAGCAAATACACTACACAAAGCGACTGCAGAATCCAGCTTGGCTCGCATGCCGATCCCTCTGGAGTGAAGTTGCTTAATCCAACCGGTCGCAACAAGGCGGATGCAGATTGGCGGCGTTCTTGCATACCAATACCGCTAGGACTGCTCGCCCGTTCTTAGACGGTGCGACCCCAATTTGGCCACAATACTCGAATCATGGTCGTCACTCCGATCAAAGTCGAATGCAGACTGAACCCCGGATCAGAATTTGGCGCACTGGCCGACGAGTTCTTCAACCAGAAGTTTATCCAGAAACGGCTCGCTGGTTGTCACCCAGGCGTGACAACCGCATGGGCCGCCTCAACGTATGCAACCCGTTTGACGCTCCGAATTCGGACTTCTATAATCCCCACTAGTTCCCGGCGATGCCTCGGTGTGCAGGTTTTGTGGGCAGGCTTCTAACCGGGCGGGGCCTCGAAGGAACCACAGGAAATACGGTGGTCCGAGGTTTTCGCATCGGCGGTGCCTGCACGCGGGAATTCCGAAGGAGTTTTTCAATCGCATGAAGCGTTTGCCCTTGTTTGTCCTTTTTTGTGCCGCGGCTTCGGTGATTCCAGCCTCGAGCCAGACACCCTCCCCAGCCGCGCAAAGGCCCAATGCAGCCGTTGCCACCGGCCCAGCCAAAGTTGCGGTCATCGCTTTTCAGGCTGCCGTGAGCCAGACCAACGAATTCCAGCGTGACTTTGCCGATCTGCAGAAAAAGTACGACCCGAAGCGTCAGCAGTTGAAGACGCTTTCCGATCAGATCGACACGTTGAGCAAGCAGTTGCAGGATCAGGGACCGCAACTGGGTGAAGAGGAGCGCATCAGCCGCGCCCGCACCATCGACGACAAGAAAAAGCAGCTGGACCGCGATACGCAGGACGCGCAGAGTGACTTTCAGGGTGACTTGCAGCAGCTGATCAACGGCGTGGCGGCCAAGGTGGGCGCGCTGATGACTGACTATGCGCAGAAGCAGGGCTATACCATCGTGCTTGACGCGGGCGACCAGCAGAACGCCACGGTACTTTATGCGGTGCCGTCCACCGACATCACGAAGGCGATTATCGAAGCTTACAACGTGAAATCGGGCATACCAGCACCGCCTCCTGAAGCCCCGGGTGCCAACCAGCCAGCAGTGGATGCACCCCAGCCGCAGCCGGCGCCGGCGCATTGAAAACGGGGTCCAAGCATCGTCCGGCGGACCGCAGTGAACAGTGGCGAGTGAACACTTGGCGCATCGGATCATGATGGCTTCTGCGCTGCCTGTTCACTCCGAACCCGCCACTGTATAATCGCCTTTAGTTCCTGCTGACGTTTCCATTCGCGTCCTTTTCAAGCCCTGCGCCGCCCGGCGCGGAGTCCCCGTGGAAAAGTCGTGAGGTTTGTCAGAAGAGTCTGGCGCGTTTTTGCGTCTAACCGAGGAGCCAACCGGAATTCCAAGGAGTCTTCGAAACCCATGAAACGTTCGCTAGCATTTGTTCTGCTGCTCGCCTCAGGCCTGGTCCTGAGCGCAGGCGCACAAACTCCGGCCGCGCCCGCCGCGCCGCCCGCCGCTCCCGCAGGCCCCGCCAAAATCGCCGTCATCGCCTTTCAGATGGCTGTGGCTCAAACGAACGAAGGCCAGCGGGATTTTGCAGACTTGCAGAAAAAGTATGCGCCCAAAGAGGCCTCACTCAAATCTCTCAGCGATGAGATCGATGCCCTGAACAAGTCGTTGCAGGATTCCTCCGCCAATCTGAGCGACGTCGAGCGGGCCAATCGCAGCAAGTCCGCTGACGAAAAGAAGAAGCAACTCGACCGCGAGACCGAGGACCTGCGCAATGATGGGCAGCAGGATATGCAGGATCTCTACACGTCTCTGGCTTCAAAGGTCTACGACGTGATGCAGTCCTATGCCGAGACCCAGGGCTTTACGCTGATTCTCGACATTTCACAGCAGCAATCCCCCGTGCTCTATGCCAGCGGCGGCACCAACATTACCAAGCAGGTCATCGACGCGTACAACATAAAATCGGGCGTTCCGGCGCCACCGGCGCAGCCAGCGACTGCAGCGCCCAAGCCGAGGGGATTGACGCCACCGGTTCACGCTCCAGCGCCCTCAAGCCACTGAGGAACAGCATCTTCTTTTTTAAGCAAAAAGGCCCCGCCATTTGGGGCCTTTTCGTTGTTCGACCGCAAACACCGAGTTTGTGGAAAATTTTGTGGATATTTCTCGGAAACCCTTCCAATAAGGCCGAAATTCTCCGCTTGTCAGCCTGAGTTGGATTCTGATAGAAGATGTAACTCTTTGTATTTGAATGGGGCTTTACAAGATCGGCTCGAGTCACGCCCAGGACCGGCACAATCCGCGCAGTTTTGCGCATTTCGCCCGGTTTCCACAGCTGGTGATGAATTTCCAGTGACTAAAATCACAGACCGTCAAAAGTTTGGCATCACTTTTGCTGTTCTTCGCCGACCCGCAAAACGGCCAAAAAAGCCTCTTGCGGGATGTCCACTTTGCCGATCCGTTTCATGCGTTTTTTGCCTTCTTTTTGCTTTTCCAGCAGCTTGCGCTTGCGGGAGATATCGCCCCCGTAGCACTTGGCCAGCACGTTCTTGCGCAGGGGGCTTACGGTCTCACGGGAGATGACCTTGGCCCCAATCGCTGCCTGAATCGCCACTTCAAACTGCTGTCGCGGAATCAGTTCGCGCATCTTTGAAACCAGGGCACGACCGCGCTCGTAGGCGTGGTCGTGGTGCACGATAATGGAGAGCGCATCGACGGGCTCCCCGGCGATAAGGATGTCGAGCTTGACCATGGGCGATTCCCATTCGCCGGCGAGCTGGTAGTCGAGCGAGGCGTACCCGCGCGAGATGGACTTGAGACGATCGTAGAAGTCCAGCACGATCTCGTTCAGGGGCAGTTCGTAGGTGAGCATCACGCGGGTAGGGGTCACGTACTCGAAGTTGATTTGCTTGCCACGCTTCTCTTCGACCAGTTTGAAGATGCCGCCCACGTACTCCTCGTTGGTCAGAATTTTGGCCGTGATCACGGGTTCGCGGATGGTCGAGATGCTCTGCGGCTCGGGCCAGCGCGAAGGATTGTCGACTTCAATCTCGCTTCCATCGGTGAGCGCGATACGGTAGCGCACTCCGGGCGCGGTGGTAATCAGGTCCAGCTCGTATTCGCGCTCCAGCCGCTCCTGAATGATCTCCATGTGGAGCAAACCGAGGAATCCGCAACGAAAGCCGAATCCCAGCGCGACCGAACTCTCGGGCTCGAAAAAAAAAGATGAATCGTTGAGCCGCAGCTTTTCCAGAGCGTCGCGCAGCAGGGTGTGCTCGTGGGAGTCCACTGTGTAAAGGCCTGCAAAGACCATGGGCTTGATGTCTTCAAAACCGGGAAGGGCATGCGCGGCGGGATTGGCGTCGTCCGTGACGGTGTCGCCGATCCTGGTGTCGGCAACATTCTTGATGGTGGCCGCGAAGAAGCCCACTTCGCCGGCAATTAGCTCGCCGATTTCGACGGGCTTAGGGCAGAGGACGCCCATTGACTCGATGGGATGCGCGATGCCGTTCGACATGAACCGGATATTCTGCCCCTTGCGCATGGTTCCCTGCATCACGCGCACCAGGACGATGACTCCTCGATACGCATCGAACCATGAATCGAAGATGAGAGCCTGGAGAGGTGCATCGGGATCGCCTTTAGGGGGCGGAAGCCGGTGCACGATGGCTTCCAGCACATCTTCCACGCCTTGGCCGGTCTTGGCGCTAACCGGAATGGCATCGGTGGCATCCAGCCCTACGGCCTGTTCGATGTCCTCCTGGGTCCGCAGAATGTCAGCCGAAGGAAGGTCGATTTTGTTGATCACGGGAATGATCTCGAGGCCGTGATGGATGGCCAGATAGGCGTTCGCGAGCGTCTGCGCCTCTACACCCTGACTGGCATCGACGACTAGCAGTGCGCCTTCGCACGAAGCCAGCGACCGCGAAACTTCATAGCTGAAGTCCACATGTCCCGGCGTATCGATCAGGTTGAGCTGGTAGGTTTGACCATCGCGCGCCTTGTACATCATCCGCACGGCGTGGGCTTTAATGGTGATCCCGCGTTCGCGCTCAAGGTCCATATCGTCCAGAATCTGGGCCTGCATTTCGCGATCGGTCACCGACCCGGTCAGCTGCAACAGGCGGTCGCTCAGCGTCGACTTACCGTGGTCGATGTGAGCGATGATCGCGAAGTTGCGGAGAAAACGGGCGTCCATGGGAGGGCTTTCGGAGGGTTTCTATTGAGTGTCGTATGCGCAATTTGCGTTTTGCGCGATGCGTTTTTGAACGGTTCCAGAATTCAAGGGCGCATTTCCGGCCGGTGAATGGGCCACTTTCTCGAAGGAAAATGCTCTTCGAAAGCGGCGGCTTCGGGCTGCATCAATTCAGTAACCGCGGTAGCCCTCCATGGCTAGCTTATCATTCGCTTAGTGCCTTCTTTGGTCTCCCATTTGCGCGTTTCGTTGCGTCTTATCCTGCATGTGCGCCGGCGTCGAATGACGGCTTCGCGGCTGATGCTGGGGGCCACGGCGCTCGCTCTGGTTTTGACCGGCTGCACGCCGACTGAGCATGCAGGAGCCGCAGCCGCGCAGCCCAAGCAGGCTACCGCACCGGCGTTGCCGCCGGCTCTAGCCCAGGCCGCTCCCGCGCCGCCGCCGCCCACTCCGGAAGAACAACGCGTCAAGGTGCTCATCAGCCAGGTTGAGGCGGCCTATGCGCGCGGCAGCGCCGACTACCAGAAAGGCGCACTCGCTGATGCCAAGGTCGAGTTCGACCGCGCTGTCGACCTGATGCTTTCGAGTGGCATCGATATCAAAGCCACTCCCGAGTTGCAAGACGAATTCGACAAAATTGTCGACCAGGTAAATTCGCTTGAGATGGAGGCGCTGAAGCAGGGCAACGGCTTCGTCCCCAGGGAAGAGATCACGCCTTCAGAGGCCGCCAGCGACATCACCTTTGCAGTGGATCCGAACGTGGTTGCTAAAGCTACGGCCGAGTTGGCTACGACCAAGTCGGACCTGCCGCTGATGGTTAACGATTATGTCGCCTCGTTCATCAATTTTTTTGCCAACACGCAAAAGGGCCACAACACTCTGCTGCATTCATTCGAGCGCAGCGGCCATTACAAGGCAATGATCCAGCGCATTTTGGCCGAAGAGGGCGTGCCGCAGGATCTGATCTACCTCGCAGTGGCAGAATCGGGATTTCAGCCAAAAGCCATCGACCGGAAATCTCGTGCAGGCGGAATGTGGCAATTCAT
The DNA here is from genome assembly GCA_036489735.1 of Occallatibacter sp. Classification (GTDB taxonomy): domain Bacteria; phylum Acidobacteriota; class Terriglobia; order Terriglobales; family Acidobacteriaceae; genus Telmatobacter. The sequence continues at coordinate 9,715 of DASXFF010000017.1, read as the reverse complement.
GCCGGGCCCATATTATGGCCTCACTCGCAATGCTTACGTGGATGAGCGCTTCGATCCCGAGAAGTCCACGCGCGCTTATGCCCGCTACATGAAGTTTCTCCACGACGAGTTAGGCGACTGGTACCTGGCGATGGCGGCCTACGACCATGGCGCCGGCAATATTCAGCATGAGGTGGCTAAGACCGGCTACGCGGATTTCTGGGAACTCTACAAGCGCAATGAGCTGCCCCGCGAAACCGCCAACTACGTTCCCGAAATTTTGGCAGCCATCATCATCGCCAATCACCCGGACCAGTATGGCTTTACCGATGTGACGGTTGATCCGCCGATTCTCACCGATACAGTGACCATCAACTACTCCATTGACCTCCGTCTGGTCTCGGACCTCGTTGGAATTCCGGTCGATGAGATTGAGGCCCTCAATCCGAGCCTTCTCCGTATGGAGACACCGCCCGACAGCACCTTCGATCTGCACCTGCCTGCGGGAACGGCCACGCTGTTTGGCGATCGCGTTGCGCTCATTCCCGAGTCCCACCGCAATTCATGGCGCTACCACCCCGTGATCGCGGGAGATACGCTGGCCTCAGTGGCGGAGGAGTACCGAGTATCGGCGTCCGAAGTTGCCGCTGCCAACCAGCTCGCCGCAGGCGACAGTATTGCAAATGTCGAGGCCCTGGTCGTCCCGGTTCCACCGGCTGCCGAGCCCTCGGCCCATACCCGGCTCTACATCGTCCGGAGGGGCGACACTCTGGTCACGATTGCGGATCGTTTTGGTGTCTCGCTCAGCCAACTGCGGCGCTGGAACGCTATCCCTTCCGGCATCCGGGTGGTGGCTGGCCGGCGTCTGCGCGTGGCTGAGCCTGCGCCGGTAAGGACGTCCCCGCGGCGTCGGCAGAGGACCTCGACAGGCGAGTCCAAACCCGAATCCAAACCCGAATCCAGACCCGAGTCGAAGCTCGGATCGCGGTCCGAACGGAGCCCCGGCGAGGCCTCGTCGGCGCACCAGCCGGTCACGACAACGCCCAGAAAGGGCGCATCGCACGGGCCGAGAACTGGGTCGAAGACCGGCACGCGGACTGCCAGGAGCGCCACGCACAAGGCGAAGCCCAAATCGAGCGGGTCGGCCAAGACCTCGCATTAAAAAATCCGCTGCAACACCCATTCCGCGCTTGCGTTTTCCTTGTGTTTGTGGCCAAGCTAAGGCTACAATCGCTTGCGCGAGCAAAACCGCTCTCCCTGCTCTGCGAATGTCGAAACACACTGTGAACAGCGGCAATCCGCTGGAGGCAATCGGATGGATGATGTGTTCAGGATGTACGCGATGAGTGACGGCGACCCGTTTGGGAAGCCGGGTGACCTGGACTCCGGACAGGTCGAAGCGTTTGCTGACGAGGAAGACGATTTGGAAACTTCCGGTATCCTTACCTCTTCAGATGACGACGAAGTGGACGCCGAAGAGACGGTGATCGCGGTTATTGCGATGCCTGAGGCTCCGCCCAAACCCAGGAAGCCGGCAGCAAAGAAGGCGGCCAAGAAGGCCCCCGCCAAGAAGGCTCCCGCCAAGAAGGCTGCCAAGAAGAAGGCGCCAGCCAGGAAAGCGGCCAAAAAAGTAGCCAAGAAAAAGGCTCCAGCCAGGAAAGCCGCCAAAAAAGTAGCCAAGAAGAAGGCGCCAGCCAAGAAAGCCGCGAAGAAAACAGCGAAGAAGAAAGCGCCGGCCAGGAAGGTTGCTAAGAGGTCAGCAAAGAAAGCCAAGAAGGCTGCGAAGAAAAAGGGCAAGAAGAAGTAATTGCTCAGCCCTTGCGGCAACACCTGAGCAGTGCGCGTGTTCGCGTCGCTTCTCAACGATTGATCCGCACAAAAGAAAAGGCCCGGACTCGTCCGGGTCTTTTTTAGCGTTGAGTCTCATGGAATGCGCCGGCTCACGGGGCTTGCAACTGCTTGAAGTGCCCCTTTTGGTGGCGTATGTAATCTTTAACCAGGAAGCGAAGCGTCACGGGCGCGTCGTCGCCGACGGTGCAAATCGCCTCCAGGCGGTCTTCGGAAATCTGGTCCACAGCCGCCATGAGGATCTCGTGCTCGGCCTGCCACCAGCGCAGCAGAGATTCCCATGACTTGTCGCTGTAGCCGTGAGCGTCCACCCAGGCATCCTGCGCATATCCGGGCCCGGCGTAGTGCCCATCGATCGCGGAGCGGACAAATCGCTGGCGGTTGTTCGTTGCCGAATCGAGCAAATGGCCCACGATCTGCTTTCGTGTCCACCCGCCCGGCCGCCACGGAACGTCGGCAAGCTCAGGAGATATCGCAAGAAGCGCAGTGCGAAGTTTCTCGATATCAGCCCGAAACTCGTTCGCGGTTCGCGTGGGCATAGAACTCCATTTCACCCAGTTCCGAAACTACCGGAACCGGGCGGATGATGGATGAAACTGCAGTCGAACGGGTGAAAAGCGCAGCTACGGGAGCGCCGCGAGCACATCTGACGCCGAGGTATTTGGATCTACTTTGACCCATTCCTTCACGATTTTGCCCTGAGGATCGATAAGAAACGTGTTCCGGCTGGCAAAGGTCATCCCATTGAATCCGCCCAAAGATCCATACGCGCTCACGACTTTGTGATCGGGATCGGCGAGCAGGTGGAAGGTCAGCCCATCCTTGGTGCAGAACTGCTTATGGCTGTCGACGGTGTCCACGCTTACGCCAAGGATCACGGCGTTCTTAGCCTCGAATTGTGGCAGAGCGTCCTGAAACTTATGCGCTTCAATGGTGCATCCCGTGGTCATGTCCTTGGGATAAAAGTAGAGAACCACCCACTTGCCTCGGTAGCTGTCGAGCGAGATTGCTTCGCCGGTCTGTGAGGGCAGCGTAAAGGTGGGCGCCATCTGGCCCACTGCGGGCATCGTCTGATCGTCTGCGTGAGCGGTCACAAACGGCACAGCGGCAATCAACAGCAATGCGGCCGCCACAATTCCAATAAGAAGAGACTTGTTCATTTCAAACCTCCGGTTAGCAGGGATCGGGGCACAGGAAAAGCGGAGGGATTCGAGGAATGGTGACTGAACCCTGAAGCCTGACCCCTGATCCCTTATATCACCGGCGTGTGGCGGCAATTGTAATTCCAGCGTCGTTGGCGCGCTTCAGCAGGGCATCACGATCGAAGAGCAACGTCCGCCCGGCCTCAATCGAGAGACAGCTCGCCCCGGCGCTAACCATGGTCTCGACGGTCGATTTCCCGATCACGGGCACGTCGAATCGCATGTCCTGGTTCGGCTTGGCGACTTTGACGACGGTGAGGCGGCGGGCCAGCAGCGACGGGTCGGATGGGGGCTCAGGCCCAGCGTCGCCGCCAGGCGAATCATCCAGCGAGCGCATCAGGTTCCCCGCGCGCTCGATGGTTGCGTCGGTGCCCTCCATCGCTTCGACGGCCACGCAAGCCTGTGCCGCCACCACGACCGTTTGCCCGATATCGAACTCTGCAACGGCTCGCGCGACGCTAAGCCCGTATTCGATGTTCTTGCGCTCCTCTTCGTTGGGCGCGCGCTCCGTCAGCACGCCCTCCTGGGCCAGCAGCGGCTCCAGAAACGTCGTCGAGCTCATCAGCTCGATGCGCTCGTCCGCCAGCACCTTGGCAATCGCGCCTAACAGTGCGTCGGTTGATCGTGTGCGCAAATTCAGCAGCAGCTTGGCCAGCCGCCAGTCTGGCCGGATCGACGAGAAAATCTGCTTATGCTTCACCTGGCCGGCCATCACGGCCTTTGTTACCCCCGCTTTTTGGAAGGTCTCGATGAGCTTCGACAGCTCACCGAGGGAAAGCCAATGCACGGTGACGGCGGAGTCCTCTTCGGCGCGGCGATCGATCTCCGGATCGGTTTCTTGCAGAATGGCAGCAACCACCACTTCGAAGCCCTGTGCCCGCGCGGCATCGAGCAGCAAAAACGGAAAGCGACCGTTACCGGCAATGAGGCCCAATTTCATTTTGATTTGTCCCCTCTTGCTTCCACGGTTGGTCGATAGATGCTACTCTCGTCGCAAAAGCGCGCGAGCGCCTTACTTGATCACTCCGCGCTTGCTGCCCTCGATGAACTTCACCAGCAGCGCCACATCGTCGCCCGGAAGCTCGCGCATCTTTTCCACCGCCTGCGTCGTGTTCAATTTGGCCGCGAGCAGCAGCCTGTATGCCCTTTGAAGTTCCCGCAGCCGCTCCGCCGAAAACCCCCGCCGCTCCAGCCCAATTTTGTTGATCCCGAAGGCGCGATTTTCGCGCTTCGACGAAGTAAGTGAAAAAGGCATAACGTCCTGCGTGACGATGGTGCCCCCACCGATGAATGAGTAGGCCCCCACAACACAATGTTGATGCACGGGACAAAACGCACCCAGCGTCACGTGATCCTGAATTTCGACATGGCCGGCCAGCGTGGCATTGTTGGCCAGAATGCAGTGGCTACCGACTTGGCTATCGTGCCCGATGTGAACATAAGCCATGAGCAGGTTGCCCGAGCCCAAGCGAGTCACCCCTCCTCCCCCAGTCGTCCCGCGGCTGATGGTGACACATTCGCGAATCGTATTGCCGTCGCCGATCTCGGTCGCAGTCGGCTCGCCCGAGTATTTCAGATCCTGCGGAGCCAGGCCGATGGCGCCAAACGGATAAAAGATATTCTCCGCGCCCACGCGCGTGCGACCGTCAATCACAACATGCGAAACGAGCGTGCAGTTTTCGCCGAGCTCCACCTCGGGCCCGATGGTGCAATAGGGCCCAATCGTGCACGAGGCCGGAATGAATGCACCTTCGGCGATCACCGCACTGGGATGGATGCTCACTGGCTTGCCTCGGCCGAACCCGCTCCTTCCTCTTTCGAACGCTGAGGGCTAGCCGGTTCCTGCCTGCGCGGCACGATCATGCAGGTTAGCGTGGCCTCGCATGCCAGCTTCCCGTCCACGTATGCCTTGCCTTCCATTTTGCCTGCGCGCGGACGAAAGCTCACAACGTTTACTTCAATACGAAGCTGATCGCCGGGCGTGATCGAGCGGCGGAATTTGGCGCCGTCAATGCCGGTAAACACCGCCAACTTTGAGTGGCGGTCGTCGAGTTCCGAAAGCAGCAGCACCGCCCCGGCCTGCGCCATCGCCTCAATCACCAGCACGCCAGGCATGATCGGAGCGCCGGGAAAATGTCCCTGAAAGAAGGGTTCGTTCATCGTCACATTCTTAATGGCCACGACGCTCTTCTGCGGCTCGAACTCGAGCACGCGGTCGATCAGGAGGAAAGGGTAACGATGGGGCAGGAAATCCATGATTTCCTGAATGGTCAAGGTCATTCGACGGCTCCTCTGCAGCGATGAAAATGTGGGTTGAACGCTCGTTCGGATTATAAATAGGCATCCAGAGGAGGTTCCTACGAGGAGAGAGCTTTCCGCTCCGCGCACGTGACGCAGGTTAACCGCGCTGCCCTCCGTCGGGGTGTAAGGCTTTACCGCGAACCAGTCCCATCCCCGCTACTTCTTGATCTTTTTGGCGACGGCATCGGGGTCCCAGAAATCGGCGGGAAAATTCTGGTTGAAGCTGACGCGGTCAACGAAGTACTGGCGAAAAGGGTCGCCATTCTTGAGGCGCGTAATGGTGAAGGGAGTGGGGAAGCCCTGAATGGTGTGATAGTCGTCGTACTCTTCGGTATCGGTATTCTTGTCGTGGTAGACCGGGTCGCGCCATTGAAACGTGCGCGCCAGAGGCAGGTGCGTCTGCAGGTCCAGGAGAATGGTGATGGACTCATTTTCGGGTGAGATCAGCGTAACTTGTTCGCCCAAATGCCGCTCCGCCATGCGCTGGCCTTCGTAAAGGAGAATGGTGCCGGGGTTTTTCATCCATACCTTGACCGCCGTCTCAATGGAGTGATCGCGGCGCCGCAGGTAGTCCTCAGAAATTTCCTTGTCGAGCGGCTTTTTCCCGCGGTAGGTGACCTCCCATGCCTGGCGGCCCAGGTAGAACTGCACAACGTCACGGTGCTTGGTGTATTCGATGCGATCGTGGTCGGGCCACTGGTGAAACTCAAAGTATTCCGTGGTGCCGGGGTCTGGATTGCCTTGATAAAAGACCGCAATGTGACCATGCCGTTCCATGTTGTTCATGTTCAGCCAGAGCGGGCCGCCGAGCGCCTGCACCATGGCGTCCAGCGCTGCGTGCGCCTGGGCGGCATTTTTGGCTGCATCCTGGTCACTCGTTTGGGTCTGCGTCGGCGTGGCCTGTGGAGCGATCAATAGGCACATCGCGACGGCAATCGGCAAAATCTTCCGCATGAAGCCTCCGTCCTCGAGTCTCTTCATAGAATGACGCAGATGGGGCGCTCTAGGCGCTTAAAGACGAGAAAAAAGCGTCAGGACGATGACACGGTCTGTCATAGGCCTCCGGCGCATTAGTGGCGGATGTGTCGAGCGAAACGGCTGACTTTCCTCACACCGCGCGGAGCACACGTACCGGCAGCATGAAGATGGCACTGATCAGCGCCAGAACGCCGCCCACAGCGATGCCCACCACGCGAAATGGCAACAAGAGCAGCCACACGATGGGATAAAGCACCAAAGCCAGCAAGGCCAGCGGCCAGCACAACACAAGAAGAATGCAGAATAAGAGGAATTTGAGCATGACTTTAGCTGCCTCCTTCGCTCGGAGCGCTTCCACTATTGTTACGCAGCCGCTGGCTCGCAGGTTCCGGTGCGAGTTATAGCCATCGGGATCAGCGGGCCTTCCTGCGCTGTTTGCGGGCGGCGCGCGAGGCCGCCGGCGGTTTTGCCGCACGCGATGTTTTTTGAGGTGTCCGTGCCTTTTGAGGTTTGGACGGTTTCTTCTTCCTGGCGGACAGAGCCTTCTTCCGCTCACGAATCGCATTCGCGCGCTCCTTTTCAGGCAGGGCGAGGATAGCTCTAGTCTTCGGAGGCAGCTTTTCCAGGATCAGCGTATTTGCGCGCTTCAGCTCGTCTTCAATTTCACGCGGCCGCAGCGCGTTCCATCGCTCCAGCGTGACCCAATGCGCCTTAGCCAGGTAGGGTGACGCGCAGATCCCCTCGCGCTCCAGCAACTCGTGAAAACGATCCACCCCGCAATGGAACCACAGAACGCCGGTGCCGGTGCCGTCGAGATCGGTCATGGCGAACATCTTTCCGCCGATATCCCGGTCGCAGGCCCAATACACCAGGTGATGACCCCAGTTCACGGTCTCAGTCACGTTGGGCAGCGCCAGGCAAATCTCGCGAATTCGCTCGTTGTCCATAAAAGTAGTCTGGGGGCAACCGTTCAGGATGCGGCCGCGCCGCGCAGGCTCTCATTGCCCGTGTACTAGGCGGTCGTAGGCCGGGCCTTGGAATTTGGCTTCAAAGACGTTGAATCGCCGTTCAAGCTCCCACTGCGCCGAAGCTTTTTCGCTTCCGCGGAGGAATCCGCTGCAACCGGCCGATGGATTGTCACCGCCCGGTGTCTCGCCCTTGCAGGCATCCGCCGCTAGGCGAAAATCGTCCGGGTTCCGCCACAAGCTCGCACCTGGCAAAAAGTCGTGCTCCATCCCAGTCCGTGCAATTTGCTTCAGGTCGCGATAAGTCAGTCCGTAATCGATGGCAGCGCGCACATACTCGTGCGTCAGGTCGATGCGGCTCACGCCTTCGTCGTCTGTTGATAGAGCCACCGGCACATGCGCGGCGCGATAAACCGGAAAGGGATGCGCGTCGCCCTCTGCGCCTAGGATTCCCGCATTCGAGGTGAGGTTAATCTCAACCATGATATGGCGGGCGGCCATCTCTGCGAGCAAATCGCGCGCGCGGTCCTCGTACATCACGTCGACACCGTGCCCAATGCGCTCCGCGTCGCCAAGCTCAATGGCCTGGCGGATATGGAAACGTAGCCCTTCAGGCGGCACCATTCCTGGGGCCAGCTCACCCGCATGCAGCGAGATGTGAACGCCGGGATAGACAGAATGTAGGTAGCCGACCATTTTCATGTGCAGCGTGTAGTCGCGCATGGAAATGAAATCATCCTCCGGCCGCACAAAGTTGACGCCCACCCATGTTTGGTCTTTGGCATTCATGCTGGCCTGGACCGTCTCAAACCCCAGAAGCGTTTGTGCAAACACCTGCTCCGGAGGCAGATCGCGCACCACCTGGTAGATGTATCGGACTTCAACCTGGCAGGCAGGTGTAGCCAGTGGCGTCCCACAGTGCTCCATTTCCTTGCGGCCGGTTTCGGCTTGCTGCGCTTCATTGCGGTCGGCTGCCACTTCGTCGCGCAGGCCGTGATCGAGCAGTTCCTGTCGAAACTCAGCGAATGCCTGCGGATCTGCCTGTTCGAGCTTTGGGTTCCAGCCGATCTGATGAGCGATTCCGGCGGCGTGGCTGAAGACAGGCGTATGCATCAGCTCCAGATATTGGTTGTTCTCCGCAGCCGACCGCGTCGCTACTTCGTCAACCCACTCTGCCGCATGTGTTTTGTTGAGCCCGCCAAAACGGTCAAAGGTGACAAAGAACTGGTCGTGTCCGCTCCAGCCTGGCGTTGCCACAAAGTCGCGCAGGGAGAGCGAATCGACCAGCTTGTCATAGAGCAGTTGGGTGGGCCGGTCGATGTCCCCGGAGAGTTGCGTCGCGGGGATCAGATTGCCTCGGCAAGGCGGTGGGGCAAAGCTCAGGCTGGTCTTGTCCACGCACAATCCATCTGCGCCGGCATCGCGGATGAACGTCTCGGCATAGACCGCGCCTGTCAGGTGAACATGCAAGTCGGCCCCTTTGGGAAAATCGCTCAAGAAGGCGCGCAACGTCTCGGGGCCCTGGTGAAGGTTGGCTTCATAGATCAGGCCGGTGCGCGCCTCTGCCCTGGTAGGCACACCTTGCGGGGTGGGTTTTTGACCGCACCCGGCGAGCGCCACCAACGCCGCGCAGGCGGCAACTCGCAAGAGTCGAAACGCGATAGGGCTCCCCATGATCGTTCTCCAGTGTAGTCCTTGGCCTCGTGTTAGCGCCTTGATATACTGGTCAGGTTGTTGCAGCGAACTGTTCGTGGACTTCGCCTTCCTTTGCCGGGCATCGCCTGGAAATCCGCGCAGGAATTTGCAACTGCACGTCTCACCTGAGGCCAGATAGCTCAGTGGTAGAGCGCGGCCCTGAAAAGGCCGGCGTCGGCGGTTCAATCCCGTCTCTGGCCACCACCTTCTAAGTTGTGCGGGATCTCTAACCCTTGAGGGCCGCGCTCCCGTCTTTGCGCGCAGCGCAACAAAATCGCCTGCGGCCCCATTAAAAGGCCGGCGTCGGCGTTCAGAAGCATTCTTCCGAACGGAATTCATTGGGTTGATGCACTGCGGTTGACGCGAGCAACAGCGAGCGCCAACATTGCGCGACCTCGGCGGCCCTCGGAATGAGGAAGAATGCCGGAATCCCGTCTCTGGCCACCACCTTCTAAGTTGTGCGGGATCTCTAACCCTTGAGGGCCGCGCTCCCGTCTTTGCGCGCAGCGCAACAAAATCGTCCGCGGTCCTCGGAAGGTTTTCGGCGCGGCAATCCAGCTTCGGACCCGCCCCTGGCCACCAGGGATTAACCTGTCGGAGTTGGTCTTTTTTGCTCCAGAGGAGATGAACGAAATGGGTCGATTAGACCGCCGCCAATTGCTGAAGCTCGGCACTGTTGGTTCGCTGGCTGCGATTGCTCCCGCCGCGGCCATGGCTGTTCAATCCGATACGCGGGTAGACGAGCAT
>DASXFF010000116.1:0-5463 GCA_036489735.1 Occallatibacter sp. | reverse complement strand
ACCGACGAGGGCACCCCGACCGTGAGCACGGAGGCGGGCGCCAATTCCAACTCCATCGTGCTGAAGGGCAGCGACCTCGATGCGCTCTCAGACGATCCAGACGAGTTGTCGAGCGAATTAACTGCGCTTGCCGGCCCTTCGGCAGGCCCCAACGGAGGACAGATTTACATTGACGGATTCACGGGAGGTCAGTTGCCGCCCAAGTCCGCCATCCGCGAGATCCGCATCAATCAAAATCCGTTTTCGGCAGAATTCGACAAGATCGGGTATGGGCGCATTGAAATTCTCACCAAGCCCGGTACCGACACACTGCACGGACGCGTGTACGGCCAGGGGAACGACAACGTCTTCAACACCGGCAACCCATTTACAGCCGAGCTTCCGTCCTACTACAGCTTTCAGTACAACGCCTCAGTGAGCGGAGCCATGTCAAAATGGGCATCGTTCTTTTTCAGCATGGAGCAGCGAGATACGCAAACCGACAACGTGTTTTATATCCCCAACGGCCCGGTCTACAACGGCGCTTCAAACCAGTGGTCGATCAGCCCCACCGTGGTGAACGGCAGTCTCTTCAGCCCCGCCAACCATCTTGAAGTCTCTCCGCGCGTCGACCTGCAACTGGGGCAGAAAAACACGCTCACCATGCGCTACCAGTTTTACCGGAACAATGTGAAAGGCTCGCTGAGCTCTACGGCGCTGCCTTCCACCTCAAGCAACAGCGATTCGCTCGAACATACGGTGCAACTGGACGACACGGAAGTGATCAACGACAAGATGGTGGACGAAACGCGCTTCGAGTACCGGCGCGCCAATTCCTCCACGTCTCCTGTGACGAGCGCGCCCGGATACGGTCCGGCCGGCATTGCGCCCAGCATGAATGTCCCCAAGCTGTTCTCCTCCGGCGGCAGCTCGGGCCAGACATCCAATTCGCACTCCGATCATTTCGAGCTGCAGAACTATCTCACGCTGAGCGAGGGCAAACAGGCCATCAAGATCGGCGAATGGCTGCGCGACGACCGCGAGGCACAGTCCACCGACGCAAACTTTAACGGTAGTTTCAGCTTCCCGTCGATCACGGCGTTTGTTGACACCTGGAACGGGACAAACCCCACCCCTCCAAACCCTCCAACGACCATTGCGCAGATCGCCGCGGCCTGCCCCGCAACCCAAGCAGGCGGGTGCGTGCCGACCAAGCTCACGTATACAACCGGGCCGTATGCCTTCCAGGGAAACATCTTCAACGCCGCGGTTTTCTTCCAGGATGACTGGACATTGAGCAAACTCCTCACGCTTTCCGGAGGATTGCGCTGGGAGGGCCAAAACCACATCGCCGACCACAGCGACTGGGCTCCGCGCGTGGCCTTTGCCTATGCACTGGACGGCCACAAGAAAGGTTCGACGCCCAAGACTGTCCTGCGCGGCGGATTCGGTTTCTTCTACGACCGCTTCGCCACCAACGACCTGATGGACCTTGAGGAGTTGAACGGCACCACTGACAGCCAGCAGCAGATCGTCATCAGCAATCCGACCTGCTTCAACGGCATGAGCCTGAGTGCATTCGGCGCAACACAACAGCAGATCGATGCTTCCTGCAGTACGGGCACAACACGGACTTCGGCCATCTACGCAATCTCGCCCACGTACCGCTCGCCCTATCTGGAGCAACTCGGTATGAGCGTGGAGCGGCAGGTGACGAAGGCAGCGACGGTCACATTCACCTACATGCACACCTCCGGCTTCCATCAGCTGGTGGTGCGCGATTCGAATGCTTATCTGCCCGGCGACTACGCCTACAATTCCGGGGGTCCGCCGACCATCACCGCGCCGCGCCCGAATTCCTCCCAGGGCATCGTGGATCAGTACTATCCTGAAGCCGTCTTGAACGAGAACCAGGTAATTGTGAACGTCAACGCGCGCTTCTCGCCTAAACTCTCGGTGCTCGGCTTCTACGCGGGAAGCTGGGCGAACTCCGATGGCGGCGCTGGATCGAGCCCCTCCAATTCCTATAATCTGCGACAGGATTATGGGCGCGCTTCGTTTATTCGGCCGCAGTGGCTGTTCCTGATGGGCAATTACAACGGCCCGTGGGGAATCACGTTCAATCCGTTCCTCATGGCGCAGGCCGGCCGCCCCTACAACGTCACATCGCCCTACGATTTGACCGGCGACAACTTCTTCAACGATCGGCCATCGTATACGAGCGCGTCGCCGACGACCGCCAACATCGTGCAAACGGGCTTCGGCACCTTGAACCTTGTGCCCGGTGCAAGCGAGACCATTCTTCCCGTTTCGCTCGGCAACAGCCCATCCTCAATCGCCGTGAACCTGCGCGTGGGGCGAACCTTCGGGATCGGGCCAAAGGTACAGTCAGCGGGCGGCCCGCCCCCGGGCGGCGGCGGTCCTCCAGGTGGTGGCCGTGGCGGACGCGGCGGTGGTTTCGGTGGCGGATTTGGCGGTGGTTTTGGCGGCGGCGGTGGCCGCGGCGGCTTCGGCGGCGACGCCAATGCGAACAACAAAAAATACTCGCTGAACTTCAACGTTCAGGCCCTGAATCTCTTCAATGACATCGATCTGGGCACGCCGGTGGGCGGCATCCAGCCTACCTTCAATTCGTCGACCGGGCAGTACGGCCCCGGCCCGCAGTTCGGAAAATCGGATGGCCTTGCCGGCAGCATCTTCTCGACCAGCTCGGCAGCGCGGCGCATCTTCTTCCAGGCGGCATTTCAGTTCTAATGGCGCGAACCAATACCGCCACGAAACATCCGTGCCCCATCCATCCCGCGCTCTTTGCGGGATGGGTGGGATAGCACGATCCCCTCCCCACCTCTGTCATCCTGAGCGACCCTGAACGCAGTGAAGGGGAGTCGAAGGATCTGCGGTTGCTTTTTCGACTTGAACCCACCACGAAGTTATGGTCGCCTCGCACGCCCGCCGACTGATCGCTACTGGCTTTGGCTTTCCGCCCTTCTCTCTTCTCTCTTATCTCTTCTCTCTTCTCTCTTATCTCTTATCTCTTCTCTCTTATCTCTTCTCTCTTATCTCTTGTCTCTTATCTCTTCGTACAGCCCCGCCCATCTCGCCGCCGTCGCGTCCATGCTGAATCGCTCCACGATCCGCCGCCGCGCGGCCCGCCCTCGCCCCTCGCGTTCTTCCCTGCTCTCTTTCATCGTGTCCAGCATTGCCCTGGCCAGCGCCTCTGCATCTTTGGCCCGAACGATCGTGCCGGCGTCACCGACCAGTTCTCGCACGCCGCCCACATCGGTCGCGACAACCGGTTTCTCCATCGCCATCGCCTCGCCCACAGCGAGCGGCATTCCCTCCCATGCCGAGCCGGAGACGAATGCATCGGCGGCATCGAAGAGCGCCGGCATACCGCGGCGCAGGCCGAGCCAGCGAACGGAATCGCCAATTCCTAATTCGCTGCGTAGTTGCTGCAAGGCGGCGATCTGCCCAACCTCGGCGTCGCCGGCGATCCACAAACGTGCGTCGCCGCGGCCCGAGCAGACTTCAGCAAAGGCACGCAGCAGGTTTGGATAATCTTTGGCCGGAGCCAGGCGGCCGACGGCAAGCCAGACAAACTCGGCTTCTTCGTTCGCTTCAGCAACTCCAATCTCTGCACGAACCCGCGCGCCGCTCGTTCCATCCGGCGAGAACTCACGCACGTCGATGCCGTTCAGGATCACCGAGCATTTGCGGCGCGGCACCGCGCCAAGCCGCATAAAGCGATCGGCCGCGGCCTGGCTCACCGCAACAGTGCGCTGGCTAAGCCAGTCTGTAAGACGGTACGCCAACATGCGGACCCAACCGCCTTCATACACGTTGTGCACAGTGGAGAGCACGACAAATCTGGGACCCGCCAATCGCAACAGCCGCGCAAATATATTGGCGTGGAAGCAGTGGCTGTGCACGAGGTCGGGCCGGAACTCGCGCAGAAACGCGCGCCCGCGCTTGAACCCGCCGAGCACGCTTGCCGGCGTCTTGCGCACATCAAGATGAACCGTGGGAATTGTGGTGGGCCATTCCGCCGGCAGACGCGGCATCAGCACCAGCAATGCGACCGTGTGGCCCTGTTTGAGCATTCGCTCCGCAAGAGCCACTGCCTGTTTTTCTGCCCCGCCCACGCCCAGCGACGTAACCAGGTAGACGATACGCATGGAACCCGAACCTTACTGGAAATCCTGCCGCTCTGATCTGGGTTTGAAAGGGCACGGCTTTAGCCGTGCCACAAATCGTGCAAAACTCTCAGGGCTTTAGCCCCTGAGGGATGCCCTCTTGTCCGGCGTGGCTTTTCTGGCGAGCCGCGGCACGGAACCAACCGCTACCGGAATCTCGTTCGGATCGATGATAGCGCAGAATGCGCCGCCATGACGGGCCGTGAGAAACGCAGGCCGAGCGGCGTGTCCAGCGCGAACAGGCCCGGCCCCAGAATCATGATGAGCAGCGCAGCAAACCAATAGTTATACGCATCGGCGCCTTGAAACTTGTCGGGGTCAGACAAAACGCTGAGGAAGGCTGGCTTTTCCGCCGCCAGAAATGCAACCGTCATGTTGACGAAGAGCACCACCGCGGTCAGTCGAGTGGCGAGACCCACGACGAGAAGAATTCCGCCGACCAGCTCAACAACCGAAACAAAGAGCGCGGTCTGGTGCGGCATGGGCAGGTTCAACGATTCAAAGTACAAGCCGACGCGAGTCAAATGGTTCAGCTTGCCCCATCCATCGGTGGCGAACTGCCATCCCCAATAGAGGCGGATTGCGAGCAGCAGCGGACTCTGCAGCTTGTTGAGAAAAGCGCGCATTCCGCCATACGCAACGACGGCGGTCCTTACGAGTGCTGACATCTTGCTCCTTCCAGAAGAAAAAACTGGTCATCCTGAGCGAAGCAGGCGCGGTTTCTCGCGCGTGCGAAGTCGAAGGACCTGCATTTGCTCTATCCCTCTGAACTCGCCACGGATTCGGGTGCCCCGTCCAAGCTCTGCTTGGGCGGGATCGCACGAACCCAATGTGCTTCTCTCAACCGACCCGAATTCAGCTCGCGCCCCAACTACGCCCCGCAGATCCAGCCGGGTGCCCCCGGTCTCGATTCTGAGACCGGGGACCGACGGACCTTATTCAATGCACGGCCATCCTGAGCGAAGTCCCGCTTCTGTGGGCGAAGTCGAAGGACCTGCATTTGCTCGATCCTTCTGAACTCGCCACGGATTCGGGTGCCCCGTCCAAGCTCTGCTTGGGCGGGATCGCACGAACCGAATGTGCTTTTCTCAACCGGCCCGAATTCAGCTCGCGCCGGGTGCCCCCGGTCTCGATTCTGAGACCGGGGACCGTACAACACCGACTACCCGTTGCAAATCCAGCCCAGCTCGGCCCAACTGCCAAACCATTGTTGCACGCGGTCCGGACGCTGCCGCTGGGCCATGCGCGACCCGGCAAAACCGGCATCGATGGCCTCGGCAAGGTTTCGGCC
>DASXFF010000217.1:0-35181 GCA_036489735.1 Occallatibacter sp. | reverse complement strand
CACGCCTTATGTTTGGTTTGAGGCGGGCGGGTTGTGCCAAACACAGCTCGCGGCCGCGGAGCAGGAGATACTCAGAGGGACGTTCATGACGATGCGGTGAGTCGTTGCATGACCGGACACGTGGTGTCCTCGATGTTCGCGTCGCAGTCCGCGATCAGCCCGGCAAGCTCCTTACGCAGGTGCCGGAGCTCGCGGATGCGGGCGTCCACGATGCGCAGCTTGGTCGCCGCAAGATCTCGAGTGGCGCGGCACGATCGACGAGCCTGTAGAGTAATCAGGTTCCGAATCTCCTCGAGCGTGAATCCCATCGCCTGAGCCCGTTTGATGAAGCGCAGCCGGTCGGCATCGGCCTCGCCATATCGCCGGATCCCGCCGACAGGCCGCGGTGGTTCGGGCGCGAGCTTCAGTCGCTGGTAGTAGCGAATGGTCTCGACGTGGACGCCGGCTGCCGAGGCGAGGCGTGCAATCGTATATGTCCGCGACATCGCTTGACTCCGTACCCTACTACGGAGCCTATCCTACCGCCCGCGGGTGAGCCGACGCGAGGCGAGCCCTCAGGGGTAGGCGATGACTGAAAAGGTGCGTGTCCTCGGCACCGCGGGCGGTGCCCTCGGTCTGGGCGCATTTGCAGCCGCGATTGGCGCGTGCTGCGCGTTTCCATGGGCGGTCGCGCTGCTCGGCGTGAGCGGCGCCGTGGCGCTCGCTCGCCTGTCGTTCCTGCTGCCCTACTCGCTGCTCGGCGCCGGGATACTTCTGGGCGTCGCGTTTTGGTGGGC
Organism: Occallatibacter sp.; assembly: GCA_036489735.1. Lineage (GTDB taxonomy): Bacteria > Acidobacteriota > Terriglobia > Terriglobales > Acidobacteriaceae > Telmatobacter. The sequence goes on along the minus strand of DASXFF010000217.1, from coordinate 34,405 downwards.
CTATCGCCCCCTCGCCATCTGCGCCGATGGAACGTGTAATGCGGTGAGCCGTCGTCCGTTGCGCGTCATCGTGTGGGCGGCGACCGTGCTCGTTGTGGGACTGGCGACAATAGCATTGACCTCGTGGTGAGGAGAGAATCGATGCGCATCTTCCCTGGAGCGCTCATGGCAGCCGGTCTTTTGGTGCTGACCAGCGGCTGTGCTAAAGGGGCGGCCTCTGGCGCGGCGACGTACACCGTGCTCGATGATCAGGCGAGCCACCTGCGCACGGATTTCAATCGCGAGATCGGCTCGGTGCGGCTGCTCTTCGTCGTTGATCCGATCTGCCCCACCTGCTTGCGCGGGCTTGCGGATATAAATCGCGATCTGCTGCGAAGCACTGCCGATGCTCGGCTGCAGGTCTTCGTGGTCTACGAACCGGTTCTCGGCGTCGTCTACCCCATTCCAGGGCTGCAGCCCGCGGGAGGCAAGGACGTCCCGAAGGCCGCGCAGCTGCTTCAGAATCCGAACGTTCACAACTACTGGAATCCGACCGGCGCCTTCGGGCGTCTGCTCTCGAAGGCGGTTGGACTGAGGAACGGCAATCAGCAGGTGTATGCCTGGGACGTATGGCTAATCTACGGCCCTGAGGCTAAGTGGATCGGCGCCGGTCCGCCCCGCCCACTGCTGCTGATGCGTCAGTTGAGGGAGCTGCGCGGCACGCAGTTCCCGCAGCTCGACAGCCGCGTATTTGCGCGACAAGTGCGGACGCTGCTTGCGCAGTTGCCGCACCCCCAAAGCACAGCAGTTCTTGCGAACCACGCGCATCCATGATCACGAGGTGTGAGCTCACCTGCCCGGAGTGCGGGCATCGATCGATCGAAACGATGCCGACGGATGCCTGCATCTACTTTCACGAATGCGCCGGGTGCGCGAAGGTTTTGCGCCCGAAACGGGGCGACTGTTGCGTGTTCTGTTCCTACGGTTCGGTTCCCTGTCCTCCTATCCAGGCCAACCCATCATGTTGCGCGACTCAGGGCACTCTGTAGACGGTGAGAGCTCCTGTGTGAAAGCTCCTCGTACCGACTGGGCAAGCGGCCTGCGTGGGTGGCTCATCTGGGGTATACCGGCAGCCGTTCTCATCATGAGCCCGGTGCGGTACTTCGTGATCGTGTGGCCGATCGTGCTGACGGTCATGGGCTTGGCGTGCTTGCTCAATGCCCGTCGCTGTGGCCGGATCCACTGCTACGTCACGGGACCTTACTTCTTGCTGCTCGCGCTCGTCGGGCTTCTCTATGGTCTTGACGTGGTGCCGCTGGGTGCAAGGGGATGGTCAATGTTGTCGATAGCGCTTGTTGTCGGCAGTGTCATCTTCATCTGCGTACCGGAATGGCTCTTCGGGCGGTACCGATCCTCCTTCACCGGGCGGTACGTGGGATCACACTTGAGGTAGGTCGCGAGGAGCGCAAGCGCAACCTCGCCCGGCATCAACCGAAGCCGATCGAGCAATGCTCGGTCAATCGCGCGACGCACGGTGCGACTCTCGAGATCGCACGACCCCCTCCCCGGACCCCTCCCGGCTGCTCGCGTCTCATAGAGGCCCTGGCAGCAGAGGTCTAAGAGCAGAACGGGAAGACAGGGGAGGGCGGGATTGCCTTGGTTCCCATCATAACACGCCGTTCTCGCGGTCAACGACGAGCGCGAGGACGCGCTCGCCGCCGAAGACGGCGGTCTTGGATCGTTGACCGCTGCGCTGCGGCGTGGAGGGAAGCCGGCGGGCAATCCCGCCCACGATCACAGGACGAGCAATCATGACCACGCTCTACGTTCGCGAGGGCTTGTCGTTCCGCGAGGCTGAATCTCACCATGTCATCCGGGAAGCACAGGTGCTAATCGGTCGCAGGTTCCGGCGAGGCGCGCCGGTTCTAGCGAGGCCCAAGGAGATCCGTGAATTTCTGAGACTGCGCCTGGGGAGTCTCGATCATGAGATCTTCTGCTGCTTTTATCTCAATACTCGTCGCCGCCTCATCGCCTTCGAGGAGCTTTTCCGCGGAACGGTCGACTGCGCCCAGGTCCATCCGCGGGATGTGTTGCGCCAAGCGCTTCGTCACAACGCCACTGCAGTGATCTTTGCGCATAACCATCCATCCGGCGCCCTTGAGCCCAGCCCCGCGGATGAGTTCATTACTCGTCGCCTAAAAGACTTGCTCGCCCTCATGGACGTTCTCGTACTCGATCACATCATCGTCGGCGAGTCTCGGTGTTATTCCTTCGCCGAGCATGGAGTTCTTTGAGTTCTTCCGGGTGATCTCTCGTGTCGGTGCGCTGGTGCGTTGTAGCCAGCGTACCGACACGAATCCTCACTGACGCCTAAGCCGCAAAGGCCTTCCCAGACCGTTCGCCCTGTCCGCGTGAGCGGCAAGCAGAAAGAACCGACTCGATATAGTCTCGGCTCCTCGGATCCCAATTTTCGGGAGGAGCCGGCCATGAGATACCGCATCAATGAGCAGGTGGTTCTGGTGTGCATGCCGAAGGACGGACCGGAGGGTCCTCTTGCTCCATACCTACGTTCATTTGCGCGATTCCTGAGTCAACAGGGATATACACGGGTTTACTTGCGCCGACATCTGATGCTCGCGGCACGTTTGAGTCGCTGGCTCGAACGACGCCATATCCGATGTCGTTGTCTCACCTCTGAGCACGCCTCGAAGTACTTGAGATGTCGGTATCGCGATCGGCAGGCCAATGAAGGCGATTCAGCCGTGCTCAGCCACCTGATTGGGTTTCTGAGAACGAAGCGGGTAATTTTGGGTGCGAAGATCTCGGCACCACCATCCCTCCCCGCGGAGCGCTGTGCACGGGGCTACGAGCAGTACTTGCGCGAAGATCGTGCCCTGGCGAGGGCCACGATCATAAACTATGTCCCGTTCATAGCTGACTTTCTCAAGGATCGATTCGGCGCTCGAGCTGTAAGGCTGTCGGGCCTGAAGGCCGCAGATGTCGTCAGATTTGTACAAAGCCGAGCGCGCTGTCTGCATGTGAAGCGGGCGAAGGTTATGACCACCGCGTTGCGATCTTTCTTTCAGTACGCCCGTATGCGCGGAGAAGTCACATTAGACTTGGCGGCCGCAGTCCCGATTGTCGCCAGCTGGTCGATGGCCTCGATCCCGTGGGCGATTGCTCCGGAACAGACAAGGAGGTTGCTGGCCAGCATCGATCGGAAGACCGCGATAGGACGGCGCGACTACGCCGTTGTGCTGGTGCTGGCGCGGCTCGGTCTACGTTCGGGTGAAGTAGCGAGGTTGGAACTGGGTGATATCGACTGGAGTGCGGGGCAACTGAGTGTGCGCGGCAAAGGCAGCCGACGCAGCGAGATGCCACTTCCGATTGATGTCGGCAGAGCCATCGCGGCTTATTTGCGTCACGGGCGCCCCCAGTGCAGTTCTCGCCGTGTCTTCATGCGCAGCAAAGCACCGGTTCGAGGTTTCCTGGGCGCGAGCGGCGTTGGATCGATAGTTCGGCATCGCCTGCAGCGTGCGGGGATCACGGCACCGACGGACGGGGCACATCAGTTTCGCCACGGACTTGCCAGCGATATGCTGCGACAAGGTGCTTCGCTCGCCGAGATCGGCGCTGTGTTGGGACATCATCACCCGGATACCACCCGCATCTACACCAAGATTGACCTGAAGGCCCTGCATACGCTCGCTCAGCCTTGGCCGGGGGGTGTCCAATGAACACCCTTCGACAGTCGATTGAAGAGTACCTGGCCATGCGCCGCAGCCTGGGTTTTAAGCTGCGGGAGGCCGGCACGATGCTGCCGGACTTCGCGACGTTCATGGAACGCCGACGTGCCTCCTACATAACCCAGGCGTTGGCGCTCGTTTGGGCCCAGCAACCGAGGCACGCCCAGCCGGCTCACTGGGCAAGCCGCCTCTGTCATGTCCGTCAGTTCGCACGGTATCGAAGTGCAACCGATCCACGCACGCAAATTCCGGCACTGGGGCTCCTGCCTTTCAAACCAAAGCGGGCCAGACCTTACCTTTATACCGATGAGGAGATCGATCAACTCCTGCATGCCACCCTTCATATGCCGCTCTCGCCACACTGTCCGGTTCGTATGTCCTGCGTGCTGCTGCCCTGGGTCTATTATTGTCTGTTTGGACTGCTCAGCGTCACGGGCCTTCGCCTCGGCGAAGCACGCAATCTCAAGCTGGAGGATGTTGATCTGAAGGCTGGAGTGCTGACCGTCCGCGGCGGTAAATTCGGGAAGGATCGATGGATAGCGTTGCACGCCTCGACCTGCAAAGTGCTGACGCATTATCTCAATAGGCGCCAGCCGGGATACGTTCTCTCGGTTGCTGAAGTTCGCGCAGCAACGCCTACATAGGGCGCCCTCGCACTTGCAATTCGAGCAGATCACGGCACCTTTTGTTTGGAAATTCCTAGATCACCTGGAACGACACGATGGCATCAGCGTTCGAACGCGTAATCTGCGCCTGACGGCGATCCATTCCTTCTTTCGTTTTGCGGCCTTTGAGCTGCCCGAGCACTCCGCGCAGATCCAGCGCGTTCTTGCGATCCCGAGCAAGCGCTTCACGCGTACCCTGGTCAGTTTCCTCACGCGTCCGGAAGTGGATGCGTTGCTGGCCGCGCCGGATCGAAGTAGGTGGTCCGGCCGGCGCGACCACGCATTCATTCTGACCGCCGCGCAGACTGGCTTTCGCCTCTCTGAGATGACCGGACTCAAACGTGAAGACCTCGTCCTCGGAGCCGGCGCTCACTTGAGGGTGATCGGCAAGGGACGGCGCGAGCGTTGTACGCCCCTGGCCAAAGCCACCCGGGCCGTCCTCAAGGCCTGGCTGCGCGAGCCGCCACGCGGTGACGGCAATGTCCTGTTTCCCAACGCGCGCGGAGGTCGGCTCAGCGTTCACGGTGTTCAGTACCTGCTCAACAAGCATCGTCGCACTGCGGCCCATACGTGTCCCTCACTCAAACAGAAACGCGTGACGGTTCACCGTTTGAGGCACACCATGGCGGTCGACATGCTCCAAGAAGGTGTCGATCGATCTACAATTGCGCTGTGGCTCGGACACCAACACGTGCAGACCACGCAAATCTATCTCGACGCCACGCTCGCGATGAAAGAAAAGGCGCTCGACAAAGTAACTCCCCATCAGGGCAGGCCAAGTCGGTACCGCCCGGATGACCGCCTGCGCGCCTTCCTGAAGAACCTGTGACGCCGGGAACTATGTCGCGCAAGTCACCAGGGTCTCGCACTGCGCAGAGCCGAAATCCCGTGCAAATCTGACATACCGGCCGCCTCGGTAGATCTAGTCGGAGGCGAGACATAGTGGCGCCTATATCTGTACAGATATAGCCGTCACACAACCGCGATCCACCTACTTAAGTCCGGGGTTGATTTCGGAACCATTAGCCAGGTGCTGGGCCACTCGAACCTCCAGACCACGATGCGCTACGCCCGCGCCGATCTTGACCTAAAACGCCAAGCGTTAGCGCAGGTGTTTCCTGACGTTCTTGGGGCGCCCAAGGCCGGCGGAATGGCACTCCACGGCACGGAATTGACACGCTGGCTTCGGCGCCTGTAATGTAGCGAGGCCGCCAACTTGTGCTAGGGAACACCGTGACGGCGCCCCCGATCCGCGATGTGCCTGACGGCAACGCCGATTCCGGTCGCGATAATCGGCCAAGTGCGGGCCTACGCTAACAGAGGGCAGGGCTGATTGTGCAATGCCGTGTCGATAATGAATGGAGAACTCGGATGGGTCGCGCTCCAACCGTAGACTGAGTTCGCATTACGGCGTAGGATTGCAAACATCCTTGACAAGAAGAGTTCGCACTCTCCAGGGAGATTTGTCATGAAAGTGCGCTCGGTGTTTGACCCCGCTTTCTGCGTGGCTCAAAGTGTCGGAATTTCCTTCGTGCTCTTTGCACCGGTCGGTGCCCAGCAGGTCCCGCCGAGCTACGCAACTCAAACGGCCCCGTCAAGTCAGACATTCCCTGCACCATCAAACGTAGCGAGCCAAGTCCCGCCGAGTCCTTGCAACTCAACGCAGCCGTGTTTGAGGTCCAATAATGGCGAGTCGGCGAGCGCCCCGGATATGCAGCCAACTACGCCGTCACTCTTCCAGTACCCGAAGGACCCGCCTGGTGGTTGTGCAGTTACGGGGGCAGTTGCTACCGCAGCTACTTTGTCGGGCCAAGAAGAGGTTGGGGTCCCACTGGGCTACGCGGCGAGCGCGTGCAAGATCGCCGAGGCCGCGAATAATGGCAGGGCCGGCGCCGCGGCGGCGCAGGCCGCCACTGAGTCAATAAAAAAGGCGTGCGGTTTGACGGGTGAGGCGCTCTCGGGTAGTTCCACCCTTGGCGCTTTGGCCGAGGAGGGATGTGGAGCAGCGGCTGACGCTATCAATGAATCTCAGGATTCAGCTCCTTCAGGTAGCGCCACGCCGACTTTACAGCCAAGCCCGCAACCCGGTCCACAGCCGCAAAGTGCATCAAATACTCCGGCGCAAGAATCAAGTAGCCTTTCAGCACCATCGACCGCCGCAACCGAAAGCGGCTCCGATGCCACATCTCAAGATGATGGTGATGCAGTGGCTGCCGCCGCCGCAAATTACAACAATAGTACCTGGGGTGTCGGCGCGCCCAGTGCGGCCACGTACACTCCGCCCCCGATTGCCAATCCAGCAGCTCACTCTGTTGCAACGCCCGTCGTCACGCCGCCAGCTATATCCCTCCAGCAGCACATAGCAACCCCGATGCCAGGCAGGGCGCCAGATTGCTCGAATCCAGCATCGGCTGGAGGCCCCTACTGTCAATACCAATGCGACGTACCAGGAACGGCTAACAATGCTGCGTGTGCCGGATTATTGAGTGTCTCATAAAGAATGCAATGCTCAGCGCAAAAAAGGGGGCAGCTCAGATTGGCTCACGCAGCCTCGCAGAGTGGCTTGGGAGGCGCGCGCTTGGCGCAAGCTCTTGAGCAGCGCCCGACCGAGATCATGGATGTCCTCGGGGCGGCCGTTGGCCAGCGGGTGCTTGGTGGCATGCCAGGCGGCCTCGATGGGGTTGAGTTGAGGAGCGTAGGCGGGCAGGCGCTCCAGATGCAGCCTCGGGTACTTGCGCAGCAACTCGCTCAAGGACTTCGGATCGTGGATAGAGGCGCCGTCCCACACCACGATCACATGGCCGCGCAGGTGACGCAGCAGATACCAGAGGAAGTCGTAGACTTCCTCCTGAGAGATATTCTTCGGATGCATCCGGAAGTAGAGCCCCAACCGCCGTCGCTCGGGGCTCACCGACAGGCCGCCAATCACCGAGATGCGATCACGCCGGTAGTAGTGGCGGACGATGGGAGTCTGCCCGACGGGCGCCCACGTGCGGCGCACCGGCGGAATCATCATGAAGCCGGATTCGTCGATAAAGACGGTATGGGCACCCAACCGCGTAGCGTTTTTTTTACCTGCGGCCATCGCTTGCGCTTCCATTCTTCGATCTTCTGCTCGTCGCGCTCGAGCGCGCGCCGTTCGGGCTTCTGGCAACTGAAGCCCAGCTCATGCAGCAGCCGCGCTACGTGACTGCGATGGAACTGGACTCGACAGTGCTGCTCGATCAGGCTGCCGACGCGCCGGGTAGTCCACAGCTCGGTGCTGAAACCATTGGCCATGGCACCCTTCAGCAGCAGCTTGACGATCTTCTTGCGTTGTCTACTCGTCAATGCTGGCGGCCGACCGGGAGAGAAGCGCACCTGCAACGCTTCGTCCCCACCCCTTTCAGCGGCATCGCGCCAACGCATCACCGAGCTCGGCGCCGCCCCAAGCATGCGGCCGACCTCGTTGAGCGAGAAACCATCATCCAGCAGCCGCAACGCCTGGCGGCGGCGTGCTTCAATCAGTTCAGCAGAACCCTTCGGTCGCGGCACCGGCGTGCTCCCGCTCGGGGACTGCGACCATTATTGCATTATTTACGAGACGGTCAATAGTGCGCTCATTAACGAACTCATCAGGAAGTGCGCGCACGGTGAAGTAGGCCGACAAACGCATTGTCCAAGGAGTCCAAGGTGAATATTTCCCTGCTTGTCCTACGCAAAATATAAATGTTTTGTTGCCCGGGTGACATATGGTGAATAGGTCAGTCTTTCTTTTGGGCTCGTTCTTCGCAATCTGTGCACTTACACCGAGTTTAAGCCGATCCGATCCGATTACACGTCAGCAGCTACTCGACATGAAATCATCTGGCATCGGCGAGAAGGTCATCATTCAGCAGGTTGAAACAAACGGAATTGCCTTTGAGGCGGACCCTAGCGCATTGATCGCTTTACGTAAGGTCGGATTTTCAGACTCGCTACTCTCGGCGGTGATGCAATCTAAGCATTCCCAGGGGGCTGTCGCGACACCGCCAACTGCCGCTTCATCGGCCGTGGTGCAACCCGCGCAGACGCCAGCGGACCCATGCGATGCCTATGAGAAAGAATATAAGAGGATAAATGACGAGGAGATGCGCTCACTCGCGCGTGCGCGGATATGGCTAAACAAAGATCCAACGACACATATTTTATGGATCATTGCCAAGCACAAAACAACGCAACCCTTCGCAACCTTATCAACAGTTATTTCGTGACGAACCCAAACCCGAACCATTGCCAAGAATTCGAACAACAAGATTTTCTGATGCCGACCGGGTGGAGCGATAGTCAATACTCTCCGCCCTCGGACACGAACTACCATTCGGTGCAAACCATGTACCCGAACGACAACAAGTTGTCTTGCGCTCAGTTGAAAGTCGTGGCCTGGACGTTGGCGGAGAACGTGGCGCAAATGACTAAATCCATTGCGCATGCAACTGGGCGGGCGCAAACGCACTCGCAAATGGCACAGGTCGCGAGCGTCATCGCGCCAAGCGCCACGGCTGCCTCAGCAGGCATGCAAATGATGAGCTCTTCGGAGAGTCAACAGGCAGGCAGCATTCAGCAGATTCGCGACAGTCAGCAGAAGCACCACGATTTTCTGATGCAGATATATTTTCAAAAGCGGTGTGATGATTGAAATATAGGAATCAGGGCTTGAGAGATAACTTCACGGCACGACCCGGACTACCGCCCGGTCGACTGAGGCCAGCTCGATGAAATTACCAGCAGTCTGTCTCTACATCGTAGCGATCACCGTGTGCGTGCTCGCCCCCGGCACCGGCAATTCAGCGCCGCTAACTCGCCAGCAGTTGCTCGACATGAAATCTGCTGGGGTAGCTGAGAAGGTAATCATAGATGCGGTCGTGGCGAACGGCATTGCATTCCCTGCTGATGCAAATGCCATCATTGCCTTGCACAAGGCGGCCTTCTCGAGCGCTTTGCTTGATGCATTGACCAAGGCACAGAGCGCCACTTCAGCGCCAGCTATGGCATCGAACACTCCCCGCGCATCGGCCGGCTCAATAACGCAGACAAACAGCGCGCAGCCACTTGCACAGGCGCCGGCGAACCCGTGCGCTGCCTATGAGAAAGAACTTGAGAGGCTGCAGAATGAAGAAGAAGCGATGAGTAAGGCGTGTGAAGCTTTTGCTAATCACCGAAAAGACGACGCTTCTTATGAGTACCACTGCATTGCAGAAAACAACGACGCTATCCGTAGTCGCATAATCAACTATTTCAAAACAAACCCGAACAATTGCCCTGAGCAGTACACAGATACGTTTATCACGCCCACTGGGTGGACCAACGATCAATACTCGCCACCTCCGAATGTGACTTACCGCGCTGTCCAAACGTTAGAGCCCAACGACAGCAAGTACTCTTGTGCCGAGCTAAAAGTTGTCGCTTGGGAGTTAGTGGATAACGTTAAGCAAATGGACAAATCCATTCAGCGGTTGAGTGGCAGAGCTCAAGGCTGAATGGCCAAGCACAGACCCACTCCCAAATGGCGCAAGCAGCCAGTGTCATCGCACCGACCGCCACGGCTGCTTCCGCGGGTTTGCAAATGATGAGCTCTTCGGAGAGTCAACAGGCGGGCAACGTTCAGCAGAGTACGGCGAGCATTCAGCAGATTCGAGATAGCCAACAGAAGCGCCACGATTTTCTGATGCAGATCTATTTTCAAAAGCACTGCGACGATTAGTCAACATTGCCGGTCGGCAGAGTTCTATGAAATACAAACCCCTGCTGTTCGCCACCGTCTTACTCGGGCTTTCTATAGCTGCCGGGGTAACCTATGGCGCTCCGTTGACTGAGCAACAGTTGTTGAAAATGAAAGCCGCGGGTATTAGCCAAGACTTGATCGTTCAACAGATACAAAGCGACGGCATTGCGTTCCCTGTAGATCCCGATGCCATGATTGCGCTAAAGAAGGTGGGATTCTCCGACGCAGTATTGGGTGCTTTGTTAAAGGCGCAGAGCGGACCCGTCGCTGCATCGCCAACACAATCCGCTGCACGGCCGCCGCCTGCGCAAGTGGACCCGTGTGTCGCAGTCCAACGGGAATTTGAGCGATTGGAACAGGAGGATGATGCGATTGCTGAAGCTTGCGAAAAGCTCGGAAACGAGAAACACGAATACATAACCTATGCGGCGCATTGCCGAGCGATGAACTGTTCCGTCCACAAGCGACTTATGAATTTTGCAAACCCCAACAACTGCCCGGGCGCAAAGCTCGAGCGGAACGGGGACGTCCTAAGCACCCCCCTCCAACAAAATGCGAAGGGGGAGTGGTTTGACAGGGTTATGTCAGCTGACGATTGCGTGGACAGCGGCTATTTGCCGGATCCAAACACTAGGTATGGAACTGCGCAGACTCTACAGCCCGGTGACAACACGCTGACATGCGCGCAGCTAAGAGTGCTGACGAGCGCCTTTCAGGAAAACGTCGCGGCAATGGATAAATCAATTCAGCAATTGACCGGCCAAGCGCAGACCCATTCTCAAATGGCGCAGGCGGCCGGCGTGGTTGCTCCGGCTGCGACGGCTGCAGCCGCGGGGATGCAAATGATGAGTTCTTCGGACAGTCAAAAGGCAGTCAACCTTCAGCAGATCCGAGATAGCCACCAGAAGCGCCACGATTTTCTGATGCAGATCTATTTTCAAAAGCACTGCGATGATTAACTGTGCGGTTGCCATTGGGTTCCAGCGTTCCGAGCCATGTGCATAGGTTGAGCTGCGGGTTGAAGAAAGGTAGCGGAAATAATGTTCGAGGCGATCAAAAGATCCGGCTCAGACGGGGTGTTAACGGCGGCATTGGAGCGTCCGCTGTATCGGCGATGGCGGAAGTAAGATTGATGTTTCGATCTTTCCTTGAAATGACCCTACTCACGATAATCGATGGGTTGGTATATTGTCAGAGTTAGAGTTCGATGGGATATGGCTGATTATCAATTCTCCTGGAGGACACGCTATGCCAGAGCAGTTGTTTGAGCCAATTGGCCTACCGAGTTGGTGGTATCCACAAAATTTTCGACTTCACGTACCGGAAACAAACGCAACCGCTCAACAGCGTCTTTCTGTACCCGACCCTCCGCCACGACCTTGGAAGTCCTTGGCGGATTTTTGCGTCCCCAAGGCCACTGCAAATCCTCTCTACAAGGGTCTCCGGATTCTTCCTTTGAGTTGGAGGTTGCACTTCAAAAATACGCCTGTTGATAGAGGGGCGGGCGGCATTCAGAACACTGAGCTCATTGGCCCGGCTATGGACTTGGGTGAAGATCTAGGGATTAAAACGTTAGCACCCAGAGTTGAACCCCACCCGGAGTATCTCGGGCTTTTCTGGAGGTGGGACACGCCTGATGGAGGCGAATGGGACAACTACGTGTTCTGCGCAGCGTTCACCGCGAATAAATGGAGAGTTCCGCACGAAGGCGGATATCGGGTTCAAATTGGATTCGCACAGTGTCGAGCAAACACATGGACGTTTTTGATCGGGGGCGCCAACAAGCCACCGTATTTCGCCCCCTGGAGCCCACTAGAAGGAAACGAAGACATAGGCCAAATGGTTTACTACCTCTTGATCCACAAGGACGATCAGGCGGAGGGTCTCACGCGTGGCTTGGCGGGAGTTGTTTCCGGGTAGACCTGACTAAGACAGTCCCCAAAGAGATGTTCTCAGAGGAATTATGCTATGAACACCGATACGCGAACAGTACAGCACATGGATGCAGTAGATCCAACGAAGCCGAATTCCCCGCGCTTCGAAACGCTTGCGCCAGATGCGCATTCCGACAGCGGATCTCAGCAGGCGCCAAACACCTGTTACTGGAACGGGCAGCCGGTCGCGGTTGGCGGACGGGTATGTTCTCAACATACGATGTGGCAGTGTTTATACGGACCCCAAGGGGTGGCTTGGTACAATGTAGGCAGCTGCTAACCCGCATTATTCCCGAAGTACGAGGCAGCTCACGCCGGAGCATAAAACAGCTATCCCTTCGTGAATAACCCGATTGGAGCATTCGCGATCATTCGACAGGGGGATCGCGAAATCGTAGGACGTATGTCCGGAACTGTCACTCGCGGTTGGCCCCACGGGCACAATACGGGTGATGGCGTGTCCAGATTCTTTGCTGGTCTACCGCTGGATCGAGGGCAACGTCGACCGAAAGTCGACCGGCAGCGTGACCGCGCCGGCATAAATGCCCCAATTTCCTTGCGATAAATCGCTTCAGCGCCGACTATCACCAGAAGTCCTCGGGTAAGACGCCTTGAGTGAGTTGCGCAGTCGCCCGATACCGGCGGCTCACGTGTTGGGCATTAAACAGCGGACCGTTGCCAGGAGAAGTGCGTGAACCTACCTGCACTGCTCAGCCGTTGCGTCTGCCCCCAAATTATGTGAAGGCGTGGGTCCACGGAAAGCGGATCTGGCCGTACTGCAGCAGTGTTCTCCACATAACTAGCATCGCAACATAACTGCAGGAAGGGCTCTTGCGTGGCGGCATCGTCCGGCGGTCCGCCACGAACCGGCTGAGCCGCACGCGCTGCGTTACTGGAATCCGTCAGGATCTGGGGCTGAATTCGGCCTTGTGGGATTTGGCCATGCTGCGGGTGGCTTAGCGACTCAGTTGCAAGGGAGAGGGCGCTCGGTGCTCTCTCCCTTCCTGGTGCTGAGCACATAAGCGCGCCTGACTCGCTGGCGGCGTGCACCGTCCAGAGGCAGCGTACGACGCGACGTTCCGCCGGTACGCCATGCCAGCCGTTCTGGCCGGAGGATCTACTGGCGTCCTCAGCCCCTCTAAATAGTTATTTGAGAAGGGTGAGCTTTCGGGCGCACAATTGTCTTTAGCTGCGCCATGATGAGCCCAGCACGGGACGTGACGACGCAGTACGCGCGGATGATCCGGATATGTCGGCGGCGACACTGCCCGCCCGATGTCGCGAGGGAAATAGTTCAGGAGGCATACCTGCGCCTATTCGACTACCAGCGGACCTCACGGGTAAGGGACGCCTCGGCGCTCCTTCGGCGCATCGTGATTAACCTCTCGATCAACTACTACCACCGGAAAGTGCCACGGTGCCGAATTGCTGATGGGCTCGACAATCTCGATCGACGAGGACTGCTGATTGACCCTGCGCCTCAGCCTGAGCGTACCCTAGCAGCTCAGCAGGCACTCAACCGAGCGATGAACTTCCTGAACGCAGAGAGCGAGCGCGTGTGCCAAGTCATCCTGGCACAGAGTCTCGGATACAGCCACGAGGAAGTCGGGATCGTATTCGGCATCATGCCCCGGACAGTCGAAAGGCATGTGGCTTCGGCACACAAGGTTCTACGTGAGAGTGGAGAGCGCCCATGAGTAATCCCAGCCCAGAGGCTTATCTGCGCTTCGCAGCGCAAGCGATGCCCAACCCGGAGAGCGTAGCGCAGCAGCTGAACGCGGCCATGACCCTTGTGCGGGCTGCTCAGGGAGCGCTGTGGGGCAGCCAGCCGGATGACCGGGCGCGGGCCTCGGCGGCACTCACCGTGGCGCTGGGTGGGCTCGGGCTCCTCTCCCAGTTATTCGCTACAGCCGCCAAAAGGCAGAGCCCCGACTCCTAAGGTTGTGCCCGAGGGTGCCCCTGCATGGGCACAAAGCTCCTAGTCTGGCCGGGGCGGTGGCGCGGTTACGAGGGCTCGGTCCAGTGATCGTCGCACCCGACGGGAGCTCTCCGAGAATGATGGGTCCGCCGCCGCCGAGGCGTCCTGGTGTCGTTTTCCCTTAAAGAGGGTACTGGCGCTCGAATACAAACAAGCAGTTAGCTCGAACGCTCGTGCCCTGAAATGTGGTACTGGGACCACAAAAGGGGTACTGGCCGACGCGGATGCGGATATCGACGGCTGTCCGCAAAGCACTGCGAAGGAAGCGATCCCGCAAGACCGGCCGATGCACAGTCCCATCAATAAGGTCCCAGTACCCTGCTTACGGTCCCTGGTACCGTCATTAAGGAAAAACGACACCTCCTTGTCGGTGTTCCTTGATGATGAGACTGGCCCGGCAGGGGCGTCGAGTGCTTACAAGCGGTTACGTGCCCCGGCTCGGTTCCCTGGAATGAGACTGGGCGGAAAATGTGCCTTGATTGGAGACTGGGCGCGTGTGGAAACGGAGAGCCCTGGCATGCCGGAGGAGGGGCCGAGAGGCTGCATTTGCTGGGGAATGCAGCGAAGCACTTGGCGTCGCCAGTCTACCCATCAAGGCACCGGTCTCCCGCTAGGGTGCACAGTCTCACCATTGCGGCACACCGACACTCCTGGTGGGGAGGTTGTTGCATTTCCGGTCAAAGACGACGGTTATGCAGGATAGCCTGACGGCGGCTATTGTTTAACACTCTCCCGTGATGCCCGCGCCTCCCTTCATCGCTGCTCGCGTTACGCCGGAGATGAAATCGCTCTTGCGAGTGCTCGCCGAGCGGGAGCAGAAAACGGAATCGGCGGTGGTCCGGCAGCTTCTCGAGGTTGTGCTGCGCACCTCCACAGTCGGCGAAGTCCGACTGCTCGACGAGAAGCCGAGACCCAATCGCGACATCCGACTGTACGTGCGGTTGGACCCCAACGATCGGTTGCTCCTGAAGGAACGGGCGGGGGCCCGGTGCGTACCGCCGGCCACATATGTCGCCGCGCTGGTGCGATCCCACCTGCGGGGCATCACGCCGCTGCTGAAGCAGGAGCGGGATGCACTCGACCGCGTGGTGGCCGAGCTTACAGCCGTCGGTCGGGACCTGAATCAGGTGGCACGGGCTCTGAATCGAGGCCAAAGCGTGACGCCGCGCCGCGATGACGTGCAGGCGATGCTGCGGGTATGCGGCGCCCTTCGGGATCACGTGAAGGCGCTGCTCGCGGCCAATGAGAAGAGCTGGAATCAGGGACATGCCGCGACGAACAGTTAGCCTCCGCGGCGAGCCGCTGCTCGACATCTCCTCGTACGCTCGTAGGGGACCTGGACGGCGAGACCGTTTGTCGCCGGGGGAGGTCGAGCGGGTCTCCTGGACCGTGCGGGGTACGCCCGAGGTCATGATTAAAGTGCTCAGCCGGGGCGGTCAGGATCTCAAGGCGGTGCGTCGTCATCTCGATTACCTGCGCGAGCGGGAGGAGGGAGAACTTGCCATCGAGACCGACGACGGCGAGCGGCTCACGGGCCATGGCGTGGCGAAGAACCTTACCGAGGATTGGAATCTCGACCTTCAAGAGCATCGGCATCGTTCGGATCTCGATGGCCGGAGTCAGCACTCGACCAAGCTCGTCCATAAATTGATGTTCTCGATGCCGGCGGGAACGCCGCCAAAGAAAGTGCTCGAGGCCGTGAAGAACTTCGCGCGTGAGGAGTTCGCGCTCAAGCATCGCTACGCCATGGTGCTGCACACCGACGAGCCGCATCCGCACGTGCACATGGTCGTCAGGGCGGTGAGCGAGCAGGGGGAGCGGCTTCACATCCGGAAAGCGACCCTGCGAGGGTGGAGACGGGAATTCGCACGAAATCTACGGGCATTGGGAGTGCCGGCAAATGCCACGGAGCGGGCAGTGCGGGGTGAGAACCGGTCACCCAAGCTCGATGGCATCTACCGAGCCGAGCAGCGCGGTGAATCCTGGCGTGTTCGGGCGCGGGCGGAGGAAGTCGGCAGGGAACTATTCAGGGGAAGACTCCGCACTGAACCTGGCAAGCAGATTCTGATCGAGACGCGGAAGGCGATAGAGCGGGGGTGGTGGGCGGCCAGCGAGATCCTGGCGGCCCAGGGACAGAGGGAACTCGCTAAGGAGGTCATGCAGTTTGTTGGCCGGATGCCGCCTCCCAGGACCGATCGCGAGATGATCGCAGGTGAGCTACGCAACCACAGCCGAGGTGCGCGGGCTCGGGAAGGGCCAACCCGGTGACGGGAAGCCTGATCCAAGAGGCTCGGCTTGGCACTGTGGATCAGCGCTTGGATTGGCAAATCACTTCTGGTGATCGGCCCGTCGAAGGCGGCGCACGCCGGAGCCTTCTACTCCGAGACAACTGCCGCATCAGCCGCAGATCGCCTGCACAGAGCGCCGTGTTCGCCGTGTACGTAAGCCTTATTGGGTCGACGCACGGAAGTGATTGAATTTCACAGAAAATGTCATAAGCTTATTCGGAGAGGATACAGGAATGAGCATCGCGCACTGTCGGGGAACTACGTGAAGCGGCACAGAATACAGAGGGCTACCGGAATCCCTCCGAAGCCCGCGCGCAGCCGGCGACATGACCGTTCAGCGGCAGACCCCCGTGGCTCAATCCTTCGATGGGCTGGTAGCAAGCGAAAGCTTGTGCCCGTAATTACATCGCTATTTCCTCCGAAATACCGTCGCTATATTGAGCCATTTGCAGGCTCCGCTTGTGTCTTCGCGGCATTGGCGCCTCGCAACGCTGTACTCTCCGACATCAACGCTGAATTGATCCACACGTACAAGACTCTTGTGTCATCCGCATCGGCGATTGGGACCACGCTGCGTCGCTTTGACCAAAAAAAGCGCACTTACTATCGGCTCAGGTCTATGGATCCGACCACACTGGGGCGCATCACGCGAGCTGCTCGCTTTATCTATCTGAATCGGCGCTGCTTTAACGGTGTGTTCCGTCTGAACAGACGTGGCCAATTCAACGTCCCTCTCGGGCGTCGCACTGGGCCGATGCCCACGCAAGCCGAATTAACTCGTTTTAGCAAATTACTTGCGGCCGCAGACATCCGCGCCTGTGATTTTGCCAAGTCCGTCTCGCGTGCCGGCAAAGGTGATCTGGTTTACTTGGATCCGCCATACACCCGCCCGGACACAAGGTTCCGTGGCGAGTATGGTTGGAACGCGTTCCGCGAGAGTGACGAGCAACGGCTTATTCATTCTGTAACGGAGGCCGCAAAAAAAGGCGCCACAATCGTGCTGTCTTATCGCGCATCGATATCCCGGTCGCTGCCGGGCTGGTCTCGTCGTCATGTCCGGGTGCTACGAAGCGTCTCCGGATTTTCGGCAAAGCGCCGTCGCGTTACGGAGATTTTGTTCGTTAGTCCAGACGCGAAAGCCCCCAGAGACGACCGGGCCGCCAAGCGGTAAGCTCGTATTTGGGTCATACTGACGCCCCTACTTGATTGAAGTGAAATGCAAGGAACGCGCGCCTAGGGAAGCATCAATCTGCATACCTCTATCGCCATAATCAGTGATCTCCACGTGGGTGCGGCTGCCAGAGCTGTCGACTTAAACCCGCGTCCTGAAGAATCCAAGTACGCAGAGCGCGACTACATCGAGAAGTTCGAGCGGTTTGTAAAGGCGAAGGATCTTCAAGCGGCCTTCTTAGTCGTTCCAGGCGATATTACAAACAAGGCTGCACCTGATGAATTCCGCCTGGCTTCGAAGCAGATAGTACGCATTGCAGCTGCTTTGCAGGTCCCTTCAGATCATATCCTCTTCGTCCCCGGAAACCACGATGTCGACTGGAAGGTCTTATCGGTTGATCCAGGCGACAGAAGCAACTTCCGACTACGGCAGCGATATCAACCGTTTGAGCAGCCGGAATGCCTGTTCGCGGAAGCCCTCAATCGCGCTGCGATAAATGCAATAACAGATGCCGATTGCTTCTGCATTTGGCAATTCCCCGAAGCGATCGCGGTCGGGCTGAATTCTGCCTTCCACGACGGTCCGAATGACGCGATTCATCATGGGTTGATTCCTGCGCACGCACTTTCGAAGCTCGGCGCGGAATTACAGAAATTAGAACACACCCCAACCCAGATCCGCATCGCGGTGGTACACCACCATCCGGTTCAGTACAGCGATCCGATATCAGACGAGCCAGATTTTAGTGCAATGACCAACGCGGAAAGCCTGCTCAAGCTTCTCGAAGAACACCGCTTCGACATTCTTGTTCATGGTCATAAGCACGTACCAAATTTCAACGTCTGGCAGGTATCATCTTACTTTCAGCTGCCCATTCTGGGTGCAGGTAGCTTTTCATACCTTCTCGACTCTCGCTGGAACGGTCTCGTAAGTAACCAGTTCCATGTACTCGAAATCCACGAGCGAGACGTCAATACCGGCCAACTGCTCGGGCGGCTTGTGAACTTCACTTACCTGTGCGGGCACGGATGGCGCGAGAGTCACGCAGGCAATGGAATCGAGCACGAAATCTATTTTGGCGGCTTCAGGTCGGAGGCGGACCTAAAAGTGGCACTTCAAGACGAAATTCGGACACGTTTTTCAAAGACCTCTTTCATACGCGTCTCGGATCTATTTGCCACGAACCGGGATTTTCGCTACGTGGCCTCTAAACTCATGCTGCGTGTGTTACGAAGCCTCGCGAAAGACGTCGGCTTTGCCATTCATGACGACAACCTAAGCAAGATGCTGCTGCTAAAGGAATAACCGTCGTGGCAGCTCCTAACGTGCTTACATCAAGAAATCTGTTTGAAGTCGATAACGCGCGAAATATGTCGACCAGTGAGGTCGTTCAGACCTTCCTCCCCACGCGGTCCTTCTGGCGTCTTCTGTCTACCAAGAACCATATCGTCTGCGGTGCGCGAGGGTCTGGCAAGACAGTGTTGATGAAAATGCTCGGACATGATCATCTGAGCCGGCTTGAGCATCAAACGGCGAGACGGATAGTATCGGAGCGACAATTTATTGGAATTTATGTCCCTACCAAGATCGAGTGGGTCAGCGCGCTGAAAAATAAGCCGTGGAAGACGGAGGAAGAAGCCGAATTATTCTTTCAGTGGAGACTCAACGTCGCAACCTGCATAAGGTTTCTTGTATCCCTGAGGAGTTGCCTCCGGCTGTACCATGCTGACGAGATCGAGCGCGCGCGACATGAGGTCACGCTCGCGCGCGCCATTTCCAGATCATGGTCAGACAATAATTACTGCGGAAATACTCTCCAGGAAATTGAAAGATATCTAAGCGATCTTGAATATCGGATGCAAACTCAGCTAGCTCGTAAGCGCGTTATAGGCAACTTACGTGAGGGGGAAGAGTTTGCGGGACTGACGTTTTTTACCGATCTCTTCGTACCACTACGCCGAGCAATCTCAATTGCTTCAGATGTTCTAGCGTTTGAGAGCTCGACGAGCTGGTTATTGTGCCTGGACGAAGCGGAATTTCTGGAAGAATTCCAACAGCGAATCTTGAACGCGCACTTACGCGCGGAGTCCGGCAATCTTTTCTTTAAGATCTCCACGATGCCGTACTATCACAAAACAGTCGCTACAAACACTGGGGCGGCGCTAAGTGTCGGCCATGACTTCGAGTACGTTTACATCGATCGCGATTTAATTCACTTCAGCCCTTCAGGAGATGATGCCGGAGAAGAGGCAGCGCTTCGCATTTTGGAGCGCCGCGGAGTCCACCAAAATCAAGCGATTGGTCGTGACACTTGGATGCACGTATTGGGGCCATCGCCGCTCATGGACGCCGCACCTGCTGAATGGCAACAAGATTCGCGAACGATGCGACTGATCGAAAAATATGGCGACGATGCCCTAATCGAGCGCGCACGTAAGCTCGTCGGCCGAAAGGAGTTCCGAGATCAGATTGCCCGAAAGGTGAAGCCAGCGCTTCTCCTTCGAGAGGTGGTTTCGAGAACCAAAGGGAACAGACCACTGGACTTGTATTGCGGTATGAGGCTGGCAATCAGGTGCAGCGACGCAAATCCGCGACGGCTCATTCGGATATTTAACTTGCTAATGCACCGAGCTATACAGCCCGACGGGACCCTGAAAAGGATATCTCCGAATAATCAGACTACTCTGCTGAGTCAGTTTTCTGAGAGTGTTCTGAATCGTACGCTTAGCCACCCGCGTGTCGGTAAGCGTGTTCTGGAAATTCTTAGCGCGATCGGATGGTATGCCCACGATCAGCTGCACAATCATCGTCTGCGATCAGACCAGACCTCGGGAATTCAGGTCGACGAGAGCATCTCTGCAGAGGATTGGGAAGCCATTAAGGCGGCCGTGGGTATAGGACTGTTGTTTCCGCAAACAACTCCTAGTAGGGGAGACCCGATGCCAGAAAAGGAAGGGGCGTTTCATCTCGGATATGTGCTGGCTCCGCATTTCAGAATCTTACCGCGACGGGGTCGGCCAAAGAGATTCGCCATAGCTGTGGCGTTTTGGAACAATGAGGGGTCCAGCGTAAGTCGGAAGAACAATTCGTCTCCGCAAATGGATTTCCGACTGGAACCTAAGGATGAATAGAATCGTTCTGGTTGAGGACTTGGACGCCGGAATGCTCTGTCGGCAATCATATGACCTCGCAATATTCGCGAGCGGGCACGAGGCAAGGGCGAATCATATAGCGGGATTAGTTGACACCGGCAATGTGGGAAGCGTTGGTGTTTTTGGGTTCGATTCGAGTGTGGAGGAGGGGGCAAGACGACTCAACGACGCATTCTTTCGCGAAAGATGGCAAGCAGACCCCATAATTCTCTCGACTCGCGCCGAGAACGAAATCTACAAGTTCCTAACGGATCGGGTACCGCATCGAACGCATTGTCGTGTTTTAGTTGACTACTCCTCTATGACGCGCTTTTGGTACGCGGCTATTCTTAACTGGTTTCGATTTCGAGAGGCGGGCGGACAATGCGACCTGGATTTTGCGTATTGTGCCGGGCTGTATACTGGCGATATACCAACATTACAGATTGATGATATCTTATGTATTCCGGGTTGTGAGGGTAACACTGCATCGGCAGGTCCATCAGTTGCGCTCTTCGGCCTTGGCTTTGACAATAATTCGGTCCAGTGTGTGCTGGACGACCTCGAGCCCGACGTTGTCAAGACGTTTATCGCTGGGGGTGCCGCGAGAGTCGAGTATATCAATAAGGTGAAGGCTGCGAACGGGCAGTTGCTGCAGCAGTGCGGAGCAACGCTTGAGTTGCCATTGGAGAGTGTGGCAACAACTTTGACCTGCCTTGGGGAGGTTGTGGTGGCATATGCTGATGAGTTCAATGTCTCAATTATTCCGCTGGGACCAAAGCCACACGTCTTAGCGTCCATTTTGTTAGCGATGAAGTTTCCGCGAGTTGCGGCACTGCACGTCTCTGGTCGTCGTTCGCCTCCATGGAACGCGCTGCCCGGTGAGAGGGTTATTGGCACTCGCGTTCGCTTTAGGTCGTGTGCTGCCAAATAGGTCTCAGTGTTTCCGCTACAACGGTGGCCCCATCGGGCTGATGCGCCGACAAGTGACGCGGTTGCGCGATGATCGGGGAATTGACAGTCGGTCGTCGAGGCCGGGGTGGCGGCGGCACACAGAAAATCTGAAGGTCATTGGATGGGTTTTAGAGAGCGGGCGAAACGCTCTACAAGGGCATTGCGCGCAGATAGCGGCTCGAGGCACGTTGCAAAACGCGATATCGTGATTATGAAGCTTAGTCATAAAGGGATAGGTCGGAATCACGTCGTCAGATCGTGCTAAGCTTCGACGGGGCGGCGGCCAGCGGGACGAGATGACAGCGCAAGAGTTCATCAAGAAATGGGGCGCCAACGCGCGTACCGAACGGGCGGCCAGCCAATCGCACTTTAACGACCTCTGCGAACTTCTCGGACTGCCAAAACCCCTCGACGTAGACCCCACGGGGGACGCGTATACCTTTGAGAAGGGTGCGACCAAGCTGACCGGTGGCGAGGGTTTCGCTGACGTCTGGAAGAAGCATTGCTTTGCATGGGAGTACAAGGGCAAGCACGGCGATCTCGATAAGGCATACGCGCAGTTAAAGCGATATGCCGATGCGCTGGACAATCCACCGCTGCTAATCGTCAGCGACATGCGGACCATCGTGGTCCATACCGCCTTCACGAACGCGGTAAAGCAGGCCCATACGTTCACGCTGAACGATCTTGAGGAACCAGCCAAGCGTCAGCGGCTCAAGCAGGCGTTCACAAATCCGGAGCAGTTCCGCCCTGGTCTGACCCGGGCCGCGATCACGGCCGACGCGGCCAAGAAGTTCAGTGAGCTAGCGCACGCGTTGCATGCGCGTGGCTTTGAACCGCATGCGGTGGCGCACTTTCTGAATCGGCTGATCTTCTGCATGTTCGCTGAGGACGTCGAGATCCTGCCGAACAAGATCTTTTCCAAGATGGTGAAAGCGTCTGTAGCGCATCCGAGGACCTTTCAGCCGAACGCGAAATCACTGTTTGCAGCGATGGCGAAGGGCGGCGTGGCCGGTTTCGAGCAGATTGACCACTTTAACGGCGGTCTCTTTGATGATGATTCAGTGCTGCCCTTGGAGGAGGCGGAGCTAAAGCTCCTCGATAAGACATCCGACCTCGATTGGTCGAACATGGAGCCATCGATTTTCGGGACGCTGTTTGAGCGCGGCCTGGACCCGGACAAGCGTAGTCAGCAGGGAGCGCACTATACGGACGTTGAGACGATCATGAAGATCATCCGCCCCGTCGTGATTGAACCCTGGGAGCGCGCCTGGGAGGCGGAGAAGGAACCCCTCGTCAAACTGCTGGAGGGGGCCGGTAAGAAGATTCCGAAGAGGGCCGCAGATCGGCTCAATGCTTTCCTTGATCGGTTGCACCAGTTTCGAGTCCTAGACCCCGCGTGCGGGTCCGGAAACTTCCTGTACTTGGCGCTACGCAGCTTGAAGAATTTCGAGAAGCGGGTCATTCAGGAAGCAGAGGCGCTAGGTTTCCCACCACAGTTCCCGGCGATTGGACCAGCGAACGTATTTGGAATCGAGATTAACCCGTATGCTGCTGAGCTGGCTCGGGTGAGCATCTGGATCGGTGAGCTGCAGTGGCAGATTGAGAATGGATTCCATTACACCAAGAATCCGATCCTAAAGCCATTGAACCAGATCGAGCATCGCGACTCAGTTCTCACGGACGGTGGCAGCGAGGCACAGTGGCCTGAGGCTGACGTGATCATCGGTAATCCGCCTTTCTTAGGCGCGAAGCTGATGAACCGAAAGCTCGGGAAGGAGTACACCGAGCAACTGCGAAAGGCGTATTTCCCTCGCCTCAAGGGCTTTTCAGACTTGGCCTGCTACTGGTTCGAAAAGGCCCGCACACAGCTCAATGATCGCCAAGCGCGCTACGTCGGGCTTGTCGCAACGAGTTCCATTAGAGGCGGAACGAACCGACCCGTGCTCGACGCGATCTGCTCGAAAGACGTCATCTTCGATGCTTGGAGCGAGCAGCCGTGGGTGCTAGAAGGCGCCCGCGTCGAGGTGTCTTTGATCTGCTTCTCGCGGCCGGAAGATCGTCCGCCAACCTTGAGGTTGGATGGGAACGGCGTAGCGAACATCAACCCAGACCTTACTACTGGTCTCGACGTGACAGGCGCGGAGGTCCAGCCCGAGAACGGTGGGGTGTCATTCCTCGGGATTCAAACAACTGGTCCGCATGACATCGACGGTGCATTTGCGCGGAAACTCCTGCTAGCGCCCGTCAATCCTAACGGTAAGCCGAACTCGTCGGTTCTCAAGCCGTACTGGAATGGAGACGATCCCACAGGACGACCGAGAGATCGTTGGCTGATCGATTACCCCCTCGGGCTTACGGAGGCGGCAGCAGCGGCATACCAGCTGCCATTTGAATACCTGAAAAGCGCGAGGTACGCGCCCGACGACCCGAAGGACTTACGAACCCTACCGGAAGCGCGGGCTACAGTTCGCGATGAGCACGCCAGGCAGCGGTGGTGGGAACCATATTGGCCTCGTCCAGAAATGCGGGCGCGTATAGCCAGCATCACACGCTACATCGTCACACCCGAGACGGCGCAGTACCGGCTTTTTGTGTGGCTCTCGTTTCCGACACTCCCGGACAAGAACCTCATTGTTATCGGTCGTGACGATGATGTGACGTTCGGCATTCTGCATAGCAAGATTCATGAAGTGTGGTCACTTCGCTTGGGCACAAGCCTTGAAGATCGGCCGCGCTACACCTCAACGACAACGTTCGCAACATTTCCGTTCCCTGCAGGGCTAACGCCGAACATTCCGGCGAGCAACTACCTTACTAAGCCAAAGGCAGCCAAAGTTGCTGATGCGGCGAAGCGATTGAACGAGCTGCGAGAGCGGTGGTTGAATCCGTCAGACCTTATCGATCCGACCCCCGAGGTGGTTGGTGGCTTCCCACAGCGGGTCCTGCCGAAGGGTGACAAGGCGGCGGCGTTGCTCAAGAAGCGCACGCTTACGGATTTGTATAACGAGAAGCCAGCATGGCTAACGTACGCCCACCGGGATTTAGATGCCGCGGTTGCGGACGCGTACGGCTGGTCGTGGCCGATGACAGATGAGGAAGTCCTGACCAATCTGTTCGCGCTGAACCAAGAGCGGACGATCAAGTCGACCAAGAAAGGAAGCACGTAAGGGGCGGGTCTACCTTTTCCACACCTTGGCGGTCTTTGCGTCGTAGACGTGTACTTTGCATTTGAACTTGCCGGCGATTTGCTCGATGTGGCTCCTGTCGTCGTCAGAGTACACACCGATGTAGACGCTCCAGAGCTTGTCGGAAAGCTTCCTTCTCGCTGCTCTGTTAACCGCCTTGATGATATGCTCGTCGTATGGCCCAAATCCAAAGCCGAACGTGACCAGAGAGCCTGACGCGTTGCAGAGGCTGTCGTAGCACGACGTCAAGTATTGGTTGTGCGTTATGTGTTTGAGCTTCTGTTGGCCGTCTCCAGCGGTCACAAAGATTGGATATTCACCCTTCTCCATGCGCGCATTAATCTTCCGCAGCAGATACTGGTGCGCGTCGTATTCCTCTTTGATTACCGCAACGCCGCTATCAAAGAACTGAAGCGCGCCGTGCACGTAAAACACGTTTTGAGTTTCACGATACTTCCCCCAAACGAGATCAGACCAGATCTGGTCCTCATCTTCCAAGAACTCGCCGGTGTCGTTTTCTAACTCTCTTCCGCACCCGTCGACGTGCTCGAAGAGTCCGTTGTTACGCATCAGGACCCATACAGCAGGAGATCGTAGTTCGTCGAGTAGATGCTTCCGCCAGTGTCCAAGAACCTTTTCAAAAAGGCGGCGCACGCTTTACTCTGGTCCTCCGGTATCTTGAAAACGTGCTCCGGATGAAGCGCCCTTACCGCGTCGAGCAAGCTAGTTTTAAGCTTCGCGCTGGCGGCGTCCACGCGTTTCTTCAGGCCGGGATCACCTCCGAAGGCAGTGATCAGCGCCGAGAAATGATCAAGGTATTGCATGATCACTTCAAAGTTTCGCGTCTCGATCACTTGGAAAATCTTAGAGAGGTCAGGCTCGCTCAGCTTCGAGATAAAGCTGTGCAACGCATTGTACGAGAAAATCGCCGGATCATAGGCGACGCTGAACCCGTTGCCGAGCAGGTGGAACGGTCGCTTCGGGTTTTTTCCTATCGTGGCGAGCACGTCATCAAATGTTTCCAGCTTCATGCTAGATCTAGGTGCAATAGGATTTCAGTGGATGTCAGGGACTGGCGGCCGATGCGGGCTGTTCACGCTCATCCAGTTTTTGCTGGGCAACCCACTGACCGTCCAGCTAATCACTTTGATTTGCTATCGAGATCGCGCATGCGCGCCAAGTGGTCGCCGCAAGCCCGCGGTGCGGAGACGCCAAACCAGAGGCGCGGATGACTGGGCATCCGTTCGCCTGACTGGTCGCGTTCTTCTTGAATGTCTCGTCACACGAGGCCCACGACAATAAGCGGTGGTGGCGTTAAGTTTCCTCGGCTTCACGTACAAGGGACCATACGGGCTCTCCAAGCCCAGCGGCTATACGTTCCAGGGTGGAGATCTGGAAATCCTTCCCGCCTCGTTCGATACGGCCATAGTGAGCCCGGTGCATCTCAATGTGGTCGGAAAATCCTTCTTGTGTCCATTCCTTCTGCTCACGGTGCTTGCGGATGACAATGGCGATGCGCTGTTGCAGGGAGGGGCGTGCGGCTCTCATCAGCCGTACTTTACGACAGGCGACTTGCAATCTCAGGCGCCATAAAGTAGGCTCCTTATCGGTCTCATTTAGGACCAGACGCCTGGGCCGACGCAGAGACCGACTCGTAAAAGTGGAGGTATAGGACACAAGGGTCTACTACCAAACGTTAAGCGGCGCTCGCCGAGACGGCAATCTCGACGAGCGCCTAACCACGTCACGTCCCTTGGAGACGCGCCATGGCTATTCGCAAGTCTAACCGGGCGAGGCTCCGTCGCGCCCGTGCGGCTAGATCTACTTTCGCCCTCCCTTCCCGGCGTCACGGTCGGGCGGTCGGAGGAGTCGCGGGTACATGCCTTCCGCACCATTCGGTGGAAGGGCTGCGGCGTCTCTCTACACTCGTGCGGCGGCTGCAGACCATCTACGGGATCGCTGTAACCGCCGAGGCCGCCCTCCGGCACCAAGCAGCGGACCAGGACGTGGAGATCGCCGACTGCCTTCGCGCCGGCGTCTGCGATCCTGTCGCCGACCAAGCCCGCGAGCTTGAAGAAGCACTCGTCGAGCACTGTAGGGCCAAGCTGCCCAAGCCCAAACCATGACTGGATTTCGAGTGCCGCCGACCCCCGTGGCGGCGGCCCTGCAATCACAACGTCCATCGTCCGGAGGATAGAGTATGCAAACGGCTAGTGCTAAGAAGATCCTTGGAAGCCTGATCGAGGGTTGCGACCCGCAATCGGGAGAGCCTCTCCCGGCTGAGTGCGTAGTACATCGATCCGAGGTCTTGCGCGCGTTCATCGCGGGTGCTACCGCGATCGGGCAGCTCGAGGCACGTGCTCAGCGGCGCTCCCAGTTGCCTGACAATGTAGGGAAGGCTTGGACCACGGACGAAGAGGCCAGGCTGGTCGCCGCATTCAAGCACGGTGATTCGCCCAGTGTGTTGGCACAAACGCTCGGTCGCACGCTCCGTGCAATCGAGGCGCGCCTCCAGAAATTGGGGCTAATCACCGAGGCAGAGCGTACCACGCATGGAGGCTTCATTGGCTGGGGTTGAATCCTTGCCCGCAACTCGTATGCAGGAGTGCCGGCATCGCGACGGACTCAGTGCCCGGTCAGATGCCGGACCTCTTGCGGCGATACCGCACGGCAGCCTCAGCTGTATCAGGAAAGCACACCGTCCGGGTGGGCACTTTCCTGGGTATCCGCTCGTGGCGAGCAATATCAAAATGTTGGCTTGCGCATTCGATTCCGTCACCTCGCGAAGATACGCGAATAGATCCACGCGACCACCCGCCACAGATGCCAGAAGTAAGGTCCCATGTCCGACACCGATGCGTCCGGCGAGGATGACGCCGTGGTTATCGCATGCATTCAGGAGCTGGACGAATTCATTACCAGGAAGCTCCACCGCTACCCGCCAGATGCGGTCGCGGTAGCGGCGGGTTCGTATCTCGCGGGTTTGCTCGGAGCTCTATTCGATGAGCGCTTATTCACGGCTGACGAGGTCCACGAGCTCCTGCGAGAGATCGAGTCGGACATCCTCGACCCGGAACGTCGCGGACCTGAGCCTGCGATAGCCGAGCGGCTGGCCTCCTCGGGGGTGGCGCTAGGCAGCATCAGTGTTTGCAGCTATTCGATTCGGAACCGAAGCGGTTGGCGAGGCTACGGTCGTCCGCCGCCATCTAGGGTTGAATCTCCGACCACCTGCCATACCAGCTGCCATACGGACCTAGTCGCGGTTGGTAAGGAGAGCGCAAGTCGCTGATTTTTCCTGGTGGGCGGTACTGGGATCGAGATCCACCCGCAACCACCTAAATCGAAAGGGAATTCTAGGTACCCACGTCGCGTTCTACCCCTGGCGCTACCCCAGCCTAGGGCCAGCTCTTGGCAGCCTTCCTCGGATGTTTCGCTGCTTCGTCACCGTCGTGCCTCGGTCGCGGTACGAGGTCTCGCCGGATTCGGGGAGGCTGACGTCGTTCCAGAAGCGCGAGGGGTTGACGAGACGAACTCTCTCGAGTTGCTGCTCTCCGGGACGTATTTGGTCCTTGTGATCCTCGCGGTGCTGATGATTTGGAAACCGCACTTTCTATAGAACCGCGCCCCTCGTCCGTGAGCTACACGAGACTCCGCTCATGTGCTCAGTCATCCTTGCCCCCGCTACCACTATTTCCTACCGGCGCTTTGCCGGCGATCTCGACGAGAAGGTCGGTCAGCACATCGCTCGCGGCGGCCTCGTGCACGCGGTCCATGATACGTCCGTCCGCGAACAGCTCGACGACCTTGTCACTGACCGCCGTCGATTCGCGCAGGAGATCCGGGCTCTTACCAACATATGCGCGAACGCACTCTTCCATTGTCGCGCAGTGGATCTCGATGACTTTCGAGATCGGGTCCTGGTAGCCGCCGGCCAGATTCCACGCCAAGGGGACTCCAGCGCGTGACGCCGCACTAAATACCATCGCATCACGTTGCCGGAGTTGAACGCCATCCAGCACCCCACCGAGCGGATCATCAACGTGCAGATCGGCGCCCGCTTGATACAGAATCAGGTCGAACTGTGAGAACGTCGCTGTCACTTCAGCGAGATGGCCAAGATAGCGCGCCGCGTGCGCCGCCGAGCGATACCAGCGTCCGAAAGTCGCGTTCTCGATCTGATCGCGTAATTGGAGGCGTTCGATGATGTCGTCCGTGCCGTTCCCGTAGTGAAAGTCGAGATCCAGAATGAGCACGTGGCGCACTGCATTACCGCGGAGCAGCTTGAGCGCGGCGACCATCAGTCCGTTGAACGTGCAGAACATTTCGGCCGTTGCGTAGCCCGCGTGATGAAACCCGCCTACGGGCGCGCACGCAACGCCGAACCTGAGGGCAGCGGTTGCGGCGCAGATCATGGCACCCGTCGTATAGGGCAGTGAGCGCGCCACGTCCAGGTCGCAATTACGAAAACCGTTCTCTACCTCGCCCAACAAAATCGCAGCTACGAAGCGCGGGTCATGCGCAAGGGAGAGGTCGTCGATGGCCGCTGCAGTTACCGGGCTGACTACAATCGGTAGATTGACTTCCTTCCACCCTTCGACCACGGGTCGCGGCTTAGCAGCACTGGGGCTCAAGCTGTCGTGAGCGAGTAGGTCGTCACTGTAGAAGACCGGGATGGTGTTCATGTCGGGTGCTGTAGGTGGATAGAAAGTGCTGCAGGTCGCCCTCGTGCTCGACGGAGCTTTGGCACGGCTGGTTTAGACGTGTTAATCCCCGCCGCATGCGATTATATTGTACGCGCCAGCCGGTGAGGTTGGGAGCTAAAATGATTAGAACGGCAGCCAGTCTGGCTCGCTACAGGACTTCCACTTCTTTTGAAGATCGGGAAGATCCGGCATCTTTTCCTTGGCACAGGTATTCGCGCACTTGAGATCATCAGACGTGCATACTCGGATACATGAGGCTATCGCCTGGTCGGCTTGCGAGATCATTCTTTGCTGCCGTGGCTGCCGCGACCAATCCAATCGGATCTAGGTAGATCATCCTGGGCAACAGATAGAGCTGGAGCTTCTTGAGAGTAGCGGTCTCGGCATCAACCGCTTCCGTGGCTAACGCCAGCGCCGTCTTCCTGGCCGCCTTCAAGGCCGGAGGTTCCGCCGTCTGGTTGGATGGGGGCTGCAAGGCTGATATTCCCCGGCTGCCGAAACCAACCATATCGTTCAAATACTGGATGCAATACGCGGCATGCAAATCTGCCGGATTCGGCGGGGAAAGCTGTTTCAGCCTCTACGGGAAGGGACGACGCATTAATTAGTTGCCAGCACAAGTTTGATCACAGCGGCGCGTCTAAGCATGTCGTGGTCCAGTTACTCTGTCGCGTAAACTTTGTCGAGACAGCCCTGGCTGGGGCGCTGACCGTTGTTGTATGTGGTGGCATCCCGGCCATCGCAGAGTTTCTTTATTTTCTCTTTGAAGATCTCATGCTGGCCAGCATTCATCTTGCGCAGGCACTCCTCACCTTTCGCGGAATCCCAAAAAGTAGGATTAGCTGCACTCTCTGCTAAGTCCTTTCCGCCGCAGGCAGCGCGCACTTCTGCATCGTGCTGTTCTGTCAGCACCCAATCATCCTTGCTCAGCCCATAGGAATCCAGTTCTTGTTCGTTGAGGACGTGCACGTCGGTGGACGCCACAGCAAACATGTCATCAACCAAGGACCTTGATAAATTCCACCGCTTGAAAAGCGTCGCGAGTTCCGAGTAAAGGCGGTCGTAGGCCTGCTCTAGATTTTTGTATCCCATCTGCTCGTACTCATTGCCGACGAAGAAGGGCCGATGGATGCCAACCTTGCCGAGAACCAATCGCCGATAGCCGCCCGCCAGTACGATCACGCAAGCGCTGTAGCACCCGCCTCCGACGGGTATCGTCGTGTCTCCCGCGGCACGCATGCTAGCGGAGGCCCTGATGGCCTTTGCAATGTTTATGGCCGCAAAGACACTACCGCCCTCAGAGTTCAGGAAGACGTGGGCCACGCCGCCCTTCCCGCGCTTGTATAACCCGTCAGACCAATTGACTAGCTTGGTGAATTTGCTTGCGTCATCTTCAGTAATCTCGCCGTTGATGAGAAAAGTTATCCCGCACGCGCGCTGTAACCCGGTCCTTTCAGTATTGGGATATCCCAAGAATTGGTCCACAGATAGGGACCACCGACACTGGTCGTCTTGCGCGAAAGGTGAAGGTGACACCCAGACAGCACTGTTGGCATCTGAGAACCACAGCGCTGAGATTAGCATCAGCATTAAAGAGCCGAGACCAAGCCGATTCGAAGTCATGTCGCTTGCTCCACTCTGGGACAGCCTGCTATTCGCCCAGTTCAATGAGAAGCGTCGACATTGAAACACTCGCGGGACACTAGCAATGCCGATTAGGGCGTACTTAGAGACACGCCGATTGGACATTCGTGACTCGCGTCACATACTAGGTCGCTCGGCTACTGGCGACTGACGGCCGGAATCGAGCGGCGGCCGGCTCTGGCACTGCAAGTAACGTGAGGGGATTCCATGAAAACCTAGAGAAGCGAACTGTGCGCCAGCAATTGGTCCGTGTCATTATCTCGGGGCTATGAAGACGGCTGTCGCGTACTACATCGGAGCGGACCCAGCGCAGCGCAAGCAGAGGAAGCTGTGCAGGCGTACGCGGCCGCGCATCGCCTTAAGATCGCGCGCGACTTCTGG
Organism: Occallatibacter sp.; assembly: GCA_036489735.1. Classification (GTDB taxonomy): domain Bacteria; phylum Acidobacteriota; class Terriglobia; order Terriglobales; family Acidobacteriaceae; genus Telmatobacter. The sequence goes on along the minus strand of DASXFF010000217.1, from coordinate 2,900 downwards.
GACGCGAGTGGCGAGTTGTCCGTCAGCAAGCGCACCGGGTTCGCTGTACGGCCTCCCGTGAAAAATTGAAGCGTCTTCGGGCCTTAAAATCCGCGCCGCGAACCGCTTGTTAGTAAGCCATTGATTGCTAGACACTGATTGGTGGGCCGGTAACTGGGATCGAAAGTACCGCAGAAGGCTTTGAAGACAAAGGGAAAATCTCGATCCCGGCGCCATTCCACCCCCGACGCTACCCCCGCACAAACGCAGCTGTTCCCGGACCGTGCGTGGCAATGCCGTTCGTGCCCAAGAAAGCTGCGGCCGTGGGTGTGTGCTCACCCACTTGAGGACAAGTGGCTCGTAAAGCCGCCAGGCTGAGACGTCAGCTGGTAGAGGGTTCGCTAACGCCAGCCTGGGCCGTCTTTAGGACTGTTCCCCAACCAGGGGCGGGGTATATCCTCAACGCCCGGAGACAAGAGGTAATGCCGACGCACGAACAGGTCGCAGCAGCGATCATCCAGTTGCGTCCGAACCTGCGGACCGTGTTCGTGATGGCCCACGTCCTACGCCGGTCCCGCCAAGAGATCGCTGCGGCGCTCGGCATCTCCGAGCGGCGCGTTGACCGGCGAATGATCAGGGCTCTCAGCGCCTGTCGCGAACGCCTTGTTTCTCAAGGCATTGAGTGAGCCCGAACACCTACCTCGCGATAGCGCCGCCTTCGAGATAGACTTGATTGACCGTGGGCTTCCTGCTCGATACTTCCGCCATCAATCGCATCTGCAGGCGCCAGGCCAACGCCGACCGCTAGCGGCCGGCGTTCATAACGGATGTTGTGCTACGCGAACTGTGCGCAACCCAAGACCGAGGCCTTCGCAGACAACTGCTCGGGGTGCTGGACGGGCGCCTCGGTCCGGGCGGAATTCTGCGCAGCGAGGGGCCTATCGGTCATTACGGCGCCGGAGCAGCACTCGGACACCATCAGCCTCTCCGGCTGGGGCGAATATTTCCCCTCATTACGCGCGCCATCGGCAGTAGTTTCCGTAGGCATTGGCGTGATGGATTCATTGCCCAAGTAGCGATCCAGTACGGCCTCACACTCGTGACGGCCGACAGGAAACTCGCAAGAGCCGCGCGCGAATTCGGCGCCACAGTAGAATTCATCAGCCGGTCTGTGCCACCGTAGTGCGCTACCCTTCCGCGCGTGGACCAGATCAAGCCGCGAACGATCACTCGGCTGGACTACAAGGACCCGGTCGGTGCTCGCGAGGCAGAAATCCTACTTGATTGCGGCCAAGAACGCCGCGTCGGTGACCATGTCATTCAGCGTCTGATCAAGCGCATGCTCGGCGCAAAGCCTGACCTCCTCGCGATGCTTGGAATTCGACCAGGCCGCGCCGTTAGTCGTGAAGAATCCAGTCTTCTCCTCAATTTTCTTGCTGAAGGTGTTAGCATAGACCTGCTTGCCGTCACGTGTAACAACTACCTGTAATGTCACCTCGGCTTCTCGGTTTTTGTATGCAGAGGCATCAAGGGTTGCGATCGTTCCAGAAACTACTGTGGACGAATTTCCAACATTAATGCCATGCGAAGTGAGTGCCGTTACAACATGGTCGTGGACCACGTCTGCTACCGGCTTATCCTCGCCCGCCTCACCCGTTTTCCAGCCCCATCCGCCGTAAAGGGTCCCGATGTAGTTCGGATTGCCTGCCTTGGAACCCTTGTCGTCCGATAGCGTCGCTCGTTTGTCCACAAACTGACCAACCGACACATCCGCCAGAGCAGCGGATGACATCACCGCAATAATAAAGCCGACGATCAAAGTCCTCATAGCTCCCCCTGCATTGGCATGACTGCTTTTTTGCAATTTCTATCTGTGTCAGGCTAACCACGGAATTTTAGCCGTCGGAGACGCCAACTACATTTTCCACCAGATCGCGCGATAAATCCAGATTTACGCAGACCTCGTTGAGGTAAGCGTACGTCTCGCCCGGGATGATCCCGGAGATGCCGAGCGCAGCGCCGCTCACGTTGTGCGGCGGATTAGCCAGCTGGTTGCGCCCGGTTCGAGCGTCGGACGTAGCGTGGAGTCGTTACTGTCACCGATCACCTCGCACTGCTCGCGACAGTTTCTGTCACAAACACGCGCGCCATGGCTTCTGGGCCTTGCTCTGGATGGCCTCAGGACCGCGCGACAGGTGCGCGCCGTAGTCCATAGTCTGCACGTGCCGGCAGCCGGTGTCGGGGGCGCGGAGCAGGATCTCGACTCCCCGAAGCTCTGCGGAAATGGTGTTGCGGCGGTAGCCGGATCACGTCCACGCCTGCCCGGACGAGCAATGCCCGAAATGCGCCGGAATACTTCGCGTCGCGATCGACGATCAAATGCCGCGTAACACGGAGCATTCCGCTCTCGGTATCGGTCAGGTTCCGCGCCATTTACAACATCCACGTCTCATTCGGGTTCGTCGTGATGCCGGCGATAACGTTCCAAGGAAGAAAGGCAAAGCAGGGCCGCGAAGGTCGCGGCCCGCGCTCAAAACCAAGAAGAAGGCGCAGGCGGGATTTCGCGTAGTGTACAAATATTCGGTCATACGGGGGATGTCACCTCAGAGCCTCGAAATGGCGGCCGATGCTGCTGCAGGGCATAATCGGCTTCGATGTCCGCGCTCCCTCTGCCTCTTCGGGTCTGCCTGCTGATGCTCGCCGGTTGGGTGAGCCGTCATCAGCTTGAGGTAATCGAGTATCTCAAGGAGGAGAACCGAATCCTCAAGGAGCGCCTGGCGGGGCATCCTATGCGATTCACGGATGCGGAGCGGCGTCGATTGGCTCGGAAAGCGCGCACGCTGGGGCGCAAGGCACTGCGTCAGCTCGACACGTTGGTCACTCCGGAGACTCTGTTGCGCTGGTATCGCACTCTGATCGCG
>DASXFF010000203.1:0-11720 GCA_036489735.1 Occallatibacter sp. | reverse complement strand
CAGCAGCGCTCCGGCGGCCAGCAGCAACCGCCCATCGACTTTGGCGGCTTCGACTTTTCCGATTTTGCCGGTGGCGGCGGGGCCCAGCAAGGCTTCGGGGGCGGCGGCTCAGGCAGCTTCAGAGACATTTTTTCCGGCATTTTTTCCGGCGCTCAACATGCGCAGAAGCGTCCTCGCGGCCCGGAGCCCGGCACCGACCTCGAGTATCAGGCGACCGTCGACTTTTGGACAGCCATCCGCGGCGGTCAGGCGCGTATTCAAATCAATCGCCAGGAGACCTGCCCCAGCTGCCACGGCAAGGCGCACGTCGGCGGCAACGCGGAGTGCTCCGAGTGTCACGGCACGGGCCAGGTGACGCAGATGGGCGGCCGCATGAAGTTCAACATCACCTGCCCCAACTGCAATGGCACAGGCCACACCTCGCACGATTGTTCAACTTGCCATGGCGAGGGCACGGTGACGCGTTCCGAGACGGTCGAATTTCGCATCAAGGCCGGCACGCGCGATGGGCAGCGCATCCGGCTGCAAGGCAAGGGCAATGCCGGCGTCAACGGCGGGCCTGCCGGCGATCTTTTTCTCATCGTGCGCACCGGGACCAATCCCGTGTTTACGCGCATCGGCGACGACATCCAGATCACCGTCCCCATCACGGTGGCCGAAGCTGCTCTTGGCGCCAAGGTCGAGGTGCCCACCATCGACGGCCGCGCGCAGTTGAAGATTCCGCCCGGTACGCAGAGCGGGCAAAAGCTGCGCATGAGGGAACGCGGCGTGGAGAGCGCCTCGCATGCCGGCCAGCGCGGCGATGAAATTGTGACGGTCGAGGTTGCGGTGCCGCACCTTAACGACGAGCGCAGCCGCGAGATCATGCGCGAGCTCGCCAAATTGAATCCCGACGATCCGCGCAAAGCGCTGTTCGACAAGCTCTAGGTATTCATGCGAAGGCAATCACCGGCGGTGTAGGGATCGGCTAGGCTGATTGGAGAAAAACGATGGCAACAAAACGCAAATCCAAAGGCGCCTACATGATCTCGGCTGTGGCCGAGATGTATGAGATCCATCCCCAGACGCTGCGCCTCTACGAGCGCGAAGGTTTGCTGAAACCCTCGCGCACGGAGGGCAACACGCGCCTCTACACCGACGAGGATTTGGAACGTCTCGAATTTATCCTCAACCTGGCCCGCGACCTCGGCGTCAACATCGCGGGCATCGCCATCATCCTGCAGATGCGCGAGCGCATGGAAGAGATGAATCGCCAGATGCAAAGTTTCGTCGAGTATGTGCGCAGCGAGATGCTCGCTCGTTTCCAGCAGGCCGCAAACGGTTCGCCGGCGGCCATCGTCCCCATTCGCAAGCCCGTGGGTTCGCCAACGCGAGCCGCGGCAACGCGCAAACCCTAGCGCCTCTCGGCGCGCTGCTCCCTTTTTCGTCGCTCCTGGAGCTGTCTGGTTTACTCCGTGAGTTTCCGCAGCCGTCCTTCGGGCAGCAATTCGTAGGGATCGCCGCGATAGCGCAGCCGCCTGCTCGCCAGGTAGCTTCGCACCCAGAAAATAAAACCCATCAAATCGCGCAGCGGATAGAGCCACGCCATCCGCATCGCGACTCGGTCATCGACCACCAGGCCGGCGACCAGCAAACACAGCAGCACACGATTCAGAATCGTAAATGCCAGCAGCCCCGCGCCCAACGCCCAATGCCCTTGGAGCGCGAGCCCGATCCACGCCAGCAAGCCGAAAGGAACCGCATAGGTGAGGACCTCGCCGAAGTGCCCCATCGGCCGCGAGAAGCGCGTGCTCATTGCCCATCCCTGCTGATGCGCGATGCTGCGGCTGAATTCGGCGTTCAGCACGTGGTGCTCCACTACATAATGCGACAACACCACAATTTGGCCAGCCGCCGCCGTCCAATTGCCCAACACAAAATCGTCGGCGTAATATTGCGCCACTTTTTCATAGCCGCCAATTTTTTCTACCGTGCTCTGCCGCATCACCATCGAGGGACCCAGCGCGAACTTCATTCCCTCAAGCATGTTCGCCACCAGGACGCCCGAAGTCATCTCTACGCTCATGCCCATGGCCTCGAGCCGCGCCCACAATCCATGTCGGGTGCAGCCGCGGTAGAGGCTCGTAACCATGCCGACCTGCGGATCGCGCATCGGCTCGACCACCGCGCGCAGATAATCCGGCGTTACTCGTACATCGCTGTCCGCTGTCACCAGGATCGGATACAGCGCCTTGCGGCGCATCACCTCGAGCGAAAACGTTCTGGCATTGGGCCACGGCGGGTCGCCGCAAGTCAGAATGCGCGCCTTGACGTGCGGATAGCGCGTCATCACCCGCGCCGCTGCAGCCAGGCCAAGGTCGCTCGCGTGGCGTGCGCAGAACAAAATCTCGAACTCCGGATAATCCTGCTCGAAAAAGCTGGCCAGGTTCTGCTCAAGATCCGGTTCATCGCCGTGGACTGGCTTCAGCACGCTCACCGGTGGCGTAAATGCGTCCCCGTGCGCGCCGCCGGCGCCACACCGGAAGCGCATGACTCCCGCAACGACCATCAGGCTATAGATTGTCGAGGTGACGATGCCGAAAACCCCGAGCCCAATCAGGCAGTCAACAGCGATCTGGCTGAAGTTCATCGAAGAAAGATTCTCACTTCACTGGCCGGTCCGTCCACAGTGTCTTATCGGCCAGTATCTGGACTTCATAAAGCCGTCCCGCTAGCACGCTCTCTACATGATCCCGGTCTGGATCCTCGGCAAAGATCCATTTGCGCTCGCCCTGGCCCCAGATTGCGACAAGCTTCGTGTCGCTCAGAAAAATGTCGGGCGCATCGGGATAGCAAGAGCCCCACAATAGCGTAGTTCCCTCGCCATTTTGTCCGCAGCGGGGCAATACTAAGTCCGCCGGCCTGCTTCGGAAGAAATCGTTCGTGTAGAAAATCACCGACGATCCCGACGATTGCTCGCCATAGATGATCAGCAAATCGCTCGGCGTGCCGTCTTTCATGATCGTCTCAGCCATCGGCTCCGAGCTCAGCATCGGCTCAAACCGCGCAAACGCAATGTGCGCCGCCACAAAGAAAACCGTCATGGTCACGGCAACGCTCACGGTGGCTGCGAAGTGTTTCTTCTTCAGGCGCAGCAACCAGCCGCTCATGGGCCCGACCAGGAATGTGATTGCGGCAAGCGCCGCCGGTAGCCGAAGCGCCGCAAACGATTCACCCGTCAGATCGAACAAGTGTGACATCGACAGCGTGTAGTCGCCGACGCCGCGATGCGCCAGCACCGATCCAATGTCTGCGACGTACGGCAAACTTCGAGAAGTCCATAGTCCCCATGCCAGCGCCGCCGCAGCCGCTACGCCAATTGCTGCAAAGACCGCCTGCGCGCCCGTCAGCCACGCCGATGACAGTGCCGGCCTCGCACCAACCACGCCGTCGTTTTCTTCGATGCCCGCGATCACGCCGGCAATCAGCATCGCCAGCGGCGGCCACACCATGAATGTGTAGTATTCCTGATTGGTTGAAATCGCAAAAAAGATCAGCGTCCACGCCGAGTACAAGCTCAGCAGCCAAATGGTCCGGGTGCGGAACTTGATTCGCCGCACGTAGCTGCCTACATCCTCGCGCATGGCGTGATCGAGATAAAAATCCACGGTGTCGCCGGCATCGTGCCGCAGGTGCTTCAGCCAGGTGCGCCGCGTCTTCCACGCCAGCGCCGCGGCCGCGCCCAAAAACAGGCTCCAGGGAAAAATCCAGATCAGCTCGCCGAGCCAATACCAAAGCCCGGGCATTTTGTTGTAGTCGTGCGGGTAGCGCAGGTTGAAAAAGCGCAGCACGTGCTCGTTAATGAAGTATTGATAAAAGAATCCGTGGACATTCCCGATCGTGGGGTGATTGCCCACCGGGTGTCCCTGGTCGGGGTTGTGAAGGCCACAAAGAATATGCCACGGCGCGCCGATCGCCAGAAACAAAAGAAATCCCGATACGGGCTTTAACGATTTCCACCGCCGCCACTGCCCGGTCAGGAGCAAATATGGAATGGCTGCGCCGCCGAAGAACACCGGCGCAATCAAGCCCTTCGTCAAGAGCGCGAGCGCCACTCCGACCCATGCCCAATACATCCTCGCCGGCCGGCTGTCTTCCAGGCTCGTAATGAGGGCGTACAAGCTAATCAGGAGAAAAAAAGCGAGAATCGCCTCAGGAATGATGAATCGCGTAAAGAGAAAGCAACCGGCCGACGTCAACGCGCCAAGCCCGGCGTAGAACCCTGCGCGGTCACCCCACGCGCGCCTTCCCCACAGCCACGCCAGCCATGCAAGCCCCAGCATCGCCAACGCATTCGGCAAATGCGTGGCAAAGGTATTCTCGCCGAAAATCTTGTACATCCCGGCCACCGCCCAATAAGGCAGCGGCGGCTTTTCAATGTAGCGGATGCCGTTGGTTCTTGCCGTAACCAGATTGCCGGTCTCGGCCATATGCTGGGCCGCCTGCGCGTGCGAAGCATCCACGTCGTCCAGCAGTGGCGGAGAAAATAACGAGGCAAAGTAAATCACGGCCCATAGGACTGCAAAGACCAGCCACACCGTGCGCGTCGAGACACCGGCGGCCTGCGGGCGATCGATTGTCCTCACCGTGTTCATCATTGTCATCGTGGTTCGTGCGTCATGCGCCGGCCCGGCGGGCGAGTTTGCCGCGCCGCGAAAAAGAAAAAGGTTGGAGCCCGTGGGATTGCGACCGCTTCGCAGGATGGCGTCCCGGTCGAATCCCTCTCAGGATACCAGCCGCGTTTCTCCCAGCGTTTCACAGTGCAAGTCGCATGGCCACGCGCCGCAGCCGGTTTCGCCCAAACAAGCCATGCGACCACGCCCGTTGGCGGACCGGTTCGTTTCCTCGATTGTGGAGTTGATTGTGGATTAGGTATTCGGTTCGATTCGCGCGGACAGGTCGTGGAGCTTATGCCGCACCGACTATTGTCAGCTGCGAGGCTCTTTTTGTCCCGGCAATTGGAGCCCTTTGTGTCTCGGGCGCGATCAGTTTTCCGGCGCGAAGCAATACGCGGCAGTCGGCTTCGGGGATCGCAGGGCTATACAGGAACCCCTGCACCTCTTCGCACTTCTGCTTTTTGAAGTAGTTGAGCTGCTCCGATGTTTCTACGCCTTCGGCCACGCATGCCAGGCCCAGATCGCGGCCCAGGTTCATGATGCTGCGAACCACTGCCTCAGCGCTTGGCTCCGAAGCGATGTCGCGCAGGAACGAGCGGTCGATCTTGATGCGGTCGATGGGGAACCGTCTTAAATATGAAAGCGAAGACCAGCCCGTACCGAAATCGTCCAGTGAGAGGCTCACGCCCAGCCGCTTCAGCGTGCGCATGATCTTAATGGTCGTCTCCGAGTCATCGAGCATCAGGGTTTCAGTCAGCTCAAGCTCCAACCACTTCGGATCCAGGCCTGTTCCCGCCAAGGCCCTCTTTACGCTGTTTGCAATTTGGCTCCGGTAGAACTGCGATGACGACAGATTCACCATGACGCGAACCGGCGGAAGCCCAACCTTCTGCCATGCGACGTTCTGTTCGCATGCGGCTTTCAGTACCCAATTCCCAACCTCGGTCATCATGCCGAGTTCTTCCAGCTGGGGAACGAATTGGTTGGGGAAGATCATGCCTTGCTCGGGATGGCGCCAACGCAGCAACGCTTCCACGCCCGTAATACTGCCCGTTTCCGTGGCCACCAGGGGTTGGTAATAGAGCACAAACTCATCGCGCGCCAGAGCGTGCTGCAAATCGAACTCCAGCTTTTGCCGCCGCCGCGTGGCGTCAGTTAGCTCGGCGGTAAAGAACGAATAATTGCCGCGTCCGCTATTCTTCGCCTCGTACATCGCGGTGTCCGCAGCCTGCAGCAGGTCCCGAGGATTTTCTCCGTCGGAAGGATACTCGCAAACGCCGATGCTGGCGCCGATGCGAACGCCGTGTCCTTCGATATCGAACGACTCGTTCAAAGTTTTCAGCACCTTGCTCGCAACCTGTTCGATGTCCTGATTTTTCTCGACCATCGGAAGGCCGATAACAAACTCATCGCCGCCGAGCCGCGCCACGATATCGCTATCGCGCAGGCAAGTTCTCAATCGCACGGCCACGGCCTCAAGCAGGCGGTCGCCGATATGGTGCCCGAACGAATCGTTGACGCTCTTGAAGCGGTCCAGGTCCAGCATCAGAACAGCGACACGCTTTCCATTTCGTCCGGCCAAAGCGATCGCATGAGAGAGCAGGTCCTCCAGAAGCGACCGATTCGGCAAACCAGTCAAAGCATCGTGCAGCGCCATGTAGCGGATGCGCAACTCAGCCTGTTTGCGGTCGGTGATGTCGCGGGAAATTCCCATCGTGCCCAGGATCCGGCCGCGCCGGTCCTTGAGCGGAACCTTCGTCGTCAACACCCACGATTCATGTCCGTCTGGCCAGGTTTCCTTTTCTTCCATCCCCGTAATCCCGTGGCCCGTCTCGATGATTTTTTGCTCATCCTCGAGAGCGTGGCTCGCATGCTCCGGCGTGAACATGTCGTAATCGGTTTTCGCTGTGGCTTGCGCAGGGTCCTTAAATCCGAAGCTGTTGGCGAGTGCGCGGTTGACGCGCAAAAAGCGGCTATTGCGATCCTTAAAGTACACGTGGTCCGGGATGTGTTCGAGAAACGCGTTCAGAAAGTCACGGTCTGTGTCGAATTCGCGGTCCGCAAGTTCGCGCAGGATCAAGAGTCCCGCCACTAGAACGAAAAGGACAACAGTGAGACTCATCGCCGCAACTCCCTGGCGGGAGAGCAGTGAGACGCGTGTCGCCGGGGCGTGTGCCGGCATTAACGCGACCAGGATGACTGTGATCATGCACCCCAGCAGCATTGCCGCCAGTGCAATCATCAGGCCCGGAATTGCAGGAAATCGTTTCGAAAACTTCACGGTATTCCGTTTCGCACAGGTTTCGTTCTAGAGCCAAACTAAGGCAGTTGCAAGTCATATTTCTATCCCTAAATCGATTTTCTAATACAACTAACGGGTCAGGTGGTCGTGACCTTTGTCATAAATTGCCGTCGGGTTCAGACAACTTGGTGCGCGTTTCGCGAACCGGTTTATGCGTCCGGCGTCGGGCCGGTTTGATCACGTGAAAGACCCTCTGCAGGACATCAATGTCGCGGGCAGGCTTTACCATTCACCCCAGGGAGAACTCACGTGGCGGTTTGGAGAGCGTTTCTCATCGCGTTCAGCGTGTTGCTGCCGCTCATCAACCCTCTTGGATCGGCTCTGGTCTTTCTCGGTCTAGTCGGCGACGCGCCGCCCAAGTTGCTCCATTGGCTGGCGCGCCGCATCGCAATCAACAACATCATCTTCCTCGGGATCTTCGAGGTCACAGGCGCGGCCATCCTCAATTTCTTCGGCATCTCTCTGCCCATCGTTCAGCTTTCCGGCGGCATGGTCGTCGCCGCCATGGGATGGGCGGTGCTCAACGAGCGCAGCGCCGGCGCTGATTCCCGCAAGAAGCAGGAGGAGACGGGAAATGCGGTCGAGCCCGATACCAGCCACCTCGAAGAGGGCGTTTTTTATCCCTTCACCTTTCCCGTGACCTCGGGACCAGGAACGCTTGTGGGCTTGCTGACCGTCACGGCGCACATCTCGGAGAAGAATCTTACGCACAACATTCTGGCCCACGTCGGCGTATTCCTTGCCATCGTTGTTCTCAGCGTGCTTTGTTATTTCTGCTATGCCAACGCTCCCAAGATCACCAAAAAGATTCCGCCTTCAACAGCTCATGGAATCCTGCGCGTCATCGCTTTCATATTGCTTTGCATCGGTATTCAGATCGCCTGGAACGGCCTCTCTTCGCTGCTCGCGACCATCGTCAAACCCTAGCGCAGCACGGCGCCAATATGTGCCGGTCGTGCAATGCTGCTCTTCCCTATCGCGCCCTGTGGAACTCATGTCCCAAACCTCAGCCCGCATTCGTGTATCTTGGCGATGGGTCGATTCTTCCCGGGAGCGCGCCGCAAAAAAATGCCCACATTCGCCGCCATCGACATCGGTTCCAACTCCTGCAGATTGAAGATCGCCCGCGTCCATGCGCACCGGCTCAAAACCGTCGCCGAAGATCGCGAAGTCACGCGCCTCGGCGGCAGCGTCTTTGACACCGGCCTCATCTCGCCTGAAGCCATGGCTGCCACGCTGCGCGCGCTCAAGCGGTTTCAGCGGTCCGTGCAGGCGCACGGAGTCGACCGCATTCGAGTTGTGGCCACTGCGGCCATGCGCGATGCGCGCAACTCCGCTGCCTTTCAGGCTTGGGTGAAGGCTGAAACCGGCTGGAACATGGAGATCATCTCCGGCCTCGAAGAAGGCCGCCTCATTCATCTCGGGGTCATGGGCGCCGAGCCCGGAGCGGGTGGCCGCGTGCTACTGCTCGACCTGGGCGGCGGCAGTTGCGAGGTCACCCTCTCCGAACACAAGCGAATCAAGGAGACGGTAAGCCTGCCCCTCGGCGCGGTGCGATTGACGGAGCAGTTTCTATCCGACGATCCTGCTCCCCGCGATGGCCTGTCGCGCATGAAGCAGTTGATTGATCGCGAGCTTCGCCGCGCTCATCGCAAAATTCAGCCGGGCCGTGCCCCTCTTGTCATCGCCACATCGGGTACGGCTGCGGCGCTCTCCGCCGCGTACGCTCAGGGCGCCAAAAACGGTAAGCCTGGAGCAAAAAAATCGGGCAAGCTCGCCGATCGCGCCGAGGACCGCTCCGCGATTCTGGCCGGGTTGGTGCCGGCTCGCGCGGTACGAAAGCTGGCCGGCAAGCTGGCCAAGATGTCCCTGCCCGAGCGCGAATCCGTACCTGGCATCGGCCCGCGCCGTGCTGAGATTATCGTTGCCGGCGCCGAGGTCTACTCCGAGATTCTTGAGAGCTTCGGCCTGAAGGGTTTTCGCTATTCGCCGCTCGGCTTGCGCGACGGCATTCTGGCTCAGATGCTCGCCGAGCAGGACGCTCGCGCCAGAGCGCACCGCGAGTTCGAACATGAGCGCTGGGAAAGTGTGCTGTCAACCGCGCGGCGCTACGGTGTCGATCCCCGTCAGGCCGATCCGGTGCGCGCGCACACGGTTCAGCTTTTTCGCGAGCTCAAGTCTATGCACGAGCTCCCGCTCGAATACGAAAGCTGGCTGGCCGCTGCGGCCATGCTTCGCGACACCGGCAAATTCATTAACCACCAGGGTCATCATCGGCACACGCAGTACATTATTTCGAGCTCGGAGATTTACGGCTATACCCAGCTGCAACGCACGCTGGTCTCGGCCATTGCGCGCTATCTGGGCAAAAGCCGCCCGCAGCCCGGCGACCGCGCTCTGCGCAACATTCCGGCCGACGAACACAAAAACGTCAATCGTGCTGTAGTTTTGCTGCGCCTTGCCGTGGCGTTGAACCAGGATCGCGCGTCCGACGTTCTTCGCGTGGGGACGCGGGTCTATCCCAAGAGGGTTTACCTCGAGTTGCGGCCAGGGCGCACAGGGGCAGAGCTGGAATTGTGGTCTTTGCGCAAAGAAGCCGGCTATTTCCGCGAGGTCTTCGGCCGCGAGCTTTTCATCGCGCTCGCGTAAACGATCCGCGCCGTGCGTGGATCCAGAAGCCACTGCAGCCGCGGCGGATGCCGTTCCATATCGACGCGAGCGATTGAGCCTTTGCGCATCCTGATGGAAGCGCCTCCGTTGCCGGTGATCAGTCGGCCCAGAAACTGGAAGACATTCGGGTTGTGCCCCACAGCCAGAACCCCGTCGCGGTCAGCGTATTTCGCCAGCATGTTCTGGAAGTCGGTGAAACTCGCGTTCAATCCGAGGCCGGGACTGATCTCAACTTTGCCGTCGAAGCCCAGCTCGGTGCCGACCAGTTGCGCGGTCTGCATGGCGCGCTTTAGCGAGCTCGAAACGATCGTATCGATGGGCGCTTTGAGGGCTGCGAGCACCCGCGCCATCAGCATGCACTGTTCTTTGCCGTCCTTCACCAGGCCGCGTCTCAGGTCGAGAATTGGATTTGGCCGAGACGTACCGGCATCTGCGTGGCGCATTAAATAGAGGATCATGGGGATCGATTCGGTGGGTGGATTAGGGGGCCTTGCCGAGCTCCTTACATCCTTATTTTAACAAATCTCTAATATTCCGGATTTCAGTCCACTCGATCTCGATATGCGCACACTCAAAATCGGACGTTTGCGAGTACTCAAAATCACACTTTATTGATCGGTCCACACTCGATGGTCGTGATTGAAAAATCACGAGCCGTAGGCGCATCGTTCGTTAGCCCCGCGCTTCAGCGTGGGGAACCGGACCACAACTGGCGCCGCCAGTCCCGTAGGGACGGCGCAACCAATAAGGCCTAATGTCCCAGTAGCCCCTTCAGCTTTTTCACAGCACTGCCGCCCTGCTGTCCCGCAGGGCTACCCATCAGGCCGCCCGCCGCTTGCTTCACCATAGCGCCCACGTTTGCCCGAATTGTCGGGTTCGACGCGGTTCCCGTGATGGTCAGCGGTATGCCCTTGTTCGCCGCCGTATTCGAGCGATCGCCGAGCAGCGAGGCGACGGCGTTCATTCCTGTGTTTGCGGCCGAACCAATCATCGATGAATTGTTCAGCTTGGCCGTTAATTGGAAGTTCAGCTCTTCCGAAGGCGAGATCGTTCCGCTGCCGGATGCGGTCCCGATCGCAGGAACGGACGCATAGATATTGCTGAAGCTCGTCATCTGGGGCGATGAATTCACGCTCACGCTTATCTTCTCAATTTGTGTGCCGCCGTTGGTCCCGCCAAGCGGGTTGATCCCCTGAATCTTCGAGCCCAGATCGAAGCCGGCTAACTTCGTGCTGTCAATCTCGATCGGCCCTGCGATGGTCATCGCGTTTGCAGGCCCCGTGATGGTCAGATTCGTCGTCAGAGTCCCGCCCTCGAGCCGGGACCCGCTTGGCAGAGTAACGCCAGCCGCAGGCAATAGTTGCTCCAGTTGATCGATCGGAAGGCTCGGCGCCGCTACTCGTAGGTTGAGGGCAACACCCGCCGCGCTCGTGCTGAACCCGCCGCTGATGTGCGCGGCGACAGATCCGATTTGAATCGCGAGATCAGATATCAATCCGGTGCGGGTGATCAGGTTGTCTGAGATTGCAAAGTCAATCGCGACCGGCTGCTGAGCCGGTTTTCCTGAAAGCGCCAGCCGCAGTTGCTTAGCCTTGATGGTTCCGCTGCTCGTGAGGTTGTTGCCGTCCGACGCAAGCTTTGCATTCAGGTCCGCAACCATTGAAACTCCATCGCCCGCCTGAATCACATTGGCCGCGACAGGGTCGAAATGCTTGATCTCCAAAGTCGCCCGGAACGGCGTCTTCGACGCGTCTTGCGGCGCAATCGGCCCCGCGGTCCCGTTCAGTTTCACGCTCCCGTCTCCCGGCAAACCGACTGAAAGTTCGAAAGGAAACTCTTGCGAGAAGGAAAACCCCTTCACCGTTAGGCCGATCGCGTTGCACGAGAACGGATTTCCTACGGCGGGAATCGATGCCACCGTTGCGCTGCCATTCTTGATCTGTAACTCATCGGCCGAAAGAATGGGCAGGCTTCCGGAACCGGTTGCCGGCGCTGCAGCGGAGCCTCCTACGCCCGAGCTTCCCATTGTCGAGAAATTCCAAGTTCCGTTCTGGAGATGGATCAAGTGAATCGCCGGAGAATCGATCGTTAGC
>DASXFF010000192.1:0-9794 GCA_036489735.1 Occallatibacter sp. | reverse complement strand
ACCTTCACGCGCCTCACTCGCATCCGTTGGACCAACCGGTGCCCGGGCCGGCCGGAGCGGTGCCTTCAAACTGGAAAACGCTAATTCACGAATAGGGGGCGCTTTTTGGTTTTCGATCTCGACATCACAAGCCCTCGGCCTAAGAATCCAACCGGTTGGAGGTAGAGCTGTCGCGGCTTCGGCCTCGTCGCGATCGGCGGTTTTACCGCTTGAGAGGCCCTCATATGTGACGTCTGCTGTTGGCCCGTCGCGTCATTTTGCGGCGACGCGGCAAATCGGCGCTTTCCAACCGAAGCGGTCATGGACCAGCAGCCGAAACCGGCTAAATCGGTCGAAAGTGACCCAAAGCGAATATAGGGACGACTAGCCGTCTATATCCTGAACCTGTACCCTAGGTGCAAGGCTGCGAGCGGGACGTGCCGAAAGTTCCGAGGGCGAACCGCAGCCACCTGAGCCATCGGCAGGCCGATTAGCTCACATTAACTGAACGTATGTGTCGTGCCGGACCGTCGCGTTCGGCGCGAAGCCCGCGGCGCGAACGCCGCCGTGCTCGTGGAGGGTTCTGTGGCTAACCCTATTTCTCAATTCGGGTTATTTGACCGTGTTGCGGTCGTAACGGGTGCAAGTGATGGGATCGGTCGCGACCTCGCCATCGGCTTGGCTCACGCCGGCGCGGACATTGTTTTGTGCAGCCGAAACGTAGAAAAGCTCGAGCAGGCAAAGGCTGAGATTATCGGCATAGGGCGCAAGGCAGAGGTGTGTCCGCTCGACATTTCCAAGCTCGAAGATTTACGCCGCTTGAAGAGTTTTATTCTCGATCGCTTTGGCAGAGTAGACATCCTTGTGAACGCGGCAGGATTCACCGTTACCAAACCTGCATGGGATGTCGATGAAATCGAATGGGATGCGATGCTTGATATTGGGTTTAAGGGCTTGTTCTTTTGCTGCCAGATCGTGGGTTCGATCATGCGCGAACGTAAATACGGCAAGATCATCAATCTCAGCTCGACTTTCAGCCGTAGCATCATCAAAGGCAGATCGGTCTATGGCGGCATAAAGGCCGGTATATCGCACTTGACCGAGGCTCTTGCGTTGGAATGGGGTGAGCATGGAATCCGGGTCAACGCGCTGGCGCCAACGGCAGTGATGACGCCGAGCCGCAGTACTTTGCTTCAAGACGATTTCCTGCAGGGCATTATTGCCCGTATTCCCCTGGGCCGCTTAGCGTTGCCGGACGACTTGACGAACGCGGCTGTCTATCTGTCGAGTCCGGCATCAGACTTTGTGACCGGACAAACGCTTTTCGTCGATGGCGGTTGGGTGGCTGCGAGCTGACAATTCCTAATTGTCGGTTGGTAAAGTTGCGCTCCTTGTTCGTTTCGGAGAGACAGGATATGGGACGGCTTCTATCGGTTGCTGCATTACTGGTGGGATTGACCGAAGTGGCATTCGGGCAGGCATCGCCCGCGGCTGAGATAGCGCCTGGCGGAAAGCTACGCGTTGGCATGATTGCCATTACGGTGCTCGGAGGCGTGGCCGAACCAGTTGCAGGATATGTCGGACAGAAACTGGGTATGGCCGTCGAACCGGTGATGTATCCGAACCCGGAAGCCTATCTACAAAGTTTCGGGAAGGAGGAATGGGACATCGCCATTGGGCCGCGTGTCCTTGCCCCCGCCGACAAGGCGGATTCGACAGCGAACCTCTGGGCCATCAGTCTCGTTTACGTAGCCGCGCCGGGAACAGAATTTCCCGATATTGCCGCCGTGGACAAAGCAGGTGTGAAGATCGGCACCATCCAAGGTGCTCCCTCCGATCGTGTGCTGACGCGGGAGATCAAGGCCGCCGAGATCGTTCGTATCCCCTTGAGCCCGACCATAGTGGCTGACGCAGCCGACTTGCTGCGTTCCGGCAAAGCCAACGTCTTTGGCGCGGACTCCGGCGTTGGGTATCCGGCCGCCGAGGCCCTGACCGGCGCCAAGATAGTGCCGGGTGCCTTTGGGATGGTTCTCGTGGCGGCAGCGTTGCCGAAAGGCCGCTCTGCCTCAGCGCAGACTCTACTCGCGACACTCCTCGACGAAGCAAAACAGACCGGAGTGGTGCAGAAGGCTATCGACGCCAAGGGCCTCAAGGGCGTGAACGTCGTCACAAAATAACAGGACACCACGAAGCCGAGCGTCAAGTTAGCTCTTGGCCCTTCTCTACACCTCTCGGCCTTCTGGATCTAGGTCGGCTTTTGGGTAAAAGCCGAAGTATGCCAGTAGTCTTCGCTAACCGGCTATGACGTGACTGACCCGAAGCGGTCGTGCTCTGGCTGCTCTGGCTTCGAGACGACGATCTTTCCTCCTATTAGTCAAATATGACATAGCAAGTCATGCACAACGTTTCTCTCCGAGCGGCCACTGCCGAGGATGCGGCTTTCGCGCTGCACGTGACGGAAGCTTGCATGCGAGTCTACGCGGAGCAGGCTTGGGGAAGTTGGGATCGCCGTGGTGATCTCCATCTCGCTTTTGACCAAGTCATTCAGCTTGCGGGGCACGATATTGGTCTGATCGGTGTTGATCGCCGGTCGGATGGTTGGTTCCTTGACAAGCTCTATCTCTTGCCGGCCTACCAAAACCGAGGCATCGGCAGCTATCTACTGCAACGTTTGATCGACGATGCAAGGGCGGCACGGGTTGAGTTGCGGCTTACAGTCCTGGAAGTGAATCCCGCCCGTCGTCTTTATGAGCGCCACGGCTTCGTCTTGACTCATACGATCTCGCCACGACACCACATGAAATGGCATGGACGGTGAGCAAGGGCGGCTAATCCCTGTAGTCTCCTATTGGCCCAAAGCTGCACTTCTCGGCCTTCAACATTTAAGTCGGCTTTTGGGATAAACCGGAAGCGCGGCGTCAATCTTCGCTGACCAGGTGGTGAACGGTGTCCCACGCTCCGAGGTGAATACGAATGGCGACTTGGGCTCCTGTTCTCGTTGAAGCCTCCGAAGTGCGCGTAGCTCATCACCCAGGATCGGGTGTGTGCTTGGCGTGCCCTGCTTGACGCGGCGCACATGCAGTGTAGCCGAACTGAATTCGATCTGATCCCACCGAAGGTCGGTCAGTTCTGAAGCACGCAGGCCGTGCCGGTAGGCCACGAGCATCATGGTGGCATCGCGATGACCGTGCCGATTGGTTTTAGCGACCTCAGTCAAGCGCCGCACTTCATCGTCGGTCAGATACTCGCGTGTGCGCACATCGGCGTTTTTCGGCCGATGCGGCATGGCAACTGTTCGATCTACGATGGCTGAAGGCACACGTTTGAAGGCTGTTTTGGCCATGTTTTTCACTCGGTTTGAGGGGTAACTGTTCGTAAATCGGCTTTTCTTCGAACAATCGTCTCAATGCCATGCGTCGTCCGACAAGGCCATGCCCGAGCGGTGGCCTTGAATTGGCCGTTCAGATTTTTAGCGGGAAATTGGCACTTATGCGAAAGGAGGCTGACTCAGCGGCGGCGTAAAGTCTTGATGTTTTTTCAAAAAATCAAAGCCGAGAAGAGGGGTCTATTTTAGATGAATAGACCCTTTGGGTGCGCGGTTAGTTCGGTCTGTTAGCGATTCGATATTCGTGATCCTTTGCTATTTTAGCCAAGTAGCCATGAATCCCGGCTTCAGGATTCAAGGGGGCTCGGTTTACGACAGCTCGATCCTTCCTGGGAAGGACGCGCCCGTAAAACCTGGATACGATGCCTTCAGACCAGGGACTGGGGAACATCCGTGAGCGGTAACTGACTGCAGCATAAGGCAACGCGAATCCGGCACCGCAACAACGCGCAGGAGATAAGGAAAGCTCTCGCGGACCTCGAAGAGCACCGGTCAGAGTTCGCGACGCGGTGGTTGTGGGAGTTGATCCAGAACGCGCGGGACCGCCGATCAACCGCTCAACGCCGAGGAGCAGGACACCTCCGAGAAACTCGTCGCGCTGTTTCGGCCGATGGCGGAGAGGTTGGTTGCGGACAACTGGCCAGCCATCGCGGCTGTCGCCGCGGCCCTGGGCGACGGCGGCACGCTGACCGGCGACGCGATAGACGCGGGTGATCGCCAGCGCACCTTGATTTGTTGAAAAATCAAATCGGCAATCAAGATGAAGCGGGCGCCAATCGGGGCTTACCAGGCGCGGAAAGCCGAAAATTGCTACCATCGGGATCGGTTTCGGGGTTGACCCCGGAACCTTCGGTTCAGACAAACCGGCGGAGGGCAGGTCATGGTGACAAGACCTTCGCGACGAACAAGCTTCACCCGGCTTAACACCGCGATCGAGGCTATCGACGCCCAGGGCGCGGATGCCACGCCGAACACTAACTACACGATCAATATTACGGGGCCGATCAGCATTACCGGCGGGGGGATCGAGGCGATCAACCTGTTGTCCGGCTCAGCTTGGGCGATGGCGACGTTCGCGCCGCCGCTAGCGTCCGGTCCACCGGCCATCGCCAGTCAAGGTCGACCCGGCAGCTCAGATCATCGCCGCGCCAAGTCCGTCGTGATGATGCGGACGCTCAGCACACGTCCGCGTGGTAGCGGCCGTTCTGCCTGAGCCAGCCACGGCGCGGGTTTTCGGCAAACCCGCCGATGATTTTCATGGAGCCGCGGCACGCGGAAATGCGCCTGGCAACTCAGCGAACAACTTAAGTTGTTTCGAGAGCTCGGACGTGGTGTCTGGACGGTCAAAGGCGGCAGCGAAGGGACCGGCCGCCCAAATGAACAACAAGCAGGCCGCGCTCAGCACCTCGACCAAACCGTCCTGATCGGGCGCGACCTTAAACGCCCTTATCTGTCCGTTTGAATCGACTTCGAGCAGCCGGTTGAGGGAATTTACTGTCGCGTGAGTGCCGTCCGATGAAAGCATGCGGTAGAGCAAGTTGTAGAGGTCAAAGCAATGCTCAGCAGCGACATCGGCCCAGTTGATGTCTTTCAGCTTCTTCCCGGACGAGGCTTCGAGCGCATCGACCGACGCGATCGTGACCTGCATCTCCGCGATTTCCTGCTCCGTGTAATGTGCTCGGTATTCAGAGCTATTGACCACTAAGCGGGCATACTTGCGCTGCATCAGGTGATGCGCGGCGACCATCTGGTCGATAAGCTTATCGTTCTTGGCCAGAGCGCAGATCGCGATTGCGCTCTCTGCTCCACTGCGGAGGAGGATTCGAGCATTTGGCACCATGCCACGCTCGGCCAGAAGGACGGCGCCCTGGAAGGTTTGGCTCACTCGCACGAAGTGGCCATACAAGGTGAACAAGCGGCGGTCGGCCAAAGCCACCGTCGCTCGCTTCATCAGATCAAAGCCGATGCGATTGAGGCCGAGCGCGTAGTCGAACCAAGTCGAAAACGGCGGAGTGGTTCTGACTGCTTGCTTGAATAACTCAATCTCGGGGAAGAAAAGTCCGTCGATCTCAAAAGATGTCATGTTGAGACCTCCGCTTTCACTCGCTCAGCTCGTATTTGGCGCGCAGTTCATCCGCAATTTGTTCGGCCATCACTTGGCATTTGTATGCCGCGGCCGGAGCAGTGATCACGGTGGGATGCCAGCCGTGTACCGGATCTTTGTGGACAGCGACGAATACGCCGTCCGACCCGATACGCGCAGCAATCAGATCTGCCAACTCCCGCGCGGTCTTGGGCTCCTTGTTGCCCGGCCCGGGTAAGGCGCGTGCTTTCAGTCGACCCTCGGAATCGATTGCCGATGGTTCTACCCACTCGCTGGTACCAGGGATTATCTCGCCCTGGATTCTCGCAATTCGTTCCGCTGTGCTCTTCCGCGATGGTTGGACCTGATCGCCAGCGGTAGTGTCCCAGACCTTGAAGGCGTGCACCTCTACGAGACCGCTGTTCTGTTTCACCGCGGATACAAGTATTGCAAGTCCTCGCTGGTAACCGTCGAGGTGCTCGCCTAGATCGCGCCAGACGCCGCGCGGGATCTTTTCCGTCCCGGCGACCCAGCGGCGCATGGTGCGCTCGCCAACGCCCAAGTCGCGCGCGAGGGGTGCCTGCCACTCCCCGCCATAGAAGAAACTGCCAACTTTGCGAAGAAGAAGTTGATCTTTGCTCATGAGGGCCTCCAGCCCAGATTTTTCGGCGGGGCCGATCCCCTTCCGAAGCTAGGTAAAAACGTAATATCGGTCGAGCTCCGTCGCAAGACTCGCTGCGAGGCACACGGCCGGCGAGCTGATGGCGAAGCAGCCGAAGGCAAAAGGAAAACAAACAGCCAAGGGGTTTCAAAAAAACCCGTTGGGTCCTAATCCCCTCGCCGGGCAAGGCATTGACAAGAACCTCGCCGACCGCGCCAGACGGGCCTCCGCATGATCGATCCTGCCGTCACGGTGCATGAAGCTGGCCACGCGGTCGTTGCGCGGGTTTGCGGCCTCGGCGTCGCGCGGGCGTCCGCCGGCCGGGATCCTTGCGTTACAACCGTTTTGCCAAACGACTTATCGCCGGCGAAGCGCGACGTGTTGCGATTTGTCGCGCGGACGCTGGTCGACCTGGCCGGCGCCGCCGCCGAGGCGAGGGCTTTCGGCATGATCGCCGTCGATGCGGTGCGCTCCGACGAGCAAAACGCGCACTGGCGCGCGCTCCAGTTTCTCAGGCTGGCGCGCGGGATCGGCGATCGTCCGCTCACCGCCGAGGAGCGCGCCACGTGCGAGCGGCTCGTCGCGCGGTTTCGGCCGACAGCGGCAAAACTAGTTGAACAAAATTGGCCATCCATCGAGGCCGTCGCCGCCGCGCTCGCCGAGGGCCGCACGCTGAACGGTGATGAGGTCGATGGGCTGATGGCTGGGACAACTTGATTTTCTCAAATCAAGTCGGAAATCAAGTCGCCGGTGGCTAGGGCGGCCGCCTATTGGGTCATGCAGAACGTGCGCGAAGCGCTGCAGGATATGGGCGCGCGCGGAGGAGTAACGGTGCTTGCCGCCTCGCGGTCGCCGCGGTAGGGTTCGACGTTAAGCTCAAAGCGCACTCAGCCCCGCCAGTGGTCAACCGGTGGGGCTTTTTCTTGTGATGGTGCTCGCTTGGCAGCTGGGTGGCGGGAATGCATCGTGCGTCCGCGTAAGCCTTTCTTCCGGGGGAAATGAGGGGAAGTCGCAATGGAGAGCCAGGGACGTATTGAGGCCTTGACCGGCTTGCGATTTTTGGCAGCCTTTTCGATCCTATTCTCCCATGCCTTCGATTGGCTGTTCCACTTTTCGGACTCCGACGTCAGCCGGAACTTCAGCGTCCTCAGTGTGTACGGGATGCCGCTTTTCTTTGTGCTGAGCGGTTTCGTCATTCACTACAACTACGGCTCTTTATTCGCGCGTGAGCGATACGGGAGCGCTTGTTGGCAGTTCGGCGTCGCGCGCTTTGCGCGCCTTTATCCTCTATTCGTGGTGCTGCTGCTCTTCTCGTGTGCGGCGGACAGTTTCTTTACGAACAATGCGAACCTCGTAGTCCGCATTCTGGCGCGTTACCTTACGCTCACGCAGACTTGGAAGTACACAGTTTATGACCATCGCATGCTACCGAATTGGATATTCGGCCTATCCTGGTCCGTCTCAACCGAGTGGTTTTTCTATCTTGCCTACGCGCTTTTGATTTTTCGCGTCCGCGCGCTCGGATCTGTCAAGACAGCGCTTGCCGCAACCGTCGGCTTCGTCGTGCTTGTTTTCTCACTATCCGTTTGGGGCAGTGATCACCGCGGGTTGTTCATTCTCCCGGCGGACGGCAATCTCGGAACTCCGGATCTTTTCAACAACTCGTTCTACCGTTGGGCGCTTTATTTTTCGCCCTACGCAAGGCTACCGGAGTTCATCCTCGGATGCCTCGTTGCACAACTCTACCTCGCGCTTAAGGAAAAGCCCGGGCCGGTCGAACAGCGCGCCGGTCAGATCGCGGGGCTGTTAAGCCTCGTGTTTCTTGGCTGGGCCGGCTGGGCGTGGGTCAGCATGGGCCCTGACCATCCGCACGTCACGAATTACGTTTCGTTCATGTCGCTCAATTTTGGCGTCGCGCCAGGATTGGCGTTAATGATCTTCTGCTGCGCGCGTTACCGCATATTCGCTGGGGTGGTGGATGCGCCGATCATGCTGGCCTTGGGTGAACGCAGTTATTCGATCTACCTCATTCAGCCGTGGACGCTCAACATCCTGAACAAGGCCACGCCGGAACATCTAACGGCATCGTCCGCGGCTGACGCTCTGTTGCGAGTGATACTTGGAATCTTGGCGACATTGGTCGTCGCAGATGCGACCTACAGGCTCATTGAGGTGCCGGCGCGGCGTTGGCTGCGGAAGCGCTTTCAAAGAGTAGCTCCGCGGACCGTGGGGCAGGCGACCTCCCCGACGCCTGTGGCGAGCGCTTTGCGAATGACCTGATTGCTTTCCCCCTTGCGGTCGCCGGCGTAGCTTCTGTCACGCGCGGGCAGGGGAACGCCCGTAGCTCCTCAGTGACCACTGGCCCCGTCGCTCGATCGGCGGGGCTTTCTTGTGAGCGGGCCGCAGCGTCCGCTCCTTTGCCGCATATAAGTCAATCGAGGAGAGTTGAGGTTATGAAGACCCCTCAGAGAGAACGCAATGTCCGCCTTTAGGCTAACCCGGTCATCCAAACCCAAAGGACTCAGCCCCCGTTTCGGCGGGGGCTTTTTTGTTCACCGCCTGCAGGCGCCCCAGGATGCGTCCCGATCATCATGCTGGCTGGGAGCCGGCCGGCGGGTCGATACGGTAGTATCTCAACCAGCCATCAGCTTCCTTTGCAGGAAAGACTAGCTCGCAGAGTGCACACCGCTGCACCTGGTCGGGCGGCGCACCGCGATTAATGACGGTGTATTTTGTTCCGCAGCCTTTGCTTTTGAATGTAATCATCGAGACAAAATACGCGATTCGTCAGCGGCCAGAATAGGAACTGACTATCAAATGCCTTTGCCGCACCGGGCCGAATCATCTTAGCTGACGCGCGCAGGCCTAAAAGACGCCTGCGTATCCCCAGCCTCTGCCCCGTCGCTCGATCGGCGGGGCTTTTTTACTTGCGGCTTAAAGGAGCTATGGGCCTGGGATATATAATTTTTAATCCCTTAGGCTCTCGCGAGAGTTTTATTGGCCTCGTTTCGCTGCGCAAGGACGGAATGAGCGTGCTCACTAACAGGACAATTGACAGTGGGATCAGAAGCATCTGAAGCATGGTTGTCTCCCGCGTACTTATGCCAGCTTAAAGCTCGCACTCGGGCTTGAAAGACCAGTTTTTAAGGGCAGTGCAATTTGCAGCAGTTTCTAACAAAATCGAATATCTAGGGTTGCCGGGGCAGCATGTTTGGCAGCTTGGCGATATTCACCGCTATGTGCCGCGCCTCGTCCTGGTCATTAGCTTGGCGGCCGGGTAGGTTAAAGCCGACTCCCGCGCAGCGCCGTCGTCAATTTTGCGTAATCCAAGGCGACTTGTTTGAGCAAGCGAATGGGAGATCACTTCAAACAACCGCACGGCAGCTTCCAAGGATGCAGCCTTGCCAATGACCTCAAAGCGTCTCAAAAAGCGTGGGTTCAGAGCTGAAACGGAAAACTCGATCACGGCAAAACTCAAATGCGATACATATGGCGGCCACTTTCTTACT
This sequence comes from Occallatibacter sp., assembly GCA_036489735.1. Classification (GTDB taxonomy): domain Bacteria; phylum Acidobacteriota; class Terriglobia; order Terriglobales; family Acidobacteriaceae; genus Telmatobacter. Next base: position 177 of record DASXFF010000192.1, on the reverse strand, counting down.
CGCCTGCCTTGCCGCACTGGAATTGGATGGCGTGCGCTAGCAGGCTGTTGAAGAAGTACCTGATCGGCGCGTGATGAAGGGAATATCGTCTCCGCCTTCGAGGCAGATTTCACCTTCGGGGGAGCCGTCGCCACCGTTCTCGGCGAACAGAATGTAGGAGCCGGGCCCAGCCATGTT
>DASXFF010000187.1:0-29871 GCA_036489735.1 Occallatibacter sp. | reverse complement strand
GGACTTTGCGGAAGACGCGCTGGGGCCGATGCTCCACATCCCTCATCATCCGCTGCGCATGGCGCGATTCGGACTGACGGCATTTCAATCTGCAGAAGGTTTTGCCAAGAGCCATTTCGCCGGTGCGCGGACACGAGCCATCTTCGCGGGATTGGCGGGTCACTCGTTCCTGAGTCTTGACCAGCCGTTGAGCGCGACCGTGGGATGGATGTTTGGCATCAGCATTCATGCCGTTGGTTGGCCCATCCCGCGCGGCGGCGCGCAGGCGCTGACCAAGGCGCTCGTAGGCCACCTTGAAGCTCTAGGTGGAACACTGCACATGTCGTGCCGCATCGATGCAGCCGCCTTCGGTGAGTTGGAATCGAACAGTGAACTCGTGCTTTTCGACACGGCGCCACGGCAACTGGTTCAAATCGCCGGCGAGCAGCTCTCACCCAAATACAAAACCGAGGTGGATCGTTTTCAGCGTGCGCCGGGTGCGTTCAAAATCGATTACGCCCTTTCGCAACCGGTTCCATGGCGCGCGGCAGATTGCCACCGAGCGATTACGGTTCATTTAGGCGGATCGTTTGAGGAGATTGCGGCAGCCGAATACGAGGTCGCCAATGGCCGCGAAGCCGAACGGCCCTTTGTGCTGGTTGCGCAGCCCTCGCTCTACGATCCATCGCGCGCTCCCGACGGGAAACACGTGCTGTGGGCGTATTGCCACGTTCCGAACGGGTCAACAATCGACATGACGGAGCGCATCGAGGCCCAGATTGAGCGATTTGCTCCCGGATTTCGCGATTGCGTGATGGCGCGGCACGTTTCCTCGCCGGCGGCGCTCGAATCAATGGATGCAAATCTTCTTGGCGGCGACATCAGCGGCGGGGCGATGACGATGCGACAGATGCTTTTCAGGCCGACTGCGAAAGGCTACGCGACGGGCGCGCCCAAGTTGTATCTGTGTTCGGCATCCACGCCACCCGGTGGCGGCGTACACGGCATGTGCGGCTATCACGCGGCGCGGCTCGCGCTGCGGCGAATCGGTCACTAGGTTCTGTCCGTCAAAAAACCAGGCCGCTTGCTTCGGCTCCGCGATGCCTTCCAACATCGCGCCAACCAAGACAAACGGCCAACTCACTTCCAGCCAGAACGGCAATTCCTTCTGTGTTTCCTCCGTGAAACTCTGCGACCCAAAATTTCGCAATCCATAAGCAGCGGAGAACTCTACCCGCGTGCGTAACTCTCCAGTGCCACGCGGCTCGGAATGGTCAGCGTGCACCCGTGCTGCGCCACCAGGTGGCGATTCTTGAAGATGCTCAAAGTGCGCGTGACGGTTTCGCGTGAGGCGCCGATGAATTCGCCGATCTCTTCGTGGGTCATCGATACCCGGCAGCGCGCAGACCGCTCCGGTTTTTGGCCGGGCTCGTCGCTCCACACCAGCAGCAGGCGGGCCAGGCGCTCAGGAACCGAGGTCGACAGACCCACCATGCGCAGTTGTTCGCAGGCGAGGTTGAAGGCGCGGCTGATCTCGCGTGTGACGATGGGATAAACCTCCGGATGCCGAGACATAAATTGCAGGAATACCTGACGCGAGATGTGTGCGATCTTCGCTGGGTAAAGCGTATCCGCCGTCATCTCATACTCGCCGCCTGACAGAGTGGGCGAAAAGCCCAGCACCTCGCCGGCCTTGGCGATGTGGAAGCTCAGCCGACGGCCATCGCTCGAATTGATGGAGAGCTTGACTTCGCCGTCCAGAACCACGTAGATACCCGAGGCCGGTTGTGTCTCGGTGAACAGCACCACGTTCGAGGGATAAGCTGAGGGTGCGAGCAGCGGCTCCAGATCTGCCAACGCCGCGGCCGGCAACGCCTTGAAAAACTCGCCCTTCAGGTAAGAAGGTGCACCCGCATGGTTCATTGAATCGCGTCCCGTCTGCATCTCAGTTCTCCGTGTCAGCAATTTGAGAGACCTTGCGCGTGACCTCGTCGGCAAGATACTCAGTCCAGGGTGTGTCCGTCAGAATCGAGGCTTCCGTTTGGGAGTAGATCGCTCTCAAAACCTTGATCCCGCTGGCGTCGGCGTAAGTAGTTCCCCGCAAATCGAGAACCAGTTTCTTCTTCGCTATGGCTTGCGCTTTCTCTTCCCACAGGCGGCCAAGTTCGGTAGCCCATGGGCCGGCGACGCGGCCTTCCAACTTAATTACTGCCGCCTCCGCGTTTTCTTCAAAGGAGATTCGAAGCACTGGTTGGCCCGTCCTGCGCCACGCCAGTAATAAGGCACGATGCATGCCAAACTCAGAGCGACGCGAGCTCGTCGCCAAATCTAATTGAATGTAAAGGGGTTGTATATTTGATGATCCGATGGTAGGCGGCCAAACTCACATTGGGTGACGAAGCGACGACGACGGTATTTCGTCACCGAGACTACATATAGTCGCCGCGCTCGATGCCCAGCTTCTTCATTTTTGAATTCAGCGTCGTCCGCTTGAGGCCGAGCCGTTCCGCTGCGCCGCCGGGCCCGCCGATGATGCCCTTGGCCTCGCGCAGCGCACGAAGAATATGATCGCGCTCGGCAGCCTGCAAGGTTGGATTGGTTGCGGATTCGTAATCTTGATCCTCTTCTTGCATGGCCTCAAGCTCGGCGAGAGGAACATGCAGTTGCGGCCCGCGCGAGAGAATCACGGCGCGCTCCAGGAAGTTTTCCAGCTCGCGGATGTTGCCGGGCCACTTCCATGCCACAAGCGCCGCCATCGCCTGGGGTGGAATGGTTTCAATGTTTTTGCCCATGCGTCGCGCATGGCGTGAGACAAAGTGACGCACCAGGATGGGAATGTCGGCGGCGCGCTCGCGCAAAGGCGGAGCCACAACCGGGAAGACTTTGAGACGATAAAAAAGGTCACTGCGGAATTGTTTCTCCGCGACCATTTGGGCCAGGTCTCGGTTGGTCGCGGCGATCAGGCGCACGTTAACGGCTATGGGTCGCGTCCCTCCCAGGCGTTCAATCTCGCGTTCCTGCAAGGCACGAAGCAGTTTGGGCTGCAGATCGAGCGGCAGCTCGCCCACCTCATCCAGAAAAAGTGTTCCCTCGTGGGCCAGCTCCAGGCGGCCGACCTTCCGCGCAATCGCGCCTGTAAACGCGCCCTTCTCGTGGCCAAAGAGCTCGCTCTCAAGCAGCCCCGCCGGGATCGCAGCGCAATTCAATTTGATGAAAGTGCGCTCGTTGCGCTGGCTCAACCGGTGGATGGCGCGCGCCAAAAGCTCTTTGCCAGTGCCGGTTTCACCCTGGATGAGCACTGTGGCATCGGTGGGCGCTACGGTTGCAATTTGCCGCAGCACACTGCGCAGACCAGTGCTTTCGCCCACAATATCGTCAAACCGATTTTCGACGTTAATCTCGTCTTCCAGATACTGCTTTTCCTGCTTGAGCCTGTCGCGCAGCTCTGCAATGCGCCGAAAGGCCATGGCATGATCGACCGCCATCGCAACTTGCCCCGCGATTTGGACCAGCATCTCAACTTCCCGTTGCGCGAATGCTGCCTCCTGCCGACTCACCACAGAAAGCGCTCCCAGCGCTTTGCCCTGGTGTAAAAGCGGAACCCAAACTCCGGAATGCATTCCCATTCGCTTGAGGTAATTGATTGTGTCGGGGCCAAAGGATGCCCTGTCTCTGCTTTCGAGCAGCACCGGCTCGCGGGTGCGATACGCAATCCCAGACAATGAGCTTTCTATGGGTACGCGCAACCCGCCTTGAAATTCGTCCGCGCCCGTCGTGCCCAGAAATTGCACGACCATGTCGTCTTCGGCTGGGTCGTGAAGCACCAGACCCGCATTATCGTGTGGAATCACCTCGCGGATGGAAGCCGAAATTGCTTCGAGCAACTTCTCCGCATCCATATTCGCCAGCAGCGCACCGCTGAGCTGGAAGATCAAGGCTTCCTCGGCGCGCTTGCGGTCGGTCGTGTCGCGCGTGACCTTGGCAAATCCAGTGATCTCGCCACTACTGTCGCGGATCGCTGTGATAACGATGTTGGCCCAGAAGCGTGATCCATCCTTGCGGACGCGCCAGGCTTCCTCTTCCACGCGGTCCCGTGCTCTGGCCTGGCGCAGCAGCTCGGCAGGGTGGCCGCGCTCCTGGTCTTCTTGCGTGAAGAAGCGTGAGAAGTGCAGGCCTATCACTTCGTCTGCTTTGTATCCTTTGATGCGTTCGGCGCCCGGATTCCAGGTAAGCACATAGCCGTCGCGATCGAGCAGATAAATCGCATACTCGCCGATGCTCTCGACAATGCTGCGCAGCCGCTGATCGTTGGTCCGTACAGCCTCCTGCGCAGCGCGCTGCTCCGTGGCGTCGCGGATAAAGCTCAACACGACTTGGCCGCTCTCTGTCTGCATCGGCTTGAGCATGATGTCGACGGGGAACTCGCTGCCATCCTTGCGGAGGCCGAAGAGATTGAGGGCCGCCCCCATCTGCCGGGTTCGGGGATGCGCATTGTAATTTTCGCGATGTCTTGGGTGGCCGCCGCGGAAACGCTCAGGCACCAGCATCTCGATCGGTTGGCCGATCAGCTCCTGCGCGCTGTAGCCGAATAGCTCTTCGGCACGGGGATTCGCGGCCCGCATTACGCCACGATGATCCGTGACAAGGATGGCGTCCGGCGAAAACTCGAACAACCGCTCGATTAGATTCTGGGCAAACCCCGGCTCGACGCCATGCGCCGCAGCCATGCCTTGCCCGGGGGGATCCGAGAGGCCCATGTTGTGCTACCGACCTTAGCTGAAAGGTAATGCTTGGGGCGAGCTTAACGCAACGCGTATGGCTCGGGCAAGCCGTACAATTCGGGGCTGTTTCCCGTTTAGAAGCATTATCAACTCTGCGTAGGCTTTAGGAGGGCTGCGCCTGTTCCGTCAGGTAGGTGATCCAATCCTCCATGCCCGCACCCGTCTTCGCAGACGTTTCGAAGATGCGGATTCCGGGGCGAATCTCATTGACGTTTTTGAGCGCCAGCTCGCGGTCGAATCCGCATGGATCCACGAGATCGATCTTGGTGATCACTGCTGCATCGGACGAGTTGAAAAGCCCCGGATACTTGAGCGGCTTATCCTCGCCCTCGGTCACGCTGAGCAGGGCGACGCGGATGCGCTCGCCCAGATCGTAGCTCGAAGGGCAGACCAGGTTGCCGACATTTTCGATAAAAAGATAGTCGAGCGCGGCAAGTGAAACGCCCTCCCAGCCTTCGAGATGCTTGGTCACCATTTCGGCGTCGAGGTGACAAATTCCATGAGTATTGATCTGGCGCACCGGCGCCCCACTTGCGGCCAATCGCCGCGCATCGTTGTCGGTCTCGAGATCGCCGACCAGAGCTGCGGCCCTTGCGCCGCGCGAGCGCAGGTCGCGGAGGGTCCGCTCAAGAAATGCGGTCTTTCCCGTACCGGGGCTCGAAACCAGATTCAACACCAGCACTCCGGCCGACGTGAAACGCTGGCGTAGCGCCGCAGCCAACGCATCGTTCTTTTTCAGAATTCCGCGCCGCAATTCAACAATCCGGGTGGTCATATAGGCTCCATTAAATCTGTTTCTCGGCCGGGTCCGGCGTGTCATTCCCCCGTGCCCCGGTCTCCGGTTCGTCCAGTTCAATCGATTCAATCTCCAGTTCGCGTCCCTGGCGCAGGCCGGTTGCGAGCTCGCCGCATCGCGGACAGCGAAAACTCTGCACACCTTCAATCTCGGAATCCGCGTCGCATGGGTCGCAATGCACAATCACCGGCAGTTTGTTGATGACCAGCAGCGCGCCGGCAATCGGCGAGCCTTCCGAGGCGAGTTCCCAGCAGAACTGAAGCGAATCCTCGACCACCGAAGCCAGCGCGCCCAGTCTCAGTCGCACTTCGATGACGCGCGCGCCCGGATAGGCAGCGGCCGATTCGGTGACCGTCTCCACGATGCTGGTCGCAATGGAAAGCTCGTGCATCGATTCTTCCTGCACCATACTACGGCCAAGGCGCCTTCGGCAGCGATCGAGCTCACACACGATGGGTGGCCAAATTGCGCACCGTAAACGGTAAAATGGCTCGAAAGGATCTTCCCCTTGTCAGGAACTTCAGCTCATCAAACCGGAATTGAATCGCGCCTTGCCCTGAGCGTGCTCGCACCCAGAACGCTGCAGTCCGAAATCCGCGCCATGACCACCGAATGCGACCGAATGGGCGGCATCAACATGGCGCAGGGCGTATGCGATACGCCGGTGCCCACGGTGGTCGAGGCGGCGGCGATTCAGGCCATCCGCGACGGCCAGAACATTTATACGCGATGCGATGGTATTGCAAGCCTGCGCGAGGCGATCGCGGCGAAACAACAGCGCGACTACGGACTGACTTACGACGCTGAAAACGAAGTGATGGTCGCCTCCGGCGCAACCGCCGGTCTGCATGCCGCGGTCATGGCGCTCCTCAATCCCGGCGACGAGGTGCTCGTCTTTGAGCCGTTCTACGGTTACCACGTGCACACGCTCGACTCGCTGCGCATCGAGCCCGTGCTGGTTGCGCTGGCGGAGCCGGATTGGCAGCTCGATGTGGCTGCGATGCGCGCCGCGGTCACGCCGCGCACCCGTGCGATTCTGCTGAATACTCCCGCGAACCCTACTGGGAAAATCTTCACTTTGCCCGAGCTCGAAGCCGTTGCGCAATTGGCCATCGAGCACGATCTGTTTCTGTTCACCGACGAGATCTACGAATACTTCGTATACGATGGCGCGCGGCATATCTGCGCGGCCACCCTGCCCGGCATGCGCGAGCGCACGATCGTAATCTCCGGCTTCAGCAAGACATTTTCGATCACAGGCTGGCGCATTGGATACGCAACCGCCGACGCGCGCTGGATGCCAACCATGGCGCACTTTCACGATCTGACCTACGTCTGCTCGCCCGCGCCACTGCAAGTCGGCGCGGCAGCGGGTCTGGAGCAGTTGCCGCCGGAGTTCTATAAGCAGCTTGCGGCCGATCATCAATCCAAGCGGGGCCGCCTTCTGAGCGCCCTCAAAGACGCAGGCATGGAGCCGTCGGTGCCACCGGGCGCCTATTATGTGATGGCGCGCGTCGAGCGTCTGCCGGGAAAAACGGCCGCCGAGAAGGCACGGCACTTATTGCGCGAGACCGGCGTGGCCGCTGTGGCTGGATCGGCGTTCTTCCGCAAGGGACGCGGCGAAAACCTGCTGCGCTTCTGCTTTGCCAAGCAGGATGCCGAACTCGACGAAGCCTGTGAGCGGTTGCGTAAGCTCTAGACCCAGCACCGCCAAGATCTCACCGGTTACGATCCGCCTTGGCCGGCAAGCCATTTCCTCAGGTTCGGTTCCTGCAGGCGGCGCAGTTCAACGCAGCCGTCGATGTTTTCGAGCGCGTGCTTGAGCGCAACGCTGGAAGCGGGAACCGGATGGGTAGCGAAGAAACTTTTTACATCGTCTCGCGCGGCATCCGTGCAAAAGCTCCCCGTGCCGCTCACCATCAGCGCGCCGAGATCGGTGGTGAGGCTGGCCTGCACCGCACCCCAATGCATCTTGATGAATCGCCAGACCTGGTCGCGATTCTCAGGACTGCGAAGGCCATTTCTCAGTTGAATTGCGGCATCCTGGTTGCGAACCTTATTTGAGATTGAATACTCCAGCCCTCGTTCGAGCAGGGCGTGGTCGCGAAACTGAACCAGAAGCCGCAACGCATTCTCTTGAACCGCCGGATCGGCGGAACTTTCATACATCTTCTGAAGGCGGTCAAAGATCTCGGCATCGCCGTTTTGGGCGGCAGCTTTGAGTGCGGCTTGTCCGAGGGCGGGATCAAGAGACGCGGGATCGGCGAGGAATTGGCTTGCGATTTTGCGAACTGGATCCTGGATCTCGGTGTCGTTGCCCTGATCGCTGAGCAGGCCGAGCAGTTGCGCGCGAAGCTCACGCCTGTTGGGAGAGTCGCCGGTCGCCGGAGGGCCGAGCTTGTCGTATTCGGACGCATAGTTGCGGCGGATCCATGCGGCCAGCTCATCGCGCTCTTCCTTCGTCGAGGCAATTTTGTCTGCGATGATTGCGATCTTTCCCGCGGCGCTTGAGAAAACTTCTGCGTTTGAATCCGACTTGAGCGCCGAGACCAGGTCAAGATATTCGCCGATAGGCACGCGATTGGAATGCGTGAGAGCCCATTCATCGCCGAGCAGGCTGATCTGTTCCGGTGGCGTAAGAAGTGATGCAGCTTGCGCGGCCAGGGCGGCGTATTGAGCCGGTGTGTAGGCATTGCGGTAGTAACCCTTGCCACCGGCATTGGCGAAGATGAGCGGGCCCATGGGCAAGTGGAGGCCGGATTCTTTGGGCGTCAACAAATCGCAAGGGATTCCCTCGCCCGTGAAGCACACTGGCAACGTCCACTTCTGTTTTTGATCTGGATGGATGCTGGGGCTAAGGAAGAAACGCTTCTGCTCGACTGAGATTATGCCGTTAGCAACCTGGCCGAAGGTTAGGATCGGCTCGCCCGGCTGGGCAATCAGCGACTCCATGATCTTGTCCACCGGCTTGTGGCTCACCTCCGTTTGCGCGTTCCAGAAGTCTTCCGCTGTGGCGTTCGCATACTCGTGCGCTTTCAGGTAGGCCTGCACGCCTTTGCGGAAGGTTTCCTCGCCCAAATAGTTCTCGACCGTCAGCAGGACGTCACTGGCCTTGCCGTAGGCGATCGAGTCAAACATCTCATCGATTTCGTCCGGTGTGTCGGCCCTGGCTCGAATGGCGCGCGTGGTGGGCTGCGCGTCGATATCCAGAGTGTCCTGTTCGTTGCTTGCGACCACCTCGGGCATGTTCCACTCGGGATGCATCGCCGCCACCGGTTTGTTCTCCATCCACGTGGCAAAGCCTTCATTGAGCCAGATGTTGTCCCACCACTGCATCGTCACAAGGTCGCCGAACCATTGATGAGCCATCTCATGCGTCACATCGATCGCCGCGTTTCGCTGTGCGGAGATAGGTGCGGTTTTGGGGTCGATCAGCAGGTCGGTTTCGCGGAAGGTGATGGCGCCGAAGTTTTCCATGGCCCCGGCCTCAAAGTCGGGGACACCAATCAGATCAAGCTTCTTCAGCGGGTAATGAATGCCGAAGTAGTCGTCGTAATAGTGCAGCGCGAATTTTGCGACGTCGAGCGCAAAGGGCGTCAGCGCAACCTTGTCGGGCGTTGCGCAAACGCGAATATCCACGTCATCCACGCGTGCACCGGTGCACTCGAAGTCGCCCACCAGGAACGCGACGAGATACGTTGACATCTTGGGCGTCGTGCCAAACACGAGTGTATGCTTGCCGATTCCGGGGCCACGCGTATCGCCGACGATCGGCGTGTTAGAGATTGCGGAATCGGCGGCATCGATGACCAGAGAGATGTCGTAGGTTGCCTTGAAGGCCGGCTCGTCGAAGCAGGGAAAGGCGCGGCGCGCATCGGTGGCTTCGAATTGCGTCACGGCGTAGTTGCGCCTCGCGGTTTTGGACAGATAAAAGCCGCGCAGCTCGTTATTCAGGATGCCGGTGTAATGGATTTTGATGCTGGCATGGCCGGCGGGAATGGTTTCAGGAAACATGAAGGTTGCCTGTTGTTTTTCGGAATCAAGGCTCACCGTGCCCGTCTGTTCGGGGCCATCGGAAGTGATGGTCACGGACTGGAAGGCAATTTCAATGGCGTTCAAGGTAATCGAGCGCGTGGGCGCAGCGATGTTGACGTCAATCGCCTCTTCGCCCGAAAAAGTCGCGGCCTTCAAGTCGGGACTGAGTTTGAGCGTGTAATGCGTAGGGACGACTGAGGTGGGGAGGCGCTGTCCGAAGAGGGAACTCGAAAGTGCCAGAAAGGCTAACGCCACCGCCACGCCACAGGCGAAGCGATCTGAAAAAACAGTTGGATTGGATTTCATGCGATTCCTCAACCAGTCACCCAAAGCAGGTGCAGCAGGGCAACGTGAATGCCGAGTGGCGCCACTGTGCGATGTATCCGCGAAGAGTGCGATTCAGCGGACCTGATTCGATTCTTGCATGGGTTATGCGAGGCGCGCCGGAGTCAGCCTCGGAGTAATCATGTGGATGACAAGGAGCGCAAGCGGATAAGCAATACAGGCGATGATAAAGAGCGAAACAAAGCTGTGCGTTTTTTGAACTATCGCGCCAGCACTGAACAGGAGCAGCACTCCGCCAAATGCCCCTGCCATGCCGCCGATGCCGGTTACGCTCGCCACAGCGGTCTTGGGGAACATGTCGGACGGCAAGGTGAACAACGTCGCCGACCATCCCTGGTGGCCGGCCGTTGCCAGCCCCAACAGCCCCACAACCACCCATAAATGATGAATGAACGGCGCGGCAAAGATGGGGGCAATGCACAAAACGCAAAGCAGCATTGTGCCCTTGCGGGCCTTGTTCGCCGTGACCCCGCGTTTGATCAGTGCTCCCGAAATCCAGCCGCCGCCGACGCTGCCGATGATCGAGATGGCATAAGCCAGCACCACAGGCACTTTGCTTTGCGAAAGGCTTAAATGGAATGTGGTCTGCAGGTAGCCGGGGATCCAGAAAAGATAGAACCACCAAATTGGATCGGTGAGGAATTTGCCGACGGCAAATGCCCAAGCCTCCTTGCACGGGACGACGCGACTCCAGGGCACTTTCTCGATCTTCTCGCCCGGATCGCTGAGGATCAGCGCAAGTTCGGTTTTGGAGACGCGGGGCTGGTTCTCAGGCCGGCGATAAACGATGAGCCAGAAGGCAAGCCAAACGAAGCCCAATGCGCCGGCGACGAAGAATGAGCCGCGCCAGGCGTTAGCTGGTCCAAACACGCTCCATTGACTGAAAAGGCCGACGAAGACTGCGACGACCACCGGCGCAACCATGTTGCCCACATTTGCGCCTGAGTTGAAGAGACCGGTTGCGTACGCACGCTCGCGCTTGGGAAACCACTCCGCAACAGTTTTGATGCAAGCAGGGAAGTTTGCCGCCTCGCCGAGGCCGAGCAGAAACATGGCGAGGGCGAAACTAACCACCGAAAATGCCGCGCCGGGCAGCATGGCCGCTATGCTCCAAAGGCAGATGGCAATCGCGAACGCCTTGCGCGTGCCCAGCTTGTCGGTCAGGCCTCCAGCGACCAGCATCGCGATGCCGTAAGCCAGTTGAAACGCGACAGTGATGATGCCGTACTTGTAATCGTTCAGGCCTGGAATGACACCTTCCAGAGTGTTTTTCAGGTTGGCGATCACCGCGCGGTCGACGTATGCGATGACGGTAGCGAAAAACAGGAGTGTGCAAATGATCCAGCGCTGGTGGGTCATTCGGTCAGTGGGCGCCGCAGGGGCAAAAGAATCGTTTGGATCGCCACTGGTTTGAGACATGATGCCGGACTCCGGGATGAAACCTTGCTGCGCTACGTGGTCCGACCAATTATACCGGCGCGGCTTGAAGCAATGGCAGCGCGTCGGTGCGCAACCCTTAGGATCGACTAAAAGCGTGGGCTCGGATAATATGGGCGCAGCAGCCAAACACACCGATCGCTTAGCTTGGGGAAGTTGATCAAATGCTTCCAGAAGCAATTAAATCGCTAGCCAAGCATCTACTACTTTTCTTGTCGAGTTTAGGTGCAATTCTTCTTTTCGCACTCAGGCACAACCTAAAGTCGCTGCTCGAGCCGCTGACCACTGCGATTTGGGGTAGACGGCATGTGCGCCTAACGGTGCACAAAGCTCATTTCATCGAATCCGGTCGCGAGTGTTACTTCATCAACGTCACGAACCTTTCGCGGAATCGCGAGATCGAAGTCACTCACGTTTGGTTTGACACAGTTCACCAAGTGCATGCGCTAGAGCGTGACCGCCCCCTCCCCAAAAGATTCAAGCCCGATGAGACGTGGGAGACCTGGGTCGACGTGGGCCGTATTCCATCAGAACTTGGCGAAAGCGTATACAGGCTCGGGCGCGCGAGACTCTCCACCGGCGCGATAATAAAGTCTAGGAAAAATGTGGACGTGCCGCACGCTGGTGACGTTCCAGGCGGGCCGGTAACTTCGATCTTGGACCCGAGGCAAAAGTAGATTAAGTCAGGTCTGATGAGATTCTCGTCGCGGCAGCAGAGAGTCGAGCATCAGCAGGCATGCGCCGATTACCACGCAGGAATCGGCCACATTGAAGTCAGGCCAGTGGTAGGCCCAGTGATAAATGTTGATATGGACCTCGATGAAGTCGACCACCGAACCGTAGACGATACGGTCGTGGACATTGCCGATCGCCCCGCCGAGGATGAGCGCAAGAGCGACAGTAGTGAGCGTGAACCGATTGCCGAGGCGCAGCAGCACGGCGAAGATGACCAGCGCCGCGAGAAGCGTGAAGCCGATCAGCGCCCATCGCACCGCATGGGGCGATGCCGTATCCGCAAAGAGCGAGAACGCCGCGCCTTCATTGGTCCAGTGGGTGATGCGCAGCACGCGCGGAATGATGGGAATCGCGCCGCCCATCGGAACATGCAGAACGACCCAGGTTTTGGTTCCGCGGTCGGCAATGATGACCAACGAAGAGATGAGAAGCAGCCAGAAAAGCCGGCGAGGCGGCCGCCAGCCCATGATCGAGTTCATCGAGCGGCCTCCGTGTGCGCGCCTTCGGCTTGTGGTTTAGTGATGTTCATTTCTTCGAGGGCCGACTGGCAGCGGTCACACACATTTTCCCAGATGCCGTAGTTGGAAACGTGGGGCATGAAATTCCAGCAGCGCGCGCATTTGTGGCCCGAAGCGGGCCTGACAATTATCCCGACCACCGATTCAGCGCTGTGACGTTCAGGACCTTCCGTCACCTTTACGCTGGAGACGTTCAGGATCTCCTTCAAGCCACTTTCGTACCGCCGCAAGAGTTGAAGGGTCTCCCCTTCGGCTTGGATTTCTACCTCGGCTTCCAACGCTTTTCCGATCTTTTTGTCGCGCCGATCTATTTCCAGATCGGCAAGCGCTGCGTTCCTGATTTTGAAAAGCTGCTTCCATTCCTCCAATAGCGGCGCCGGATCTTCCGAAAAAATCTCTTCCGGCTTCGGAAACTGCGCGAGATGCACACTCACTGGCCGGCGCTCAACAGCAGGCAAATGCTCCCAGATCTCATCCGCAGTGAAGGTGAGAATCGGAGCCACCAGACGAACCAGAGCTTCTGTAATCTGCCACAGAACCGTCTGTGCAGAACGCCGCGCCTGGCTTGTGGGTGCGAACGTGTATATGCGGTCTTTGAGCACATCGAGATAAAACGCGCTCAGGTCCACGATGGCAAACTCGTTCACCGCCTGGTAGACGCGATGGAACTCGAAAGCACCATACCAGCCTGATTTGCCGTCGGGGCCGATGATCTTCTCCGCGAGTTCTCGGGTGCGAGCCAGCATGTATCGATCGAGCGGCAGGAGCTCTTTCTCGGCGATGCGATCCGTTGCCGGGTTAAACCCACTTAAATTTCCGAGCAGGAACCGGAACGTGTTGCGCAGCTTTTTGTAGAGCTCGGCGCAGCGCTGCATCAGATTCTCGCTGGCGGCCATGTCTTCCCGGAAATCCACCGACGCAACCCACAGGCGCACGATCTCGCCGCCCATGCGGTTGGCGATATCGACGGGGTCGACCCCGTTGCCGAGCGACTTTGACATGGCGCGGCCCTGCTCATCGAGGGTCCACCCAGCGGTTGCCACATGCGAATAGGGCGCGCGGCCGCGCAGCGCGACCGACGTCAGCAGCGACGAATGAAACCATCCACGATGCTGATCGCCGCCCTCCAGATAGAGCACCTCAGGCGCTGCGGCGAAAGAGCATGGTTCCGGGGCTAAAGCCCCAACACTTTTTTCTGCATCATTCGGCACGACTGAAGTCGTGCCCTGATACAAACCTCCATCACCGGCAGCTTTGGCGCCATTAGGAGGAGCCGTCCTCGACTCGAAAGCCTTATAGGCAGCGCTTAGGTCATGATCCGACTCGCAAACCGCCATCCAGCTCACTCCGGAATCGAACCAGACATCGAGAATGTCGGTCTCTTTGCGGAATGTCGTGCCGCTGCAGTGGGCACACCTTGCTTGCGCCGAGCCCAGCAACTCTTGCACCGCGGTCGTGTGCCACGCCTCGGCCCCCTCGCGCTCGAACAAGTCGACGATTTTCCGGTTCAGGTTCGAGTCGATAATGGGCCGGGTGCAGCCCTCGCACATGAAAACGGCGATGGGCACGCCCCAAATGCGCTGCCGGCTGATGCACCAGTCAGGACGCGTGGCAATCATGTTCGTGATTCGTTCTTTGCCCCACGCCGGGTCCCACACCACCTTGTCGATCTCTTCGATCGCAAGCTTTCTGAATGTCGTATCCGATCCGTCGCTGCGTTTCATCGGCGTCTCGAGCGAGATGAACCACTGCTCCGTCGCGCGAAAGATAATGGGGTGATGGCAGCGCCAGCAATGCGGATAAGAATGCTCAAGCTGCGAGCCGCCCATCAGTGCGCCGCGTTCTTCGAGCATGGCGACGATGACGGGGTTCGCTTTCCACACGGTCAGCCCGTCGTAGGCCGGAGGCTGGGCGCTGTGCCAGGAATCCGGGTCGAAGTGAATATGCCCGCCGGCATCCACGCGTGTGGTGGGATCGAGGCCGTAGCGCTGGCCTGTATAGAAGTCGTCTGCGCCGTGAGACGGGGCAGTGTGGACCGCGCCGGTGCCTGTATCCGCTGTTACGTAGGTGGCCAGCACGCCGAGGACCGATCGATCGAGGAAAGGATGCTGGAAGGTGACACGATCAAGCACGGTTCCCTTGAAGCGTGCCAGCTCTTTGCTCGCCCCAAGCTTGCAGGCAGCAGCCACTTGCTCGGCCAACGCGGCGGCCACAATGTAGACCTCGCCCGACTCGGCTTCCAGCGCCACGTATTCGAAATCGGGATGGAACGCGACGGCCAGTGACGCAGGCAGCGTCCACGGAGTCGTGGTCCAGATGATGGTTGAAACCTGCTTGCCGGCGAGCGCGGCAGCGATTGCAGCGGCATCGGAGGTGAGCCTGTAGCGTACGTAGATCGAAGGGCTCGTATGATTCGCGTACTCAACCTCAGCTTCGGCCAACGCCGTGCGGTCGTGGATGCACCAATAAACCGGCTTGAGTCCGCGATAGACGAAGCCTTTCTCGAGAAAGCCGTAGAACGCCTCCAAAGTCCGGGCTTCGTATGAGCGCGCCATGGTTTTGTAGGGCGTTTGCCAGCGGCCAAAGCAGCCGATGCGCTCGAATTGCTCGGTCTGCAGGTCGACATACTTTTGCGCGTAGGCCCGGCAAGCCTCGAGAACAGCCGGTACCGGCATTTCGAGCTTCTTGTGCCCAAGTTTTTCGTCGACTTTGATCTCAATCGGCAGCCCGTGGCAGTCGTATCCGGGAACGTAAGGGGCGTCGAAACCGGCCATGGTTTTCGACTTGACCACGAAGTCTTTGAGGCCCTTGTTGAGAGCATGACCCAGGTGGATGGGCCCGTTGGCATAAGGAGGACCATCGTGGAGCAAATAAACAGGCCGCCCATGGCCTGCTTTTCGCATCTCTCCATAAAGATTGAGCTTGGCCCAATGCGCCAGTCGCAGAGGCTCATTCTGCGGCAGATTGGCTTTCATCGAGAAGGCGGTTTGAGGCAGAGTGAGGGTCGCCTTCAACTCCGGCGCAGGGGGCATCTGGACTCCGTTCGAGGGTGCAAATTTGCTCAAGAATCAGTGTAAACAAAGCAGGCCCATTTTTCCGGGTAACAAACCGAGCGCGGCGACCGTCTATTGCATATGGAAGCGCTAAATCTGCTGGAGTACGAGAAAGCGGAGAACAGAATTTAGGCCAGTCACCAAGCCAAGACAAAGGTCCGTGCGCTCAAGCATAATAGGTTGATTGGCTTTTGCACGGCGCGCTCGCTTCGGGCAGGCGGGGACAACCGGGACGGCACAGGCAAAAAGGGCGAACGATCGACTCATGACACCGGACGAAAAGGACGAACAGGCACCCTCGGATCCAGGGACCGGACACGAGCTGGATGCATTTCTTGGGAATGCGTTTCAAGAGGAGCCCATCTGGACCAGCCTCTGGGGGCGCATCCAGGACGTGTTTTTTCCCGTCAAGCTACCGCCTTTGGAGCTAACCTCGACGCCGATTCCTGTTCCTGACCGGATGGCCGTCAAGGCGAATCCGTGGGCCATTGGGATCTCATCGACGCTCAATCTCGCCATACTGGCGCTGGCCATCTGGCTGGGCATTCGCGTGGTTCACAACTTCGTGAGTCCGCCGGTGCAGGCCACAAACATCGATGTAGGCGCCTATAACGCGCCCAAGTCCGATATCAATGCCGGCGGCGGCGGCGGGGGCGGCGACAGAAGCATTATCGAAGCCAACAAGGGCAAGCTGCCAGACAAGATCAAGGATCCGATCACGCCTCCCCAGCCGCAAACGCTGGACAAGCCCAAGCTGCCAGAGCCTCCGTCCATCAACGTGCAGAAGGACATTCAACTGCCTGACAACACGAACATGCCCATGATCGGCATGAGCAAATCGCCCAATGTCAACATCATGTCGGGTGGCTCAGGAAACGGCGCAGGCATGGGATCGGGCAGCGGCGGCGGTATGGGATCGGGTGGCGGGAACGGATACGGGCCAGGATATGGCGGCAACGCCGGCGGCGGATACTATCAAGTCGGTGGCCGGATTTCGGCGCCGGTGCCCATCTACCAGCCGGAAGCAGAATTTTCAGACGAGGCGCGTCGCGCCAAGTATCAGGGGCTTTGCCTGGTTTCCCTCATCGTCGACGCGCAGGGAAACCCGCAGGACATCCATGTAGCGCGCGCGCTGGGCATGGGGTTGGATGAGAAGGCTATCGAAGCCATCCAGAAGTACAAATTCAAGCCGGCCATGAAGGATGGAAAGACGCCTGTGCCTGTGATGATCACCATCGAGGTCGATTTCCGGCTGTATTGATGCAGGGGCTTATTCGCGGTAAGAGCGGGGCGCTTGGTGCTCCGCTTTTTATTTGGGCTCCCGTGCATTCCACGTCTCTGCTCCCGTAAGGGAGGAGCCGAAGCCGCCATGCAATCATAGGGACGGCGTGACCAGACTGGAGTCTCGACAGACTGAAGCTCGGAAGACGAGCCGAGCCGGAACCACAATTGTTCACACTTGCTCGAAAACGCTAGGAGCCAAAAGCTGATCGCTGACGGCTGACAGCTGAAAGCTATGGAATCAACACTCCTTCAGGCCGCTCACGCGAATCCCGGCCTACTCAGCAGCTAAGGCAGCGGTGAGCAACTTTACCCAGTGGCTGGCCGTGCACATGGCGCAGGAATACTCTCCGGCGATTCGTGTGAACGCGATCGCGCCAGGATTTTTCCTTACCAATCAGAATCGCTTTCTGCTGCTGGATAAGGATACGGGCGAGCTGACCCCACGCGGGCAATCGATTATCGGGCACACGCCCATGGCGCGTTTTGGCGAACCGGTTGACTTGTTTGGCGCGGTGCTATGGCTGCTCTCGCCGGCTTCGGAGTTTGTGACCGGTGTGGTGGTTCCGATTGATGGAGGGTTCTCGGCTTACAGTGGCGTGTGAAGGCCTGCTGCGGCGAGCGAGAGGCTGCCGCGACCGGGGCAATTCCGACCGAATGAGTAGAAATTCAGAAGAGTGTAATGGTGCGCCCGGAGAGATTCGAACTCCCGACCTACTGATTCGTAGTCCTATTTTGGCCGATTTGCACAGCGCTGTATTTTGCTGCAAAGTATTTACAGTTGATAAGCAAGTCGCATGGCCCTGCACGATACTGTACAGAATTCAGTACCAAACAGCTTGCCCCACTTCCGCGGCAAAACCTCTTCGCCCTGGTCAACAACGCTCATGTGTGACCCAGCCTTTTCTCGCCGTTCGACCGGACAAGTTCAAATATCCGACATCGCCGTTATACGGCAAAGTGGCGATCCCTCAACACAAGCCGACTTATCGGGACCGATCCGGAATCGAGCACTTGTGCCATAGGCGACTAGGCGACCAAACTGATTGCCGAACTTTGACCGTTTGCCGGAACCGAGCCGAAGAATGTTGTCGTTTGCCGGGATACATTTCTTGCCGTTTATGCTTCCGAGACGATCAAAGACCAGGATTCCATTGAGGTAGTCTCCGGCGATGGTAGTTCTCGAAGCTCCTTGCCCTTGGCTCAAAAACTCGCAAGGAACGCTAACATAGCGGGTATGATAAGGAACACTATCTCGGCGGAGAGTAACAGATGACTGGTCCCGAGGAAAGCAGTTTAGTCGGCACGCAGATTGATTCTTATCGTATCGAGGCGCTTGTAGCACGCAGCAGGATGGCCGTCGTCTATCGCGCCGTCGATGAGCGTGACGGCCGCACGGTGGCACTGAAGATTCCGAATCCGGACATGGAAGCCGATCCCGTTCTCTTCGAACGTTTCCAGCGGGAGGCTGCAATCGGCGAAAAACTTCACAATCCCGGTGTAATGCGGGTCTACGATGAGGTCGAGCGTTCGCGCACTTACATGGTGATGGAATGGTGCGAGGGCCGGCCACTCCGCCAGATCATGAATGATGGCAAGATGGCGCCGGATCGTGCCATCCGCATCGCGATAGCCGTGCTGGACGCACTCGAATACATCCACAACAGTGGCGTCGTTCACCGGACGCTCAGACCGGAAAGCATCATGGTGGATGCCGATGACAAGGTGAAGTTGATTGACTTTGGCTATGCAGCTGACGCGACGGCGCGACGATTGACCTATACCAACCTGACCGCCGACCTTGGCAAACCCGATTACATCTCACCCGAGCAAGTCCAGGGTAAGCGTGGCGACAGCCGATCCGACATCTATGCGGTGGGCGTGATCCTCTACGAGATGCTGACGGGCAAATTGCCGTTCGGTGGTTCTTCGCCGAGGGAAGTGATGAATGAGCGCCTGCTGAATCATCCGATCCCACCTCGCGTCGCTGAGCCGTCAGTTTCTCCCCAGCTTCAAGAGGTTATTTATCGCGCTCTTGAGAAGGACTCTAAGAACAGGTATGCGCGGGCCCATGAGTTCGCGCGGGATTTGCAGCACTTGGACCATGTGGGAGTAACCGACCGGCCCGAACTGCGAAACTGGCGAAAGCGGACCCCGCATATGATGCGACGGATTGCGATCTATGTTGTGCTGTTGCTGGTCCCATTGGCAATTCTGATTGCAATGGTGCTCTTCTCGCGCAAGTAAGCAAGAAACTGTTCATTGGCGTCCCGGCCTTAATCTGTATGTGAGTAGACCTGCGTTTCCGGGGGTCGATACATCCATCCATTGCGCGTATAGCCTGGGAACGATGCCTTTATGACAGTCTCAACGTTCAACCGAATCTCACAAGGGTTGTTCGAATACGGTTTGAAGCCGTTCGTCATCGCGGTCGTTTTTGTGACCGTGGCGTTACTGTGGACATTCCCGCTGCAGCATGTCATTGCGTATCCATTTGTGTTTCTCTTCTTCGGCGCGATCATGGGTAGCGCCTGGTTTGGGGGATTCATCGCCGGAGCCTGGGCGATTGTGCTCTCCTCCGTTGTCGTTGCATTCTTCTTCATGCCGCCGCTCTACTCTATCGCGGTAAACCAGGAATTGGACTCGTATTATGGCGCGTTTATTGCCTGCGCCGTTGCGATTACAGCGATCAGCGCGGCTCGCCGGCGAAGCGAACAGACATCGCGACTGGCTCGCGATGAACTCGAAGCGCGAGTGCGAGAACGAACTTTGGAGCTGGAGAAATCCAATCTGGAAATACTCGAGCGTGAGCGGCAGCTGCGTTCTCTCACCGAAGCGATTCCTCAGCAGATCTGGCGCGCCGACTCGAACGGTGTGATTGAATACTGCAATCGCGATCTCATTAAATACACGGGCATCGCCGCGTCTGCTTTGATCGGTGATCAATTTTTTGCGATCCTTCATCCTTCCGACGCAAAGATCTTTTGCGAAGGCTGGGACGCCGCGCGACACTCTGGCGCGCAATTCGAAATCGAATCGCGCGTTCGCAATTCGGACGGCGATTACCGCTGGTTTCTTATTCGCGGGATCCCGCAATACGCGGCCGATGGCGCAGTTGCTTGTTGGTATGGCGTGCACATTGACATCGAGGAGCGGTATCGAGCTGAAGAGACGCTACGTGTTGCACAGGGAGATTCCGCGCGATGGTCGCGCACGCTCAGCATGGCTGAGGTCGCCGCCTCAATCGCGCATGAAATTAAACAGCCGCTCACGGCGCTGATCACTCAGGCCCACGCATGCCGCCGATGGCTTCATGCCGAGCCAATGAACGCCGACAAGGCAACGAACGCTGCAGACAACCTGGTTCGCGAGGGCGCTCGCGCCAGCGCTGTTGTCGATCGAGTTCGTTCCCTCTTTAGCGAAAGAGACCCTCTACGCGAAACCATCGACGTTAATCTTCTCGTCGATGAGGCTGTTCAATTGCTTCATGATGAAGCAGTGCGCCGAGGTATCTCCATCCAGCTTGATTTGAGCTCTAAGCCGCTGTGGGTAAGCGTCGACCCTATTCAGATTCGGCAGCTCGTGCTCAACCTGGTTACCAACGGGATGGAGTCCACGATGGAAACCGGCCGGCCCCGCGAGTTGGCGATTCGCAGCGAGCTGAATGGTGTCGGCCAAGTAATGATTACTGTGCGCGATAACGGCTTGGGCCTAACCGAGCAAGTAATAGAAAAGATATTTGAGCCGTTCTTCACCACCAAGCCATACGGTACCGGTATGGGTCTTTCTATCTGCCGGAGTATTGTTGAAGCGCATGAAGGGCGAATCTGGGCGGATGGTCTAACGGAAGGTGCGGTCTTCTACGTTGTATTAGCATCGGGAGAATGACGGACATCGAGTCGGCTGAAAGAGAAACGGAACAGACTGTCTTTATTGTCGAAGACGACCTTGCCGTCGGCGAGACCCTCTGCGATCTGCTGGATTCTGCCGGTGTGGCCGCGCGTCGCTTTGCATCTGCGGAAGAGTTTACTGAAGCATGGAGTCCGGACATGGCCGGGTGCCTCGTTTTGGATGTCCGGCTGCCCGGCATAAGCGGGATGGAGCTGCAAGCCAGTTTGATCGAATCCGGCATTGAGACTCCGATCATCTTGATGACTGCGCACGGAGACATCCCAATGGTGCGCAGGGCGCTCAAATCTGGCGCCGTCGAGTTTCTCACCAAGCCCTTCCAGGATGAAGAGGTGCTTCAGGCTGTAACGCAGGCCTTCGCGCTCGATCGCGACAGGCGCAGGAAAACTAACATCGCGGAGTCGATCCGGACCCGCGTTCAATCGCTCAGCGCGCGCGAGAGAGAGGTCATCGAATTGGTGACCATCGGCCTCACCAATCCCGAGATCGCCGCGAAGTTAACTCTGAGCGTGGTGACGATTAAACTCTATAGACGCCTCGCGATGAAGAAGATGGGCGCTGACTCTCTGGCCGATCTCGTGAAGATGTGGGAGAAGCGCTAGCCTCGTTTTTTCTGCACGTCTGTTTGTGACTTACGCTTATTTATTGCTTTTGCGTAAGGAACCCATGAGGATTTAGCAGAATTATCCCAAAGGATAGATTGCGATTTCGACGAGCTGAACCTACGCTCTATCCACGGCCTCTCGATCAAGGGGCGCACTTCAGGCAAGCAATACCGTTGCCCCTCGCTCTCGCGGTGTTTCTCCGCGGAGTGCGGAAGACTGACTTCCTTTAAGTCAGGTATGGCGCTGTCAGTTCAAAAGTGACGTTGCGCGCGAGGATGGTTCGCCATCCACATGCTGGTCGTGTGTTTGCGGGAGGGAAAGTGAGTAATCAGGCTTTGTTGATTGATTTATTGCTGTCGGGTTTCTTCGCCATCGCGTGCTTTCGCGCACGCGCCGAGGGCCCTAGCATGAGTGGACTCGCCCCTCAGCGGCTGCTGATACTGACGGATCGACTGGAGCGGCTGCGCCGTACTAGATGGCAATGGTTCTCAATGGTGCTCGTGCTTTTTGTTGTGCGAATGCAGTTGCATACGCCTATGGTCATCGAGATCACAGCGCTCGCACTGTTCATCGTATTTCTCGCCTTGCCGGCGCAAAAGAAAGCTGTGCATGCCGGCTGAGGAAGAACCGCTCAGGGGGTCCTGCGACGGTCATGAAGGAGTTGTTTGAGGCCTCAAAGTTTCTGCGCATGACGCGAAGAAAAAAGATGCGCTACGGCGCCTACTCGAGAGAGCCGCTGCTACTACTGAGGTTTGAGTGGAAGGGAGACATGGTCGAATGCGACTGGTTGATGCGATCACCCGATCTATGGGACAGGGATCTTCCGCCGCGTGTGCAGAGGGAGAACCAGACTCTCCAGGCGCTGGGAGATGCGATGAGTTTGCGCGCGGCCATCTTTGCGTCGTTTCCGGCCGTCACCCAAGCCAAGTTGCGGATGTATCGCGCGGATTCAGATCACCGGCTGGAGCTGTTGATGACGGGGAGCGTGAGCCGCTCCAACGAAGTGTTTGAGCGGGTGGCTTCGATGGCCATGCGCGCCAGGTTATGCGGCTTTCAGTTCAAGGTGGACGCCGGCGAGTTGAAAAGTATGCCATCGGTTTCATTGAGTTGCTTGTGATCTGTTTGTGCGGTGTCAGAGCAGACAGAGAAGTCAATTGGGTAATCGGCGGGGGCCACGCGAGTGGCCTTTCAACAGATGCGGTTTGAAATCCAGATCAAGAAACCTAAACCAAGGAGGCGGTAATGGCGGCAACAAAATCACAGGGTCAATCTCTCACGCTTTTCCTCGCTGGCCTGACGGCAGTTTGCGCGGGAATCGCATACTCAGATACGGGTGTTGGCGTGGTAGCGCTGATCGTCGGCGCAGTGATGCTGATTGCATCATTTGTGGCATTTCTGAAGATCAAACCTCTCGAAGGCAGAACCGCTCAGGGTCCACAGCCGACTGTTCTTAAGCTGGTCGGTGTAGGGACAGCTCTCCTGGGTTGGCTGGTCGTCTTATTCGGATTGCATGTGACGGCCAGCGTAGGCGGACGTATGTTCACTTCCATCCTCGGAATCGCAATTTCTCTTGTCGGCGTTTGTTATTTGTTGCCGGTAGCGTCCACCAAAGGCGCGATCTGGAAATCGTAGTTTCTTTTTCCCCTTGTTGATTGCGGACTACAAACCAATCTATGGAGCCCGAATGATGAAAATCGCATGGAACAAGATTTGTGTATGCGCCTTTGCGGTGGCAACGATAGCCGGCGCGGTAACGATTGCCCGCGCCGACGCACCGTCACCGGCATCGACGGAGTTGCGGACCGACGCAGCCGCGGCACCTTCCACATCCACTCTCGCCAACGGCGATCCGGGTGGCGCAGTCACCGGCACGATCAACGACGTCCCTGTCGCCGATTCCAAGTCCGGAATCACGTTAGGCGACGTCGCCAACCAGGTGGGCCAGAACAAGATCGGAATCAACTTCACCTGGACACTGATTTGCGGTTTCCTCGTCATGTTCATGCAGGCGGGGTTCGCCATGGTCGAGTCCGGACTGTGTCGCGTCAAAAACGCCAACCACACCTACATGATGAACTTTTTCGTGTATACGTGTGGGCTGTTTGCATACTGGCTCATAGGTTTCGCCATCCAGCAGGGAGGCTCTGCCGGCAACGGCAATCTCGGTGGCCTGAATCCGCTGGCCACCGAACACGCGTTCACCATCTTCGGCACGCATTGGGGCGTCTGGGGCGAGAACGGCATGTTCCTGGCCAAGCATACCTATGACGTGGGCGTGATGGTGATCTTCCTGTTTGAGATGGTCTTTATGGATACGGCATTGACCATCGTAACCGGCGCATGCGCCGAGCGTTGGAAGTTCCTTGCCTTTTCCGTTTCGTCAGTGCTGATGGGCGCCTTCACTTACCCTCTCTATGGGAACTGGGCATGGGGCGGCGGCTGGCTGGCGCAGTTGGGCACCAATCTCGGTCTCGGCAAAGGCTACTGCGATTTTGCAGGTTCCGGTGTGGTTCACGCGGTCGGCGGCGTAACCGCTTTGGCTGTCTCAATGATCGTTGGACCTCGCATCGGCAAGTTCAATCGCGATGGATCTGCGAATACAATCCTCGGTCATGACATCTCGGCAGTGCTGATTGGATGTTTCATCCTGGCCTTCGGATGGTTCGGATTTAATCCAGGGAGCACGCTGGGCGCTTCGGCGGCAGGCTGCTTGCGAATCGGCTCGATCGCTGTCAACACCATGTTGGCCGGCTGCACCGCGACCTTCGCTGCGATGCTCTACATGTGGGTGACAAAAGGCAAAGTCGATGCTTCCATGAGTGGCAACGGCATTCTTGCAGGGCTGGTGGCTATCACCGCACCAAGCGGATTTGTGAACACCATGGGTGCGGCCATTATCGGCTTTGTGGCGGGCCTGCTGGTCTGCTACAGTTGCGCATTTGTTGAGAACCGTCTCAAGGTTGACGATCCGGTTGGTGCCATCTCAGTGCACGGGGCGTGCGGCCTATGGGGCGTGATCTCGGTGGGTCTCTTCGCCGATGGCACAAGTAACTATGGCGGGTCGTGGAATGGGGTCACAGGCTCGGTGACCGGTCTCTTCTACGGCGACGCCAGCCAACTTGTGGCGCAATTGGTCGGGTGCGCGACACTTATCGGCTTCGTGTTCACCTTCAGCTACGTCCTCAACTGGATCCTAGATATCACCGTCGGCCAGCGCGTCTCCATCGAAAGCGAAGTCGCCGGTCTCGATCTTCCGGAAATGGGTCAGCTCGGCTATCCGGAATTTGTTTTCCAGCCGGAACCGGACTTCATACTCGCCGCTGACAAGGCGGCGGTGGCTTAGGTTTGCCCTTGGGCATTCTCCAGGCAGCAAGGTAGCTTCTGCCATTGCCTTGCTGCCCACCTTTTTCCACCAATTCCATGGAGTTTACGCAATGAAGAAGATTTCCGTTCGCGCATCCAGCAGTGATGAAGAGATGTTTCTGATTGCTCCGGCGCATGCGCCGCTTACTCTACCTGGCTCGCTTGACTCGAAGTCAACAATTCTTCTGCAACGAATGTTTCGTGATCCTCGTGTCCTGGAACCGCATGAGCGCGGAGACTTGATCGCTCATCTCCGCAAGTCGGTTGAGTTGGCGCCCCATGTGCCTGAGATTCGCGTGCTTCTCGGAATGGCGCTTTGCGTTGACCTGCAGGCTCAGGATGCACTTGAAGAATTACGCGATGCAGTAAAGCTGGCGCCCGATTGCTTCATCGCTCAACTCAAGTTTGGCGAACTATTGATGCGCCTGCGCATCTGTGATCAAGCTGCCGAACACACGCAACGAGCCGCCCAGCTCGCAGGCAATGACATACAGGCGGAGCTGGCGCGCAGACAAGCAACCACGATTCGCACCATGTTGAGAGAGGGCATCGAACGCGGCGGCTACAAAACCTTCCTTCCAAAAGTTCTTCAATTTCGCCGCAAGTCGATCTCGACAATCACCGCACCTGTCCTGGCTGGTTCCAAGTAGGAGAAGATGCCCGCGACACTGCAATTGGCGCTGCTGATCGCCATTCTCCTTCCAGCAGGGAAAATCGTTGCGTCTATCTGCTCGCGCTTCGCCATCCCCGCCATTCTCGGCGAGTTGATGGTCGGGGTCGTGGCGGGTCCCGGCTGTTTCAACATATTGCACATGCGACTATTCAGCGGCACCCCGGCCGCAGACGCCTTTCTGCTTCTGGCGCAGATCGGCGGCTTTGTCTTGATGTTCATCGCGGGCCTTGAAACCGACATCGATCGCATGCGTGAATCAGGCGTAATCGCTTTTCTCGTTGCATTATCGGGAGTGATCTGGCCATTCTTTCTGGGTGCGGGTGCAGCACACCTGCTCGGACTCCCTTGGAGTACGGCATTTTTCCTGGGCGGAGCGCTGACCGCCACAAGCGTTTCTATTTCCGCACGCACCCTCATGGATGCAGGAAAGATGACCTCGCCGGAGGCTTCGGTCATCCTTGGCGCAGCGGTCATCGACGATGTAATGGGACTCTTCGTGCTGGCTTTCCTTGCGGCATCGTGCAGCAGCACGGGCGGAAACGCCTTTGGTGTAGCACCCATGCTTTCCGGCTGGCTGCAACAAAACACTCCCTGGGCGGCACATCATCCACTCGTCGTGCAGATGACGCTGATTGCGCTCTGCGTTGCTTTGTACTTTGTTGTTTCATACACCGCCGCCCAGCGTTGGGCCGATCCTCTCATGCGGCTATTTCGCAGACTTGATGCGAATGAAGCTGTCACGAGCTGCGTGTTGGCGCTTGTGCTTCTTTACGCGGTCAGCGCGGAGTGGCTGGGCAGCGTAGCCGGCATCACGGGCGCCTATTTGCTCGGCTATGTATTCGCGAGCGCGAAGCTCAAGCCACTGATCGAACGAACATTTGCTGCAATCGGGCATGGCCTTCTGATTCCGCTCTTCTTCGTCTCTATCGGGTTGTCGAGTAACTTCCGCGCGCTTGGTGGTCACTGGTTACTGCTTGTTGTGATCTTTGCTGTTGCCGTAGTCAGCAAGCTCATCGGCTGCGGAATGGCGGCGCTCGGAATGGGCATGGGACTCGTGCGCAGCTTTCGCGTCGGATGCGGCATGATCTCGCGCGGTGAGGTCGGCCTGATTGTAACGGCGATGGGCGCCACCACGGGAATCTTCAAGCAGCCCGAAGTTGCCGTGATGGTAACAGTGGTATTGCTTACGACCCTGTTCACCCCACTCATCATGCGGGGAGCCTTTATGATCAAGTGTGCGCAGGATGATGAGGATCAGGAAAACGGGGAGACCACCGAATTCTCCGCCATAACCGAAATGCAAGCAGAAGCCTGACGTAACTTGAGACCGCCGGGCTGAATCGGTATTCCAATGGGATTCAAACTCGCGTTTCTTGCCATTCGCGCTGTTGAGGTTATGTTCTTCGCGGGCTTGGCGGGTTGCGCGGTGGTCGTGATTCTGAGCTGGATTTCTGTCGGAAGAGACAGCTTTAGCAAGAAAGAATAGCATCGGCTTGTCTGACCGGGAGCGGCTCAACAGGCACCGCCGAGGTCGGCTGACTTGCTTGCTAGATCGCGGCTTGTGTTCGGCTCCAGCGACGTAATAGCCAGTCCATCATGCCGCCCTGAATCACGATTAAGAAGACAACCACCAAGAAAGTTGCGCCCACAATCCACGACCTCTACAAGGTCCGTAGGCAGATGCATTACGCGGCCGAAAGCTGCCCGAGCTTCGTCCCGCAAATGTAATCACATTCGGCGCACTGATGGCGGATGCTGCGGAGTATGCGGAATCTCATCTCGCCACGTATGCCGATTACAGCGCCAAGGAGCGGATCCTCACCGAACCGTTCGGTGCGAGTGCCGCCGAGGAGATTACTCCTCAGCAGTTCGATTGACACGAGCCGGGCATCGGAACGAATGGCTCAGTAGAAGGCCCCGATCGAAGACTGAGTTTCCGAAAGAACCGCCGATCGACGAAACAGCCGCCAAAACAGCCACCAGAATCCAAAGGCGATTCGACTGGTCACCTCAAATGGGACATTAAATCTTTGTTTTGTTGGATTTGGAATGGTGCGCCCGGAGAGATTCGAACTCCCGACCTACTGATTCGTAGTCAGTCGCTCTATCCAGCTGAGCTACGGGCGCACATATTCGGGCTTCAGGACGAAGCCCGCGAACCTCTGTCAGAGTATCAAGGCTGGAGCAGCTTATCAAGGTTGGTTGATCGCTGTTGGGCGCAAGCAGTTGGAGTGGTGGCTCGAGTCTCGCCCGGCCGCGCAAGATTCGTCCGGCAGCGAAGGCTCGCGCGAGAGCGCGACAACCGATAAGCAGAGCAGGGTTCGAACGCAAGGGCGTCGGGTCTACGCCGCCGGCGGAGCCGGTGCGATAGGCGCAGGTGCAGGGAGCAACGGAGCCTCTTCTTCAATATCGAGGCCGGCCTCGCGGACCAGCTTGGTCACCACCGCGGCATTGAGGCGAGTGGCGTCGTATTCGACACGGAGGGTGCGCGTCGCGTGGTCGAAGCTCAACTTCCGGATGCCGTATACATCGCGCGTCCGAGCTAGTGCCGCCGCTGTCTGCTCAGTGGGCGCCGCAGCGAAGCGATAGACGATGTCGACCGTGGTCATGAGAAAAGAATACCAAGAAGTCAGTGCGCGGCCTCCGCTCAGAGGCTGTTGAGGTAGCTGACAATCTCCGGGCTGGTCCACTCCTGCGGGCCCACCAGCTTGCGGCGGATGATTCCCTTGCGGTCGATTACGTAGGTCTCCGGCCACATATCCGTGTGATAAAGCTGTGCCGCAGATTGGGTAGGATCGCGCACGGTAATCAGGTCGATATGATGCTGAACGATGAAGCTCGAGTACGCCGCGGGATCGTCGTCGATACTCACGGCAAGAATCGCGAGATTGGGGTCTTGATGGTGAAGCGCGAGCAGCGAAGGCAGCTCCTCGACACACGGAATGCACCAGCTTGCCCAGAAGTTGAGCAGAACGACTTTGCCGCGATAGCTGGCAAGGTGAACCGTGGAAGTGCCGTCAGAAACGGTGAAATCGGGAGCAGGTTTGCCGGTTTGCGCGGGATGTGAACCGCGGTTGCACGCGGGCAGAAGGACGATCGGGATCAGCAGCGCCAGGCCGAGGCAACGAGAGAACCGCACATCCTTATAATACGGAGCGTGAGGCCGGAAGAAAACGGTGCGGTGCAATGAGCAAGCGTGAGGCAGAGCTAAGCGGGACAAAAGCGTACAAGCCGGTTCTGGGGCTGGCCGATCCTTCAGACGACTCGCCTCCCTCGACCGATTGGCGAGACTGGGCCGCGAAATCGGTTCCCGGAACCGTCTTCGACCAGCCGGAACCAGAGAATTTGATCGAGCTCACGGTGATTGTTCCGGCGCGCAATGAAGAGGACTGCCTGGCCGACTGCCTTCAGTCACTTGTCGCCCAATCGGAAGATATTTTTCAACTCGGCCGCGACTGGGATCTGATCGTCGTCGACGATCGCTCGACCGACGGTACAGCCGAAATCGCCCGCGGATTCGCGGGCGTGACGTTGCTTGAGGCGGACAAGCTCGAACCGGGCTGGACGGGCAAGGCCAACGCCGTTTGGACGGCGGCCCGGCGCGCCCGCGGCCGCTGGCTGTTGTTCACTGACGCTGACACGATTCACGAGCCGGGCGACCTGCGCCGCGCCATCCACGAAGCCGAGCGAAGTAGGGTAGGCATGTTGAGCTACTCGCCGCGGCAAATTGTCCGCGGGCTGGCGCAGCGTTCGCTCATGCCTTTGATTTTTTCCGAGCTGGCTTTGGCCTATCCGCCGGCCAAGGTGTCGGATCCCGCGCAGCGCATCGCCGCTGCCAACGGCCAGTTTCTGCTGGTGGAACGGGAGGCCTACAGGCGGCTTGGAGGTCACTCCAGCGTGGCCGGTAAGGTCCTGGAAGATGTAGAGCTCGCGTTCCTGGCCAAGCGGCGCAAAGTGGGTCTGCGCTTCCGCTACGCCGATGATGCCGTCTCGGCGCGGATGTACCGCAGCACCGGGGCGATGATCGAGGGCTGGACCAAGAATCTGAAACTGCTCTTCAATAACGCCCTTGCGCTGGCGGTCTTCCGGTTGCTGGATATTTTCCTTCTTTTTGGACTGCCGGTGTTGGCGTTCGAACTCTGGAATGCGCGCTTTGGGGCGCACGGGCTTGAGTGGCTGGGAGCAGGCTGGGTGCTGGCATTGCTGTGGCTGCGAACAATATTCCGGTTCTATTCGCGTGTGGCGAAGTCGAACTTTCCGTTCGTGGATTGTGCACTGGCGCCCCTGGGACTGCCGCTGTTTGTCGCCCTGCTCTATCGAAGCTGGTTTCAGCACCGGATCCTTAAGCGGGTAAGCTGGAA
>DASXFF010000182.1:0-30201 GCA_036489735.1 Occallatibacter sp. | reverse complement strand
CTTATAGGTCTCGGTTAGCGCGGTCAACTGCTGCTGAACATCGGCCGATAGATCGGACGCAGGAGCCGTGTTCTGTCCCGCCGCTGACGCTGCAATCGCAAGGATTCCAGACAGCGCAAGCACGCGCTTCTTAATGAACATCTTGCCTCCGGAGAATTCAGCATTGAGCGTAACACGCGGAAAGACTCCCTAGCCGCTTCAGGTCAGAGTCTCGTGAATGGGTCACTCCCGACGGTGTCTTCTATGTGACGCAAAACAGCTTCCCGGATTGCGAACGGTTGGCGGCTCGACGGCAATCCATGACTGATTCTCAGTTGTGGTTCCAGGGCGAGTCACTCATCGACAGGCCCAGACAACTCTTCGCGCAGCTCTGAAACGAAGCTCTTCGGCATCGAGTTCCCCGATCTCCATGTCTCGAAAGAAGACTCGGTAGAACCCTGGTGTCACCGACTCGAATCCCGACTCTTCGAAGCGGAATACCTCGCTGATAAAGATTCGGGTCTTGTGCCAACTGATGCATCCGCTGTTGTTCACCCTTCGCAGAAGAAGTCCCTTGGGGTACTTGAATTCCGGCAACTTGCGTGACAGTCGGACGGAGCTTGGGTAGTAGAGACTCGCTGGAACTTGGTTGTTCAGCCCTTCGTGCGGTCGCTCATTGTTGAACACGTAGCGAAAGCTCTCGAAGCGGCTCTGCTGAGCACGAAGCGATGCCGCAGGCCACACCTGCTCTGGCTGGAGCATTTCCAGCCTTGCCTTCAGTTTGCGCGCGCCGCCTCCGCCCCTCACGTCGCCGCGCTCGCTGTCCCCTGTCGCCTGTTCCCTTGATGTCAAGGCCCCTCCCGCCAAAATAATTCCCCCCACCTGCCCTAAGCCCTTTTCCTCTTATCTCTTATCTCTCATCTCTGTTTTCCCCAAGTTTGCCGATAATTACGCCCTTTAAGCGCACAATGGTCCCATGATCACCACCCCGAACCACCGGCTACAGGCTGGGGCTGTCGTTTCGTCCGGGCTCTTGTTAACCGATAAGTAAACATACCCCTCAAAGAACGAGAAAATGGATTTTTAATTTTTTCGAGGGGAGTGTAAACTTGGTAAATAGATAAGTTATTTAGAATAAGCACGCGCTGCACCAATTTCAGTGCAAGTTTACTGAAAAATTACTGTTATTTTTCTGGTAAATTTTGCCCGTCCAGTTTCCGTCTCTAACCGCTCGACGTATCGGCTACCGGCTATGGGCTGTCTGACGGGTGCGGCGATTGCGGAACCATTTGGCGAGGCCGAGGGCCAGGAGCATCAACCCGAAGGGGATGCACATGAGGCCAACGATGAGCGCGAACCATCCGCTATTGGTGCTGGCGCCCAGGCGCGAGTAGCCGCCGAGTACTGTGACGAGCAGGATGATCGCAAGCAGTCCCGTGCCGACCATGGAGCTGCCCCACTGCAGAAGCTGGCGTGTGCCGTCGCCGGACTGCTGCGTGCGGTCCCCTTCCGCGGATTGTTGACTTGCCTGCATATCTCTATCCCAGCGCGAGGCGCAGCATCGCGTAAGTGATAACGCCGGTCACCGAAACGTAGAGCCAGATCGGGAACGTCCAGCGCGCGATGCGGCGGTGTTGCGGAATGCGTCCTGACAGCGAAAAGAAAAACGTGACAAGAATCATGGGCAGCGCAACGGTAGCCAGGATGATGTGGCTCGCGAGCAGCCAGAGATAAAATGTGCGGAAATCGGCGTGCACAGGATAGCGCACATCGCCGTGCAGCGCGTGATGCGCGATGTAGCCGACGAGAAACAAGGTGGAGAATGCGAACGCCGTAATCATCGACGCGCGGTGCTGCCTGATCTTGTGCGCACGGATGAAGGTGTAGCCGATGAGCAGCGCCGTGGCTGCAAGCCCGTTGAAGACCGCATTCATCGCGGGCAGGAAGGCATATTGCGAGCTGCTGGCCGCGGCCGGATGAATATAGATGAGCCAGAACAAAAAGATCGTCGCCGCTGCGCTGACGACGAGAATCGCGGCGATGGCCGTTGCCGTGCTGGAGCGCGGAGTCGAAGTGGAAGCTTCGGTCGTCATGCGCGCTAACCTCGAGCGCGGGCGCAAAGCATGAGCGTGGTAAAAAGCAGCGGCAGATAAATCACGCTTACCTTGAGCAGATCGCGGGCCAGTTTGCGGCTTTCGTCTTCAGACTCGGCGCGCAGGATGCGCGCGAAGCGAATCGTATAAGCCAGGTAAACGAGACCCAGCGCAGCCGCGATGAAGGCGTAGGCCGCGCCGGTGAGGCCCAAACGCCAGGGAGCGAGCGAAACAGGAATCATCAGCACGGCATAGAAGAGTGCTTCGACAACTGTCGACCAACCATCGGGTTGCACCACGGGCAACATGCGAATGCCGGCGCGGGCGTAGTCGTCGCGGTAGAGCCATGCAATCGACATGAAATGCGGAAACTGCCACACGAAGAGGATGGCGAACAGCGCGACGCCCGGCCACTCGATACGGCCGCGGGCCGCGGTCCAGCCGAGCAGGGGCCCCATCGCGCCGGGAAATGCGCCGATAAAAGTAGCCATAGTAGTGACGCGCTTGAGCGGCGTGTAAATGGCCACGTAAGTAAATGCCGTCAACAATGCAAGAGAGACGGTGAGGAGATTGGTGGTGAAGGCAAGCCAGACTGCACCCAGAGCGACTGTTGCGAGACCGCCGAGAACACCGATCGAGAGCGGCCAGCGGCCGGCTGCCAGGGGACGATCGGCAGTGCGTTTCATGCGCGCGTCGCTGGAACGCTCGAGTGCCTGGTTAAGTGCGCCCGCGCCGGCGGAGATGAGGCCGACGCCGAAGAGCATATCCAGCAGGCCGCGCTGCAGAGTTGAAATGCCGGACTGCATCGATCCCAGATAGAAGCCGCCCCAACTGGTGACCAGCACCAGACCGACAACTTTTACCTTGAAGAATTCGCGCAGGTCGTGGATGAGAGTAGCCGTAACGCCCGGAGCGGGAGCATGAATTGTATGTGGAGTGGGATTTACGGCGAGATCGGAGGACGAAGCGGCGTGGGAAATGGTGGTCATAGGGATGAGGAATGATGGCGGCGCGAGCTTGGGGTATGACCCCCCGGAACCGCGGACAATAATTCGATGATAGCAAGGGGCAGCGGGATAGCGGGGATCGTGCTATCCCACCCTAAACGATCGTCGAGTCGGTCGTTTAGGTTGGGGCACCCGGCAGACGGGTGGAAACGCCAAAGTAAGTGACCTGACGTGGCATTGCTGGTGCCCCTTCGATGCCCGGTTTGGGGGATGTGCCGGATCAGGCGCGAGTCCTGTAAAATAAGGCTTAACTGGATGATGCAAAACCCTTCAGCGGCTGCTCCCCTGGCATCCCGTGCAACGCGGGACCCGGAGTCGCGAACGGCTGGATCCGACGCCGGCCAATCTCCGGTGATTCAAGTTCAAGGGCTGGGTAAGATCTATCAAACGGCACGTGGCGCGCTGGATCTTTTTCAAGATCTGAATCTGGAAGTGATGCCCGGTGAAATGGTGGCGATCGTCGGCCAATCGGGCGCAGGAAAGAGCACACTTTTACACATTCTGGGAGCGCTTGATGCGCCTTCCACGGGAACTGTATACTGCGCGTCAACCAACGTGGCAAAGTTGAGCGCGAAAGAGGCGGCAGCTTTTCGAAATCGGGAAATTGGGTACGTGTGGCAGTTTCATTATTTGCTGCCGGAGTTCACAGCGCTGGAGAACGTGGCCATGCCGCTTATGGCGCGGGGCACGGCGAAAAGCGAGGCGTTAGGGACGGCAAAAAAGTGGCTCGGAGAAGTGGGACTCGAGGATCGCGGCGACCATCGGCCGGGTGAGCTTTCAGGAGGGGAGCAGCAACGGGTGGCGCTGGCACGAGCACTGGTTTGCAGTCCGCGGCTGCTTTTGGCCGACGAGCCGACAGGCGACCTGGACAACCAGACGGCCGGGCGAGTTTTTGACCTGATTGAGCGTCTGCACGGGAGTCACGGGCTGACTTCGATTCTGGTGACGCACAACATGGATTTGGCGGTACGGTGCGGGCGGACCCTGAAGCTCGAAAACGGAAGGCTGATCCAGGTCACAGACCCTGGGCAAAAAGGACAGCAAGCTGGACATATTCGCTAGAAAAAGCAGCATTTTTGCAAGGATTTGAGTCTTATGCAGTAGGGGCCTGGCAGGGAGTTTCTTCCGGTTCGGGCAGGCAGAGGTCGGGATGGTAGTCGGGGGCAGATTCTGGCCGATCGACGATAGGCAGCAAAGGGAAACAAGACCATCCACAAGAGCTGTTCGGGGCACGGCGATCTCTTTCGGGAGGCTCCGGCGGCGAAGCAACAGAAGGGCGAACGAAGGTAGGGCCGAGGCCGGAATGCCACTGGACGGCTACTTCAAGCGAGCGCCTGGGGACGGTCCCCGAAAACGGGGGGGAGCTCAAATATGTTCGAGCGGTATACGGAGAAGGCGCGGCGCGTGATTTTCTTTGCGCGATACGAGGCCAGCCAATTCGGCTCGCCTTATATCGAAACCGAGCATTTACTGCTGGGGCTGCTTCGCGAAGACAAGGCGTTAACGAACCGCTTCCTGCGTTCGCACGCATCGGTGGAGTCGATCCGGAAGCAAATTGAAGCGCACACTACGATTCGGGAAAAAGTGTCGACAAGCGTCGACCTGCCGCTTTCGAACGAGTGCAAGCGGGTGCTGGCCTATGCCGCGGAGGAAGCCGAGCGGCTGGGACACAAACACATTGGAACGGAACATCTCCTGCTGGGATTGCTGAGGGAAGAGAAGTGCTTTGCTTCGGAGATTCTGCAGGAGCGCGGATTGAAGTTGACGCAGATTCGCGATGAGCTGGCCCGCGTGACGCAGGAGAAGGCGCCTCCGCAACAGCGGCAGCGCGAGTCAAGCTTGCTGGCGGAGTTTAGCCGCGATCTGACGCAGGCGGCAATGGACGGACAACTCGATCCGCTGGTCGGTCGCGAAGGTGAGCTGGAGCGCTCGGTGCAGATTCTGTGCCGGCGCACGAAGAACAATCCGGTGTTGATTGGCGAGCCTGGCGTGGGCAAGACGGCGATCGTCGAGGGCCTGGCGCAGCGCATCGCAGACGGCGAAGTGCCGAGCTTCTTGGCCGACAAGCGCGTGCTGGCGCTGGATCTATCGCTGATCGTTGCAGGAACGAAGTATCGCGGCCAGTTCGAAGAGCGGCTGAAGACCATCATGAAAGAGCTGATGGAGAGCCAGAATTCCATCGTGTTCATCGACGAGCTGCATACGCTGGTGGGCGCGGGTTCGGCTGAAGGGTCGCTGGATGCGGCGAACATTCTGAAGCCGGCGCTGTCGCGCGGCGAGATTCAATGCATCGGAGCAACGACTCCGGCGGAATATCGCAAGTCGATTGAGAAGGACCGTTCGCTGGAACGGCGCTTCCAGGCCGTGAAGGTTCCGCCGCCGAACGAGGCGGAAGCGATCAAGATCATCATGGGCATCAAGGACCGCTATGAGAAGTTTCACGCGGTCAGTTACACCGATGCCGCGGTGGAGTTCGCCGTATCGCACTCGAATCGCTATATTCCGGATCGCTTTTTGCCCGATAAGGCCATCGATTTAATCGACGAAGCGGGTGCGCGCGTGAAGCTGCGGCAGACCTCGCTGCCCGAAGAGATCACCGAAGTGCAGAAGCGGATCAAGTTCATCGTGCATCGCATGGATTCGGCGATTGCCAATCACGAATTTGAGAAAGCGCGTTTTTATTCCGATGAAGAGCGCAAGGAGCGCGAGAACCTGCGCGCGCTGCGCGACAAATACCATCTCGACGATTCGGCTGCCGGCATCGTGGGCCGCGAAGACATCGAAGACGTGGTGAGCCGGTGGACGGGCGTGCCCGTTACCAGCATCAAGGAAGAAGAAACACAGAAACTTCTGCGCGTGGAAGAAGAGCTGCATAAGCGTGTGATCTCGCAGGAAAAGGCGATCAGCGCTTTGGCGCGGGCCATCCGGCGGTCAAGAGCGGGATTGAAATCCCCGCATAGGCCGATCGGAAGTTTTCTGTTCCTGGGACCGACCGGCGTGGGAAAAACCGAAATGGCGCGCACGCTGGCCAACTTCCTCTTTGGTTCCGACAAGGCGCTGATCCGGTTCGACATGTCGGAGTTTATGGAGAAGCACTCGGTGTCGAAGCTGATCGGCTCGCCTCCGGGCTACGTGGGCTACGAGGAGGGCGGCCAGTTGACCGAGCGTGTCAAGCGTTCGCCGTATTCGGTCGTGTTGCTCGACGAAATTGAGAAGGCGCACCCGGATGTGTTCAACATTCTGTTGCAGGTGTTTGAGGATGGGCAATTGACCGACGGGCTGGGCAATACCGTCGACTTCAAGAACACCATCGTGATCATGACGTCGAACATCGGCGCGCGTCACCTGCAGAAGAAGCAAGGGCTCGGCTTCCAGAGCGAGCGGGAAGACATCGTCAGCGAGAAGGTGGAAGAGCTGGTCAGGAACGAGGTCAAGAAGACCTTCAATCCCGAGTTCCTCAACCGTCTCGATGAAGTGATTCTCTTCCAGTCGCTCAACGATGCCGACCTGATCCAGATTGTCGAGTTGCTGGTGCAGCAGTTGAACGCCAACCTGGCGCAGAAGTCGATCACCATCTCAGTGAACGATGACGCCAAGAAGTGGATTCTCGACAAAACGCTGGTCGACCGCAGCTACGGAGCTCGTCCGTTGCGCCGCGCGCTGCAGCGTTACATTGAAGATCCGCTCTCCGAGGCGCTGATTGCCGGGCAGATTCAGGAGCGGCCGGCGTTCCTTGAGGTGTATCTCGACGCCAACCAGCTGTTCTATCGGCCAGTAAGCGCCGATGAGACCAGCACGGAAGAGAAGGCGGCGGGCGTGCTGCTGTTCTCCAACTAACCTCGTCCAAAACCAGGAAAAAAGCCCCCGGCGAAATGCCCGGGGGCTTTTGTTTCTTCGTTGGGCACACGAACTAGCTCTCGGCCTGGGGATCGATCATCGGGGCTGGTATACTTCCCATCAAGATGGCTCACGGCTGGCATCGGCGCAGGTGGCTCCTGGTTGCGGCAATTGCAATCGCCGCCGCCCTTGTCTTGATGCTGGCAGCAAGTGCTCACTCGGGCAGCGCCGCGGTGGGGCTCGCGGTTTTGCCCGTTTGGTTCGTCGGCTTGATCGTGCCTCTCAGCCTGTTAACGGTTCCGCAGCGCTTCGATCATCGCCGCGCATTTAACACGCCGGCCTTACAGCCGTCGTTCCAGCGTCCACCGCCCTTCCGGCTCCAATAAATCCGTGACAAATTGAATGGTTTTGCAGAGCAGCTTCGCTGCACTGCGCCGCCGTCTATTGCCTCATGACTTTTTTGCAAGCCGGGAAGGGCGTAAATGGGAACCCGCGTTTTCTATCTGTGCTGTTCGGTCGCAGCCAGTCTGCCGTACTTCGCGATTGTCGTAGTGTTCATTCACTTTTTGCTGCGCCGAGCCAAGTGGAAGGTCAACCGGCGGCGCGGAAAGAGAGATGCGGGTTTTTGTCCCTCTTCCGCAACTCTGGGGATGATGTTGTTGTTCATGCAGGTATTTGTCAGGCCAACATTGCAACATGTTCTTGAGCAGAAGCAGGAGCAGGACGTAGAGGAAGATGACGAGGGAGATCCGGAGGGCAAGACGAGACAACTGAACCGGCAGTTCAGACGGATTCGGCGAGGCGAACCGATTGGGGACCTCGTATTGCGGCTGTGACTGAGGATAAAAAGTGCGGGATCGAAGCAATCGCATTAGGAGCGTTCAAAGGCTCCTGTGACGCGGAGCCGTTTAGCCCCGCCATTTACACTAAGAAACGGAGAACGTTGTGTTTTTAGATAAGATTCTTGCCAAGATTTTCGGCACCGCGAACGAGCGGGCCATCAAGAAGCTGACGCCTATCGTGGCCGAGATCAGCGCACTGGAGCCGGAGACGAAGAAGCTCTCGGACGAAGAGCTAAGAGCCAGGACGGCCGAGTTCAGGGCGCGAATTGCGGCAAAGCTCGAAGGAATTACGGACGCCGAGCAGATAAAAGAGGCCGAGAAGGAAGCGCTCGACGAGATTCTTCCCGAGGCTTTCGCGGTGGTGCGCGAGGCAGGCTGGCGCGCGGTGCAGATGCGGCACTTCGATGTGCAGCTAATCGGCGGAATGGTGCTGCACCAGGGCAAGATTTCAGAGATGAAGACGGGCGAGGGCAAAACGCTGGTGGCTACGCTGGCGTGCTATCTGAATGCCCTGGCCGGCCACGGCGTGCACGTGGTCACGGTGAACGACTACCTGGCCAAGCGCGATGCCGAGTGGATGGGCAAGATCTACGAGTTTCTGGGCCTGACCGTCGGCGTGATTGTCCATGACCTGAGCGACGAGGAGCGCCGCGCGGCCTATGGGGCCGACATCACCTACGGAACCAACAACGAATTCGGATTCGACTACCTGCGCGACAACATGAAGTTCGAAATCAAGGATTGCGTGCAGCGTGGGCATTACCACGCAATTGTGGACGAAGTGGACTCGATTCTGATCGACGAGGCGCGCACGCCGCTCATCATCTCTGGGCCAACCGAGCAGACGACGGATAAATACGCGCGCGTGAGGCACATCATTCCAGCTTTGGAGATGGGCGAAGAGGTGGAATGGAGCGACTCGCAACGCCAGGCGGAACTCGGTATCCGGTTGTCCGAAGGCGAAAAGTATTTCAGCGGCGACTATTTCGTGGACGAAAAGCAGCGCACCATCGGCGTGACCGACTCAGGCTGGGAGACGATTGAGAAAGCGCTGGGGATCGGAAACATTGCGGACGCGGAGAACTGGGAACTGAAGCACTACGTTGAGACAGGAATCAAGGCGCACGCGCTCTACAAGCGGGACGTGGACTACGTGGTGAAGGACGGGGAAGTCATCATCGTGGACACGTTCACGGGGCGCCTGATGCCGGGGCGGCGCTGGAGCGACGGCCTGCACCAGTCGATCGAGGCCAAGGAAGGCGTGAACATCCGCAAGGAGGATCAGACGCTGGCCACGATCACCTTCCAGAATTATTTTCGCCTGTATCAAAAGCTGAGCGGCATGACGGGCACGGCCGAGACCGAGGCAGCCGAGTTCGAGAAGATCTACAAGCTCGAGATCGTGGTGATTCCCACAAACAAGCCGCTGCTGCGGCTGGAAAATCCAGACGTGGTGTTCCGCACGGAACTAGAAAAATACAAAGCGGTCGCGGAAAACATTGCGGAGCTGCATGCCAAGGGACAACCAGCGCTGGTAGGCACCACGTCGATCGAAAAGTCAGAGCGGCTGTCGGGAATTTTGCAGAAAAAGGGCGTGAAGCACGTGGTGCTGAACGCCAAGTTCCACGAGCGGGAAGCGGAGATTGTGGCGCAGGCGGGCCGGTCGGGGATGGTGACCATCGCGACCAACATGGCGGGTCGCGGCACCGATATTCTGCTGGGCGGCAATGCGGAGTTCATGACGCGGCAGGAATTGGTGAAGAAAGATAAGGCACGGGCCATCAGCGTGGCAGAGGGCGCGATCAATCCGATGGCGCCGGCTGGATTTTTGCGCTTTTACTACCAGGGGCAGGAGTTCGAGGTTTCCGATGGCGATTGGGCGGAGGCGAACGCGGCGCACGCGGCGGCAGCGCAAAAGGAACACGACGCGGTGATCGAGGCCGGCGGGTTGTTCATCCTGGGCACGGAGCGGCACGAATCGCGGCGCATCGACAACCAGCTGCGCGGTCGCGCCGGACGCCAGGGCGATCCCGGCGAGTCGCGGTTTTATCTGTCGCTTGAAGACGATCTGATTCGCATCTTCGCGCGCGGTTTTGCCGGCACGGTGATGCAGAAGGTGATGGTCGAAGACGAAGCCATCGAGTCGCGCATGATCACCAAACGGATTGAAGGTGCGCAAAAAGCGGTGGAAGCGCAGAACTTTGAGGCCCGCAAACACCTGCTTGAATACGACGACGTGATGAACAAGCAGCGGGAGGCGGTCTACGGCCTGCGCCGCCAGTTGCTTGAAGGCGTCGAGCAGCGCGAGATGATTTTGGAGGATTATGCCGGCGGACTTCTGAGCAGCATCCTGGATGAACATGCCGGTGAAAAGGTGCGGCAGGACCAGTGGGATTACAAAGGACTGGGCGAGAAACTCGTTGATCACTTCGGATTCAACCTTGCGGCATCGGGGATTCAGGCTGAGACGCTTAGCCGCCACGAACTGGGCGAGGAGATTTTCGCCAAACTTTCCGACGCCTATGAGGCGAAGGAGAAGATTCTGGGCGCGGCCACGATGCGCCATCACGAGCGCATGGTGATGTTGAGCGTAATCGATGGGCTGTGGAAGGATCATCTGCTGTCGATGGACCACTTGAAGGAAGGAATCAATCTGCGCGGCTACGCGCAGAGAGATCCGCTGGTGGAGTACAAGCGCGAGTCCTTCGACATGTTTGAAGCCATGATGGCGAAGTTCCAGGAAGACACGGTGCGCTACTTGTTCCGGATGCAGATTCTTGGGCCGGACGGGCAGCCGGTGGATGCTGCGCCGCGGCCACGCGGCACGGTGCCGAATGCACCTCCGGTTGCGAGCGCCGCCCGGCCACTGGTTGGCGACGGGGCGCCAAGAGAGGTCGCCATTCACACGCGCGCACCCTCGACGACCATCGACGAGCTGGAAAAGGAATTCCAGCGCAAGAAGGAAAAGGAACTTGCCGTGGCTAGCCGGCAGGGCGGCGGGGATGGCGCACAGGCCACGCAGCGCAGAACGGGCAAAACGCC
The DNA here is from genome assembly GCA_036489735.1 of Occallatibacter sp. Taxonomy (GTDB): domain Bacteria; phylum Acidobacteriota; class Terriglobia; order Terriglobales; family Acidobacteriaceae; genus Telmatobacter. Next base: position 19,401 of record DASXFF010000182.1, on the reverse strand, counting down.
GGGCCGTAACGATCCTTGCCCCTGCGGGAGCGGCAAGAAGTACAAAAAATGCCACGGGGCCTAAGGGCAGGGAACAGGGAACAGGGAACAGGGAACAGGGAACAGAAAGAGTCTAATCGGATTCTCAAGCCTCGGACGATTTCGAAGCCGCCAGCGAAAAGCCCAGCCAAATCGGCTGGGCTTTTGTTTCTCTGACTCTTGCTTGCGGAGGCTGGTGCCACTCCCGCGGTCCCTGCTTAACGAAGGAAACTGAAGAAGCTTCTTTTTTCGCTCTTTTCTGTGAGGAGGCCGGCGACTGATTTCGCCATCTGGCGAATGGTTTGCGAGATGGTGGAGTCGACCAGAACCATGGGGGTCGCGGTTTCGCGCGTTCTGCGCGCCGCCGCATAGTCGTCGGGAATTCTCCAGTTGGCAGACCGTGTTAGAGCTTTTGTGATTTGAGATTCGTCAAAGAGCGAGTCGCTGCTCTTATGGCGATTGATCACGATCTGCAGATTCTCATCGCGCTTGGCGAAATGTTTCACGATCATTCGGTTCGCAGTGCGCATTTCAGAGATTCCGACCTGGGTAACGAGGAAGATGGTTGAGGAATCCTCAAACAATGTTGAGTCCATCAGATCGAGCCTCGATCCGATATCGACCACGACATAGTCGTAGATTTCGCGCGTGACCTTGAGGAGCTTGTCGACGGCCTCTTTGGTGGCGTGCACGTCTGGCAGATCGGTTGGAGCGGGAAGCACAGACAAGCCGGAACTGTGCTTGGAGACAAGCGTGGAGAGCAGATTTGCATCCACACGGGCGGGATTCTCGAGAGCAGTTACGACCGAGTATTCAGTCTTGATGCCGAGGTTGATGGCCACATCGCCGAGCGGCAGGCCGAGGTCAATGAGCAGGGTTGTGTTCTCACTCTCTTGAGCCAGGGCGAGGGCAAAATTCGAGGCGAGCGTGGTCACGCCGCATCCACCCTTGGAACCGAGGAAGACAAACAATTTTCCGGTTTTCTTATCGTCCCGTGGCTGAGGGGGCTCAGCGCGGTGTGCGGCGGCGCGCGTGAGAGCCGCGGAAACTTCGTTCGGATCAATGGGCAGAGTGAAGAAATCGCGGACCCCGATGCGCATAAACTGGACAGCCCGCTTCATATCCGCGTTAGCCGAGTATGCCATTACGTAGGTGCGCCCGCTCAAGCAGATGCGTTCGACGAGAGCGAAGGCGTAATCCGGCTCGCTATCCACATCGATGATGACAATTTCGTAGGCCTGCGCGAGCCTCTCAGGAAGGTCCTCAAGCCGGGGAGGGAAAGATGAGAATTCGCGGAGTTTGAGGCCGGGATGCTTGGAGATAGCGCTGGCGACAACCTTGCGGCGCTGTTCGTCCGGTCCAAGAAGCGCAACGTTTAGATTGGTCAAATCCGGGATGGCTGGCTCCCTCGAGGCTTGCAGCATAGCAAACAAAAGACTACAAATGACTATTTTAAGCGATCTCGTTGCAGATATGGGACTTGCTATGACGCTTTCGGGGGAGTGCGAAAGGAGGAACGCGGCGGTGGAAGTCTATGAGATTGATGGGGATGAAGGGGCCGGAAGGGGAGGCTTGGGCAACGGGACGACGAGTTCATTTCACTGCGATGCTGCCGCCCCTCGAGCAGCATATCGCTGCCATCGACCCTTGCCTGGGAAGGCGGCCGCGTTTAGGGGTTGGTGAAGTTGAATGCAATGACTACCACATGGTCGTATGAGCCAAGGCTGAATTTCCAACGGCGGACCGCGTCCCTGGCCGCTTGAGCCAGAATGAAGGGGCCTTTGCTCGGCCGCACTTCTTTCACGTTGCCTTGAGGATCCACGACGACTTCCAGAACCACCTCGCCGGAGAGCTTCAGGTTTTTCGCCACTTGCGGGTAGGTCGGGGTGGGGTAGGCCGGCGCTGCGTGCATCTTCATTCTCGGAATGTCTCCGGCCCTTGCGGGCAAAGCCATTCCAGTTACAAAGACCAATGCGATAAGCGAAAGCAAGAGTTGTCTCGCGCCGCGCCAACCACAATCCGATTGAATTGATTTTCCTTGATTCATCCTGTCCTCCAGGAATCTTAAAAAGACCCAACACCTATATCGGTGTCGCGACGGAGTTGATGAGTCAAGTCTAGTTACCAAGGGAACGTATACGACTGGCCGGTGAGCGGAAGAAAGGGGCGCGACTTAGGCCATATGCAAGGTAAGGGGCGATGAACCGTGGGGGGCATTGCTGGGAGGCCTATCGAGCGGTGGCGATGGCGGCAAAGGTGAGATCTTCAATGTCGCTGCGGTGGTCGATGCGCCATTGGTCGAAGAGCCGGCCGTAGCTGAGGGTGATGTAGCTGGCAGGATTAACGCCAAGGCGTTCGGCGGCGCGATCGATCCAGTCGGATGCGCCTTCAAGTTCGGCGTAGTTGCCGATGGGGGTTTCATCGATGACACAGTGGCCTTCGTTGTCGGACCACTCCGTGCGCCATTTTTCATAGCGAAAGGCGGGGACCAGTCCGAGCGAGAGAAAAAGTTCGGCGAGCGCGGCGCCTTCGGAAATCTCCGTCTCGGTTTCGATGCGGTGCTTGTGGCGGTCAGTCTCGGGGCTGGCGGCGCCGGAGTCTGGTGTGGGAAGGCGCTTGTGGGTGAGCGTCCAATGGCCGGCGTAGCTGCGGATGCGCAGGATTTCAGTGCGGGCGCGAAGCCGGCGATCGGGAGTGTCGTAGAGAACGTTGCTCTCGAAGCTACGCGGAGTTTGCACTCGGAAACCAGCGGACTCGAGTCGCTCAGTGAGAGCGGAAAGATCGGTGACGCGGAATTTGATCTCGGTTTCGATAGGCATGGTTCAAGCTGAGTATAAGGGAAGCAGTGAGGAAGCGAAGAAGTGAACCAAACAGGTGAGAATAGAGGGATGAAGACGCTTCGGCTCGTTGTTGACGCCAGCAGAATGGACGCAAACGACGCGGTTGACCGCGCGGCGGAGATTTTGCGTTGCGGAGGCTTGGTGGCGCTACCAACGGAGACCGTCTACGGGCTGGGAGCGAATGCGCTGGACCGTGGGGCGGTAGAGCGAATCTTCGTGGCGAAGTCCCGGCCGGCTTGGGACCCGGTGATTGTGCATGTAGCGTCGCCAGCGATGCTCGAGGGGCTGGTCGAAAAGATTCCGGAAACGGCGCGGCGGCTGATGGATGCATTCTGGCCGGGGCCGCTGACGCTCCTGCTGAAGCGGGCAGCTGTGGTACCCGATGCGGTGACGGCGGGAAGGCCGCTCGTGGGGGTGCGCATGCCGTCGCATCCGGTGGCGCTGGAACTGATCCGGCGCGCGAGGGTTCCGATTGCAGCGCCGAGCGCGAACCGCTTTGGACACGTGAGCCCTACGACGGCCGAGCACGTGCTCGACGATCTCGATGGACGCATTGACGCGGTGCTCGATGCAGGACCAACGCTGCGCGGAGTGGAATCGACTGTGATCGATCCAGCGACGATCCCGATGACGATTTACAGGCCAGGCGCAGTGACAGCGGAGGAGATTGCGGAAATTGCCGGGCCGGTGGAGCAGTTCAGGGGCGGCGAAACGTTGCGCGAAATTCCAATGGAGGCGCTGCCATCGCCGGGAGTGGGACTGAAGCACTACGCGCCGCGTGCGCGGCTGGTGCTGGTAGAGGAGCGTCGGGAGGAACTGGGCGCGCGTTTGGTTGCAGCGGCCACGCATGAAAGCGGCGAGAAGATCGGCGTGATGTGGCCAGAGGGGATCGGCACGCCGAGCGGAATTGAGTTTGTGGAGATTTACAGATGGGGCAGGTGGGACCGACCGGAGACGCTGGCGCATGGGCTGTATGCGGGGCTGCGGGCGCTCGACGCTGCCGGTTGCACGGTGATTGTATGCCCGCTGCCGCCGGCAGAGGGCATTGGCGTTGCGATTCGAGACCGGCTCCTAAAGGCAGGGACCCAGGGACCAAGGGACCGAGGGAACAAGAGAGCGATGAACAAACCGTAGAAAGATTCCGCTCTATCCGTTGTCGCCGTGCTTGTACATGTATTTGATGGCGGATTTGAAGATAAGAGTCCGGGTGCGGCCGCGAACCTTGAGCGAGTAGCGATCGTACCATTCAATGCAGCCATCCACGCGTTCACCGTCTTCAAGCACAATCACCATCGGAGTCTGCGACTGGATCTGCTTTTGCAGATAGAAGAGCTCAGCGTGGTGATTGGTTGAAGCGCCGTCGACCGACTGGGCGGGAAAACGGAATGGAACCGGCGTGGCGAAGCGCTTTCTTTTTGGAGACGGGGAGGACTCAAAATCGCGTGTGGCGGGCGCAACGGATGGGGTGGTTGGTATCGTGCTTGGGGACGAACTCATGGGGGCCTCCGCGAAGAACTCAAGCTCAAAACTCAAACAACCGCAGGGCAAATCGCCCAGGGAAAATTCGATCAAAATCCTGCAAAAAATCGGACCGGCACTAATGGCCAGGCTCTAAACGGTTCAACCAGAACTGAAACGGCAGACAGTCCTTCCTTATCGGGATAGGCCTTTCCCGCGTCCCTTGCGACTCGATGGGAGAACTCGTTACTCGAAAAGATGCCCGCGTGCGAGTGGAGGTTGCTCTTTTATTCTGGGGCCATTCCGAAGGAGCGTCAAGGAAAACAGAGAAAAGAGATCAGAGACTCAGGGAACCATTGAAGCAGGCAGGAGACAGCAGACAGCGGAGCTAACGTGGTGAGTCAGAAGATTGTTGAAGAACAACCGCAGATCCTTCGACTCCGTTTGCCGCAAAAACGCGGCAAACTTCGCTCAGGATGACAGTCTCAAAGGCAGACGAATAGACCAGTTCCTGAGTTGTTGCAGCCTTTTCTCACAGTGTGCAACGGCTTCGGGATCCGCTGACTCAGGAACCCGTGTAGTCTGATTGCGTGGGTTTCTCGGACTTTCTCGGCAACACGGTCACGGTCACGCACCTGCGCGAAAGCATTCGTTCCGGGCGATTCCCGCATTCGATGATTTTGGCCGGCCCACGCGGCGCGGGTAAATACACTCTGGCCCTGATGCTTGCCCAGGCGGTGAACTGCCTTGATCCGACGGAAAGCGACGGCCTGCCGGACTTCTGCGGACGCTGTTCGAATTGCGTGAGAATTGCCGCTGCATCCGAGCTCGAATCGCTCGTGGACGAAGCGGTGGAAGCGCGCGACGACCTGCGCGAAACCGACAAGCGCGAGACGCGAGTTCTCATTCAAACGCATCCTGACGTGCTGGTTGTTCCACCCGATCCGCCGCAACTCATGATCAAGCTTGGCCAGGTGCGCCAGGCGATTCACGTCGCGTTTTATCGGCCGCCGGCCGAAGCGCGCCGCGCCTTTACCATTTTCACGTCTTCGGCATTCATGAAGGAAGCCGCAAACAGCCTGCTCAAGCTGCTAGAGGAGCCGCCGGATCACACGTCGCTCATCTTGCTGACCGAGAATCCACAGGAGCTGCTGCCGACGATTCGCTCGCGCGCCGTGATTCATCGGCTGGGTGCGCTGCCCATCGCGGAACTCGAAACTCTGCTCGCGCGACGTCGTCCTGAGCTCCGGCAGCAGGAGCGCGCACTGGTGGCGCGGCTGGCTGTTGGGGGTGTGGGCCGCGCGCTTGCCTTCGACCTTAGCGCTTACCTTGCCAGCCGCGAAGACGCGAACACAATTCTGCGCACCGCGCTTCGCGATCCTGATTATTCCGCGCTCTTCCATGCCACTGAAACCTATCGCGCAGGCGCCGATGGCCAGGAGAAGACCGTCAACCTGTTGCGCGCGCTGTCGAGCCTGGTTGAAGACCTGCTGCTGATTGTGGCCGGCACGCCCGCGCTGATCCGCAACATCGACATTGCCGGCGAACTCAGCCGCCTGGCTGAAGGGCTCACGGTTGAATGGATTGACTCGGCCGCCCGCGCACTCGTTCAGGTGGAACAAGGCATGCGGCGGAACCTGCTGCGGTCGCTCTCGCTGGACGCGATGGCCGCGGGGCTGGCCGGCAGCCAGTAGACGGTAGAAAGTCGGCGAGTCAACAGGTCGGCGACTGCCAGCGTAGAGCCGTCAGACATCATCCAACGTACGCAGTCGCTCCCACCCCTCCCCCCTCCCCTACTGTTTTGGGGTTAAGAGTTTTGTTTTCAGCTACTTGTACACTTGATCATTGATTCTAACCCGCTGAAAGCATTGGAGTTAGAATCTAAAATATCTCGATTCAATGGCTTACAGAAGGCCTTTTCGCGATTCGCACCGGTTTTGGTGCGATTGATGCGGAATGGACCCCATCCCCCACGCAAGCCCCGTGGCCTACGAGCCGGGGTCACTCATCCAGGAGAAGACCTGTTTCCATCCTGTAGAGAGATCGTAGCAAAAACGTAGGAATCAATCGGCAAACTTGATGAAAAAAGAGATCAGAGATAAGAAATAAGAGCGAAAGGACTTAGCGGGGACGGGCGGAATTATTTTTGGAGGAGGGGCTTGACATCTCAAAAGGGTGCACCCCTTGAGTGAGACAGTCTGTGATTTGACAGTTTGCGTTTTGCTGCAAGGTGCTGTTCATTTTGTTGGTTCTGGCCCCGACTTGGTTTCAGTTGGTGAAGCGGAGACAGGCTCTGGTGGAGACCAACTTGTCAAGGAATAGCCAACTGGTGACTCATCGATCGGATGGGTTGGGGAGCCGGGTTGAACCGGCTCCCCATTTCCTTTTGACACAGAGGAGGGTTGAGACTTGTGGCATCCCACCCTAAACGCATGAGCGTTTAGGATGGGGCACCCTCCGATCGTGGTGGATGGAGGGCGTGGAAAACAGATGCAGGTCCTTCGACTCGTTCTCTCTCGCGATCCCCGCTCAGCAGGCTTTCGACCTGTTACGCATCGCGTGACTCGCTCAGGATGACAGATTATTCGGACTGGCCTCCCCGGTCCCCGAGGGCGAGGGACCGGGGGCACCCTCTGATCGCGGTGGATGGAGGGCGTGGAAAACAGATGCATGTCCTTCGACTCGTTCTCTCTCGCGATCCCCGCTCAGCAGGCTTTCGACCTGTTACGCACTGCGTGACTCGCTCAGGATGACACAGAGGTGGGTTAGGAATTGTGCTATCCCACCCTAAACGCATGCGCGTTTAGGATGGGGCACCCTCTGATCGTGGCGGATGGAGGGTGTGAAAAACAGATGCAGATCGTTCGACTCGTCACGCACTGCGTCACTCGCTCAGGATGACAATATGGTGGGTTGGGATTGAGCCGCTAAAGTTGTTGAAGCCAGTTGATGTGACTGGTGAAGGAGTGCCATTCGTGAAGGCGCTGACGCGCGTTTCAGTTTCGGTTTGGGGATGTTTCCTGGTTGCACTGTGCGCTGGTTGTCCGATGCAGGCCCAGGAGGCTCATGCGCAGGAAAAGTCCGCGCAGGGCGCGGTGTTGCATGCGCAATTTACGCAAGCGGCGATTAGGGTGGACGGCATGGAGGAACCGGCGTGGAAAAGCGCGACCCCGGAAAGCATAGCGATCTGCATGAGCCCGGACCTGAAGAAGCAGGAAACGGACTGCAAGCCGACGGCGATGGTTCGCGCTTTGTGGAATGGTCCGCTGCTCTATCTGCTGATTACGGTGACGGACCCGGAGATCACAACGGCATCCGCGAAAGAGACGGATCGGAGCGGCGTAAAAGTTTTCGTCGACCAGTACAACGACAAGTTCCCGAAGTTCGAAGAGGACGACGGCTACGTGATGGTAAGCGCGGCCGGGCAGCAGACGGGCAACCTGACCAACGCCGGGCTCAGGTACTATCCAGCGGTTTGGCAGACGCACCTTGAATCGTATGCAGCGACGATCGAAACCGATGGGCAAGGCAACAGGACTGGATACACGGTGGAGCTGGCATGGAGGATTGGCGACCGGCCCCTGAAGACCGGAACGGAACTGGGGATGGAGTTTGCGGTTTACTCGGCTTCGGCGATGGACGCGGCTGCGGCCGCGACCGGAGCTGCGGCGCCGGCGGCTGGCAAAAGCAAAAACGAGTCCATTTTGTTCTGGAGCAGTGGGAACAATCACGGAGTGGACAGCAACACGATGTGGGGCACGGTGGTGTTGAGCGGGCACGGGGCCGGTGCGACGATGCCGCTGAATACTTTTATGCTGGCGACGAACATCCGGAAGGCGACGCCGGCCACAAATTCTGTTGATGGTCTTGTCCGCGGCATCTGGCTGGATGAAACGGCGGTTGCCCGGACATTGGAACGCGCAAAAGCAGTAATGGCCGCTCCGAAGACGCAGCGGGAGATCGATGCGGCGAACGATGCGCTCTATAGGGCGTTGCAGGGGTTGCGCAGGAAAGGCAAGTATCCTGACCCACACGATCTGCCCGTTGTGAACAGCCTGCCCGATCCATTTCGGTTTTTCAACGGCGGCCGCGTGAAAACGCTTGCCGACTGGGACAGGCGGCGCGAAGAGATCAAGGAGCTGGCGCAGTACTACGAGTTCGGGTTTATGCCTGCGAAGCCGGAGACGCTGACGGCGACGTCGGCTGCAGAAACAACTGCGCCTACGAAATCGGGCGGCACTCTGCATTACAGAACGATTACGATTTCGATACGAGACAAGGGCAATAGCGCGGAGTTTTCGCCGGTGCTGTATTTTCCGGCGACGGGCAAGGCGCCGTATCCCGTGATTGTGGAGGAAGACATTTTTGCTTCTCCGGCGGCAGCTCCGCCCCGGGCGGCATTTCTGAATGGCGGCTATGCGGTCTTGAGCATTCCGACGTGGGATGCGCCGAAGTTTGGGCACGCGGGGATTGCCAGCGATGACGGCAATCATACGGGCGCGTTCTTCACGCTCTATCCGTACCAGCTGGACAATGCGGGCGACGATCGCGGAGTTCTGCTGGCGTGGGCGTGGGGCGCAAGCCGCGGCGTCGATGCTCTTGAGTATCTTGCAGCGCACGATCCGGCGTATGCGAATCTGCTGGACCTGAAGAAGCTGGTGATTACCGGATTCTCGCGCTGGGGTAAGACGGCGCTGCTTGCGGGTTTGCTCGATGACCGGTTCCAGGTGACGGCGCCGGGCGGCTCGGGTGCGGGCGGGGCTGCGCCGTATCGCTACGATTCTTTCGGCAATGTGCCGTTCAGGAAGATGGCGGAGCTGGGCAATATTTATCCGTGGGGCCGCACGCCTGGGACGGAGACGTTCGGGGACCATGTTCGCCACCAGACTCACAACTCGAACGAGATGATTCGACGATTTCTCAACGACCAGGTTCCGGCGCCCGTGGAGCCGCGGATGTATCTGGAATACAGCTGGGGCGCGGCGGAGCGGTTGCCGTACGATCGTCACGAGCTGATTGCGGCCATTGCGCCGAGGGCCGTGCTGATCGACAACACCGACGACGATTATGCCGACAATGCGGAGGGCGATTCGATTGGGTTTGAGGGAGCGATGCCGGTGTACAAATTTCTCGGCGTTCCGCAGAATCTGGCGCTCGATTTGTACATGGGCGGGGGCGGACATTCGCTGAAGCCGTCGCAGGCGGAGAACATTGTAAACTTTTCGAATTTCGTTTTGTTCGGAATGCCGCTGACGCCGGCAGTTGAGACGCAGCTCGAGACCGATCCGTATTTGAACGCGGGAATTTATGACAAATATTACGGCGGATTGAAGACGATGATGCCGTGGGAAAGCAGGGTTAGCGGAGATAGCGGGGTTAGGGACCGACGCTAAACGCGGCCGGTCTCCCCGGTCCCCGAGGGCGAGGGACCGGGGGCACCCTCTGATCGCGGTGGATGGAGGGCGTGGAAAACAGATGCAGGTCCTTCGACTCGTCACGCACTGCGTGAGTCGCTCAGGATGACACAGAGGTGGGTTAGGAATTGTGCTATCCCACCCTAAACGCATGCGCGTTTAGGATGGGGCACCCTCTGATCGTGGCGGATGGAGGGTGTGAAAAACAGATGCAGATCCTTCGACTCGTCACGCACTGCGTGACTCGCTCAGGATGACAGATCAAAGAGAGTGCTGTCCCCGGTCCCCGAAAGCGAGGGACCGGGGGCACCCATTTTCGTGTTGGCCGCGCTGCTACTTCTTCAGGTTGTCGCGCCAGGCCATGGCTTCGAGCTCGACACGGATTGCGTCTGCGACCGGGACAACGGGGTAGACCTCAAACCGGAAGGAGCAGAGCAGCGTGGTCAGCTTGTGAATCTCCAGCAGATCGGTAGATTCGACCAGCATGTGCCCGCCCCACTCGCCCACTCGGATCACGAAATGCTCGATCTTAAGGCTGTCCGGCGCCTTCCATGGGCCAAAGACGTCAAGGATGCGTTTTTGTGCGTCCTCATAGTCGGCGGGTGAACCCTGGGAACGCTCGTACCAGTTGATCATGTACTTCATCGGTTTCCTCCTCTTGGATGTACACCGATCGTTGACCGATGTAAGATGAGCGTACCCTTCCCCCACAGGATCCGCATCGGGAGAATTCCCTATTTTGAGTGAAAATCTTCGCCTCGGTGAATTTGTGGCCACTTTGGCGCTGGCGCAGGACAACGCGTTCGGGCAGCCGCTGGAGTCGCAGTTGCGCTCATGCCTGCTGGCGAGCTGGATTTCAAAGGCTGCGGGGCACGGCGATGACGTGCGCGATGACGTGTATTGGGTTTCGTTGCTGAGGTACGTGGGCTGCACCGGCCATGCGCATGAGGTGGCGACGGTGTTTGGCGACGAGATCGCTATCCGCGCGCGGACACTGGTACACGATGCGGCGAATCCCACGGAAGTGATGCGCGACGTGGTGCAATACGCCACGGCCGGCCGCAGCCCTGAAGAGACCGAACAGATTGTGCAGATGCTGCAGCAGACGGCGCACGCCTGGGCGGTGATGAATTTTTCATCGGGCTGCGAGGTCGCCGATATGCTGGCCAAACGGCTCGACTTTGGCGCTGGCGTTCGCGATGCGTTGCGCTTCACGTTCGAGCGCTGGAACGGCAACGGGTTTCCGACTCATGCCAAGGGCGAAGTGATCCCGTTGGCCATGCGCGTGGTGCACCTGAGCCAGGATATGGAGGCGATCGGGCGCATTTTCTCACCCCAGCGGGCGATGGAAGCGGCTCACGAGCGGCGCGACCAGACTTACGATCCGGCGCTGGTGGACGTATTTCTAACACATGGGCATGAGTGGTTTGAGCGGCTCGGCAAATTGGAGCCGTGGGATGCGGTGCTTGAGTTGGAACCGAAGCCGCGGAGGATGCTGGGGGGCAACGCTCTGGACAATTCGCTGGACAGGGCGCTGATGGTGGCGGCGGATTTTATCGATTTGAAATCGCCGTATATGGCCGGACACAGCCGGCGATGCGCGGAGCTGAGCGCCAAAGCGTCGCGGCTTATGGGGCTAGGCGAGGATGAGACGAATAGAGTGCGGAGGGCGGCGCTGGTTCACGACTTCGGCACGACGGCGGTGCCGAATTCGATATGGGATAAGCCGGGTGCGTTGACGCGGGCGGAGTTCGATCGCGTGGAGTTGCATCCGATGCTGACGGAACAAATGTTGCGGCGGTCGGAGGGACTAGCGGCACTGAATCCTATTGCCGCGGCGCATCACGAGAAGTGCGATGGCTCGGGCTATCACAAGCGGTTGCGAGCGAACGGCGCCGATGCGGGGGCGTGCGTGCTGGCGGCAACAGAAATTTATGTGGGGATGACGAGTGAGCGGGCCAATCGAGAGGCTCTGTCCGGCGCTGACGCGGCGGCGGAGTTGCGGCGACTGGCCGGCGAAGGGGTTCTAGATTCGCGCGCGGTGAAAGCGGTGCTGGCAGCTGCGGGGCATGGTGATGCGGAGGAGCCGAAAGCGAGCCGGCCGCAGAATCCGGGCGGCCTGTCGTCACGAGAAATTGACGTGTTGACTCTGGCGGCGCGCGGACTGACGACGCAGCAGATTGCGGACCGGCTGTTCATCGCGGCGAAGACTGCCGATCACCACATTCAGCACATCTACGACAAGATCAACGTGTCAACGCGGGCAGCGGCGGCGCTGTGGGCGATGCAGAATGCTGTGGTGCAGTAAGAAGGCAGCAAGCCAGCAGGCCGGCAAGTTAGCGAGTTGGCGAAAAGCAACCGCGGATCCTTCGACTCCCTCGCAGTGCTCGTTCGCTCAGGATGACAATCAGTTTGTGGAGAATTCACAGCGGTGATTATTCCATCGTTGCTGTAGACTTGCGGCGTCAGCCAGTTCCCAGGGCGATCGCTGACGAAATCAAGACAGGAGAAAGCAGATGAACGCAAAAGGTTGGAGTGTTTTCGCAGGTTTGTGTGGGTTGGCGGTGCTTGCGGCCGGCGCGATTCCGTCGGGGGCGCAGTCGGCGGAGGTGAAAGAAAAGCCGCCGATGTATTCGTATGTCGCCAACTGGCAGATTCCCCGGCAGCATTGGGGAGCGGACGTAGACAAGGTGAATGCCGCGGACGCAGCGATTTTTCAACCCGCGCTTGCCGATGGGACGCTTGTGGGCTACGGCAGCGATGTGAACCAGGTGCACACGCCCGATGGCGGGACGCACGACGGCTGGTGGTCGTCGATGTCGATGGCGGGATTGTTGAAGGTGCTGGACAAGTTGAGAGGGCTGGACGCTTCAAGCTCGCCGTATTCATTGAGCCCGACAAAGCACTGGGACCTGGTGCTGGTGAGCCGTTATTACAACTGGAAGCCAGGCGCGTATAAGGACGCCTATGTGAACGTGATGACGTACCAGTTGAAACCCACGGCGGACGATGATGCGGTGGGCATACTGAGCAAGAACATCGTAGTTCCGGCGATGGAAAAGCTGCTGGCCGATGGGACGATTCTGGAGTACGAGATCGACACCGAGGCGATTCACACGGACGCGCCGGGAATGTTTGCGATTGTTTTTGTGACGCCGCAGGCCGAAGGAGTGGACACGGTCCGGGGAGCGATTCTGGGATCACAGAAGGATAATCCGCTGATTGGACCGACGTTTGATTCTTTTGTCGACTACAGCCAGCATCGAGATGAACTGTGGAAGGGGAACGGATCGTTCAAGTAGAAAACAGGGGAGTGAGCCGGGTTGGCGGGGCAGGTTGGAAGGAGTGCGATCCCAGGTCTCAGGATCGAGACCTGGGGCACCCAGTTTTTTCGGTTGATTGAAATCCCCGAGGAGCAACCGCAGATCCTTCGACTCCCTCGCCGTGCTCGGTCGCTCAGGACGACAGATTGATGGGAGTGCGATCCCCGGTCCCCAACTGCGAGGGACCGGGGGCAACCATATTCATGGATGGATCGGCGCGGCTATTTGCCGGTGTAGACGACGTGCCAGATTGAGCGGGAGCCGTCGTCGGAGACAAAGAGCGAGCCATCGGGAGCGACGGCGACACCGACGGGCCGGCCCCAGACAGCGCCGTCGCCACCTTCGACAGTGAAGCCGGTGAGGAAGTCTTCGTATTCGCCTGTGGCGTGGCCGTCTTTCATCGGCAAACGAATCACTTCGTAACCGGCACGGTTGGCGCGGTTCCACGAGCCATGCTCGGCGGCGAAGCCATCGCCTTTGAACTCGACGGGGAACTGCGAGCCTTCATAGAAGGTCAACTCGAGTGAAGCGAAGTGCGGCTGGAGGAGAATGTCGGGCGTGATGACCTTGGACTTGAGCTCAGGGTGCTTGCCTTCGAGGCGCGGATCTTGATGTCCGCCGCCCGGTCCGCCCATGTAAAACCATGGCCAGCCGTAGAAACCATGTTCCTGCACGTGGGTAATGTAGTCGGGGACGAGGTTGTTGCCGAGAGCGTCGCGCTCGTTGGTGGAGCACCAGAGCTGGCCGGTGGTGGGGTTGATGGCTTCGCCGACGCAGTTGCGAATGCCCCACGCGTAGACTTCGACGAACTTGCCTTGAGGAGTGAACTCGAGCACATCAGCGCGGTGGAATTCTTCAGGATGAGTGTCGGCGTCGTCGACATTGGAGTGAGAGCCGACGGAAGCGAGAAGTTTGGAGCCGTCGCTGGTGAAGGCGAGGTCGCGGGTCCAGTGGCCGCCGCCGCGTAGCTTGCCGCCGCCCGGAAGATCGGCGAGCTGTTCCATGGGGCCGGACGCTTTGAGATCGCCATTGTGGTAAGGGAAGCGCACGATGGCATCGGTGTCGCCGATATAAAGCCATTTCGGGTTGGGGCCAAGGGGATAGAAGGCGATGCCGAAGGGCTGATGGAGATCGGTGGCGAAGACTGAGACCTGCTTTGGTTTGCCGTCGACGCCAACACCGCGGAAGATCTTGATTTTGCCGCTCGCGCTTTCGGCGAGGAAGAGATCGCCGTTGGGAGCGAAACGGATGAGACGGGGATTGTCAAGATCGGCGGCGTAGAGCTCGACCTTGAAACCTTTGGGCGCGATGGGCCAGGCGTTGGCGGGGCGGGGAACGACGGTGGCGCCGTTGTCGACCGATTGCTCAGGCTTGGGCTCAGGCAGATCGGCGACGGTGAGATGGCGGCGTGTGCCGGGAGACTCGTGGGCCGCGTCAGTGAATGCGTCCTGGCCGGTGAGAACGGCGCGCCCAGGCTTGGATGAGTCCCCGGCGGCGGGCGCGGCGGAGATGCTGAGGGTGGAAGCGAGAACTGCAAGGCCGATAACGGCCGAAGCGGCGAGGAGACGTTGCGGATGATTCATGAGACCTCTCTCGGTTTGAGATTCATGGGGTGAAACTCGAATGGGGCCGGGAAAAGGTGGCAACGGCCAACCCCAACCATTGTTTCAGATGCGGGGGCGGCGATGAGGGGTTCGCGGAATGAAGGATTCAGTGGACCCGTTGAAAACTGGCTTGTTTGAACCAGAAAGCGCATGATGGGCGTAGGACTCCAGTTCCATTCCTGCCAAGGGACTCCAAAGGAGGTCTTCTTGCATAACGGTCAGTTTAAGAATAGCTTTTTGCGGGCTTTAGGTCCTGAAGCGACTGCGAGACTGGCGCTGCAGCCGATGCAGTTTGAATTGATGCACGAGATGGAGTTCCCCGGCAACGCGATTGATCGGCTCTTCTTTGTCGAGGAAGGGATGGCGTCGATGACGACGACCTTCGACGATGGAGCGCAGGTTGAGGTGGGGATGTTCGGTTATGAATCGGTAATCGGCATCTCGGCCCTGATGGGGACCAAGAAGAGTTTGAATCGAGTCTATACGCAGATTGCCGGCCACGGCTTTTCGTGCAGCACGGAGGCCGGGCGCAAGGAGTTCGATCGCGGCGGCGAATTCCATAAGCTGGCCTTGCGCAGTGTTCAGGCGCAGCTTGTACAGGTGATGCAGTCGGCCGGGTGCAATGCCAAGCACAATTTCGAGCAGCGTCTGGCGCGCTGGCTTTTGATTTGCGCCGACCGCGCGCACACAAACGCGTTCAAGATTTCGCATGAGTTTCTTGCCGGCATGCTGGGTGGCGGACGTCCGACGGTAACGACCGCGGCGGGGAGCCTAAAAGACCGGGGACTGATCCGGTATCAGCACGGGCAGATCGAGATTCTCGATGTTGCCGCGCTGACGAAGGCCGCGTGCGAATGCTACATGGTGATCAAGAATCACCTCGCCAACGCAATGGAGTTCGATGCGGGAATCTTGACCTAAGCCGGTTGCCAATAGCCGGTCCCGGCACCTTGTGGCCGATTGAGGCGAGATTACGAGCCACGAGCAGCAAGGCACAGACTGTAGGCGGTGGCTCAAGCCTTATCGCGATGAGGGCGTGGCGGGATGGATGGCCAATGCGCCTCAGGAGACCAACGGCCCTTTTCGAAGCGCGCGCCGACACTTTGGCCGCAGCGTTCACAGCGATGCAGAAGCCATTGGGAGCGGTCGACATTAGCGACGAGCAATTCGCATGTCTCCTCGCTAAAGAAGCCGTCGCAGGGCTTGACCGGTATCGGCATCAGAAGTTATTCCTCGCTTCAAACTAGGGCCTCGTCCAAGCTTCGCACGAAACACTGTATTCGGTGGGGGGCGGGAAGTTCTGTTCGGTATCGAACAAAGCGGCGGCGGGGTGGCGGTGCTCGTGCTATCCCATGATACAGGCTGCGGAAAAGGCCTCTGCGCGGTCATTCGCCGGCAAGAATCCCTCACAGCGGTTAAGGCGAAACTCAATCTGCTGCATTTACGGCACGAGTAAACTCGTGGCTTACACTTCGTGCTCCTTCAAAGCAGTGTTTCTGCAGGCTGTGAAGGCCACTGTTCCTTACGTCGCTTGGACCTTCAATGAACGAGAAGGCTGGCGGTGAGCGGAGTGTTGGCCGACGATGGGCCGACGAGGATTTTGTAGGCGCCGGCGGCAAGGTTCCAGCCCTCGCTGGTTTCATCGAAGGTTTGGAGCACACGGGGGTCGATTGAAACGGTGATGGTTTTCGATTGGCCCGGCGCGAGCGCGATGCGGGCGAAGCCGGCGAGGCGCTGCCAGGATTCGTCGGAGCCTTGAGGGAGGGTTGCGTAGACTTGTGCGATCTCAGTGCCGGCGCGAGTGCCGGTATTGCGGACAGTGAAGCGGGCGGTGCGCGCGGTTGAATCGACGGTGAGGGCCGAGTAAGCGAAGGTGGTGTAGGACAAGCCGAATCCGAAGGGGAAGAGCGGCGTTTTGTGCTCGGTTTCGTACCACTTGTAGCCGATTTCTGCGCCTTCAGTGTAGTTAACGGAGAAACTGGGAGGCGCGGAGCCCATGTTGGCGGGGCCATGTCCGATGTCGTGGACGCGCGGCGGCGCCGGAGGGATGACGGGATGGGGAAGATCCTGCTCGCTGCGCGGGAAGGTGATGGGCAGTTTGCCGGATGGATTGACGTCGCCTAACAAGATATTGGCGAGAGCTTTGTGACCTGAGCTGCCGGCAAACCAGGTTTCAACGACGGCGGAGACTTTGTCGAGCCACGGCATGGTGACGACGGTTCCGGTTTCGAGGACAACAATGGTATGCGGATTGGCTGCCGCGACCTGCTCGATCAAGGCGTCCTGATTGTAGGGGAGCGACAGATTAGGAAGGTCCATGCCTTCGGCCTCCCACTGATAGGCAAAGACGATGGCGAGATCGGCGCCGCGGGCGAGTTTGACAGCGGAGCTCACGTCGGTTCCGGAATCGAAATCGATTTTTGTGTGGGGCAGTTTGGCGCGCAGCGCGTCAAGCGGCGAAGTTGGGAACCAGATGTGTTCCTGCCAGACGGTTGCGCCCTTACCGGGAGGCATGATGGCGTTGCCGCCGGGTGGATCGACCTGCGCGGAGCCGCCTCCGGAGATCATGCCAACGTCGGCATGGCCGCCGATGATGGCGATGGAGCGGACACGCGAAGGAATAATGGGGAGCACTGCGCCGCGATTTTTGAGGAGCACGATGCTGTTCTCTTCAACGTGCTGTGCAACGGCGAAGCCTTTTTGCACATCGACCACTCCCTTAATGAGCGGATCGTCGACGATGCCGGAAAGAAATTCTGCATAAAGAACGCGTCGGGCGTGGTCGTCAATTTCGGACATGGGAACGCGGCCGGCATCGACGGCATCCTTGAGCTTGGGGCCGAACCAATTCGCCATGGGCTGCTCCTGATCGAGGCCGGCGGCGGAGGCTTTCTCAGTGGAATGGGTTGCGCCCCAGTCGGAAACCACGAAGCCTTTAAAACCCCATTGGCTTTTGAGCACGTCGTGCAGCAGGTAAGAATTTTCGCAGGCGTAATCGCCGTTGACGCGGTTGTAGCTACACATGACGGCGGCGGGATTGGCGATGGAGATGCCGATGTGGAAGGCGAGCAGATCGGACTCCTGCATGGCACGTTTGGAGGCGATGGCATTGATGAAGTTGCGGCCGGTTTCCTGGTCGTTCATGGCGTAGTGCTTAATGTCGCCGACGACGTGCTGGGCTTGTTCGCACTTCATGAGATTGCCAACGATGGTTCCGGCGAGGAGCGGATCTTCGCCGGCGTACTCGAAGGTGCGGCCGTCGCGGGGCTCGCGGGCGAGGTCGACTCCGCCGCCGAGGGTCATGTTGAAGCCCTGGGCGCGAAGCTCACTGCCGATGACAGCGCCATACTGACAGGCCGAGTCAGCGTCCCAACTGGAGGCGGCGCCGAGGCTTGAGGGCAGAGCGGTGGAGTATCGGCCGTTTGCGCCGCTGTCGCGGACGCCGTAGGCTGCGTCGGACATGACGAGGCCGGGAATGCCGAGGCGCTGGACGCCTTCGACGTAACCTCCGCCACCATTGGCGAGATCGGTGAGCGGCGTTTTCCAGAAGGCGGCACGGGCCATGCCGTTGCCGTGCAGGAGGGCGATCTTCTCGTCGAGCGTGAGCTGCTTGAGGACCAGATCGGCACGGTCAGCCGGCGAGAGCTGTGGATTCATCCAAGGCCGAGCGTCGTTTTCGCTCGCGGGGCTTTTCTGGGCGGCGGGATTCTGGGCAGCAGCAATTCCATTGGCAGTTGCGAGGGCGGTGACGAAGAGAAGAACGGAGCCGGGATTTAACACACGCATGTTTTATCGATCTCCAAGCAGGTTCCATCGTACAACGCGTGGGTGAACTGGTGGCAGAGTGAAGGCGCTCGCATCGTTGCTACGGGACTTGGTCCGTGGATG
Organism: Occallatibacter sp.; assembly: GCA_036489735.1. Classification (GTDB taxonomy): domain Bacteria; phylum Acidobacteriota; class Terriglobia; order Terriglobales; family Acidobacteriaceae; genus Telmatobacter. Next base: position 856 of record DASXFF010000182.1, on the reverse strand, counting down.
GAATTTTGTCCCCACGCTGAAGCGCAGGGCTAGAATCCTTCGCACCTACGGTGCTTGGTTTAGCTCTGTCGTATGAGGCGGTTGGCGGCGCGACAACAGTGAGAGCGGCGGAATCTAGGTGTTTAGTCCCTGAAGTTCGCATCTTAAGTCGACGCCCCAAAATGCAGGTCCTTCGACTCATTTTGGTGCAATAGCGCACCAAAATTCGCTCAGGATGACCGTTGATTTTGATATGAACTTCAGGGTCAGGACACTAGAGATGCGCTAGGGTGCCGGCGGCGACGGTGGAGGTGATGACGACGCGCTCGCCGTGCTGGGTAATCTGAGCGTTTTTGAGCAGCTCCTGGAAAACGCTGTTGGCGGCGTTGGGGTGTTGCTCGATGGAGAGCCCGCGAAGGAGGGTGAGGAGCGAGTTGAGGTCTGCAGCCTGGCTTGCGGCTTTGTCCTGAGCGGGGGCGATCTCCTCCACTTTGACGCGCAAGGCGGCGAGGGCGCCGGGAACCGGGAGAGAGGGTGCAATGCTGGCGATGATGGTGGAGTCCTCTTCGAGAGGAAGAGCAAAACCAAAGACGTGAATGGAGCCGCTCTCGGAAAAGGGAAGGCCGATTTGTCCGACGCCCCAGACAAGAGAGAGCAAAGGCACATCGTGATAGTGGCGCTCGAGCAGCGAGGAGCCGGAAAAGGGCAGCGCGGCGGCGCGATGGCGGTCGAGGATGGAGTGAATCTGCTCGGTAGTGGGAGTGTTGGAGACGGCGACCATGTCGTAGCCGATTTGAGAGACGCGGACGGTGCGGCCCTGGGAAGCGATGTTGTAGATGGTGTGGCCGACATAGACTTCGCGCGAGGTGGCGTGGGC
>DASXFF010000165.1:0-5251 GCA_036489735.1 Occallatibacter sp. | reverse complement strand
TATTCGGTCATGCGACGCACGCAGGAGATCGGAATCCGAATGGCTCTCGGCGCAGACAGAAGCAGTGTCTTCCGTATGATCGTCAGCCAGGGAATGAGCATGGCCAGTGCAGGATTGGGCATCGGGATTTTGGCAGCAATTCCGCTTGTGCATCTGCTGCCGAGCTTCTCTCATCTGCTGTACGGTGTGAACCAAAGCGATCCGCTCACCCTGTTCTGCGTCTCCGCCGTCCTGCTGCTCGTGGCGGCGACCGCTTGCTATCTTCCCGCGCGCCGAGCCATGCGCACAAACCCCATGAATTCTTTACGTTGCGAATGAACAGATAGCCGGCTGGAATGGACGGGTTCGTGCCGGGGAGAAAATTACATGCGATGGTGGCAGATCAGGAAACGAGATATGGACATTGAGCGCGAGCTGCGCTCGGATCTCGAACTCGAAGAAGAAGAGCAACGGGAACATGGCCACTCGCCAGATGAGGCCAGGTATGCCGCTCGCCGCGCCTTTGGCAATCCCACTCTTATTCGAGAGCAGACCCGCGCCATCTGGTCCTGGGGCTGGTTGGAATCGCTCACACTCGATCTGAACTATGGGGCGCGCACATTGCGGCGTACGCCGGGCTTTACGGCCATCGCGATTCTCGTCATGGCTCTGGGTATCGGCGCCAACGCGGCGCTGTTTACTGTGGTACACGGTGTGCTTCTCAAGCCGCTGCCATTCAAGGACCCCAGCCGTCTGCTGATGCTCTACGAACATGATCATAATTTCCCGAACAACAACGTAGCCGGCGGCATCTATTCTGCGTGGAACAAGGAGAACAGCTCTTTCAGCAGGATGGCGCTCGAGCAGGAGAGCCAGGTCGATTTCTCCGGATCGGGCGGTCTGCTCTCCGAAATCCTTCCGCGTGCGGAGATTTCATGGAATCTCTTTTCCACGCTCGGTGTAAGGCTGGCGCTGGGTCAGGACTTTACCGCCGCCGACGACACAGCCTCTCAGCCACCGGCACCATCATGCTCAGTTGGAGCCTTTGGAAGCGGCGCTTCGGCGGCAACCCGGCCATCCTGAACCAGACCGTCTACATAGACGCCAAGCCCTACACGGTTATCGGTGTCATGCCCGCGTGGTTCGAGTTTCCCGTGCCCGACACGCCGTTGTCGACCATGGTCAATCACGACAAGCCCGAAAGCGTGATGTCGGCCCTCGACAACCATAGCTTCCGCTTGGTCGGGCGATTGAGGCCTGGAATCCCCGCAGTAGAGGCGACGACAGAACTATCCATGATCTCAAAGCGGCTCCGCGACGCGCATCTCGACGATCCGTACATCTTCCCGGCCGCCAGCAGCCAACCACTGCTGGAGGACATGGTCGGCAACATCAAGCGCCCGCGTTACGTCCTGTTGGCGGCGACGGTATGTCTGCTGCTCATTGCCTGCCTCAACGTCGCCAACCTGCTCGTCGCGCGTACCGCGGCTCGACGAAAGGAGCTGGCCATCCGCACCGCACTTGGGGGCGGCCGGCTGCGCCTGTTGCGCGAGCATCTGGTGGAAAGCTTCCTGCTTTCGCTGGTGGGCGGCGCCGCCGGGTTAGGGCTGGCCTGCGGCGCTGTTGCCTGGCTGCTGCGCACGCGCCAGGAAATGCCCCGCGTCGACGACATTTACATCGATGGCGTAGTAACAGCCTTCACAATAGGCATCATCGTGATGTCCGCGCTCTTCGCTGGCCTCTGCGCTCGGCGCGAAAGACAAGCATGTCCTCGCCTCTCTCCACGAAGCCTCGCGGTCGCACAGCGCTGGCAGCGCGCGGGCGCAGCTGCGCAAGTCCTTGCTGGCAGCAGAAGTCGCTTTGACTGTTGTGTTGTCGGTCTCAGCCGGCTTGTTGCTGAAGAGCTATGAGCGCCTTCGTTCCACAGACATGGGTTGCATCACGGAAAACGTACTCACCATGCGCATCAGCCTGCCCGGCGCACGCTACAGAACGCCGGGCCCAGCACCTGTGGATTTCTTCGAGACCTTGTTGCAGCGCGTGCGCGCCCTACCAGGCGTAGACGCCACCGGATTTGTAACCGCAGTCCCTGGCCAGGGTTATTGGGGCGACGGTTTCTTCAGGATCGTCGAGCACCCACCTCTGCCGCAGGGTAAAGGCCTCTATGCCATTCTTCGCATGGCCGATCCAGGCTATTTCGCCGCCCTCGGTATTCCTTTTCTTCGCGGGCATACCTTCGACGACAACCAGAAGCTCGACCGCGCGAACGAGATCATCGTTAGCCAATCTTTCGCCCGAAGTTATTTTCCCGGTGAAGATCCCATCGGCAAGCATCTTCGCGCAATGGGCCGCCACAAATTTACAATCATTGGAATCGTGGCTGACACGCGCTACGCCATCGGTGAGAAACCGCAGCCCACCCAGTATTATCCGCTCTTCGCGGGTTTCGACAACAACGGCACACTCGTCATCCGTTCCAGCCGCGACGTTGAGAGACTCGCACTGCCCGTGCAACGCATCATTCAAGGTCTCGACCGCGATCTACCTGTTGCTGACGTACTCACCATGAACCAGCTCCTCAGCAAATACACGTTCGAAGATAGCTTCAACGCAATACTGCTCTCGGGCTTTGCGCTGCTATCGCTCTTGTTGGCGGCCGCACGCCTCTTTGGCGTGCTTTCCTACGTCGTCGCGCAGCGCACCAACGAAATTGGTATCCGCATCGCTTTGGGAGCGCGCCGCGAGCAGGTACTGGGTCTCATGCTTCTCGACGGTCTGCGTCCCGCGCTTCTGGGCCTGGTTTTCGGTCTTGCCGTCAGTTCAGCGACCGTGCGAGTCATCCACTCTATGCTCTACGAAACGCAGCCCCTCAACCCGGCCGTATTCGCATGCGTGACCGGTTTGCTATTGTTCGTTGTTATCATTGCGTGCGTTGCCCCAGCTTGGCACGCGTCGCACCTCGATCCAATACGGGCGCTGCGTTCCGAATAAAGTGTTTCTGCTAAATCGCAAATACATAGTCTCACGAAGAAGAGAGGACAACTGCGACAACAAAGACTTCCTGTAACGTAGCCCGTCAGGAGCAGCCACTCGTCCCGACGCAGTTCCTGCACATAGCAGCTTCCGTTTGGAGTCATCAGAGCGCCGCAGGAATGGCAGGCTGGACCGTCCCCAGATTCAAATGCGTGTGACGAAATCGGCACGACTCTGCCGGACACATCTGGAACGCTGCCGTGATTCCAGGATGCGGAAAACAGAGCGAGTTGAGTCTCAGAAAGGAAGCTAAGTTCCAGCCAGTGGAAAAGATAGTCCATGATCTACTTTGCGTATCCCAGTTCCTCGTCCCCCCCGGGCCCGGTGGCTCAAACCGGGTGTGCGATAGCTTGTCGCAAAATACCCGTAAAGGAACCCCGTACTCGAGACTGAGAGATACCGCAGTCTCGAAACACTCCATCAGTCCGGCAATTGTTGAGCCCTCCTTCGCCAGCCGGATAAAGATTTTGCCTGGTTGTCCGTTGGAGTAAAGCCCGACCGTCAGAAATCCTTCGTGTCCTCGACCGCGAAATGATGCGTGATCGCCGGATGTTCATCGAGAGACGCTGGCGGTTGGCTGCTGAAGGGTTTATGAACACGACGGCGTTGAGCCAGGCGTATCTCCAGAGCGCCCCTCACCGTCGCCATCAATCGCTCTGCCGTGCAACCCATTCCTCCTCAGTTGCTTATGATTCGTTATCTAGTCCGCCATTCCTGACCCTCCCTTCTAGGAGAGTTACGGGAGCCGCCGTCGCCATCCGCAATCTCGAATCCAGTCAAACGGACCCCAAAACCGCGCGATATCATTCAGAACGAGCTGGAAACTCCGCACGTACTCCCCTCAATTCGTGCGCGCGGCGAGACCCTTTTTCAGAGAAAAATCAAGGAAATGGCGCTCCCTGAAAGGCTCTGACCCTTTGGAGCGACTGTTCGAAATCTAAATTGCATTCTTGACATTTCTGTACTGTATTGGAAATAGTATTTGTGAACCACTTGTTTGAGGCAATATGAAAAAGAAAACCGAATATCGCGATCTCTTCCCCGGTGCGCTGGAACTGATGATCCTGAAGACCCTGAGCTGGAAGCCGATGCACGGCTACGCCCTCGCGCAGCGGCTTAAGGATATTTCGGAGGATTATCTCCAGATCGAGGAAGGCTCCTTGTATCCGGCCTTGCAAAGGATGCTGAAAACCGGTTGGCTGGAAACTGAGATGGGGCTCTCGGCCAGAAGCCGTCCGGTACGGATATTCAAAGTTACCGAAGCAGGCAGGAAACATCTGGAGCAGGAGCTTGCGAGCGTTGAGAAGATGTTTGCCGGAGTCATCCGCGTACTTGCATTGGCAGGACAGTAGGAGGCTTTATGGGTTGGCTCGGACAGTTGTTCTCTCGCCGTCGTCGCTACGATGAACTCGCAGAGTCGATCCGCGAGCACCTCGACGAAAAGACCACCGACCTGATGGACCGTGGAATGACGCGACAGGAAGCAGAACGCGAAGCCCATCGCGAGTTCGGGAACGTTACTCGAATCGAGGAACGCAGCCGCGAAGTCTGGCAGTGGCCTACTCCTGAAAGCATATGGCTCGACATGAGATTTGCCTTCCGGCAACTCCATAAATCTCCCGGGTTTGCGTTCACAGCAGTGTCGACCCTGGCATTAGGAATCGGGGCTACCGCGGCCATATTCAGCGTGGTCGATGCTGTCATTCTCCGCCCGCTCCCGTATAGCGATGTCAATCGCATCGCCAGCATTCAGACATATTCCCCATCTGGCTACTGGCAGAATTTCTCGTGGCAGGGCTATTTGGCGATGCAGAAGTTGAATCTGACTTTCAGTGCTGTTGCCGGATGGGCCGACTACTGGGGCATGACGCTAAAGACCAGCGATCAGACACGGTATCTCAATGTCAACCAAGTGACCGACAACTTCTTCGATGTCTTCGGAGTAAAGCCGGTGTTGGGCAGAGCCTTTGTGTCGGGCGAAGATCAGCCCGGGAAAGACAATGTCGTCGTCTTGAGCTACGAGGTATGGCGACAATCCTTCAACGCCGACGACCATGTCATCGGAAAAGTTGTGCATTTAAGCGGTGATCCATATGTCGTTATCGGTGTGATGCCGGCCGGATTTCGCTTCCCGTATGGGAGACCCGATCTCGTATACATACCGGTCCATGTTCGACCGAATTGGGTTGGCTCCTGGAGGGATCACTGGCTGATGACAGTGGGTCGGATGAGGTCCGGA
>DASXFF010000153.1:0-6167 GCA_036489735.1 Occallatibacter sp. | reverse complement strand
TCACTTTTATGAACCGCCATTTGCCCTGCTCGCACTGCTCTTGCCGGCTTTACGGACCTCCGTACCGAGAAGTTCATATTGATCGGAAGCAAGATAATCGACATGTGCTTCGATGGCGGCGCGCCATCGCACACGCGCAGTCTCAAGCGACCTGAAGTTATATCCGCGAAACCATCCGTGGCAGCTTAGTTCCGCTTCCGTTGCGCCATCGAGCGTGTAGAAACGAATCCACAGTCCATTGGCATGCGCGCGTTCAACCAGGCTGCGCAGCCGTCGCATCTTCTCCGGCGTCCACTCGCCGGCATGCGCCTGGCCGCCGCTTTCCACTACTCTCCAGGGATTGTTCCACCAGCGGCGATAGTTGTTAGCCTTCTCCGCGCCAAGGATGGCGGCGGGAGCCTGGGGATCTTTGCCTTCCGTGTGAATTGCGCCGAAGTCCAGTACGCGATCGCCCTCGGCCAGTTGATCGTAAAACACTGCCTGCTGTGCGTCGGATTCGCCGCTCAGCACCAGAATAGGCTTCACATCCAACGGCTGCACATCACCGATATGCGCGCCTTTGGCGGCCGATGTCAGCCACTGCTGATATTTCTTGAGCAGCGCAAGAACCGCTGCGAGGTGTTCGGGCTTGTTGTCCTTGAAGTCGAGGTTGAGCGTGATTAGCGGCCAGTTGCCGTGGTTGCCGTCTTTGAGGGCCTGCTCCACGATGGGTCGAACGCGCTCGAAGAAGTAGTTCTCCATGATCGGTTCATCGCCGCTCATGGGCTCGCCGTGGGTGACCACCGACCAACTCTTGCCGGTCTTGGCATCGGTGTACCAGCCCAGGTCCTGTTCGATCGCTAATGGAGTTCCCGCAGACAGGGCGCGATCGATGCGATCATGCCACCATTCAAAGTAGGGATAGCAATTGTGTGCGTCCATTAAAGTTCTCGAGCCCGGCGCGGGCACTTGTTGCGCCACGCAGTGCAGCGCCCCAACGAGACAGATCATCAACAGCGCGCGAAACAGAACCTTTTCAGCAGACGAACGCATCAAGACGGCTCCTTAGTGTGCCGGGAGATTGATATAGATTGGATTTGAAACCAGAGTAAGGCTGCCATTCGAGTCTCTAACTTCAGCGCGCAGCCAGTGCGCATGGCCGTCGCTGGTCCACTGGAACGACGGAGACTCGTCACCGGCAATTGTGACAAGCGTTGCAAGCGCCGGCGTTTCGTGGCCATCAAGAAACAAATGAACGGTGGAGCGAGGGCAGGCGGCAAGATGAATTCGAAATGCAATCGAATTCCCTGCGGGCGCATTCAGTTCTCCGCCCATCTCTGCGGTTCGAGCTTTAACTTCGGGTGTCGATGCGGTGATATCCCGCGCATCGATATCGATCAGTTTATCGGGCGATCCGGTGAGATCGACAAAGACTCGTCCGCGCCGGATCCCATCGAGAATCGCGGCTACAGAGAGTTCGCTCGCCTCGACCACAGTGGTGGGCCAACCTACAGATCCAGGCCGACCTGCAGCGGAAGGGGCATTGTGATTGTCGCTGCCTCCAATTGCGGTTAGCATGTAACCCTTGGCAAGCTGCTTATCCCAAAAATCTGCGCTCGACAGCATGATACGTCCGCCATTGATCACTTCAATTCCGGTAAAAAGGCTCATGTCGACCGGGGTTGGCGGGTCCCAGGCACAGCCCATGCATATCTCACCGCCAGGCGAATCGGCATGATTGACAGAGGCAATACCGCCCTTGGCGCGCACATCGCGCAGTATCGAGTTGATGTCAGGCCCGTCGTGCGCTACGGCGCGATAGTCAACGTACTGCATCACGCCAAAAATGTTGAAGTGTCCCCAGAAGGTTGTCATCTCGCGCCCGGGAATGAATAAGAGACGATCGAAGTAAGGCTGAAGTTCACGCAGTGCGTTGTTCTGCGATCCGGCATTGTGGTCGGTAATCGCAATGAAGTCCAGCCCGCGCTGCGCCGCCGCTTGCGCCGTAAGAAACACCGGGCAAGGAACACTCTTGCCTGATTGGCTGGCGCAGCTACCATCGCTGTGCGCGGTATGCATATGCAAATCTCCGCGATACCAGCGCGCTCCTGTGGCCAGCGGAACTGTTGTGAAGCCCTGATCTTCAACGCTGGAATTGAAGCGGACTTCGGCGCGATAGCTCGACACTTCATTCGGCCGGATATTGGGAACCGAGAGAAGCAGCTTCCATCTGCCTTCTGGAATAGCTCCGGGAAGATAGGAGGGAGTCGCGTCCGTTTCACTCAGCGTGAAGTGGCTTTTGTTTCCTCCGCTGTTCCCGCGAAAGCGCTCCGGATCGGCCACGCCGAGATTCAGCGCTGTCTTGTGCTCTTTGCCGGTATAGCTGAAGTCCACGCTGAGGCGATGAACTCCTGCCGGCACATCGAATGGAATTTCGATGTAGGTGTGATTCTGCGCCCCCGTCACTCTACCTTCAAGCACCAGGTCGGGCGCGCTCGATTGTCCTTGAAGTAGTAAGGCCGGGACAAAGATCAGTGAAAACAACGCGAACCGCGAAACACAGTTCATCAATCACGCTCTCCAGAATGCGGAATCGCCGGGAGACTCCGCACCACACCTCCCGGCGACTGGAAACAGAATACTCAGAAGTTGAAGCGAAGTGCGAATTGCATGACCCGCGGATCGGCCGAAAGAGAGGTGATGGACGCAACGCCGCTGCTGCTGGCATTTCCGCTGGGTTGGCCGAAGACAGGATGATTGGCGAAGTTGAAGATTTCCCAGCGAATCTCAGAATTCACGCGCTCCGTGAAAGAGAACTTCTTGAAGATGGCGAAGTCAAAGAGCTGGGTCTGGGGTCCTACGAGCGTGTTGCGGCCCACATCGCCGATTGTGTAATTGCCGGGGTTGGAGTAGGGCGACGTGAGCCCCGCGCCCTGTGTCCCGCAAGCGCTGTTCGCGCTGTCGTAAAACCAGCAGGTCTGGCTCCTGATGTAGTGAACCGGCGCTGCCGAAACCGGCACCGAGGTAGCGAAGCCATACGCATCGAGCAGGCTGCTCTCGCTGCCCCATGTGGCCTGGAAGGGATGGCCGGAGTAGAAGGTGTACACACCGGACGTGGTCCAATTGCCTAGCAACCACGACGCTGGGCCGGATTGCAGCATCTGCTTTCCATGCCCGAATGGAAGCTCATACACATAGCTTGCAGAGATGCGGTTGCGCACATCGAAATCGCTGCTGCCGTACCACGCATCGTAGTCCCTGCCATTCGGTGCATCGCCCGAATTGGTCTCCAATTCTTCCGGCGTGTTATCGAGTGAGTGGGAGTAAGTATAAGCGGCGCGAACGCTAAGCCCGTTGTGCATGATCCGCGTAAGACTCGCCTGGAGTCCGTCGTAATTGCCATAGCCCACCGGGTCTGTGTACTCCACCTCGCCAAAGTCCGGATAGGGCACCGTACCGCTGGGAGCCGACGCGCTTGTAATTACCTGGTTGCCTGAAATCCCGACCTGGTTATAGTTGCGCAGCACATCGAGGTTGGTGGAGTGCGTGCCGACATATTCAATCTCCCCAAGCCAAGCTGGGGTGATCTGCCGCTGCAAGCCAAAGCTCCACTGCTGCACCATTGGCACCTTGATATCTTTATTCGCGGAACGAATGTGGAAGTTTTGTAGTTGATTGAAGTTGATAGTCGTGGGGTCAAGGAAGTTTGAAGGAAAGCCGACTTCCGGCTTGAGTACCGGCGCGGCGTTGCTTGCGATGGTCTTGTTCACCAGGAATGGAGGATTCTCTGCAAGTTGATCCTCGCTGCCGATGCGCTCAAGCGCCGTGTAGTACATTCCGTAACCCGCGCGCACCACAGTCTTGTCATCCAGAGCGTATGAAGCGCCGATGCGAGGCGCGAAGTTTGTGTTGTTCGGATTCACCAGCGCGCGGCTGCCTAGTGAGCCCGATGAAGCAAAGACCAGTGATCCGGCTCCCGCTGGATCGAAGTTCGCCATTCGATTCCGCGCTTCTACGGCCGGCGCTGCAAAGTCGTAACGCAGTCCCAGATTCAGGGTAAGTTTGGGCGTCGCCTTCCAATCGTCTTCCACGAACCCCGAGGTCATCCACAACCGCTGATCGATGAAGAAGACGTTCGTCAGTTGTGTATATTCGGTCGCACCCAGCAGCCCGTCGGCATACGACAAACCACCGGTGAATATGCCCGTGAAGGTCAAATCGCCGCGTGTGCCGGGCTCATCCTGAAAAATATTCCGCATGGGCAAAAAGGCCGTTGCGCCGAATTTGAGGCTGTGATTTCCGAGCGTCCAAGCCAGCGTGTCGTTGTACTGGTAGAGCATGGGAATTTGACGTTTCGGCAAAAAGTCCGGCGAACCAAGAAAGGTCTTGTTGCTGAAATTTGTGAGTGGAACACCGCCGCCGAGCGCGGGATTATTCGGCACGCCGGGAAGAAAGTCGCCGGCGGTTTGCGATAGGGTGAAGGGCTGTTGTTGAGCGTAGGAAAAGTCACGCACCCATCCAAAACGGAAGTCGTTCACCATCCGTGGATTGAATACATGCGTCCAACCAAGCACCACGCTGGCGCCCTTTAGTTGCTGGTTCCCCCAAGCCGAGGTTGAAGTTCCATCCGCCAGGCCGCCGAAGTATCCAGGGATATCGCGGGTGCGATTGAAGTAGTTGAATCGCACGAACGCCGTGTCCGCGGATGAAAGCGTCCAGTCAACGCGAGCATCGTAGCTGGCATTGAAGTCCGTCAGTGCTCCCGTTCGTGAATAGTTATTCAGCTCGGGATAAGTGGCCCCGCCATTCATGAAGTTCGGCTCAGGAAACAGCGCCATCAGCGCCGCGACCGACGTATCGATGCGGCCGGAGGGAATCTGGTTGTTGTTGAACGCCGTGCAACCGCTTTTCACGTTGTAAGGGGTAGCACAGGTCAAAGGATCGTACACCGTTGGATACGCAGCCACGCCGTCCGCCGCCGCAGTTGTCGCGCTGAAGTCGCCCGTACGCTCGTTGTCCAGCGGGACGGTTGAAATGCGTGACACTCCCTGCTTGACGCGCGTCTCTTCATCGTTGAAGAAGAAGAATCCGTGATTACGAACAATCGGTCCGCCAATGCTGCCGCCAAACTGATTCTGGTTGTCCTCCGCTTTCTTTGCCAGCGACTGCTTGGAAAAATAATCGAACGAATCGAAGTATTGATTGCGGACAAACTCGTACGCCGTGCCGTGGAACGCGTTCGATCCGCTGCGAGTATTCACCGATACGACCGCCCCCGGGGCACGGCCGTACTCGGCCGAATATGGATTGGTGATTACATTGAACTCCGAGATCACATCCACAGAGGGATGGGCCGCTTCCGTGCTGAGTTCCTGCACATTCTCTGAGAACGTATTGTTATCGATGCCGTCGAGAATAAAGTTGTTCTGCAGAGTATGCACGCCATTCACGTTGAAGTCGCCCGTGCGCCCGGCTGAGGTTGCACCGCTCTGGTTGGTGTATCGATTGATTTGCACGCCGGGAACAGTCCGCAGCAAGTCGTCCCAGTTGCGCAGAAACAGCGGCGTATCTGCAATCGTTTCCTCCGTCACCAACGTGCTGATCGAAGCGTCATCCCTCGAAAGACCGGAGTTGCTGGCAGTGACTTCTACTGTTTGATCCGCTGATCCAACGCGAAGCTGAACATCCGAACGTGAATGAAAGCCGACGCTAATCGTTTCCGATTCCTTCTCCGTGGCGAAACCTTGCGCTGTGACTGTCAGAAGATAGGTTCCGATGGGGAGGTCTTGAAAAACATAACTCCCCTCACCGGTGCTCGTTGTGGTTCGCAGGTAGCCGGTGGATTTGTCGTCAATCGTGAGAGTGGCTCCGCGAACCACAGCCCCTGTGTTGTCGCGTACGTCGCCACTGAGACTGCCCGTGTTGACTTGAGCATGCGCCAATGGCCCGGTCAGGCAACTCTCGCCGCAGATGAGGAATAAGCAGCCGAGGAAAAGAATGGTCTTGCGACTGATGCGTATGTTCTTCATGGCTGTGAGGCTATCGCGCCAAAATGAAGATTCCGTCAAGCTAAATTGAATGCCATGTAAATCAGAAGGCCGTCATTTGCCGTTTGAAATTTTGCATATGTATCTTACGCGACCGGCTTCTGGCCGAATCCATAAGTGTTGTCGCAGGATCAAAACCAA
>DASXFF010000085.1:0-2596 GCA_036489735.1 Occallatibacter sp. | reverse complement strand
CAAGAACATTGTGGGCGTGGTGCTGGCCTGCAACAACTACGACGTCATCGATCTCGGCGTCATGGTCTCGTGCGAAAAAATTCTGGAGCGGGCCCGCACTGAAAAGGCCGACATCATCGGCCTCAGCGGCCTCATCACGCCGTCGCTCGACGAGATGGTGCATGTGGCCCGCGAGATGGAGCGCCAGGGGTTCAAGCTGCCGCTGCTCATCGGCGGCGCGACCACCAGCCGCGCCCACACGGCCGTCAAAATCGCCCCGCACTATAGCGAGCCTGTAGTGCACGTGCTTGACGCCAGCCGCGCAGTTCCGGTCACCACCAGCCTGCTCAGCGAAGACGGCAAGGCGGTGTTCGTCGCCCAGCATCGCGCCGGATATGAGGCGCTGCGCAAGGCCCACGCCACTCCAAGAGCCAAGCTCGTGCCCCTTGAGCAAGCCCGCGCCCGCCGTACCCCCATCGAGTGGCGCGCAGCAGACCTTCCCGTTCCCGAGTTCTCCGGTGTTCGCGTTCTGCCCAACTTTCCGCTCGCCACGCTGCGGGAGTACATTGACTGGACGCCCTTCTTCCACACCTGGGAGCTTAAAGGCGTCTATCCGCGCATCCTCGACGACGAGCGCCAGGGCCAGCAAGCCCGCCAGATATTCGCCGAGGCCAACACGCTGCTCGACAGAATTGTCCGGGATAACCTGATCACCGCGAACGGCGTTTATGGGCTGTTTCCCGCCGCGGCCGTGGGGGACGACGTGCATCTCACCGCGGGCAGTTCTGCCGGGACGCGCGCCGAGGCTGAGGAAAAGCTTCACTTCCTCCGCCAGCAGACCGAGCATGGCAGCGGTCAGCCCTGCCGCGCGCTTTCAGACTTCATTGCGCCCCTGGAATCCGGCCTGCCCGATCACATTGGCGCCTTCGCCGTCACCACCGGCATCGGCCTCAAGGCGCTCTGCGACAGCTTCCGCGCCCAGCAGGACGACTACAACGCCATCATGGCCGAGGCCATCGCCGACCGCCTGGCCGAGGCTTTTGCCGAGTGCCTGCACAAGCGCGTTCGCGATGAATGGGGCTACGGCCGCTCTGAAGGCCTGAGCATCGACGACCTGATCCACGAAAAGTACCGCGGCATCCGTCCCGCGCCCGGTTATCCGGGCTGCCCCGACCACACGGAGAAGGCAACCATCTGGCGGCTACTCGACGTCGAGGCAAACACCGGCATGCAGCTGACCGAGTCCTTCGCCATGTGGCCGGGGTCGAGCGTCAGCGGCCTCTACTTCGCCCACCCGGAGGCGAAGTATTTCACCCTCGGCAAAATTGGCCCCGACCAGGTCGCCGACTACGCCGAGCGCAAGCAGATGACCATCCAGGAAGTAGAGCGCTGGCTAGGGCCGAATCTGAATTACGAGCCTGCCAGTTAAGCTTTTGGGAAATTTGCGAGCCAAACAAGCCGGGCGCCCTCGCATTTGGGGCCTGGGGAAGCAAGAACCCCAACGTGAACTCTTCGGGCCCCGGCCTGACATACAACTGCACATCGCAGCTTAACCCTCAACTGTCGCGCCATTCCCATTCCGCGCTACAATCTTTCCATGCCGCACTCCTTTGAGGAAGTCCGACAAATCGCCCACGAACTCCCCGACGATCAGCGGATACTCTTGGCGAATGATCTCTACGAGAGCGTCGAAGACGATCAGGAGGAGGCCACCGAAATTGAAGCCTCCTGGGCCGATGAAATAGATCGCCGCCTCGCCGGCATTGACTCCGGCGCAGTCAAAACAATCCCGCTCGAAGAGATGCTGGCTCGCATGGACGCCCGGATTCTTGCCCGACGGCGCGGATGAAAGGCGTCACTCTGCACCCCGATGCTGAGGCTAAAGCGGATCGTGCATTTGAGTGGTATTGGGTTCGCAGCGAATCTGCCGCAATTGGATTCGATGCCGCATTCAGAGGGGCAATTGCTACTCTGCGGAAGTCTCCGCAAGCATGCTCCCCGTTTCTCCAAACAACCCGCCGCATTATGCTCAAGCGCTATCCCTTTTTCGTTGTCTTTCGCGAACTGCCGAACACCATCCAGATCGTCGCCGTTGCCCATGCCAAGCGGCGCCCCGGCTATTGATCGTCCCGAATGCGTGCATGACGTGCAATGCTGGGTGTCCCATCCTGGAATTCTTCTTTAATTCAAGGATGGGGAAGCAGCAACCCCAACATCCCAATCTCGGTGGAATCCCATGCCTTCCAAGCCCACAAAACGCGCCGCCACAACATCCAGCTTCGACGCCGAACTGGCCGCGCTCGAATCTCTGACTGAATCCTTTCGCGCCGGGAACCGCATCGACGAGGAGGGGACGAAGTACCTCAGCCGCACCCTCGCGCATTCCAACAACTTCCTCGTTTCGAAGGCAGCGAAGCTCGCGTCGGAAGCTGAACTTATCGCGCTGCTCCCCGGCATTCTCGCCGCATACGACCGTTTCTTCATCGACTCGGCAAAATCCGACCCCAAATGCTGGGCCAAGGAATCGCTCGCCAAAGCGCTCGTCAAGCTGGGGCATCGCGGCAAAGATGCTTACCTGCGCGGCATGCGGCACCACCAGATGGAGGCAAGCTGGGGT
>DASXFF010000082.1:0-5735 GCA_036489735.1 Occallatibacter sp. | reverse complement strand
CTCAAGCCGGGAGACGAAATCCTCGTCACACGCCTCGACCACGATGCCAACGTTTCTCCGTGGCTGCAAATGGCGGAAGACCGGGGCATCGCTGTTCGCTGGGCCGAGATCAACATCGAAGATTGCACGCTCGACATGGCCGACCTCGCGTCGAAGATCAACCCGAACACGAAGCTCGTCGCCGTCGGCTACGCCTCAAATGCGGTCGGCACCATCAACCCGGTGAAAGAAATCGTACAACTCGCGCACAAGGTGGGCGCTCTCGTCTACATCGACGCCGTTCACTACGGCCCGCACGGACTCATCGACGTCGCTGCACTCGACTGCGACTTTCTCGCCTGCTCAACCTATAAATTCTTCGGTCCGCATATGGGCGTGCTCTTCGGCAAACGGGAGCACCTGAAACGCTTTCAGCCCTACAAGGTTCGCCCGAACACCAACGCAATCCCGAATTGCTGGGAGTGGGGCACGCTCAACCACGAATGCATCGCGGGAATCACAGCCTGCGTGGAATACATTGCCGACCTCGGCCGCGGACTAACGAATGGAACAACCCAAATGAGGGTGCCCCACCCTTCGCGGTTTTCGAAGGGTGGGAGCGATGAAGCCGACGTTTCAGAAAGAAGAGCCGCCATCGAAGCCGCCCACGCCGCCATCCACGATCACGAGCACGCCCTCACCGAACGCCTGATCGCGGGCCTCAAGAAAATCCCCGGAGCGACGATCTACGGCATCACCGACCCAGCCCGCTTCAACGACCGCTGCGGTACGTTCGCAATCAGAATCGACGGCCATACTCCCCTCGAACTCTCCACCAAGCTCGGCGACCGCGGCTTCTTCACCTGGGACGGCAACTACTATGCCCTCAACCTGACCGAGCATCTCGACGTGGAAAAAACCGGAGGCTTCCTCCGCATCGGCCTAGTCCACTACAACACGATGGAAGAAGTAGACCGCCTGCTCGGCGCGCTGAATGAAATCGTGCAGATCTGAATGTGGGGACAGCCGCCCCCGGCTGTCCGGCGAGCGCAGCTCGCCTTTCTTGCCAGCGCACGGCTACCTAAACCGAAATGTCACTTACAGATTCCCCAGAATCTTCTTGCTGATGACCGCTCCGCTCTTGCGCGCATCCGGCACCAGCGTCGTATCCAACCGCACCATGGCATCGTCTTTCATCGCGTAGAACGAATGCCCGAACGATCCGATCATGGCATGATCGCCCACACCCGAAACTTCTTCAAATCCCGGCGTGGCCGATTCCACCAGCCGCATGCCTGACCATGCGCTATCTCCGAAGCTGCGCTCGATCGTAAACTTGAAAACCCTGCCCTGACTGGAGGCGTCATTCAGGCCCAGCCCCTTCAGGAATCCATCCACCTGGCTGGTATCGTTCAACATCGCCAGCGGATTTCCCGGCTGGGTGCCACGGGCGCGACTCGCTTCCGCCGCCCGCTTCTTGGCCTGGGCCGTCGCCGCACGCTGGAGCTGCGCTAATGCCGTCGGGTTCGTGTAATAAGCGCAGCCTGGGTCGGAGCCTTCCATAATCTCGGCCGTCTTCTCGATCGAAACCCCCAATATCTTTTGCACGTCAGCCGCCGCCAGCAGCTTGCAGCTGTCGCCGTGATCAAGGACCTTCGTTTCCTCCGTCACGTGCCCGGTCACCGATGAAGCGATGCTCGTGATCTTGTGCTTCGCCCAGTAGTAGCCGTAAAGCGACACGCCGGCAACGCCAACGACCAGCACAACGATTATCAGGAAAATCCACAGCAACGCCTTCACAACTCCGGAGCCCTGTTTTGCCGGGGCAATCGCTGAAGGCGGTGCGGAGGCTACAAATGTCGAAGCCGCCGCCGGAGTCACTGCCTGAAATGAAGCCGGGGAAGAGGTCGCAGATACAACCGGCGTAGAAACAACCAGCGGGGCGGGAACTGCCGGTGTCGCTGCAACCGGCGTCCCGGGTGCGATCGTCTTCGATCCGCACTGATTACAGAATGCGCCCAGCACGGGCGCTCCACAATTCACGCAGAATCCCGGCATAGATTCGCCTCACCAACCTTGTCATCTCGACCGGAGCTTCGGCCTCCACGCTGCGGAGGTCAACGGAGAGACCTGACGTTTCAAGCCGCAACCGGCCCAAAAACCGGCCCAATTGTACGCTGGTTCCCAGTCTGCGCAGCATCGTCCCCAAAAACTCATCGGCCCGGGAACATTCCCGGGCCGACAAAAGCATTGAAGTTTTTAAATCCCCCGGGCGGCTACGGCCAGCGTTTCGCCGTGTCTTCCCATCCGGCCGCACGCACCGGCTGCGGGGCGGGTATCGACGGGCCCGATGGTACAGGAATCCGCGGCGGCGCGGCTTGCGGACCGCCCACAGCCGTTGCCAGGGCGGGCTTAGAAATATCGGCCGACATCTCTTTTTCTTCGGAGAGCAGCGGAGCCACCAGTCGCAGCGCCTCCACTTCCTTCTCCAGACGTGTCAACTCCATCTCTTTCTGGCGCAGTACCTCGTAAACATTTTTCATCGACATGGTCACCTGCACGGTAGTAGTGGTGCGCAAAACCTTCTTCCGCACTTTAGCAGAGTTGCCTGTGTTGTCAAGAATTTCCGAGCCTTAAGTGCGGTTATCAAAACGGAAACCGTGTGCGGGGACAGGCGACCTCGGCGGCGGAACATGAAAGATCACGATCAAGTGATTTATCGCGAAAGAAAGATCGCCACCAGGGCGGCAGCCACAAGCAATCCGACCACAATGTATTTATGGGACGAGAGCCACGACTGGCGAGGCATAACCGCCGCGCTCAATATAAGCTCCGGCGTGGGCAGCTGTGCGGCTTGATCCGAGGACGCTTTCTCCGGAGAAGACAACGGCGCCGCGGATGACAATTCGGGATTTTCCCGCGCCCCGCCATTCGCCGGCAGGATTCGCGCCGGCGCGTTGCCTTCCCCCGGCACGGCCATCACGGCCGCCGCCGGCGCGGCCGCCGCGCGATCCGATTGCTTAGCTGCAATCGCTCCAACCGCCTTCGCATTGCCTGTGGAGGGCGCCTTACGCAACTGGCCCCGCCACTTCCTTTCTTCGCACTCCACGCAGAGCGCGCGTCCAGCCGAGACCGGAAATCCACACGCCTCGCACTTGCGCAATCCACGCAGCACCGGCGGCACGTGGCTCTGGTCTTCCCTCTTTTCTGTTTCGGCCGCCAGGTCGAGCGCGGCCGACCAGAACAGCTTTTTCTTCGGCGGCTCGATCCCGGCAATTTTCGGCGCGAGTTCGAGCTTCGCTGGCGCTACGGAAGCGGCTTCCTTTTGTATCTGGGCCCCCGCCGATTCTGTCAGCGGGATGGCTTGCGCGGCAGGCCCCGCCCGCTCCGCTGGAACCGGGGAAGTGACATGACCCGCAATCGGGGGAGCCGCACTGTCAGCTTCGCTTGCTGCTGCCTCGATCACGGGCGCAATCACCGGTCCCGTTTCCACAACAGTCTTTGCCACAGCCGCATGCGCGCTCTCGGGTGGCTCTGACATTGGCCCGGTAACCGGCGGACCGAGAGCTTCGACCGTCTCTATTTCCAGAATCTGCTCGTCTTCCAGAGCCGGCTCGTCATGGATATCTTCCTCGAATGAGACCGCAAGCCCCTCCGCCGTCCCAGACTGCCCACCTTCTCCGGAAACCGGCGCCGCCTTCAAAGTTTCCGGCAGCGTCTCCGCCGCATGGGCCAGCCTCACCGCCGTCTGCACCATCTCGGTAAGCCGCTGCACGGCCGACAGATCCCGTTCGCCGAACGCGTTCGCCTTGCCTGAAAACAATTCGAAGACGCCCAGCACCTCGTCGTCGTGCACTACGGGCATCACCACCACGGACGCGATTCCCAGTTGCCGGCAGACTTCGCGGTTCACCCGCTCGTCCTGTTCGGCATCGTCACAACGCAAAGCCTGCCGCGTGCGTACGCTCTCGCCCGAAAGCCCGTATTCGGTGGACAACAGCGCGCCCAGCTCCGGAGCGTTCTCACCAGTGCTGGCGCGGCACAGCATGTCATTCATTCCATTGCGCTTGAGCGCGATCGCAGCCCCGCTCGCCCCGGTGATGTACTGCGCCCGGTCGGTGAGCAACTGAAGCGCGGCATCCAGATCCCGCCGCACGATGTCAGCCAGGGATTTCCCCGCGTCTTCCGGGGGAAAGCGCAACGGCGCAGCCGACTCCTGGCCGTTATTCCGAGTTAGTTCACCATGTTGCAAAATGCGCACTCGCCGAATTGCGAAGAATGGGCCTTCATGGCCCGGGCCAGGCCGTAATGTTTCCTCAATTGTAGAGGAGCTTAAGCAAGAGTCTCGCGCCAAGCCTCTGAAGTGTCAACAAGATAGGCGGCCAGAGGTGCTAGGCCAAAAGTGCGGAGGTTAAGGTCCTAACTCGACTGAGAGAAACAAAAAAACATTTACCGCCGAGCACGCCGAGTTCGCGAAGGAAAATCTGCGAGTGAAAAGCTCAACCTTGAATTACGGATAGGAGAAAGTGATCCTTCTCTGCCTTCTCGGCGCTCTCGGCGGTGAAAAACTCGCCGCTACTCTCGCTCCCGCAGCGCGAGCTGAGCCAGCCGGTTCGCCTCGACGTTGAACTCTCGCTTCACGTGCGAGATGGAGAACTTCAGCGACCGTGCCAGCTTCTGGCAGGTCCAATGGAGGGAATAGAGCCTCGGGCTGCGGCAGCTATATTCGCCGGTCATCTGCCGCACCACGACCTGCGAATCCGAATAGACGTGCAGCTTGCGTGCCTTCCGCGCGACCGCGTATTGCAGGGCCTCCATCAGCGCGGCATATTCGGCGACGTTGTTGTCCTGGTGACCAATCCATTTCGCGATGCGCACCGGTCCATCGGCCAGGCCGCTGATGATCACTCCAATGCCTGACGGGCCGGGATTTCCCTGGCATCCGCCGTCAATGTAGGCGACGAGGTCGCTGATGGCTTCGCGTTTTGCGGCGACTGGATTCACTTCAGGCTGGCTTTGCGGGAAGTTGAACTCACTTTCCGAAGATGCGCTCATCTCATTTCACCGTCAAGACGAATATTTGGTTCGCTTTCAGCGTTTTGCAGTTGCCCTAAGGTCTGTGAATGTTTTTGTGTAAAAGCCGTACCAAATAAAACTCGGCCAAAGTAAGTTTTTCCATTACAACCATTTGCATTTTCGCTTTTTCACAGCTTTGCCAAGCTCGATTGCACCAATAGTTTGCGTTGACTTTTATGAATGCTCTGTTAACTTTGCTTCGTCGACGGTCGAAAGGGCTGGCACATTAAAACGAGCCAGACCGAAGTAGACTGAGTGATGAGCCGAGCGGGGTGACTCGCAAGGCAGCCAGACCGCAAATAAAACCGTGGGCTCTGCGAGGGGTACGCGGGGTTTGGAACTGCGAAAGCAGTGGTCACATCAAGGGGTCGCGACGGTGCATGCTACCACGCTGTAAGCTCCCTCGCAGGAGCAGGCAGCTAGGGCATAACCAATGTCGCGGCCCTTTCAATTTTTCTCCCGCCAATTCTTGGTATCACCAAATCCTGATTTGCATTCCGAATCGCCGCAAAGCTGCGTGCGGTGAAGGAACCTGCTGTTTCCTGTCGATCCGAAAATCATCAAACCTACGACCAGAACGCCGGCGAATATCGGCCATCTGCGGGCCGACAGCGTACCCGAACCCTCAATTTCCTTCAACAAAATCGTTTTACTAAGCCCTCCGCTGTGCAATAATTCCT
>DASXFF010000071.1:0-9344 GCA_036489735.1 Occallatibacter sp. | reverse complement strand
TATCCAGGGCCCACGCGATAGCCGCCATATCCAAACCCAAAAATCAGAACCAGCAAAATGATAATCAACAGCATGATTCTCTCCTTTGGCACTTTGGATGCAGTCCGCATTGCCGGGATGATGGAAGTGCGCATCGATTCGGTACGGGATGAGCAAAGTAGCTCAGCCTGAAGTCAGTCAGTGAAAGGCGCATACACACAGTAGCCGCGCGGCGGAGCAGGGAATTCCGCGTTGCCTTCTCCATCCGTAGTGCGTTCATCGGGATGAGCGGGGTCATGGCCATCCCAGGCGACGGGCTTGAACCTCTGGTTTACCCATTTTGTTTTTACAGAGGTTCCGCTCCATTGATTGCCAAGGTTGTTGAGCACATAGACGAGGCCTGTCTGGCTCTCGGTGCCGCCGCGCTGGAGGATGTATAGATCGGGATCGACATGGAGGACGCATGACTCACCGCCGGCGTGCCGGTGATGCGCGGAGATTAGAGCGTCAATTCCATTCGGAGCGCCCGGCCGTGCAAGGTCGCAGTTGAAATAATCCCACCAGAAGATGCACGGATACCCGTCGCCAGTGAGGATGAAGGAGTAGCCGAGCAGCTTGTCGTTCACAACTTCATTGCCGCCCATGTCGTGATTCTCAGTGAATGTAACTGCGTTGAAAGGCCTCGCTGCCGAGACGGAACCGCCGTCGGTGAGGTTGCGGAGGTCGTAATTGAGCGTGTCGCACACATCCTTGAGCTTGTACCGGAGCGGGAAATCGAAGGCCGCGATCTGCTGGTCGGTAACGGCGCGGACACCATCGAGCCATCCCTCGATATCGTCCGGCCCCGACCAGTATTCGCCAACGATGAAGGGCGAGAACTCTGAGCCGTTCTTCTTCTGGTATTGGTATTTCGCAAGCAGGCCGATCATCCACGCGCCAAATCCTTTTACGAAGTCGAACCGGATTCCATCGAAATCGAGTTCCTCAATGGCGAGGCGGGCATATTCAAACATCGCTTCATAGACACGCGGATTTCGGTGGCAGAGGTGAGGGAAGCCGGCAAACTTCTCGCCCTCGATCATGGACCTTTCGTAGCGAGAGGGATGAAAGCAATTCCAATCGCGGGGAAACTTGCCGCTTTTTGGAGTGAATTTCGTCCATCGTTCTTTCCCGTCGAGAGGGTTCACTTCAGCTTCATCGGCGCCGGAGTTGTGGCTGATCACCAGGTCCGCGATGGCGCTCATGCTGTGCTTCCGCATCAGCGCGATCAGCTTCTCAAGCTCCGCGCGATTGCCGTAGACCGTCTTGACGGAACCCTTCTGGTCAAAGTCGCCCAGATCGAAGTAGTCGTAAGGGTCGTATCCGTTGGACCGGGCGTCTGCGCACTTGCTGAACGGCGGAAGCCAGAGAGTATTGATTCCGGAGGCGGCAAGCTGCGGAACTTTCTCCGCAATGTTATTCCACCACTCACCTTGCTTATCTTCTTTGACCGGCGCATCCCAATAGAATGCCTGCATCATGACTGCCATTTCCAATCCTCCTTGGTCGGCGTCCATTCGGGATCGAAATGGAGCAAAGTTCTGCCTCGATGGTCGAGGCGGAGATCATTTTTGTGGATGTTGAAGCGTTTGTGGATGTTGAAACACGAAGCGCTGACACTACGAAGCTGTGACACTACTTCGATGCGGAAGCTGAAGGGAAAGCTGTATGCGGCGCCGGAGGCTCGTTGTGCCATTATTCCCCGGGCGGCCGGGTAACGTGATGTGCACAAGGCAGACAACCATCGCAAACAGTTCAGCGTCGAACGGTAGGTTGCTAGAATGCGGGCGATTCTCAAAAATCGCCGGAGGTGTGCGAATGCTTTGGACACTCTTTGTAATTCTTCTCGTTCTCTGGCTGTTGGGAGTCGTGAGTTCCTATACGCTGGGCGGGTTCATTCATCTGCTGCTGGTTTTGGCGGTGGTGGTGCTGATCATCCAGTTGGTCACAGGCCGCAGAGCGGCTCTTTGACGCAAGTGCGCGGTTGAAATCACACGATTGAGATCGAACGAGTGCGGGCACAATTCGGTGCCGGTGCAGTAAACAGAAAGTCGGGCCACGGAGGTGGAAAAATGGATAAGGATAGGGTGAAGGGTACAGTTGATGATACGGCTGGGCGCGTGAAGCGTCAGGTAGGCGAATGGACGGGTAACAGCCAGACGCAGGCCGAGGGTGCAGCCCAGCAAGTAAAGGGCAAGGCCGAGAAGGCGTGGGGCAATGTGAAGGATGCCGTTCGCGACGCCAACGACAAGTCCACCGCAAACCGCGACGAAATGGAGCGGGAGCGCATGGAGAGCGAGCGCAAGCATCACGAAGAAGCCGGTAGCTAGTCAAGCACTGCCGCAACAGAGATGCGGACGCATCAATGCGGCGCTGCCGATTATGAGACTCATTCCGGCGTTCGATTGATTTCTAGCGCCCAAGACCCACGTCCTGATACAGGACGTGGGTCGATTCTTTTTGTGGCCGCTGATGATTCACAGCTTCCGTGTCGCCATTGCAAGGACAACTCTTGAATAAATTATCCAATGCATTGTCACGCCGTAGTCCTGCCGCGCGGTCGGGCTTTCATTCGCTGTCTCTGTTGTCTTTGCTCAACCAATACAAATTGCTCCTATTCGCGGTATTGCTGGCCACCACGCTCAACGGCATTGCTCAAGAGCATGTGGTGGTCGATGGCGCAGCGCAGAGTACGCCCTTCCCGCATTACTGGGAGCAGATGTTCGGCTCGGGACGAGCTATCCTGTCGCTGCGCGAGAGCTATCGCGAGGATTTGCGGGCGGTAAAGCAGGTCGCCGATTTTCGGTACGTGCGCTTTCATGCGATCTTTCACGATGAGCTTGGCGTCTACGATGAGGATGAACACGGCAATCCTGTATACAACTTCTCCTATGTCGATCAGGTATACGATGGGCTGCTGAAGAACGGCGTGAGGCCTTACGTGGAGATCAGCTTCATGCCCAGGAAGCTCGCATTCAACCCGGACGCTCTCCATCCATTCTGGTATAAGCAGAACGTATCCCCGCCAAAGAGCATGGAACGCTGGGATGACCTGATCCGGCATTTCGCGAAGCACTTGGTTGACCGCTACGGCATTGATGAGGTCGCCTCCTGGTACTTCGAAGTTTGGAATGAACCGAACATCGATTTCTGGAATGGGATTCCCAGGCAGAAGTCATATTTCGATTTGTATGCGCATACAGCGCGCGATTTGAAGGGCATCAGTCCGCGATTGCGCGTCGGCGGGCCGGCAACCGCGGCGGCGGCCTGGATTGGCGATTTCTTGAAATTCACTGCCGCCAATCATGTGCCGGTCGATTTCATTTCAACGCATGGATATGCCGATGACACGGTGGAAGACCTCTTCGGAACGAACGAGAATGTTCCCATGGACGACCGCGTCTGCAAGGCGGTGGCGAAGGTGGATGATGAGATCAAGTCGTCGGCTTCACCGAATCTTCCGCTCATTTGGTCCGAATGGAACGTGCAGGGTATGAACGAATCGCGCGACACAATATTCGTGGGGCCTGCGCTGGCGAATACGATCCGGGAATGCGATGGGATGGTGAATATGCTCTCGTTCTGGACATTCTCCGACGTCTTTGAGGAGGGCGGCCCAATTCGCGAGCCCTTTGAAGGTCAGTTTGGACTGCGTGCGAAGGGCGGAATCAACAAGCCTAGCTACTATGCGTATGGGCTGCTGCATCAGTTGGGCAATGCGCGGCTCGCGAGCGATTCGAAGAATGTTCTTGTAACCAGAACGGCAAGTGGCGGACTCGCAATTGCCGCATGGAACCTGGTGGATCCCGGCCAGCAAGGAGCCACGAAGACAATCGGCCTGGAATTTCATCGCGTACCCCCTGACGCGCGCGTGACCATCCAGAGGGTTGATAAAGACCACGGCAACGTGCTCAAAGCCTATGAGGCGATGGGCAGGCCGCTCGATCCTACACCAGATCAGGTTGAGCAATTGAATCGCAGTTCCGCCCTGCCGCCGCCGGAAGAGTCACGATTAAAAGATGGAAAGTTGAACTTGACCTTGACGCCGAATGCGCTGGTTCTAGTTACGGTCCAGCCCTGAGTGAAGGCGCCGGACATGAAAATCACTCGCGCATTCGTGCCCTCAGCACAGCGTTGCTTACGGGCATTTCATGCAGCAAGAGTTCATTCGCCTGCACCAGCGGATTGTCATGGAACCAGCGTTGCACGGCGTTATCGCGCAACAGGTTGACGATGGCGAGAAGCGACATGCCTTGATGATGAGCCATCCATTCGCGAACCAGAGAGGGTTCGTTGGGATTGTCCATGTAATCGGCAGCTTCATAAAATCCAAAATCGCCAACCCATCCGGATGCGTCCATTTGGCGAAGGTTGCGAATGGAGGCGAGCGAATCGACGCCCAGAGCGAGGAAGCTGGAATAGGGAGAGACAACCGGTCCGGGGCCCGCTTCAGCCGAGAGCGCGATCTGCGGCACGCCAAACGCATGGTAGTGGTAGTGTCCGGCATCGTCTGTTTTTGCAGCGCCCGACTCTGAGATGCCCCACGCCATTCCATAGCGGCGCGCGAAGGTGCGCTGGACCCAGACGCATGCCCCCAGCGTGCGCGAGATAAGTGTGTGAGGGTAGCTGCGCATCCAGAGCGAAGGCATCAAGTATTCAAACATCGTTCCCGTCCATGACAGCAGCAGGAAGCGGCCGAAGGCATGCGCATGTTCGCGCGAGAGCCTGAACCAGCTTTGCTGCGGCAACTGATCGCGCGCGATAGCAAGAAACGTGGCAATGCGGGCCTCAGAGGCGACCATGTCATAGCAGGCGTCATGCAGCTTCTGGTTGCGGACGTCATAGCCGATGGAGAGAATCTGGCGGCCAGGATCGGCGAGGAATGAAAAGTCGGTATCTTCGGCGAGGCGCTCAGCGGTTTGAGCGACGGATTGGAATGCGGTTTTAAGCGATTGGAGATGGACGGCAGCGGCCGGCAGGGAAGCTCGAAGTTGTTCGGCCATCTCAAGCAGTTGAGGATTGCCGATGAGCTTCAGCCACGCGCGGCGCAGACTCTCCTCAAGCTGCTCGGCGAATGCAGCGGCATCGTCAACGTTGAGAGAGAAGATGTCATCTTTGATGACGAGCTCCGGCACGGCGCGAAGCGGTGCGTACTCAGGAAGCAGCCACGGCATGTAGTCGCGAAGCAGCGCGAGAACGGCGCGAACGCGATTTTGCGATTCAGCTACCCACCACGCGTCTCCGCTGTCGGCAGCGAGCGCTTCGGTCGTCTCAGACGCGACAACCGTAAAGAGCCAGTTGGTCCATGCGGCAGGCGAGGCGGATGCTTCAGGAAGAGCCAGCTGCGACAAAAGATTCTTTGGCCCGTGATGATGACGAAGGATGTTCCAATGTGCGCGCAAGCCGGCGAACAACTGAGGGTGAAGCAGAGGCTGGCGCCGCAGCGTGCGGGCACCCATGTGCAGCGTGTAAAGGGAAGCGACGAGATTGCCGCTGTCAACCGAGGAAACAAACGGCGACGCGTCAAGCGGCTTGAGCGTCTGCGTGTCATACCAGTTGAATAAATGGCCGCGGTGCTTTTCAAGTTTCTCAATCGTATCGAGAGTGCGGGTTGTGAGCGCAACAAACTCTGGTGCTGTTAGCAGCCCCAGTTCAGAGGCTGCCTGGCGTGCGTTGAGCAGCAGGCCGATGTTCGTCGGCGAAACGCGTGCTGCCTCATAGAGGCCGTTTTCTTCAACGTTGTCCGGGATGAGGTAGTTGTGGCGCTGCTCTCCGAACTGATGAAAATACCGCCAGATACGGAGCGCATGCGCTTGAAGAAAGGTTGAATCCGCCGGGCTAAGGCGAGTGCTTTGCTCACGAGGCCTCACGTTGAGCCACACCGTTACCAGCGGAGCGAGTCCCCAAAGAATCAGAATGGGCGCGGCGACGAAGAGCGCGTGGTTGTGCCAGTGCAGATTCTCAAAGTAAGCCAGCACAGAGACGCAGCAGGCGACAACCGGCGTGAGAACGAGGTAACGATCTGCCGGCGACGTCTTCTTGGAACGCGTCTCCGCTTCGGCTGCGGTCTCCCATTCCAGCAGGCGCTCGCCTGTGACGAACTTGCGAACGAGAGCGCGAATGATCGCGTCCAGGGAAAGCATTGCCTGATACGGCAGATACACAAGATTGAGGAGCACCGTAAAGCAGGATTTCCAGAACCCGGTAAACGCTTCAGCAACGCGTCCCTCGCCGGGACCGGCCAATCCACGGCCTGCCGCGAAGCTGAGCTGAACGACCGCAGGAAAAATCATGAGGAGCAAAGGAACGATGGTCCAGTAGATGGGGCCGCCAGGCAGACCGAGCCAGCCTGCAACAAAGAGAATGAAAGTGAACGGCTCCAGAAGGCTTCGCCGCAGATTGTCGAATATTTTCCAACGCGAAACGTCGGAGATAGGGTTCTTGACCCATTTGCCCGACTCATTTGGAACACGTGAAAACATCCACTGTGCAATTTGCCAGTCACCGCGCACCCAGCGATGCTTGCGGCGATTGTACGCACTCAGATGCGAAGGATAATCATCGATCAATTCGACATCTGTCGCGAGGCCGGCTCGGGCGTATGCACCTTCGATCAGGTCGTGACTCAGCAGTGAATTGCGAGGGAAGCGGCGATCGAGGACGCTGTGAAAGCTGGCAACTTCATAAATGCCTTTGCCCGTGAAACTACCCTCGCCGTAAAGATCTTGATAGGCGTCGGAGATGGCGCGGCTGTAAATATCGAAACCGCTCTGGCCGGAATAGATGGTGGCCATGCGCGATCGCGATGCGGAGCGGACACTTACGCCGATGCGCGGCTGCAGGATGGCGTAACCATCCACAACGATGCGCAACACAGGATCGATGACCGCTTGATGCAGCGGGTGGGAAATGGCGCCGATCAATCGCGCCGCGGAACCACGTGGGAGCTGCGTATCCGAATCGAGCGTCAAAACGTAGCGGATCTCATGGAGGAGATCGAGCCTGCCGGCTTTGATGGGAAAGGCATCGAAGTCGCCGACGAGAAGTTTGTTGAGATCGAGGAGCTTGCCTCGTTTCCGCTCCCAACCCATCCAAACGCCCTCTCGAACATTGAAGACGCGATGGCGATGGAGCAGGATGAATCCGCCCTTGTTTTGGTGGCCATATTTGCGATTCAAATCGTCAACGAGGCGCACGGCCAGGTCCGCAAGGGGATCGGAATCGTTGGCGCGCGGCTTGCTCACCGCATCGGGCAGGTCGGTGAGGAGCGCGAAGTGCAGGTGCGGATCGCGATTGGCCAGAAAGCGCACTTCGAGATCGTTGAACAAGGCACGCACCTGCTTTTCATTCAAGAGCAAGGTCGGCACAGCAACGAGTGTCGCGCAATCGGCGGGAATGCCATGGGTGAAATCGAGCTTGGGCATCGAATCCGGATCGAAGAGCGCCGTGACCGAGTTATTTGCAAGGTCCACGGCGCACTGCATCACGGGAAGAATCAGCATGAGGACTGCGATCAGGCAATCCATCAGAGAAATATTCGCCAGGGGAACCAGGATCAGGCCGGCGATAAACAAGACGGTGAGTACCTGAATTCCGCTGATGTAGAAATCGTCCGCGTGGAAGCGGATGAACGCCCTGGTGCGCTCCAGAGGCGGAGCATGATATCCCGTGCGCTGAGCGAGCATCGGGAATCCTTTGCCAATGAGGTAATGGCCGACGTGGACTCTGCGCAGTTGAACGCGAGGATCTTCGGCAGGGCTATGTTCGCTCTCACGCGCCAGATCAAGCGCGGCTTGAGCAACCTGGAGTTCAGTGCAATCGGAGTGGCGGGCAACCGCGGCAATGTGCTTCCTGTAAAGCTCCCGGCTATCGAATTCCATTGCGGCGTAAGTCCGCGCAGGATCGGCTCGAAGCGTGGACTCGAAAACAATGAGCGGCTCAATGATCGCGGACCAATCGGTGTGACTGATGGAGCGCAGACTCTTTATTCCGGCTGAGACCGGCGAAACGGAAACTGGATCGGGCGAGCCAAGCAGGACGTGCGCTTCGTCGAGAAGAGACTCCAGCAGCACAAACTTCAACATCGCAGCGATCTTCCAGAGTTCCTCCAGAGCCAGCGGATCCTGGTTTTGCAGCGCTTCCATGAAAGCCTGAAAACTGGCTGCGGAAAAGTCCCCATTCACCGCGCGAAGATAGAGCGCTGCAACAGCGGCGGCGCGAGGTTCGTCACGTTGTGCGGGTAGAACAACGCGCGGCAAGAGAGCGATTTGATGATTAGGGTCTGCAACGCCTGTGGCCGAGGAACGGAGCATGCGTAAATTGGTACGAAGTTCGAGAAGGGCAGAGTTGTTCGCCGCCGGCGTTGACGGAGTGCGCGACAACAAATCGAGATCATGTTGAAGCTGCTTGAGCGCGTGACGCGCTGCATGGACTCGAGAAGGAAAAGTGCCTTCACCGACAGGACGATGCACCACATCCCAGGACGCCGCAGCCCGGATGTATTCCAGCATCTCGCTCGAGTGAGGCTGATGAGTCTCGGGAATTGTCGCGGTATCAGTCATTGCGCCTCAACGGTAGCTCGCTGCCTGCATTTCAAACATGCCGGCATAGCGGCCCCCAAGTGCGAGCAGTTGTGAATGGCTGCCTTCTTCGACCAGTTTCCCAGCCTCGAGGACTACGATGCGGTCCGCCATTCGTACGGTTGAAAAGCGATGAGAAATAAGTAGCGCCATCTTGCCGAAAGTGAGCTCTGCGAACCGCTCGAAGACTTCGAGTTCGCTGCGTGCGTCTAGGGCCGCGGTTGGTTCGTCGAGAATAAGCAACTGCGCGTCGCGCAAATAAGCACGGGCCAACGCCATTTTCTGCCACTCGCCGCCAGACAAATCGACTCCACCCTCGAAACGTCTGCCCAGCATTTGGTCGAAACCGCCGTGAAGCTTTGCGATTACTTCGGATGCGAGGCTCTTGGTGGCCGCATATTCCAATTCCTCAAGCGTGTGTTGCGATTCGATTCTGCCGACTTCGATGTTTTCGCGGGCAGTCATTTCGTATCGCATGAAGTCCTGGAAAATGACGCCGATCTCGGAGTGAAGGCGGGTAAGGTCGTACTCGCGTAAGTCCACGCCATCGAGCAATATTTGACCTTCCGTAGGGTCGTAGAGGCGGGTTATGAGCTTCACGATTGTGGTTTTGCCTTGCCCGTTTTCGCCGATGAGCGCGACACGTTCGCCGCACCCGAGAGTGAAGTTGAAGTTGCTGAGAACGCGCCGGTCAGTGCCGGGATACACGAATGAGACATTCCGAAACTCGAAGCCACGCCGAATGGG
>DASXFF010000120.1:0-3227 GCA_036489735.1 Occallatibacter sp. | reverse complement strand
GAGGGTATAAATTGAACTGTGTAAACGGCCATCAAAAGGATCACACTAAGGAGACCGGATGGCCATTGACCTCAAACTCATTGATAAATTGCTGGCGGACTACAAAACGCCGGAAGACATTGTAGGCGAAAACGGCCTACTGAAGCAGTTAACGAAAGCTGTGCTGGAGCGCGCCATGCAGGCGGAGCTGACCGAGCATCTCGGCTACGAGAAGCACGATCCGTCCGGCAACAACAGTGGTAACTCGCGCAACGGCGCGACGACCAAGACGTTAAAGGGTGACTTCGGTGAGTTGCCTCTGGAGACGCCACGCGACCGCAACGGCAGTTACGAACCAAAGATCATCGGTAAAGGGCAGACGCGGTTCACCGGCTTTGACGACAAGATCATCTCGATGTACGCGCGCGGCATGAGCACGCGCGAGATCCAGGGGCACCTGGAAGAAATCTACAAAGTGGACGTGAGTCCAACACTGATTTCGAACGTCACCGAGGCGGTGATGGAGGAGGTCAAGAGTTGGCAGAGCCGGCCCCTGGATTCGGTATATCCGATCGTGTACCTGGACGCGTTGGTAGTGAAGATCCGCGAAACGGGCCACGTACGCAACAAAGCGATCTATGTGGCGATTGGCGTGAACATGCAGGGCAATAAAGAAGTACTGGGGCTGTGGGTGGGCCAGGCCGAGGGATCGAAGTTTTGGCTGCAGGTTCTGACGGAGCTGAAGAACCGTGGTGTGGCTGATATATTCATCGCCTGCGTGGACGGGCTGAAGGGATTCCCCGAATCGATTGCGACGGTATTTCCGGAGGCGCAAGTGCAGTTGTGTATCGTGCACCAGGTGCGAGCATCGCTGAATTACGTTTCGTGGAAACAGCGCAAGGAGGTGGCCGCGGATCTACAGCCGATTTATCGCGCCAGCACGGTGGAGGAGGCCGAGCAGCGGCTGGATGAGTTCGCCGCGAAATGGGATGGAGCGTATCCAACCATCAGCCAGATGTGGCGCCGGAATTGGGAGCACTTGACCCCGTTTTTCGGCTATCCGGCCGATATTCGCAAGGTGATCTACACCACCAACGCGGTGGAGTCGCTGAATATGTCGCTGCGCAAAGTGATCAAGACTCGGGGTTCGTTTCCCAACCCGGAATCCGCGATGAAACTGCTGTACCTGGCCCTCGAACACATTGCCAAGAAGTGGACCAAGCCGGTGCAGAACTGGAAGGCGGCCTTGCAGCGCTTTTCGATTTTGCTCGGCGCCCGCGTTCCGAAAGCGGAGTCGGCGTAATCATCACTCGTATGAAGAATCGGAAGAAGAGCATTTCTGGGATGGGGGCTCTGCCCCCAAACCCCCGAGATTTTTCGCTTTTGCGCCAGGATTCCTGGTCCGGGAGCCGAGCTTGGCTCGCGCTCCCAGAATCCCGGCCTCTGAGTCGGCGCTCGGGGTGCGTCTCCGCAGAGCCCTACCCTACGCTCAGGTTCGTTCAGTCTACCAGGGATGCAGCATTAAAGGAAGACAGCCGTTTACACAAAAAATTTGACGCGCCCACTGGCAACCATCGCGGTACAAGGACTACCACTGGATCGTAGCCGACCCCGAACTCCTAGGCGGAAAGCTTGCGATTCGCGGCACACGTCTCGCTGTTTCTCTGATTCTCGAATGCCTTGCCGGTGGCATGTCCCTGGCCGACATCGATCAGTCTTTCGATCACGCTTTCCCGCATGAGGCTTTACCTGAAGTTCTGAGAGTCGCTTGCGAACTCGCCGACTCGTTCCATGCGGCTGCTTGACGCTAACATGGATGTGCATCTCGTATCGGTTCTGAAGGATTTTGGCATCGTTTGCGACACGGCTGGGAACCGCGGATGGAAGTCCCTGTCAAACGGAGACTTAGTTACCGCTGCGGTTGCTGATGGATTCCTTTGTCTGCTCACCCGTGACCAGCTCTTTGGAGAGTCCGCATCCCGCGCGCTAAAGTCATTTCCCCAGTTTGCCGGTGTTGTAGTCGACGTCCCTCAACAACCCTGGAATCGATATCAGGATCGGTTCATCGCACTATGGATGAAGACGCCGATCGTGCCCGAACCCGGTCGACTTGTTCACTGGCCATAGGTGCTCCAGATACACCGTGGGAGGTCCAAAGCTGCCGACTTGTATGGTGCGGATGAGACGACTTGAACCTCAAGGTATTACACGCTTGCAAATACTTGAGTATGCAGGTTTTATTGTTATCGATCAACAGATGTTGAGCTGGTGTTGAGTTCCCTTCTTCGCGGCCCGGCCTTTGAAAAAAAGCCCATTCACCGACGCGATGAAACGTGCCCAAGTTCAAATTTAGTGTGTCTCTTCGTCCTCAGGTCGTCACCAACCTGTTCGGTCTCAACGCCTCAAAGCGCCCGTCTAGTTGCTGGTGGATCGATGGGGAATTTGCGCGAGAACAGTCTGAGTCGCGCGCGGGCCTCTATATACCTTGCACTTCTACCTATCTACGAGTAATATGTAGAAGATCGAGGTAGGACGCCAGCATGCCGCCAAAATCTGATCTACCCCAGGGAACCTTGGATCTCCTCATTCTCAAGGTTGTCGCTCTCGGCCCCGTCCACGGCTACGCCATTGCGCAGCGGCTCCAGCAAGTCTCGCGTGAGGTGGTTCAAGTGCCGCAAGGCTCGCTTTATCCCGCGTTGCACCGCCTCGAAAATCGCCGCCTGTTGGTTGCCGATTGGAAACAAACCGAGGGCGGCCGCGACGCCAAATTCTATCGCCTGACCCGGAAAGGACGAGTGCAATTGGAAGCGCAGACCGCGGGCTGGCACCGGTTAACTGAGGCCATTGGACTCATCCTCAAATTGTCCGAAGGGGGCGCGGAGTGACTTGGTGGCGACGCCTTTGGCATAGGAAACAACTGGAGGAACAGCTCGAGAAAGAGCTGCGCTTTCATCTGGAACAGCATGCCGCTGATCTGGAAGCGCGCGGCGCCGATCCGGGCGAGGCGCGGCGCGTGGCCCGGCTCGCGTTGGGCGGACCCGCGCAAGTCAAGGAACAGTGCCGAGATGCCCGCGGCACGCGTTGGCTGGAGGACTGCTGGCAAGACGTCCGCTACGCGGTACGCACTCTGCGCCAGAATCGCGGATTTGCTGCAGTCGCGCTCGTCACGCTTGCCCTTGGCACGAGCGCCACCACCGTGATGTTCACCGTGATCAACGGTGTTTTGTTCAAACCGCTTCCTTATGCTG
>DASXFF010000089.1:0-36641 GCA_036489735.1 Occallatibacter sp. | reverse complement strand
GGCGCGCGTTGAAGAATTGCACGAGCAGAACCCGATGCTCGGGTTGCGCGGATGCCGTCTCGGCATCACGTTCCCTGAGATCACGGAGATGCAGGCGCGCGCGATTATCGAGGCTGCGGTTGCGGTCAAGTCCAAGGGCGGGGAGCCTCACCCCGAGATCATGATCCCGCTTATCGGATCCATCGAGGAGATGCGCAACCAGGCGGCCATCGTTCGCCGCATCGCCGACGAAGTCTTTGCCGAGAAAAAAGCGAAGGTCGACTACATGGTGGGCACGATGATCGAGCTGCCGCGAGCCGCTCTCACCGCCGATCAGATCGCCGAAGAAGCTGAGTTCTTCTCGTTCGGCACCAACGATCTGACGCAGACGACCTACGGCATCTCGCGCGACGACATCAACAACTTCCTGCCCGCGTACCTCAAGCTCGGCATCTTCAAGCAGGATCCCTTCGCCACCCTCGATCAGGTTGGCGTGGGGCAACTGATCAAGATGGCCGTTGCCAAGGGGCGCAACACGCGGTCGAAACTCAAGGTCGGTATCTGTGGCGAGCATGGCGGCGATCCGGAGTCCGTCAAGTTCTGCCACAAGATCGACCTCAACTATGTGTCGTGCTCGCCCTTCCGTCTGCTCACGGCGCGTCTCGCCGCGGCGCAGGCAGCGCTCGAAGATAAGCTCGGCGCGCAGGGCGGCAGCAAGTAACCTCGGCGGAGGGTTGGCCGCTTTGAAGGGGCACGACTTTAGTCGTGCCGTAAAGCCAATATCGAACTCCAAAATGCAGAACGCGGACCGTGAGGTCCGCGTTCTGCATTTCAATGTTGTCGTCCGAGCGGAGGCGCTTAGGTTCGTCTTCATCCTCGATGGAATCAACTTTGTCATCCTGAGCGCAGCGGGTCGCGCAATGCGCGATCCGCGCAGTCGAAGGACCTGCATTTGCTTTTCTGCGTTTATCTCAGCACGATCAATGGGTGCCCCAGGTCTCGATTTTGAGACCTGGGATAGCACGAACCCCAATCAACTTTGTCATCCTGAGCGCAGCGGGTCGCGGAATGCGCGATCCGCGCAGTCGAAGGACCTGCGGTTGCTTTTCCGCGTTTATCTCAGCACGATCAATGGGTGCCCCAGGTCCCGATTCTGGGACCTGGGATAGCACGAACCTCAATCAACTTTGTCATCCTGAGCGCAGCGGGTCGCGCAATGCGCGATCCGCCCACTCGAAGGATCTGCGGTTGCTCTTCGCGATGCTGGTTCCCGGCAGATGCGCATCTCGCTGGCTCGCCGCCTCGCCAACTTGCCCGTTGCTCCCTCGTTCCCTTTGTCCCTTGGTCCCTGCTTTTCTCACGCCGCCCTGAATTGCGGCTCCCGCTCTCTTTGCGCTTGCGCCAACGCGCGCCTCACGCCATCGGCATTCAGGTCAGCCGTATAGACCGGCGTCTTTGGCTGCTGTCTCCACGACTCATCCAGTCCGCCCGCGTCCACCGGGTCAAATCCCAGCTCGTCCACCAGCTTCAGCACCACCTTCTTGGCGTGCTCATCGTCTCCCGCCACGGGTAGCGCAATGCGGTCTGGACTCCCGGCCGGCCTGCCAAGCTCCTCCTGATGTTGAGCGCGCATGTTATTGAATGCTTTGATCACCGGCCGGCCCAGCTGCTGCTCCACATACCGGCTCTCCGGCATTCCGCTCTCGATCTCCTCAATGCGCCCATCGCGCTCTCGTGGATAGTAGTTGCAGGTGTCCACAACCACCACGCTCTCGGGCACGCCTTCAAACAGATCGCTCGGCAGCTTCGCAACATTCTTCATCGGAATCGTGACCACCACCACGTCTCCGCTCCGCGCCGCTTCTTCTACCGTAACGGCGATTGCTCCCGTCTCCTCCGTCAGGGCCTTCAGGCTTTCCGGGCCATGGCTATTCGAGACGGATACCTGATGCCCAAGCTTCGTCAGCTTCCGCGTCAACATCCCGCCAATATGTCCTGCTCCTATAATTCCGATCTTCATAAATATTTCCTCCTACGCGTTGCTTAGATGCGCGGGGTGGAATTTATGCACATCTGTCTCAGCGCAAACCTGGTTGCCCCATCCTCGTCGCATGTTTCCGGCCGGAAAGCCGCAAAAGCGTCGGAGAGCGCGCTACTCTTTCCTGGCCGTCCCTTCAAACCCCGACTCGATCTCCTCCAGCGTCTTACCCTTCGTTTCCGGCAGCAGGAATGCGGCCACCAGAAAGTACACAACCGTAAAGCCCGCAAACAGAAAGAACATTTGCGAGTAGCCGTGCTTGCTCACGAACGGCAAAAAAATCGCGGCCAGCGTGGTCGAAACCGACTGGTTGATCACCAGCGCAATGCTCATCCCGCTCGACCGGATGCGCGTCGGCATCAGCTCGCTTAGCGCCAGCCAGACCACAATGCCCGGCCCCATTGCGTAGAACGCCATAAACAAATACAAGCCCAGTGCCACCAGCCATCCGTTTTCCGTGTTAGGCACGCTTCCGACCAGCGCTTTCTGAATCACCAGCGGCGCAGTCCGCGCGGCATCGAGATTTGCAAACGGATTCCTGAACAGCGCCTCGATGCGATTGGCCGGCACCGCGCTGGCGCGCGTAATCTCGATGGGCGTCGTCGCCGCATCGTCCGAGCGAACATAGTTTGTCGCAGCCGTAAAGTCTCCGTAGGAATAAATGATCGCCAGAGACGCGCGGCCACTGTCGATTTCCCCGCCTCTCTTCTGGTTCGTACCCTCGGCCGTTAGCAGACTCTTCGCCGTGGTGGTGTCGAAGCGCAGCGACAATTCCTGGCTCGGCCTCACCATCGCCTGCACCGCCCCGCGGCAATCTACGCTCAGCTTCTCCGTCGTCCTGAAAATCGCTCCCACACCGGCGAGCGCGACGATCACGCCGCCAGTGCCCATCACCAGCAGGAATTTTCTCCCCTTGCGGTCCACCAGGATAATGCCGACGATGGTCGCCAAAAAATTCACCGTCGTAAAAATCACGTAGCCCCAATGCGAGGCGAGATCGCCCAATCCGCTTTGCAGCAAAATCCCTGTGTTGTAGCCGATGATCGAATTCACGCCCGTGGCCGTGTTGCAGAACAGGATCACGCATGCCAGCAGAAACGGAATCACGTATTTGCGCCGCAGCAGTGAATCGCGAACTTGCTGCCCAGCGCTCGCCCGCGTCGCGTGCGCCGTCGCCTCCATCTCTTCGATTTCCAACTTCGCCTGCTCGGCACTCCGCGACTTCAGCAGCGCAACGTACGCCCGATCTTTTCGCCCGCGCCGAAAAAGCCAGCGCGGCGACTCGGACATCAACAAACTGCCCAGCACAAAAACGATTCCGGGCGGAAGCGAAATCCAGAAGATGCTCCGCCACGCATGGTCCTTGAAGCGGAAAAGCGCTGCCGCATCGTCCAGCATTGCCACCGCGTCGACGCGATAACTAAAGTACATTCCCATCAGCGCTGCGGCCACAATGCCCAGCGTCAGCATCCATTGGAAGATCGCCGTGCCTTTGCCACGGCTCGACGCCGCCAGGCATTCCGCGAGGTAAAGCGGAACCACGACGCCGATCAAACCGCCGCTCATGCCCTGCAGCAATCGCCCGAGAAACAGCGGCTCGTAGCCGTGCGAGAGCGCAATCACCGGAATGCTCACCACGAATGCGCAGCCGCTGGCGAACATGAGCGGCTTGCGGCCCATCCAGTCAGCCAGCACCCCCGCGAACAGCGTGGAACACACGCTGCCCAGCAGCACCGCCGCCACGATGAATGAAAGCTCCTGCGCAGTCAGCCCCGATGTGGCCTGCAGGTACGGCACCGCACCGCCGATGATGCCGACGTCGATCCCATAGAGCAATCCGCCCAGGCCAGCCACCAGAAGCAGGAAGGTGTTGTAGCTGCGCATCGCGGCGGAAGTCGGCGCTGGTTCAGCAGTGAACCTGGAAGAACTCACGGCAAGGTCATCCTCTGGCCCATCGGCATCCGGTTGGCTCGCTCCATCGAATCGCGAGCAAAATCTGGTGACGCACCAGTCTACAATGGTGGCATTCCACATCATGGCTTGATGCTTCTAGCCGAAGGCGGTTTTGAGTTGCAGAGTCACACACGGTGGTCTTCATTTGCTCTGCCGCGCCTTGCTCTTACTGTGTTCATTGCCGGCTCTACCCTCGGCGCCGCCCAAACCAAGCCGGCCCTGCTTCCCGCTCCGCGAGAAGCGAGCTTCGCTCAGGCAACTCCATTGCCCGACAAAGTTCTCGTCGTCGTTCCCGGCGCAAAATCGGACGGAGGGGCAGAGGATCAATTCGCCGCGCACGATCTTGAGGAAGCTCTCAAGCGCATTGCGCCAGCCGAAAATCAATCCAGCGCCGCCCAGCCCCCTTATCGCATCACTCTTCTCCGCAACGGCTCCGACCTGGCCAAGGCTGCACTGGCCGGCAACAACCTCGCCTTCGATCCGGTCATGGAATCGGAAGGCTACGTTTTGGTGATCGGTCCGCAAGCCGCTGTCGTAATCGGCGCAACCGGCCCAGGCGTGTTCTATGGGGTGCAGACCTTCAAGCAGTTGCTGCCGTTGCCCGGCGCGCCGCGCGTTCTTCCCACGGGCACAGTGCGCGACTGGCCGGCCATGCAATATCGCGGCATCAGCGACGATCTTTCCCGCGGCCCGTTTCCGACGCTCGACTTTCAGAAGCATCAGATTCGCGTGCTCGCTGCGTTCAAGATCAATATTTACTCACCGTACTTCGAACACACACTGCTTTATCCCGATCATCCGCTGGCAGCGCCGCCGGGTGGCTCGCTTTCTCCCTCACAAGCCGCCGAGCTCGTCGCTTACGCTCGCCAGTATCACGTCACCATCGTGCCAGACCAGGAGTCCTTCGGACATTTGCATCATGTGCTCAAGTGGGAGCTTTATCAGGATCAAGCCGAAACGCCGCATGGTTACGTGCTCGCGCCAGGCCAGGACGGCACGCTTCCGCTCATTAAGGATTGGTTCGCTGACATCGCGCAGGAGTTCCCGTCGCCTTTCATCCACATTGGCGCCGATGAAACCTTCGATCTCGGAGTAGGCCGCACGCACGACACGATCCAACAGCAAGGCTACGGCCCGGTCTACGTCGCATTCCTCAAGCAGATTCATGACGCGCTTGCGCCTCTTAATCGCCGTCTTCTCTTTTGGGGCGACATCGGCGACGCCAATCCCGATGCCGTCGCCAGCCTGCCCAAAGACATGATCGCCGTGCCCTGGGAGTACAGAGACCTGACCGACTTCGACAAACTCATCCAGCCGTTTGCAAAGAACGGCATGCAAACCTGGGTCGCTCCCGGCGACTCAAACTGGAACGAAGTCTATCCGCGCAACAAGACGGCTCTGTGGAACATTCAGGGGTTCGTCGCAGCCGGCCAAAGCCTTGGCTCGACCGGCACGCTCACATCCGTGTGGAACGACGATGGCGAGGGCCTGTTCAACATGGACTGGTACGGCGTGCTGTTTGGGGCGGTGGCCGCGTGGCAGCCGGGCCAGAGTTCCATCGCAGACTACCAGGATGAATACGGGCAGGTTTTTCATCTCGATTCGAGCGGCAAAATCGGCGCTGCCGAAAAAGAATTGATGGCGGCTCAGGAGGATCTGGTCGGCGCGAAGCTGGGCATGACCAGCGACCAGATTTTCTGGCTCGATCCGTGGAGTGCGGAAGGTCAAGCCGTCGCCTCGAAACTCCTGCCTGTGGCGCACGATCTACGAATCCACGCCGAGCAGGCTATCGTACTTATCGCGCAGGCGCGCCAAAGCAATTCCAAACTCAGCGAGCCCGATGCAATCGGCGCAATGGATCTGGGCGCGCGCCGCCTCGATCTTATCGGCCTAAAGTTCCAGCTCGCGCAGGAAATCGCCGCCGCCTACGCGCAAGCCATCGCCCAGCAGCACGACAAAACACAAAGCGTCGCAACCCACAATTTGTTGAACGAGATCAGCGTGCAAAACGGCCGTTGCCAGGACTTGCGCGATGCCTACTCCTCTATGAAGGCTGAATATAGCCAGGCGTGGCTCAGTGAAAATCGCCCGTACTGGCTCAACAACGTGACCGTTCGCTACGACGTGGAGATTGAACGGTGGCAGCAGCGTGCCGAGCAGTTCCTGGCGGCCATTTACGATTTCGAGAACGGCCAGGATCTGCCACCCGCCACCGCGCTCGGCATGCCTGCACCAGCCGCAAACGCGCATTAAGCAGGCCCGATTGCGCATTGCTGCCCCAACCGGCTCCTGAACCAAAACAATCACCGGCGTAAAGATTTCTCTCCTCACCCACGCGCCGCCGATGCAAACTAGATGCATGCTCGAGCGCTCCAGCGAGAGGCGCCTGCCCGTCGTTCTGCTCATTGACGACGATCTGGTCAGCCGCGAAGTAGCAGCTACCGTGCTGACCATGGCCGGATTCACGGTTCACACCGCCGAGAGCGGAGATGCTGCGCTGGAGATGCTGGCCAACGACGTGTGCTGTCCGGGCGCGATCCTGATGGATGCGCAGATGCCCGGCCTGAGCGGAACAAAATTGATTGCGGAACTGCGCAGCCGCTCCGACACCCGTATCTACGCCATCAGCGGCAGCGACGCGCCGCCTGAAGTTGCTAAGGCGGCCGACGGTTTTCTGCTCAAGCCCTTCAATGCCGAAGGCCTCCGCAAACTCATCGACGGCTATAAGCCGGAGAATCCGCACACGCTTCTCGATCCCCATGAGCCCGTCGTGAGCGCCGAGGTTCTTTCTCAATTGCGAAAAGTCATGTCCGAATCCGCAGTGCGGCAGATTTATTCGGCCGTCGTCAGCGATCTCGGTGGGCGGATTCAGGCTCTGGGAATTGCCATCGCCAAGGGCGA
Source organism: Occallatibacter sp. (assembly GCA_036489735.1). Taxonomy (GTDB): domain Bacteria; phylum Acidobacteriota; class Terriglobia; order Terriglobales; family Acidobacteriaceae; genus Telmatobacter. The sequence goes on along the minus strand of DASXFF010000089.1, from coordinate 29,770 downwards.
TACCGCGGAAATTCGCCGCATCGGTCACGCCATCAAAGGCGGCTGCGGCATGGCCGGGGCCCTCCAGGCTGCCCGCCTGGGCGCGCTTTTAGAGGCTGTGCCGCTCAACGCCAAGGATAACCAGTTGGATAACAGCGCTATCCTGCTGAGCGATTTGCGCGCCGCCGCCCAAGGGTTGGAGCGTATGCTGGATGCTGAATTGCCAGCCTGATCCAGGCGCAATTCATCCGGCCCTGGGAACTGCGGAGGCGTGTGGCAGAAATGGAACGAACCATTCGAATCGTGCTGGCGGACGACCACCCGGTCGTGCGCATTGGCGTGCGCAATATGCTTTCAAAGAACGATGGCTTTGACGTTGTCGGTGATGCGAACGACGGCGACGAGGCCATCACGCAGACCCTCGAGCTTCAGCCGGATGTCCTGCTTCTCGATGTCGCTATGCCAAGGCTGCCCGGACTCGAGGCCATGCGCGCCATCATGAGCGGCCCCTCAACGGCCAAGATTCTGCTTCTCACCTCTACCATCACCACGCAGCAGATCATTGAGGCCCTGCAGATCGGTGCGCGCGGCATTGTGCTCAAGGACGCTCTTGCCAGTCACCTGCAGACCGCGATCCGCACTGTCCACGCCGGCGATTATTGGATCGGCGGCAAGCGCGTCGTCAATCTGGTGTCCGCGCTGCACGAACTCATGCAGCAGGCTGCCGTGCCGCAGCGCAAAACATACGGCCTCACGCCGCGCGAACTTGAAGTTGTCGGCTGCATCGTGGAAGGATGCAGCAATCGAGACATCGCCAAGCAATTTTCGCTGAGCGAGGAAACCGTCAAGCGCCACTTGTCGAATATTTTTGACAAGACAGGCGTTTCCACGCGCTTGGAGCTTGCGCTCTTCGCCATCGCTCATCACCTGATCACGCCGCAATAATTGGGTTTTGCCGCCGTCTGCCGGCTATTTCGCCTGAGCCTCTCGCCGCGCCGCCCTGGATTTCTGCTTTTCGACAGCAGGCAGAGAACCGCGCGGAAAGTCCGTCGACCGGCGCACGACAAGCCGCGTCGCGATCGGCCATTCCTTCTGCGCAGACTGGGGATGCTTTGGCTCGATGCCGGCACGCAATGCCTCGACAGCTGCCTCGGCCAGTTCCTTGCACGACATTCGCACCGTGGTCAACGGTGGCAGCATGAACTGTGCCAGGCGAATGTCGTCGAATCCTACCACGGAGATATCTGTGGGCACTTTGTAGGCAGTTTCGTCCAGCGCGTGCAAAACGCCGATGGCCGTCATGTCGTTCGAGCAGATTACCGCAGTGGGAAGCTCCGCCAGCGCCAGCAACTTTTCCATAGAAATTTTTCCTCTCTCCATGGAGTGATCGCCTTCCACCACGTAGGCTTGCGGAACCGCGAGGCCCAGCTCATTCATTGATTTTCTGAAAGCGTCTCGGCGCGTCACGGCGGTGCGCATGCGCAATGGCCCGCTGATAAACGCAATGCGTCGATGGCCCAGTGCCGCCAGATGTTGCACGGCCTCGCGAATTCCTTCGCCGTAATTTACTTCGAGAACCCGCACATTCGGCAAATCCGGTCCCGCATCGGCAAAGACCAGCGGAAATTCATGCGCCACCAGTTGCTGCACCTGCGCCTCTTCAATGCCGAACGTCATCACGGCCACGCCATCTACGCCTCGCTGAAGCATGCGGCGAATCAGCGCCTCGGTGCGCGCGGCGTCGTAGTTTGTTGATCCGATCATCACCTCGTAGCCTTGCGCTACGGCCAGGTTTTCGAATTCCTGCACCAGCTCGGGAAAAAAAGGATTGGTGATCTCTGAGACAATCAGGCCGAGAATGCGGCTGCGACCCGAAACCAGCGCCCGAGCCTGTGTGTTGGGTAGATAGCCCACTTCCTCCACAGCCTTCCAGACTCGCTTGGCTAGATCCGCATCGACGGTGGAGATGCCGTTGACAACACGCGATACAGTGGCGATGGAGACGCGGGCGCGCCGAGCGACGTCATGGATATTCGCGCTGGCCGCGCGACGATGTTTTCCTGCTTTCCCAGCTTTTCTCATCGCAGTGAATTGTACGCTTTTCCCGAGTTTTCCGAGAGAGGCGCCGTAGTGGAAAAGCGCGAAACCCTGCTTGAATTGAGCTGTTTGGCCAGATGCGTGTCTCGCTTTGCGATTCGCCAGGGCAGGGAAGGAAGAGTTTTTAGAAAATGTTTACCCAAAACTCCGATGTTTGGCCTTTGAAGTTCGCATCATGAAGCACGCTCATCCTGAGCGGAGTTTGGTCGCTTCGGTTGCGCCAAACGGAGTCGAAGGACCCGCATTTGGGGCTTCGACTTATGATGCGAGCTTCAGCAACAGGGCGCTAGTGTCCCGGGTCTAAAGTTCCTCTGATCATTGCTTGGTGTCACTCTGATCATTGTTGCTTGATGTCATTCTGATCATTGCTTGATGTCATTCTGAGCGCACGGAACCCCAAACGCTTTTCAGTTTGGGGGTGGTAAGCGAAGAATCTGCGGTTGCTTTTTTGTTTCTTCTGACAGGAACTTCGGATTCACCACATTAGGGGTGGTCCTGCGCTCCGGCAACGACATCGAGCCCGTGCCGCAGCAACGGCAGAATCGCTTCCAGGCTCTCCCTTGCGCCGCGTTCGCTGCCGGGCAGGTTCACGATCAGCGTTGTCCCCCGCATTCCCGCAACGCCGCGCGAAAGCCACGCAAACGAATTTTGCTCAGCGCCCTTCGCGCGCATCGCCTCCGCCAGGCCCGGCGCCTCGCGATCGATGACGCGTCTCGTTGCTTCCGGCGTCCGGTCGCGCGGGCCCAACCCGCTGCCACCCACTGTCAGCACAAGTTTCGCGTCCGATCGAGCCAGATCTTCGAGAATCGCCACAATCGCGACTTCATCGTCGCTCAGCAGCTCCGCTCGAATCTCCGCCTGCGGCCACTCGTGCGTGAGCAGTTTCGACACCGCGGGTCCCGCAGTGTCGGCCATCAAACCCTGTGAGCACCGATCGGAAACGGTGATAACTGCAATCAACATGAGGCGATTGTAGACTCTATTCCGCCGGCAGCACTTTGATCGTGTGCAGCCATGTCTCCACCAGCTTGGGCCAACCCATGATCGGCAGGTCTCTGGGTCGCAACCCATAGCCGTGTCCGCCTTGCGCGTAAATGTGCAACTCGGCGGCAACCTTCGCATTCTTCAGCGCCATGAAGTAGGTCACCGCATTCTCCACGTGAACCGGATCGTCTTCGGCCTGCAGAATGAACGTGGGCGGCGTGGCGCTGGTGGGCAGAATGGCTGGATTGGCGATGAAGTTCTTCTCCGCGAGCGACAGATAGCCCGGATAGATCACAACCGCGAAATCAGGCTTGCAGCTCAACTGATCGGCGGCATCAATCGCATCGTAAAGTCGTTTGTCATAGATGTTGCTGATGGCCGCCGAAAGATGCGCGCCGGCCGAAAATCCCATCACCCCCACCCGGTGCGGATCGATGCCCCACTCCGCCGCGTGCTGCCGCACCAAACCCATCGCACGTTGAGCATCCTGCAAGGCCGCTGCCGACTTCGGATATGGCCCGCTGTCCGGCACGCGATACTTTACCAGCACGCATGTCACGCCGATCCCGTTTAGCCAGTCGCAGACTTCTGTGCCTTCAAGATCGATCGAAAGAATCTGGTACCCGCCGCCTGGAAACACAACAATCGCCGCGCCAGTGTTCTTCCCTTTAGGCTTGTAAACCGTGATCGTTGGCGAGGCCACATTTGTCAGGCGAATATACGGCCTTCCCGCCATCGTCTTGGTCCCGGCGGCATTCACATCCGTCTCGGGCGGCAGGCTTGCGGTTGACCCCGGCGGCGTGCCAGGCCAAATCGCCATGGTCAGGTGATCCGCTGATGGCGGCCAGGTAGGGGCAGGCGCCTGTGCCCAGCCAACAGTACACAACGCCACAAACGCCGCGACGATCGGCATTCTCAGTTTCATCGAAGAATCTCCCGGCAACAACGTCGCACCGATCATCGCAGTCCCGGCGGTGGCCGTGCAACTAACCCACCTCGTGATTCAAATCACCATCCGAGGTGCGCTCTGGCACATCCCGGCTCATTGCCCGGTGGCACGCTTTCCGGTATGAGGTGTTTGCCATGCGGGACTCAGATATGGGCCGCTGGACGCATCCGGCCACGATTCTTGTCGCCACCGACTTAAGCGATCTGGACCATCTCATGCCGTTTGCTCTCGAGCAGGCGGGCGAAACCGGTGCACGGCTGATTCTTTTTCATGTTCTAACGCCTTCGGTCGCGGTCATTTCCGCCGACGCCGCGGGAATGCCCTACTACAACACGTCGACTGCGCAGGAAACCGCAGAACAGATGCTGCAACCATGGTGCGAAGTTGCCGCCAGACGCGGCATCCGCTGCGACAAAGCGGTGCGTGAAGGCCATCCCACACAGCAGATTGCAGCCGCCGTCCGCCAATTCGAAGCGGACCGCGTGCTGCTTGGGACACGGAGCCGAAGCAAGCTGGGCAAGCTACTTCTTGGCTCTGTCGCAGAACAAGTGCTGCGCTCGGTCTACCTCCCGGTCATGACCGTGGGACCCGAGGCTCATCTCCCGATGGCGAGCGGGGAACGCATCGTCCTGCACGCCACCACACTTAGAGAGACCTCTCGCCCGAGTGCAGCACTTGCCTGCCATGTCGCAGCCCAGCGGAATGCAAAGCTGATCCTGCTCCATGTGCTTCCACCCATTCACGTGATGCAGCGCAAAGGCATGCCGACGGGCACGGAGTCGAAGGCCATGCTTGAGCTGCGCATTCTCGCCGAAGAAACCGGCGCCCGTTGCTGCTCGGCAGTCGAACCCATTGTCCTGCACGGCAATCCGTTCATTGAGATTCTGGCTTTGGCCTCGGATCGTCGCGCTGACCTGATCGTTCTTGGAGCCACGCGCCGCGCGACTCTCGAAAACCTGACGCGAGAACGCACGATTTATCGCGTTCTTTCTCATGCACGCTGCCCCGTGCTAACACTGCGTGAGCCTCAGGCTCCGCCGGCAGACGCTCTGGCTGAGACTGCATTCGCGCATTCAGTAGCCCGTCCTTGACGCAGCGGAGGCCGTCCATAGCAACGGGCAGGCCCTCTCGACTGCGCGCACGATCGCCCCAGGCGCCGGTTTCGCAAATCCATCTGCTCTTCGGAATCGGTTACGCGAAGGTCTTCAGGCGCTTCAAACACTTGTCCTGCAAGTAGTGAAGTTGGCGCAGGCGCGCCAGCCCGTCAGAATTCGGGCCATCAGCTTGAGAAGCGACAATCTCCGCGGCCAATTCGTGCACCTGCCGGTGCAGAGATTCAATCGCCAGGACTCCGGAATTTGTGCCGCGCGAAGATCGCTTCGCGTCCTCGAGCCACATGCCCACGCGGCATTCGCTGGCATCGAGAGGCGGCGGAACGGCGCGCTTCCCTTGCAGGCTTGCTTCCAGAGCCCCCAGCCACGCGCGATGCTCTACGGTGGCCAGCAGCACTGGCCGGTTCTCCGCTCGAACCGGAGGCACTTCGGCCCAGCGCGGATCGGGACGCCATGATGCCGCCCACGCTCGCAGCTCTCGCGCCGGCATGGACGCGGCAATGCCGAACCCCTGGGCGAGATCGCAGCCCATTTGCAGCAGCATCAGGCCGTGTTCCGCGGTTTCCACCCCCTCCGCAATCACCTGTCTGTGAAATGCAGCAGCCAATCCCAGCACCCCCTCTAGGATGGTGAGGTTCTCAGGCTCTTCAAGCATGTCCCGCACAAAGCTCTGATCGATCTTCAACACGTTGGCGGGTAGGCGTTTCAGGTAGGTCAGCGATGAGTAACCCGTGCCGAAATCGTCCAGGCCGATGGCCACGCCGATCTCCCGGCAGGCCGTGAGCACCTGCGAGGTTCGCATCACATCCTGAACCGCGCTGGTCTCCACCACTTCCAGTTCAAGATTCGCCGGCTTGACCCTCGGGTGAGCAGCGAGGCGCGCGCGAATCCGGTCGGCAAAATCCGGTAGCTGCAGCTCGATCGCGCTCACGTTCACGCTCACCGGAAGCTCGAAACCCTCGGCCAGCCACGATTCCATTTGCGTCAGCGCACTTTCGATGACCCATTCGCCCAGTTCGACGGCCAGAGGGTGGTCTTCAATGACGGGCAAAAACATGCCCGGCGGCAGCAGGCCGCGCTCCGGATGCTGCCAGCGAATCAAGGCTTCGGCGCCGATCACCTTGCCCGTTCGCATGTTGACCTTGGGCTGGTAATAGAGGACGAATTGCCGGGCGGCCAGCGCCTGGCGAATATGCTCGATATTCTCGTGGCGCCCGCGAACAATCTCGTCCTGACTGGGATCGAACATGCGGAAACAGTTGCGGCCCCCTAGCTTGGCCTGGTACATCGCCTGTCCCGCCTGGCGTAGCAACACGTCGGCGTCCACATCCTCACTCTGCGGATAAAAAGTGACGCCGGCGCTCGCGGAAACGTGCAGCATGACCTCGCCGATCTGCGCTTCTTCTCCAGCTGCCGCAAGCAATCGGTTCAGCGTTGCCAGGCATGCGTTATTGTCTTCAAGGTCCAGGATCACGGCAGCGAATTCATCTCCTCCGAGCCGGGCCAGCGTATCGCCCTCCCTTAGGGCGCGCTTCATCCTGAACGCGAGAGCCGTAAGCAGCCCGTCGCCCGTTGCGTGGCCATACCGGTCATTGATGGCCTTGAAGCCGTCCACGTCAAAGCAGACTACGGCCAGCAAACCCTTCTTCCAGTGCGTCTGGGCCATGGCCTGGCGCAGCCGATCTCCAAAGAGTGCCCGGTTCGGTAGCCCGGTCAACGCATCGTATCGCGCGACGTGCTCCAGCCGCTGCTGCTGTTCCTTCAACTCCGTGATGTCCGTGAACAGGCCCACGTACTGCTCCACTTCGCCGGCGGAATTATGGATAGCATTGATCGTGAGCATCTCCGCAAAGATGTCTCCCCCTTTGGTGCGATTCCAGATCTCTCCCGACCAATGGGCCTCGCGGAGCAGCGAATCCCACATCTTCTCGTAGAAATCGCGGCTTTGCAGGCCCGATTGAAGAAACCGCGGATTCTGCCCCAGCACCTCTTTGCGCGTGTATCCGGTGATCCGGGTAAAGGCGTCGTTCACTTCGAGAATCTTCCCCTCGCGATCGGTGATTGTGATGCCCTCGCGCGCGCCGGTGAACACGGTGGCGCCCAGGCGCAACCTGTCCTGGGCCGTCTTTCGCTCGGTGACGTCCTCGGTGAAAAGGACGATTCCGCCTACCGAGCCGTCGCCTGTCCGCCAGGGAATAACCTCCCACCGGCCCCATTGCACCGTGCCGTCGGCGCGATCGAAGCGGTCTTCGTCGGCGCGCGATCGCTCGCCTGCCAGTCCGCGACGGTGCGCGTCCTTCCACCGCTCCGGAATGTCGGGGAAGACCTCATAGTGCGAGTGGCCGATGACCTCGCGGTCCAGCAGGCGATAGTCCTCGAGCCATCGCCGGCTCACAGATACATAGCGCATTTCGCGGTCGAGCATGGCCAGAGCCACCGGCGCATTCTCAATGAAGAGTTGAAGCAAGTGCTTGCTTTCGCGCAGCGTTTCCCGCGCCTCCCGGGCTTCGGTGATGTCCTGGATGGTTCCCGGCATCTTCACCGGCCGTCCCCGTTCGTCGAATTCCAGCCGTCCGATGCCGTGAACCCACCGCATAGCCCCGTCTGTCTTTCGAAGAATCCGGTATTCCTTGTCAAAGGGTTTGCACTGGCCGAGAACTTCATCTTGGAAATAGGCAATCATCGAAGCTCGCTCGTCTGGATGGATCAGTGCCGCCCAACCTTCAACCGTGCGTTCGTATTCCTTCTCGATTCCGAATATCTGGTCCATGACATCTGAACTCGTCCAAACGCCCGATCCGAGATCGAGCGAATAGCTGCCCAGGCCGCCAATCTTTTGCGCCTCCCGAAGCGATTCCTCGTTCTGGCGTAGTGTCGTTTCTGCGCGCTTGCGCTCCGTGATGTCTTGAACTGTGCCGCGGAAGACCTTAGGGTTTCCATGCGCGTCGAAATCCACCCTGCCCCGGCTGTGCATCCAACGCACTTCGCCGTCGGTCTGGCGAACGATGCGATACTCCTTATCGAACGGCACTCCCTTGCCCATCACTTCTTCGCTGAAGTAGGCAGCCAGCATCTCGCGATCGTCGGGATGCACCCTGGCAAACCATCCCTCCTGGGTGCGCTCATATTTGTTGTCGATTCCCAGCAACTGGTCCAGCACTTCCGAGCTCGTCCACAGCCTGGTGCCTAAATCCACCACATAGCTGCCCAGGCCGGCAATCCTTTGTGTCTCCTTGAGTGACTGCTCGCTTTCGTGAAGCGCAATGTCTGCTTTTTTGTGCTCGGTGATGTCTTCGGAAAAGATAATGATTCCGCCCACCTGACCATCGCCCGCGAACCAGGGTCGAATCTCTCTCCGTAACCACTGCCTTGTGCCGTCCGCCCTGGGCAAAACAACGTCGCCCAGGGGAACGGCCTCGCCCGCCAGCGCGGCGCGGTGCACTTGCACCAGGCTTTCGGGAAGATTCGGGAAGATTTCGTAATGGGAGCGGCCAACAAGATCAAGACCGTCGAGATGATGGATGTTTTTCCATTTGTGGCTCACGGCAACGTAGCGCATTTCGCGGTCGAACATCGCCAGGGCCACCGGAGCGCGCTCAATGAATAAATGCAGCAGGTCTTCGCTTTCGCGCAGCTTGATCCTGCCCTCAATTTGCGGCGTGATGTCGGGAGCAATCCCAAAGATGCCGGCTACTGCGCCATCCGGCCCGGTGATCGGATACTTGCGGTCATCGATCCAGCGGCTCGATCCATCCTGCGCCATCAACAGTTGCACCTGATTCACGCGCTGGTTCTCGGCGATGGCCTGCGCTTCCATCTGGTACGACACATCGGCGATGGCTTCGGGATAGATGTCGTAATCCGTCTGTCCCACCACACCGGCCGGGTCCTTCGCCCTTTCGGTCAGCAATGGGACCGCGCGGCTTGCCGCCAGGATCACGTGGTTGCGGTTCTTCACATAAATGTGGTCGCTGGAGTTTTCGATGAGCGCCTTGAAGCCTCTCAGCAGAAAAGCGTCGCCGGCTTCGGCCACGTTCCGCGCGTCCTCAAGGGTCAGCTCCAGAATCACGTTCTCGCCGGTGCGCGACGGTTTTTTCGTGAAGCGCCCTTTTACGCAGCGGATGCGCCCGTTCGAGTGACGCAGGCGCAAGTTCAAGCAGCCCGAACGGACTTCAAGACAATTCGAGAAAATGCTGTTTGCAATCTCCGCATCGCCAGGGTGCGTCAGATCCTTCAGATGAACTTTGGCCGTGAGCAGTTCATGCTGGCTATACCCGAGCAAAGCTTCTGTACTGCCCCGGACAGATACCAGCCGCGGCGGGTCGCTTGATGCGAAGCAAAAGGTGGCGTTCGACATGGGGCCCGGGGCCTCGATGTGAGTGGTACACGCTCGCGTCCGGGAGCCTAACATATCGCAAATTCCACAAGCAATGAAAATCGTAGTACATACAGCCAGCCAATCGGTTGCGACGCTGGTCCAAACCGCTCAAGCTTTTCCGGGAGTGGAACAGGACACACCCAAGCTGACCATTTTGGGGAACGCTGATTTGCCCGGTTCACGTCGCTTCGCGTTCGTGTCCGCATTCCATCCAAGCGCCGGCAGAATTCAGCAAGTTTTCTACGCTCCAGCTTCAACAATCGCCGCATGAACCAAATCGTGTACTCGTTATCCACGAGTTTTTAGTTACTGCATCGGTTCCGGTGCGTTTATTCGCGCCGAGTCTTGGCATAATCGCAGAGGGAAAGATTCCTCCGCCACTGTTCTAAGAACTGTCGGTCGAATCTGACCTGCAGTCCCTATCTTGACTGGAATTCTGAGCTCGGCACCTGCATTCTGCATCTGAGCGCGCAACCGAGATCGTAAGGTTCACCTGGGGGAGCATCCAAGCGTGACCAGTTATCGCCGTCAGGACGTTCTGCGCATCCTCGAAATCAGTGCCCGCCAATTGCAAGCCTGGGAGCGATGCGGGCTCATTCCTCAACAAGAGCTTTATACCTTTCAGGATCTCGGGCAGCTGCGCACGCTGCGCTCCCTGCGCGAAGACGAAGTGCCTGCCGCCTCCATCCGCGAATCCATCCTGGCCATGAAAGCGGTCGCCGGCATGAGCAACCCGCTGCTTGAGGCGCGCGTGGTCCGCACGGGGACGCGCCTCGCCTTCCGCCATCACGGCGCCATGGTCGACCCCATCCGCCGCCAGTTGCTGTTCGACTTCGAGCGCATGGCGGGCGCAGAACTAAACGCTTCGGCGTCGCCTGCCCTCTGCCCGATCGCAGCGCCCGATCTGCGCGGCTTGCAGGATCGTTTTCATGCCGCGGTCCAGGCCGAAGAAGCCGGCGAGAAGCAGCGCGCCATCAACCTCTATCAGGAAATTCTCTCCATCGATCCGCAGTATGCGGCGGCATGCATCAACCTCGGCACTTTGTTTTTTCATTTGCGCCAGTATGGTCGCGCCGAGGAGCTCTACCGCCGCGCCACCGAGGCCGACCCCGGATACGTGCTCGCTTACTTCGATCTTGGCAACGTGCTCGACGAGCTCGAGCGCCTCGACGAATCCATTGCCGCCTACCTGAAGGCCGTCACCCTCGCTCCGCGCTATGCCGACGCCCACTACAATCTGGCTCTGGCATATGAGCGCATCGGCCAGCCCCGCAATGCGCTGCGCCACTGGCGCGCCTATACCAAGCTCGACAACCGTGGCCCCTGGGCCGAACACGCCCGCGGCCAGGTTCATAAGCTGCTCGGCCGGGAAGGCATCGCAATCGTCTCCCGCTCCGACCACTTCATTCCCCCGCGCAAGGGCAGGGCAGCGCTCGAACTGGTTTCATAAAACTGGTCGCAAGCAGCGCCGTTTTGAAAAGGGCACGGCTTGGCAGGTACCGGCATTAATCCGTACATTGGCAAACGAGAAAATGATCCGGGGCTTTACTGAGCACTGCATAAGCAGTGTCTTATTCGTCGCGCCGGAGGCGCAGCGGACGTTAGCCCCGCGCTTCAGCGTTGGGGAAAAGGGAATTCCGCCATTTTGGGCTGAGTCCCGTTGGGACGGCGAAAGGACATTGCTGATGCAGGAATCGATAGCCCCTGGGGAGAGGTTTTTCTTCGCACCCACCCATTGACGCAACCAGTCCCGGCGTTTCTAATGCCTCCTCAAATCTCAAGGTGGATCCAGCAGCAAGGCATATACCGGACCTATACTGGTCGGCATGAAAAGTTCCCCGGTATGGTTGCTTGTGCCGGTTGTCCTCGCGCCGGTTCTCCGAGCGCAAGTGCAGGACGATCCCGCGCTGACTGGCTACGTGACACGCGTTGCCTCAAGCTCCGACTTCGATGTAAACGGCGTGCACGTGATTTGCAACGGAACAGAGTACTTGCCGCCTGGAACCGTTCGCAGCAACAACCGGCCACCGTTCGCTTGCCCGGCGCAGACGCCGTATCTCGGGGAGGGCTTCAAAATTTATGGGACCACGGATGCGCAGGGAACTTCGGTGTATGCAAGCCGGTTAGAGGCGATGCGGGCAAGCGGGCGCGAAATCGCCGGCTCTGCGGTGATCGATGCGATTCCCGTCCAAGGCAAAGTTCAGGCCAATGAGCTCCTGGTTCGCGCGGATGGTTACCGAATCCGCATCGCGGGCAAAACAAAGATCGACTGGAATTCGCCGATGCAGTCGCTCGCCGATGTGAGGGCCGGAGACTGGATCAGCTACAAAGGAAAGCTGGACGCGACGGGAACGCTCATCGCCGACTCGGTTCACATTGGACCAAATGCGATCGGCGACCAGGAAGAAAAACTGCGCGCGAAGGACGAATACGACCCTTCGCAGGTGCCGCCGGACGCAAGGCAGAATCTCGTCAAGGACGCGTTCGAATTCGGCTATGATCCGAAGCAGTTTCCGCCGTTCGACGATCCGGCGCTGCAGGCGCGAATTGAGAAAATCGGCAACAGCCTCATTCCCGCCTACCAGCGCGCATTGCCCGATTCCGATCCGGCCAAGATTCACTTCCGGTTTCAGCTTGTCGGCAACAAGCATTTCTGCGGCATGATGCCCTGCGACGTGTTCTCGCTTCCCAGCGGCGTAATTCTGGTGCCGCATCAACTGGCGGAAAGAATGCAGAACGATTCTCAGCTTGCAGCCGTTCTTGCGGACGCCATCGCCCGGCCGCTCGAAAGGCAGCAATACCGGACCGAGGGGAAAGTGAAGCTGGCATATGCTTCAGCCTTGGCAGCGGCATTCGTGCCCTATGGCGCCGGTCTTGGGTTCGCGGTAGGGAATACCGCAATCAGGCTGATCGTGAAAGAGATGCACCAAAGCGGCCGCGTAAGCCTCGATCTGCTGCACGATGCCGGGTACGACGTCGATCAGGCGCCCCTGGCGTGGTGGCTGCTGGCGTCGCAGAAAGCAAAACCCATTGCCGAAATCGAAATGCCCGAGCGTGCCGGATACCTGTATCGGATCCTCGGCGAATGCTGGCATAATCCGGCGCCGGCCCTTTAGCGCATCGCGGCTTTCAGGGTTCCATAGCCGTTGATGATCTCCGGCCCGATCGGAGCTATACTGGCGGCGATGAAAAACGCGGCGTTCCTGGTCTTCTTTAGTCTTTGCGTCGCGCCTGGCGCTGTTTGCCAGCAACATGAAGACCCAGCGATCGATGGCTACGTCACACGGGTAGCCTCCGCTTCCGATTTCGATGTCAACGGATTCCACGTCCTGTGCGGCCCCGATACTCAAACCACCGTTGGCCACCTCGAATCGAATGAAGTTTTGAGTAACCAGGGCTGCCCGCAAGACCGCCCCTATCTGGGCGAGCCGATGAAGATTTTCGGCTCCCTTAAGAAGAAGGCGCACGCGGTTGAAGCCGAACAGATCGAAGCTCGACCCGTGGTCCGAGGAGAGATTGTCGGTTCGGCGGTGATCGATGAGATGCCATCGCCCGATTCCGCCGGCGCACAGCCGGGAATCCTGATGCTGCATGCCGATGGTTACAGAATCGCAATCAGCGGAAAGACGGCGGTGACCTGCGACCTGCCGCTCAAGTCAATCGCCGGCGTCGGGGCGGGCGACTGGATCACATACAAAGGAAGGCAACGCCCCGATGGCGTCATCGAGGCGGAATCGGTCCAAATCAGTCCCGGGACTGTGAGCGACGACGAGCAAAGGCTGCGCCAGAAACATGATTTCGATCCGTCCACCACTCCTTCTGACGCAAAACAGAACAAGGTCAAGGTCGCCTTTGGCGACGTCGATCCCAGGAAGATTCCCCTCTTCAAAGATCCGGCAATGCAGGCGCGGGTCAGCGCAATTGGAAACAAATTGGTTCCCGCGTACCAGCGCCGTCTGCCTGACACCGCCCCAGCGAAGATCCACTTTCGTTTTGAATTGGTCGACGCGAAAAACTGGCACGACGCATGGACATTGCCCAGCGGGATCATTTTCGTTCCGTATCAGGTGGTCGAGCGCATGCAGAATGACTCCCAACTCGCTGCGGTGCTCGCCGACAATATCGCGTGTGCACTTGAGAGGCAAGAGTTCCGTTTCGGAGACATTCAGACCGAGCTTGCCGTGACGAGCCTCGGATCGGAAGCGATCGGATTGGTCGTGCCCGGCGCTGGTCTGGTGGGGGAAGCAGCCGACATCGGCGCACAGGAGATTCAAACGAAAATGCTGCAGCAGAGCGCCCGCGTCAGCCTTGGCCTGCTTCACGACGCCGGATACGACATCGATCAGGCGCCCCTGGCGTGGTGGTTGCTCGCTCCCAATAAGCCGGAGCCCATCGCGAAGATTTTATTGCCGGAGCGCGCAGGATATGTGTATCGCGCGCTCGGCGAAAACTGGCAAGGTCTTGTCGCTGTTCCAGCGAAATTATGAGCCGGCTACGTTCGAGGCTTCGTCACCCCTCGCGCCACCTCGCGAATATGTTCCGGCCGTATCCTGCAGCAGCCGCCCACCAGTTGCGCTCCAGCCCCGAACCACTGTGCCGCGTGCGCGCCGAATTCTTCGGGATCGGTGACTCCCGTCCACACGCGCCGCGCCGCATCCCACCCCTCGCCGGAGTTCGGATAAACGAGCACCGGCTTGTTTGAGCCGCTGCGTAACTCCGCAATCAGCGCGGGCGCCCACTTCGGCGGGATGCAGTTCACGCCGATGGCCGCCGTTTGCGGAAACGATGCGACCAGCGCCGCGCAATCGGCCACGCGCTCGCCATGTGAAACGTGTGTCTCATCGCGGCATGAAAAGCTGAACCAGCAGCGTAGCTCGGGCCATGGAGTCATCGCCTCGCCCACCGCGCGCGCTTCTTCGAGCGAAGGAAAGGTTTCAAACGCCAGCAAATCCGGCCGCTGCGCTCCCTTCGCGCCGGCGAGTATCTCGATGCGCTCGCGATGAAAGCGAACCAGATCGTCGTAGGAGCAGTCGTAGTTGCCGTGATACTCGCCGCCGTTGTGCAGCGCCGCGCCGTAGGGCCCCAGCGATCCTGCCACCAGTACGCGCCGCTCCGGAAACTCCGCAGCCGCGCGTCGCGCCAATTCAACAGAGCGCAACAGCGCTCGATCGGCCTGCTCGGCGGTCAACCCAACCTCCGCGTAGCCCATCCTCGAAACTTGGTAGCTGCACGTGGCGATGCATTCCGCACCCGCTTGAATAAATGCGCGGTGCACGGCGAGCAGCTTGTCCGGTTCGTCTTCCAGAACATGGGCCGACCATAGCGGTCCGTCGATCCGCGCGCCCTCGTACTCGAGCTCTGTGGCCAGCCCGCCGTCGATCACGTGAATGTTATCGAGAATGCTCATGAGAGCTTCGATCTCCTAGCTTCCAGCTTCGGTCGGGGATGCAACCGGTCTGAGGCGCCGACTCGACCTAGTCTAACGGCAACTATTGTACATTTGATAACCCCCACCCCCTCCCTCCTGTTTTTCCGTTAAGGCATTTGTTTTCAATGACTTGTACCTTTGCTAAGGTCCTGCAATCCATTGATTCCAAAGAGCTTATACGCAACCTTAGCCTTTTAAAGGACTGAGCGCGGAAACCGGGGACATGGGACCAAGAGAGCAAGGGAACAAGGAACCTTACAGCCGCAGCTGTGGCCGTGGATTGTTGTATCGCGATCACGGAACCATTGTGCGCCTAAAGGGCGAAATTACCGGCAAACTTCAGAAGACAGGGAGTAGGGAGTAGGGAATAGGGAATAAGGGGGTTACGGGAGGTCAGCGGATTTATTTTGGCGCGAGGGGGTTGACAGGGGTCCGGCGGGGCGCGGGTGAAATGAATTCGAGGGCTTATGGGGTTGGTTTTTCGGGCCGCTCGGACGGTTTGGGCGAGCCCATGTCCACCTCGATCCCGCTGCTTCGCAGCTTTTCCCAAGGAGCTCGCGGCCCGAAAAACCGGAATGGTGCGCGAAGGTATGGCGCGGTTTCAGGAGACAGCTGGTCGGCGCTCTTTGGAACGCGTCTAGGCTGTCGCCAGCTGGGCTGGCGTGCTAAACGTGTGGAAAAAGTGTCGGTTACGGTGAAAATCTCCGGATTTGTAGGGTTTTGGAGGCAGAATTCCCTGAATGTTATAGATTTACCGCGAATTCTTGGCTTGCTTCGGCTCGGGAATTTGCTACTATGTCTGCCAAGTACCTGTGCCTTGCCCGCACAGGGCGACACTCGTCGCCTTGCGGCGAGTTTTTAATTGGGGCAAAGGTTAGTAAATGGAATTGCACGGCTGACCTGGGTTGGGCCTTAGATCGACCCGCCTTGATTCTCAAATTGAGAAGAGTCAACCGAAGGAGATCCTGTCTCAACGGAGATAGGGAAGCCCCTCCGCGGCAAGAGTGATAGGCACTCAAGCCGCAGAGGTTTATTGGTCGCCAACCGGGTGGGCCGGAGATGGCCCACACTCTGAGGTAACAACCAATCATGAGCTACGTAAGAGAGTTCCACTCAATCAACGAAGTGCAAAAGCCCGCAAATAAGCGCGTGCACCACAACAACAGCAACTGCCCTCCTGGGCGGGATATACCCGTTTGGGAGCGTAGACAGGGTACGAACAACTATCGGCTTTGCGACGACTGCGATCGTTTGAATCGCCAGGGTCGCTGATTGCTGGATTCGATGAGAGCCCACCTGCTCAATGCTGGTGGGCCTCGTTGCTTATCACCGACACTAAACTGCTTCTTCGAATTCCGTCAACAAGAGGGTTTCGCGATTCGAGAGGAATGAACACTTGGGCAAAACCAAGCGGACTCGAGGGAGAGGTCGGCTTCTTGCGAACCGTTGTTTCGTGTCGCTACATCTTGTAATAAACCGTGATTGTTAGATCGCCTATGTGTGCCCCTTCCGGACCTTCAAAGTCAGGGGCTTCATTTGGTTCTTTGCCGAAATTTTCCGTTGTGAAGGCTTTGAGTTGGTCGCCCGCGATGGCCGCTAAGTGGCCCATCTTAGCGATGTTGCTGAGTTGCTGACCAAAGAACATCTGACCTTGTTCCTTGGCCTTGCGATAGTTTGGATAGCCACTACCATCGATATGAGCGCCGCCATCCTTGTTTGCGAGGCCGAGGATAATCTCCTTGTTGGTGATGTTGTTTGCGCCACCGTCCCAACAGACCCGATTCCACCAGTCTCGAAGTGACGCTCGCGGCGTAGAGGCGACCAGCTTCTTGCGATCGTATCGCACTCGGTCTCCCATAATCACAACGTCCTGAGGCATACCGCGGGTCTGAGCGAAATTGCCGGGTGTCAATTCAACGTCAGGTACCTGCTTGACCACCTTCGGATCGAATGCGATGAGTCGATCCTCAAAGTCCGACATTAGTTGCCTCAATAACGCTTCGTTGCCGTGTGCCAAGACGCGGATCGTTTGTGCGATTTCGATAGCCGCAGCGTCCCCGGCCGTCGGATTTCTGGTGTCCGCGGTATAAAAACTGTTCAACGCGGTGGCCAGCCGGTACTTCTGGGTCGCCAAGTGGTTGCGTAATTCAACTTGCGTCAGAGGAATCATTCGGCTTCCTTATTGTGAGTGGGGAGGTCTAAATCCGACATTTAAGCCAGCGGCCGGTAGCTGAAAGCTAGCGTCCGCCCTACACCTTCTGCGTCCTGATCACTTGGCGAACGCCTTCTACGCGGCGTAGTCCCAGCACCATGCGGTTCAGGTGGCGCAGATCCTCGGCCTCGACCACGAACTCGATGATCGCTTCGCCCTCTTCGTCGCGGCTCAAATCCACCGCGCGAATATCTGTGTTCTCGTCGGAGATGACGGCAGTCAGTTCCTTCAACATGCCGGTGCGATCTTCGCAGCGGACGATGATCTTGACGGGGTAGCGCTGCGCTTGCCCGGCTCCATCGGCTGCGCGCGACCACTCCACGTTGATGCGCCGGTCGCTTTCATAAAGCAGGTTCTGCACATTCGGGCAGCTGCGCGCGTGCACGGCCACGCCCTTGCCGCGCGTTACGTAGCCCACAATTTCTTCGCCGCGAATCGGGTTGCAACAGCGCGCGCGATAGACGAGCAAATCGTTCTGGCCTTCCACCTGCAGCGAGTCCGATCCCGTCAAATGCAGCCTGCGCACCGCATCCGTCATGGCTGCCTCGCCCGTCTTGGGCTCGATGCCCGGCGCGGCTTCAAGCGGGTCGGCAAAGCCCGGCGCCAGCTTTCCCAGGAGTTGCCGTGCTGTGTTCTTGCCCTGGCCCAGCGTTGCCAGCAGGTCGGCGGCCGTGGCTACGCCAAACTCATTCGCAATGCGACCCAGGTCCTGATCGCCAATCTGCGCCATTGGCACTTTGTACTTGCGCGCCTCGCGCTCCAGCAGCTTTCTGCCGATATCCACTGCCCGCACCCGCTGGTCTTCATTCAGCCAGTGCTTGATCTTGTTGCGCGCACGCGGGCTTTTGACGAACGTGAGCCAGTCGCGGCTCGGCTTGTGATCCTTCTGCGTAACGATCTCGACAATGTCGCCCGTGCGCAACTTGGTGCGCAGCGGCACCATGCGGCCGTTGACCTTTGCGCCCACACACGAGTGGCCCACGTCGGTATGAATGGTGTAGGCGAAGTCCACCGGCGTTGCGCCCGCCGGAACCACCACCACTTTCCCTTTCGGCGTGAAGGTGTACACCTCGTCGGGATAGAGGTCCATCTTCAGGCTGGACAGGAATTCGTTCGGATCCGTCATTTCCTTCTGCCACTCGACAAGCTGACGAATCCAATTAAGCCGCTCCTCATCGCGCGCCGTTACCGCGCCGCTGCCGGCTTTGTATTTCCAGTGCGCGGCAATTCCTTCCTCGGCAATGCGGTGCATCTCTTCAGTGCGAATCTGTACTTCGAACTGGTGGCCGCTGGCGCCCATCACCGTGGTGTGCAGCGATTGATAGCGGTTGGCGCGCGGAATGGCGATGAAGTCCTTGATGCGCCCCGGCACAGGCCGCCACAGCGTGTGAATCAAGCCGAAGACCGCGTAGCAGGAAGCGACGTCCTCGGTGATCACGCGAATCGCCAGCAGGTCGTAAACCTGGTCGAACGAAACCTTGGTGCGCTCGATCTTCTGGTGAATGGAGTAGAGCCGCTTGATGCGCCACTCCACGCGCGCCTTGATGCCGTTCTCTCTGAGTTGCTCGGCCAGTGTGTCTTCCACGGTGCGCAGGAACTGCTCGCCCTCGATGCGCCGCGCCTCAACGGCTGCCGCAACCTGCTCGTAGCTCACCGGGTCGGTATAGCGGAAGGCCAGGTCCTCCAGCTCGCCGCGCACTTTGCCCATACCCAGCCGGTGCGCCAGCGGAGCGTAGATGTCCAGAGTCTCGCGCGCGATCGCCTCTTGACGGTCGGGCTTCAGGTAATCCAGCGTGCGCATGTTGTGCAGCCGGTCGGCCAGCTTGATCAGCACCACGCGAACATCCGACACCATGGCCAGCAGCATCTTGCGTACGTTTTCCGCCTGCCGGTCTTCGCGGTTCGCAAATTGAATCTTGTCGATCTTGGTTACGCCTTCGACGATGTGCGCCACCTGATCGCCAAACTTGGCGTCGATCTCCTCGCTGGTGGCCGGCGTGTCTTCCACGGCATCGTGAAGCAGGGCGGCGGCGACGGCGGTCGCGTCGAGCTTCATCTCGACCAGCACCTCGGCCACTTCCAGCGGGTGGACTATGTAGGGCTCGCCCGAGGCGCGCGTCTGCCCCTTGTGATGGGAGACGCAGAACTCCCACGCCTTGCGAATCAGGGATATATCTTCATTGGGCCGATTGGTTTGCGCCTGGGCCAGCAGCGCCTCAAAGCGCTTGCTGATGGAAGCTTCGTCTGTAGGCCTGGACGCGGTCTTGGGAGTGGGAGCGAGCGCCTGCGCGGGAGCTTCGGGTGTGCCCGAATCTTCTGCCGGAATCGCCTGCCGGACAGTCGCCATGCTTTATTATAGGCCGCTTCGAATCGAGTCGAATGAATCCGCCCGCTGGCTGGCGTGCAGCGGGATTGGGCGCGCCTCTCATCTCCTAGTGCCAGTTCAATTTGGGTGCTGCAACGTCCTGAGAGCACGCTGGTAATGCGTCGGGCGACCAAAATGGATACGGCCAGCCCCGAGCCCAACGTGACGGCTCTTAAGATCAGCAATCCAAGCCAATATTTGCAAACGTTACAGACAAAGTCGCACCTTACCGCGTCGCCCCTTTTCAAGGCCTGATACTGGTAAGAAGCCGATGGCGAAACGGGACAACTCGAAGGTTGGCGTCAGGCCGAAATCGCGCCGCCAAAATGCGCCGGACGGAGCTGATTCGCCGCGCGATCGCGCTTCTGCGTCTGCCACGCGTCTGCCGCGGGGTAATGGTGCGCCTGCTCGCCCTGGCAAAAGTTCCCCGATAGCGCCCGCAATTCAGCAACGCCAAGCATTTCCAACCGCTGGCCGGAGCGAGTCTCGCTCGCTGGCGGCCCACACCCTTCAGTCGCATCCCGCTTTGCCGGGCGCCACTGTAAGCCGCCGTGCCGCAGACCGGCTCCGCGCGGGCCATCTCTGGGTTTACGCTTCTGACGTTCTGTCGATCGCTCTTCCAGCACCAGAAAAAACGCTCGTGCCCGTCGCCGATAACCGCGGTCTGCTTCTGGGCACGGCATTCTACAGCCCAACCTCGCAGATTGCGCTTCGTCTCATCTCGCGCGAATCTCTCGACGAATCCGCGTGGCTAAAGCTGCTCGCGTCCCGCCTGCGGACTGCGATCGCGCGGCGCAAATCCCTGCTCGACGCCGCCAACGATGCCTGCCGCCTGTGCTTCAGTGAGGCCGATGAGCTGCCCGGCCTTATCGCCGACAAATACGGCGAGCTTATCGTGCTTCAATTCCTCACCAAAGGCCTGTTGACCGATGGCGTCAGGGAAACCTGCGTGCGCGTCATTCGCGAAGAGCTTTCGCCTGCGGCGATCCATGAGCGTCCCGATCCGCGTATCCGCGAACTGGAGGGTCTGCCCGCACCGAGCCTCGATCCGCTCTGGCTCGCCGACCCTAAAAAGCCGATCGCGTCCACGGAGTTCCACCTCAACGGTCTCGCATTCAACTACGACGCAAACGCAGGCCAGAAGACCGGCGCATTTCTCGACCAGCGCACCAACTACGCCGCGGCGCGCGACTGGGTCGAGCGGTTGGGCTGTGCGAAATCTAAATCGGGCGGCCGCGCGCTCGACGTGTGCTGTTATCAAGGCGGGTTCGCGCTGCATCTCGCGCAGGTCTGCCGGCATGTGACGGGAATCGACGTGTCACGCGCATCGCTTGAAGTGGCGGAGCGCAACCTCCAGGCGAATCGCTCTCGCGGCAACATCAAAGCCGACGGGGGCGACGTCGACTGGATCGAGGCCGACGCCTTTGAAATTCTCCGCGACTGGTCGCAGGCCCGAGAGCAGTTTGACGCCATTGTTCTCGATCCGCCGGCCTTCGCTAAAAGCAAGCGCGCCGTCGAGGGCGCACTGCGCGGCTACAAGGAATTGAATTTGCGCGCGCTCAAGATGCTGGGCCCCGGCGGCCTGCTCGTCACTTGTTCATGCTCGCACCATGTCAGCTGGACCGATCTCGAAGGCGCAGTCGCTTCCGCCGCAGCCGATGCGTCGCGACGCGCGCGCCTGCTTGAGCGGCGCGGCGCGGCTCCCGACCATCCGATCGTGCTCAACTTACCCGAAACCGAATACCTGAAGTGCCTGGTGCTTGAGGCCGAGTGATTCGCGCCGATCATGCGCTGGTCGAGGCTAATCGTGGCAAGGTTTCGCACGAGGGCTCAATCACACGGAACGCAAAACGGGATCAATTTGTGTGGTGAGATCTAGCGATATAGTTTTTGCTCGAGTGCATAAGCCTTCTTGAAGTGAGCGAGTGAACGCTCCGCTATCCCAATGTCGATGCCGATCTGTTCGCGCTCCACGGCCGATCTTGAGGGATCTTCCAGCTCTTTGTTGAGCGACTCAAGTCTGTCTTCAATGCGGCTGATGTGGTCGCTTAGGGTTCGTTGCATATTGCCTCGCTTCCTTCGAGCCTTTGTATAGATGCACGAGGCCAGGGGTGTTGAGCAGGAAAGAATGAGATATGCACAAGGGTTTTCTTAAGGACAAGGGCCGAACAAAGCAACCAATTTTAAATTGAGCTTAGGCGATTTGGCGCACGTCCCAACGCAGGCACGGTGGCGGCTCCAATTCCGAGAAATAGCTTGCCAATGTGCCCAAGAACACGGCACAAGCGAACTTCGTTGCTGGAAGGCCGATTGGTTGGCCCTGGAGCTTTGGCAACAGCGTCTTCATCGAACTGGCCGGTCGCCGACCGCAACCTCGCCATAGCTTCTTTCACCTGTGTGCGAAGCGCCTCCGCCTCAATGGTGCACGAACGCAGATATGCTGAAACCGTCAGCCCCGCTTCCATGGCACGTTGATGAAGGCGCTCGCACTCGGCCTTGCTCAGGCGAACGGTCACGCTTGTCGTGCGAAGATCGTGGTCCGACGCGTCATGTGGCGCACGGATTGCCGGTGCGTCTTCCGGCGCCTGATTGGCCAGCGAAGTCAAACTATTTCCGTCAACTGGCGCCGCCGTTTTCGGCGGCCAATCGCAGCGATTATTACCGAGGTCCGGGAGGGGCTTCCGGTTGTACCTGGCGTGCTGACTCAAGGCGCGCTCGTAGCTCAGCGCCACCACATCGTCGCCCAACTCACGCTCGTCCCAAGCCTTCGCCGGGTCCGGCTCTTCAAGAAAAGGCGAAGCGATCGCGGCCAGCATTCCGGCAAAGCTCGTGGAAGTGGGCGAAGGTTCGCTCTGCGCCGGTTGCTGCATGCAACCGAGCTTACGCCACCGCTCACCGACAGGTCTGAGAAACCTCGCACTTAGGCATCAGGCGATTCCCGCTTCAGGAGTGATCTCGCGCCAATCCCGTTTCGGCCTGCTCCTGCGCCAGCACTTCCGTGGCGCCCTACGTTGGATTGCTTACGAAATCCACCGGCTCCGGCAGAATGCGTCCCGGTAGCCGCAACATTTGGCTGATTGTTTCTGGGGTCACGGGACGAGAGTACAGAAACCCCTGCCCGAATCGGCAGCCTAGTTTCCTCAGCAACGCATCCTGCTCCAGCGTTTCGATCCCTTCCGCCACCACGTCCATGCCCAGCACGCGGGCCAGCTCCACGATAGTGCGCACAATCTGCAATGGCTGGTCATTTCCCGCCGTCATGCGAGAAACAAACGATCGGTCGATCTTGAGCACGTCGAAGGGCAGGGAATGCAGATGATGCAGCGAGCTATAGCCTGTGCCAAAATCGTCCATCAGCAGCGACACTCCGAGCCGTCGCAAGCTAACCAGCACTTCCAACGGCGTGCCATTGTCCGAGATGAGGCTTGACTCGGTCATCTCCAGGCCGAGCAGCCGGCTCGGAACCCCGGTCTGCCGCAACAACGCCTCTACATGATCGGCCAGTCCTTCCCGGGCGAATTGCCGGGCGGAGAGATTCACGCAAACCCGCGGCGCTCCATTCTCCGGATATTCTCGGCACCACTTCTGAATCTGGCCGCACGCCTCAGAGAGCCCCCAGTCGCCGATGGGCAAAATCAGCCCGCTCTCCTCCGCCAGAGGAATGAATTCCATCGGGGGAACCAATCCCCGATCGGGATGCTGCCAGCGGATCAGCGCCTCCAGCCCTACAATTCTGCGCGTTGCCAGCTCGACTTCCGGCTGGTAGAAAAGCACAAACTGACGCTTGTCCAGCGCCTTGCGCAAGTCCGATTTGCGCGGCCAGATTCCGGTTACTGGCTCGGCAGCATGCGGGCTTTGCCCACGGCTTTCCCTGAACATCCTGCGCATCCGGCGCAGCTCCAGTTGGTTGGCTGCAATATCGGCCAGGCTCTCCAGCATGTGCAGCTCTTCTGCAGCCATCCGGCGCCGAGGTTGGCATGAGAAGGCCGTAAGGGCGCCAAGAATTCTTCCATCTCCCGAACGGACGGGAGCGCTGGCGAACGATGCGATCTCCAGCCGCCGGATCATCATCCGTTTGCCGGCCAGGCTTGGATGCTCGGAAACGTCCGGCACGACCACCGGCCCATCCTCGGCGAGCACCATTTCAAACACGCCGCGTTTCCGCGGAAGCTCGCGCACCGGCTCACCCCAGTACGATTTGATCCAGACACGGGTCTCGTCGGCAAAACCCAGCAGCACGGTGTCGGCTTTGAAGTATTCAGCGGTCAGGCGCGTGATGGCATCGAAGCTTGATTCCGGCGCCGAGTCGAGAATTCCCGTTGAAGCCAACGCCGACAGCCGGGCGTCCTCTTCCTTCCAATCGATTCTGCCGGTCTGCAATTCTGCTTGCAGCATTCCTGCTCCGGGACCCTTGTACCGCCGGCGACAGCTGTGCCGGTTCGCGGCAACCCGCGGACGATGGTTTACAAAAACTGCCGATGCCAATGCGGCGCCTCTCCGATTTACCCGCCAGCGACTCTCGCGGGCGCGGACAAATCAAGCGCGACTCTGAGCATGCTTTCCGGTTCTGTACTCTGCTTATCGGATGGAGCGCCGGCCCACATGAGGTTACGCGCGCACAATTACCGCGCCCCGCCTCATGGATGGTTCCAGCTCATTGCAGTTGTTGCTTCTTTGCAGCGGGTTGTCCCGTTTCCGTCCACAGAAAGGTCATCTGGTCGGTGACGTCCTGGATCTTCTGTTCCACGCCAACCCCCGCCGAATGGCCACCGGAAACACTGTAGTGCAGCAGCACCGGCCGGCCGCTCGATGAATCCGCCTGTAAAAGCGCCGTCATCTTGCGCGCATGCAGCGGGTCCACTCGTGTGTCGCTGGCGCCGGTAAAGAACAGCACCGCCGGGTATGCCGCGCTTTTCTTCACGTTTTGGTATGGAGAGTACTTGAGCAGGTACTGAAACTGCTTCTCGTCATCCGCCGATCCGTACTCTGTCATCCAGTGCGGACCTTGCTCGAACTTCTGGTAGCGCAGCATATCGAGCAGCGGATAGGCGCAATCCACTGCCGAAAACAGCTCCGGTCTTTGCGTGATAGCCGCGCCCATCAGCAGTCCGCCATTCGATCCGCCATAGATGGCGAAATGTTCCGGAGACGTGTACTTGTTGGCGATCAGATACTCGGCTGCGGCATAGAAATCGTCGAAGACGTTCTGTTTCTTCTCGAACATTCCCTGTTCGTGCCAGCGTTGACCGTACTCCCCGCCGCCCCGCAAATTGGGTAGCGCAAACCAACCTCCCGCCTGCAGCCACCATGCATAGGCCGGTCTCCATTCGGGCAGCTCGTTCAGGTTGAATCCCCCGTATGCGGTCATCAGCAGCCGCTCTGTTCCGTCCTGTTTCAATCCTTTCTTCCCGGCGATGAACATCGGCACCTTGGTGCCGTCTTTTGACGTGTAGAACACCTGCTTTAATTCGTATTGGCTCGAATCGAATGGGACTTTAGGCTGCGCGAAGATCTCTTGTTTGCCGGTTAGCGTGTCCAGCCGGTAGATGGTGGGCGGCGCAATGAAAGACTCGAAGCTATAAAAGCCGAAGCGGTCTGTCGCGCGCCCCACGAGAGTGGTAGCCATTCCAATACCCTCGTGTTCCACGCTGCCCGCCGGTTTGCCATCCAGCGTGTAGATGTCGGTTTCCAATTTCACATCGTGCAGGCGATTGACATACATCTTGTTGCCGACGATGTTGAAGCTCTCAATCGCGTCCGGCCCTTCAGGTACGATCGTCGTCCATGCATCGGGCATCACGCCGGGGTCAGCCTTCATGATCCTCCAGTTCGGCGACTTGTAGTCGGTGCTCACATACCATGCGCCCTTCACATAATCGGCCGAGAACCGTGAGTCCACGCCCCAGATCAAGACTTCAAAGAACGATCCAGGTTTGGTCAGGTCCCGATAAACGATATCCACGCGCCTGGGCGGGACACCGCGGTCAATCTGGACCACAAGATAGCGGTAGTCGTCCGAAAGGAAAGCTTCCATCAGGTCGTTCGGTCCCAGAGCCTCACCGCGAAACTCCTTTCCAAAGACCAGCGTGTCGTGCAAAACCCTCGCACCCAACTCGTGCTCATAGACCAGAGTTCCCTTGCGATCCATGCGCGAGTAATAGAGACCCTTTCCATTCGGCGTGAAGGCCACACTCAGGTAGATTCCGCTGGGCAACTCGTCCTCGAGCGCCTTGCCCGTCTTCACATTAAAGACGCGTATTGTGCTTTCGTCCGCGCCGCCCTGGCGAACGCCATACGCCACCAGAGTTCCGTCGCGCGAAACGTCCTGAAGATCCACCGAAGTGTTGGGATCGCGGCTTAACTGCGCCGGATCGATGAGCCGTTTGTCTTTTTCTGCCCACCCGTGACGCACATAGATGGAAGACTGCTCTTCGCCCGCCAGCATCTTCTCGAAGAACAAATCGTTCCCGCGCGCAATTGGGATCTTCCACGCGCTCACATGCTCCAAAGCGTCCATCTCGTCGTTGATTTGCGGCCGAATGCGCGCCTGCTCCATATAACGCTGGGTGTATGCATTCTCCTGATCGATGAAGTCCTTGGTCTCTGGACTTCCGGCATTCTCCAGCCAGCGGTAATTGTCAACGACCTTAGTGCCGAAGTCATTGTCGGTTACCGGGACGGCTTGGACGTCAGGCGGAGGCGGAAGGGTGAATCCGCCGCGCGAGTGAATCGTCTGGCTTGCAGCGATTACTCCAGAAAGCGCCCCGAGCAGGGCGCAGGCAAAAGCCCGCACGCAGGAACTCATGGGAACAGCATACTCGTGCCGTTTAACCATCCGCATCCCCGCCGCACGATTCCGGCTGCGCAAATGTTTGCTAACGGAGTCCTCAATCGTGCTTTTCGGGGTCAATTCTATTGTCCTCAAGACATTGGTTCTCAGACAATGAGCAGGATGGCCACGCAAACCGGGTTGACGGGCAAGAGGGCAAAAGGCCTGGCTGAGTTCCGCCTAATCCCGCGCATCGAGACGTATCCAGCAATCGTCTCATTTGCCCAAACCCCGCTCGGCAAAGGCGCGTTGCTCGCCGTGTTCGGTTTGGGCGTGCGCTATTTTTTCCCCGATCTGCCCTCACTCCTGACCTTGCTGTTGCCGCTGGCACTTATTACTTTTTTTCCGGAGTACAGGCGGTTCGTACTCGCCATTAGTCCTATTGCAATCGTCTTCATGCAAGCAGGAAGCGACCCCGTTCTGCTTGGCCTCACGTTGGTTGTGATTGCCATTGGGATTCTCCTCTATTGGTGCGCGATGTGCTGGCCTCACTCGCGGTTCGGTCAAAGACCGGTCGCGTTTCTTCTTACCGGCTTTACCGTGCTGATTGTGCTGGCGGGCTTTGCCGCGCCACAATCGTTGCCGGCCATGATTTTGTGGGGCCTGGTTGGCGTGTTGTCGAGCTACGTTTGGTTCATCGCATATGCGCTTACCGATAGAAATACGAAACCCGTCCAAGAGCTCACGCTGGAACTGACGGCCTTCCGTCCGCTCTGGGGTTCCACCGCCACGCCCTTTCCCAAGGGCGCAGCATATCTTCGCCGCATTGAAGCCAAAAGCCCGGAGCAGCTTGCCGTCGTCCAATTGAAGGGTCTCAAGCTGCTGGCCTGGGCCATCCTTCTGGCTGTGCTTCAGGGATTGTGGCAGAGGTTTTTTCACGGGTATCTGCGCATTCCCACCGCGGAGCAAGCACTGGCCATGAGTGTCCACCGGACACCCGTGGCTTGGCATCTATGTTGGGAAAGCCTCATTCTGGCTTTCTTTGAGCTCGTCCTCTCGATTTCTGTGATGGGCCACCGCATTATTGCGTGTTGCCGTCTGGCAGGATTCAATGCTTTACGGAATACTTATCGCCCGCTGTCTTCGACCACGATCATGGAGTTCTTTAATCGCTTCTACTACTATTTCAAGGAACTGCTGGTCGATCTCTTTTTCTACCCCGCGTTCCTCCGTTATTGGAAAGGGCATAAACGGCTGCGCATGATTTTCGCCACCTTTGCCGCCGCTTTCTTTGGCAACGGGTTCTATCACTTCACGAGAGATTGGCAGATTATTCAGCATCTCGGCCTTTGGAAGGCGCTCCTGAATTATCAAACCATGATTTTTTATAACGCTGCCTTAACGGCCGGCTTGTGTTTTTCTCAAGCGCGGCAGCGCAAGCCAAAAACGGCGGGGCTTTTTCGCGGGCATATTGTGCCGGTATTCGGCGTCATAGTGTTTTACTGTCTGCTGAGTGTATTTGAGATTTCAGAGCGAATGTATCCGCTCGTGGAGCACTTGCGATTTTTTGCGAGCTTGTTCTTCATCCACGTTTAAGGGGGATCCATGAAGGGAAGGGCTGAGATCCACGAGTTCGTTCAGGAGCTCTTGACGCGCAGTGGTGACAACCAGCCACTGACGGATCAGGACTCCCTGTTGCTCAGTGGACGCTTACAGTCGATCGACGCAGTGGAGATTGTTGTTTTCCTCGAAGAAAACTTCGGAATCGATTTTGCGCAAATCGGCTTTGACCGGGATCAGATCGACAGCATCGACGCCATTTACGCCTTGGTGCAGAAATCCGCAACTCAAAACTGACCGGGGCTCAACACGTTGACTGACCAAGCCGTAACTCGGAAAGCCTCGATCGAGAGCGTGTTGCGCACGCATCCCGGGGTTCGTGCGGCTGTTCTTATCGATGACGGTTCGAGCGGCTTTCGAGCATATATCGTCCCCAACGATGCATACATGGATGAAGTTCTGGGTCGCGCCGCGGCGGGCGCCGCCCTAGTGGGTAAGTGGCGAAAAACTTTCGATCTGAGTCAGCTTAATAAGCAAGCCTCAGCCGCGCCGGTGGGGTTCAACACCGAGGGCTGGAATAGCAGCTACACGCGAGGTCCAATTCCCCTCCACGATATGAGCGAGTGGGTCGAGAACACTGTGGGCGATATTCTCCGGCTCAGTCCAAAGACTGTCTGCGAAATCGGATGCGGGACTGGAATGCTCGTCATGCGGATTGCCCCGCACTGCGAGCGATATGTTGCGGTGGATCAGTCCCCCGCCGTCCTGGAGCGGCTGAGGGAGCAATTGCGAAAAGTTCCCAAAGTGGCGGAGCGAGTTGAGGTGGTGGAGAGCCAGGCCGCGCAATTGACTTCTTTCAGCCAGAACACATTCGATACCGTTGTGCTCAGTTCCGTGGTCCAGTTTTTCCCCAATGTCGGCTATCTCACCAAGGTTCTGGAAAACGCCATCAACCTCGTAAAGCCCGGGGGGCATGTTTACGTCGGCGATGTCAGAAGCCTGCCGCTGTTTCCGGTTTTTGCCTCATCGGTGGAGTTGTTTCAGGCCGCGGATGAGTTGACTTCCGCGGACCTGCGTGACCGGATTCGCAGGCGCATGGACAGAGAGCCGGAACTGGTGATCTCTCCGGCGTACTTCCTCGCCTTGGCACGTCGAATTCCAAAAGTATCGAGAGTGGATATAAGGCCGCTTCGTGGTCGCGCCGACACCGAGATGACGCGCTTTCGCTATGAAGCAATCCTTCATATCGGCCCCGATAGCGCGCCGGCCTTGGGCGGCGAATTTCTGGACGCCGCTGAACGCAAAGTGACGCTGGACGAGATTCGCGCTGCATTGAGGCTCTCAGGCGGGTCGATGGGCATCAAAAACATCCGGAACGCGCGAATCGAAAAAGATCTCGTAGCCATGGCGATTCTGGATACTGCCGACGAAACGCAATCGGCAAGCGACCTCCGCCGAAGGCTCGAGCAGATCGCGTGTGAAGGGATACATCCTCAGGCTCTCTTCGACCTTGAAAACGAGGAACTGGGATTCGCCGTCTTTCTCAGTTGGGCAGCGTGCCGGACCGACGGAACGTTCGATGCTTTCTTTATCCTCAAACAAAACCTGCAAGGATCAGTGCTGCCGGTGATCGAATGGCCGTCGCCGGATGCTTCCGCGTTCCTCCATCACGCCAACGCGCCGGGCCAAGCCAAAATGCGCAATGACCTAACCGAACTACTGATGGAATTGTGCAGGCAAAACCTGCCGCCGGAATCAGTCCCTCGCGACGTTATTCTGGTCGACTCGCTGGAGTAGTTTCCTAACGTTGAATTGGATCCGCGAGCTCCGCTTGCGACCTTCGAGCAAACATGCCGAACACCGCAGTTCCTTTCAGAAGGGGATCCTGCTCGGTCGCAACATCGAACCCGTGCTTCGTCAAAAGCTGCTCGACCTCA
>DASXFF010000062.1:0-29813 GCA_036489735.1 Occallatibacter sp. | reverse complement strand
TGAGGTCGATCTCTCGATTCAGCGCATCTTCACTTATGCCGCATGGGCCGACAAATACGATGGCCTGGTCCACAATCCTCCTGGCCGCAACATCGCCATCGCCATGAACGAAGCTGTCGGCGCTATTGGAATTCTCGCTCCGTCCGATGCGCCATTGCTCGGTCTGCTTTCGCTTGTGCTGCCGGCGATCGCCGTCGGCAACACCGTTGTCGCGGTGCCTTCCGAGCGCTATCCGCTCATCATCGGCGATCTCTATCAGCTGCTCGACACCAGCGACGTTCCCGCCGGCGTGGTGAATCTTGTCGCCGGCCGCCCGGCGGAGTTGCTCAAGACCCTTGCCGAGCACGACGGCATCGAGGCCATCTGGTGCTTCCGCTCGAATGAAGAAGCCGACTTTGCGCGCGCCGCATCCATCGGCAATATGAAGCAGGTCTGGACCAACGACGGCCATGAGTACGACTGGTTTAATCCCGCACAAGCCGAAGGCCGCTGGTTTTTGCAGCACGCTACGCAGGTCAAGAACATCTGG
Source organism: Occallatibacter sp. (assembly GCA_036489735.1). GTDB lineage: Bacteria > Acidobacteriota > Terriglobia > Terriglobales > Acidobacteriaceae > Telmatobacter. Next base: position 29,284 of record DASXFF010000062.1, on the reverse strand, counting down.
GTGCCCTACGGTGAATGAGAGGCGCGCGGCGAAAGGATCTCTTCCGCGTGCAGGAATTAATTTTTGGGTCGCTTCTCTTCTCCTCGTCCGGGATTGCTGGCGTGGACAAGCTCCGGCGTTGAAACAGCCGAGAGCTTCATCTTCTGCTGGTCCGTCTCAATGCGATGGTAGCGGTGGAACGGCGGCAATGTTACAGCCTGGCCGGTCTTAAGTGCCGTCAGAATTCCTTCCAGCACTCGTACGTCCGCGTAGCCTTCTTCTCCATCCGGCTCCGGCCGCTCGCCGTTCAGAATGCAATCGGAAAAGTACTTTAATTCGCCGCCGAAATGGTCGGTATTCTTAAACGACTTCTCCTCCTTCTTATCGCCGATCGTTACCGTTTGAGACAGCCCGGTGCTGAACGTGTACGACGGGTTCAACTCCAGTACTCCCTCGGTACCCACCACGACAAAAGAATTCGTAGGATTTCCAAAATAAGACAAATTGAATTGCGCCAGCCGGTTTTCCGGGAAACGCAACGTCACCGCCACGGTATCGAAGAAATCCTGCCTGAATCCCGACTCTGGATGCTTCACGCCAACAGCGGAGGCAACCTCCAACGGCTCATCTTCGAACACATATCGCGCCGCATTTACCGGATACGGGCCCATGTCCAGAACCGGTCCCGCCAGCTCTCCATTTTGAACGCGATGGTTCGAGGGCTTCACAAGCTGGCTGAACGTCGAAGCAAATAACAGAGCCTCGCCCAGTACTCCTGACCGAATCTTATCGATGGTGTCCAGTGTCGCCGGCTCGAAATGCAATCGGTAAGCAACCATCAGCTTGGCTACAGAGGCATGTTCTGCGTCGATAATTTGCTGGCACTTTTCTGTCGAGACTTCCAGAGGTTTCTCAACCAACACATGAATTCCGGCCTTCAAAGCGGGAATGATGAATTCCGCATGTCTCCAATTCGGTGTAGCCAGATAGATCGCATCGAATGTCTTGGAATTCAGGGCCGTTTCAAACTGTTCATAGCTGTATAGGTTCGAGATCTTATATTTTTCGCCGAGTTCTCGCGCCTTCACGTCATCCGAAGTAACGAGCGCCGTAATCTCCGAATTCTCTGTGTGCTCGACGCCCGGCATCATGTCTTCCTGCGCAATATCGCCCAGGCCAACGATCGCGTACCGGACTTTTCGTTCTGTATCCACTCCTAGCAGCTCTTTAATTCCCATAAATAAATCTCCTGAATCAATTTGCGTGCCGCATTTCTATTCATCGCGCCTCAATGACTTTCGGTTGCTATCATCCGTCAGATCGCGTCAGATACGGATGAGCGCAATCCCCGATTCCGGATCGATCTTCTTTTCAAGGTGCTTCGGACTTTCTGTGATTACCAGTTCGCACGTAGGCCGAACGGTCGCGCTCATCAAGTGGCCGCCGTGCGCGGTCCCATCCGATCGGCCCACAACAAGGTGCGCGTGTACCTGCGGCTGACCATCCTTCAGTGCGATGTCGCCGATTAAGGAAAGCAACTCAACCTGTTCGTCCAGCTTCACCGCGGTCTCGTACTTCTTGGTTTCCCAATTGAACCAGCCAAGTTCAACCTGGCTTAGGGCGCCGATGGCCCTGAAGCTGCTTCCCGCCAGATGAGCGGAGTTGGCAAATTCTTTCAGAGACGCCGCGATTTCTTCACCGGTATCGAGAATCACCACGTAGGTATTTGGAACTTCGGCAACCTGCTTTGAGCGCATGCGCCCTCCTCACTCTCGGATGCAGAAAGCGGTAGCGAAGTTCCCTGCGCCGCACACCACCCCAACTGCGACGAGACGGCATCAAAGAATTCGTCATGGCACTTGGGCCCAAAAGCGCCGCGGATTTTATTCCGGAGACCCACGAACTGAAGGTCCTTCGGGAGGCTGTCCAGGATTGCCGAGGCTGCGCACTCTATCGCGATGCGACCCAAGCTGTCTTTGGCGAAAGCTTCGGAAGCGAGAAAAGCGGTCGCGCGTTCGAAATCATGATGATCGGCGAGCAACCGGGAGATAAGGAAGACATCGCCGGCCACCCTTTCGTTGGACCCGCGGGCAAGCTTCTGATGCGCTGTCTCGAAAAGGCAGAGATCGATCCAGACCAGGTTTACGTGACTAACGCTGTCAAGCATTTCAAGTGGGAGCCGCGAGGCAAGATACGCCTGCACAAAAAACCCAGCATCACCGAAGTAAAGGCATGCAAACCCTGGCTCGAAGCTGAACTCGATGCAGTGAAACCGAAGCTCATCGTTTGCCTTGGCGCAACTGCGGCTCAGTCACTTCTCGGTCCCGCCTTTCGAGTTTCCAAAAGCCGTGGACACGTGCAAAAAATCGCAAACTCGCCACCGATCGTAGCCACAGTGCATCCTGCATCGCTTCTGCGCGCTCCTTCAGAGGCGGATCGGCACAAGCAGACGGCCGAATTCATCCACGACCTCCGTAAAGCCAAAGAAGTTCTGCGCGACGCTTAGACAGTTTGCCCAGCGTCGCTGGAGAAACCGGCCGCAACCGCGGTCACAAGATGCAGAGCCTCCCGCGACCGAGGCTGTACCGCCGCGAGAACCTCAAGCTGCTTTTTGTGCATAGGGGTTGACGCGATTAGCAATCCCCGTGAGCAAATGATCGGCGTGTCCTTCTTCCTTAATGGTCTGGTCGAGCACCTGCGCGTCCCCGGTCTCTCCCAGAATCTGAGCAAAGTGGCGCACAGCGCCGTATGCGGCAATCTCATAATGCTCCACGCGTTGTGCCGCTGCAATCAGCGCCGCATCACGAACCGACTCGTCGGAAGCGTCTTTAATCATGTCTTCCGCTTCTTCGACCAGGGCGGCCAGTACTTTGCACTTTACCGATTCGGTTTTGCCGGTGAGTCTCCGAAGAATATCTTCCAACCGGGTTATATGAACCTCGGTTTCCTGAAGGTGCGATTGAAAGGCTTGCTTCAATTGCTCATCGGTCGCTTCCTCTTCCATGTTGGGTAGGGCGTTGACGATCTGCTGCTCGGCCGAGAGCAAACCCTGAAGCTGATTGACATAGAGCTTGCGGAGGCTATCGAGATTAGCGGAAAAGAATTTCATAGAATGAATCTCCTTGGGAATTATCGAGCGACTTTATGAATAGGCGCTGCTGGCGCAGCTCGGTGTGGGACCAGAGCGCGTTATTGCTTGCGTTACTTCCTTCGGATGCAGGATTCGTGGTGAAAGGAGACCCAACCGCTGACATCGCGCTGTGCGAACTTCGCATCTTTTGAGTGAGAGGAGGGTCGCCGAATGCCGGATCAAAAAACTGTCAGGCGCGCTCAACAAGATCTCGAAGAAGGGAAGTCTCCGTCGACCGCCGCAGGTGAATTCGTCCACGAAGAAATTGAGCATGTTCGCGAAGGCAAGCATGGAGCAAGGTCGCCTCAACAGGCGATTGCCATCGGCCTCAGCAAAGCTCGCCGCGCCGGTGTTCCATTACCGCCGCCCAAAAAGGGCAAGACCAAAGAGAGTACCCGGAAAAGAGCCGAGCGCGAATACGAGGCGGGCCAATCCGGAGCCAGCGATTCTGCATCTCCCGAGTCGTCGCGCGCGCGCGAGCGGGTGTTGAAACGGGAACCGCAATCCAGTGTGTCTCACAGCGCACTGTCACAGCAAACAAAAAGATCCTCCCGTGAGCGCGGCGCAGCCGATCGTCATCGGGCGGCGGTGAAAGCTGTGAAAACCAAGGGAAAACTGGGATTTGGGCGGGCGGCCAGGACGGCTGTTAAAACCCGCACCTCCCGCCGCGCTGCGTCAGCATCCTTGCACGGGACGAGATCGGAATGAACACCGGACACCTGACCGTCGTCGTTACCGGCGCGTCCGCGGGATTGGGACGCGCCATCGCAGTGGAATTCGGAAAAGCGGGGGCGAGAGTGGGCATTATCTCGCGCGATCGCGCGGCACTCGATGCGGCCGCGGTGGAAGTTGAAGAAGCTGGCGGGGTAGCGGCCACCTACGGAGCCGACGTCAGCGACGATCAGGCTATTGAAGCAGCAGCCGCTTATTTTGAAGATCACCTTGGCCCCATGGACGTCTGGGTGAACAACGCCATGGTCTCAGTGTTTTCACCGGTGAAAGAAATGGAAGCCGCGGAATATCGGCGCGTCACAGAGGTCAATTATCTCGGCTACGTGCACGGGACGCTCGCAGCACTCCGTCGGATGCTTCCGAGAAACCATGGACGAATCATCCAGGTCGGTTCGGCGCTGGCGTTCCGAAGCATACCGCTGCAGTCGGCATACTGCGGCGCCAAACATGCCATCGTGGGATTCACCGACTCATTGCGTTGCGAACTCATTCACGACCGAAGCCGCGTGCATGTCACGGTCGTTCACATGCCTGCAATGAATACGCCGCAATTCACGTGGGTAAAGAGCCGGTTGCCAAACCTTCCGCAGCCGGTCCCTCCCATTTATGAGCCGGAAGTGGGGGCAAGGGCGGTCGTGCACGCGGCGCTGACCAGCTCGCCTCGCCGCGAGTATTGGGTCGGGGGGTCCACCGTCAAAGCAATCGTTGGCCAAAAACTGTTTCCCGGATTGCTCGACTGGTATCTCGGCAAAACCGGCTACAAAGCGCAACAACGCGATGTCCCCGACTCTCCCGGGCGGGCCAATAATGTCTATCAGCCGGTTCCCACCTTTCTTGGTTCGCACGGCCCATTCGACAGAGAATCCCGGCCGTTTAGCCTGGAAGCGGAAGTCTCAAAACATCGCGGCTGGTTTCTGTTCGGATGCGGCATCATTGGCGCCGCTCTCTGCGCCCGCAAATTTTTGCCTCGCTAATTCCTGCGCCGCAAATTCTGCTCCGCTAAGCAATGCGGGGATTCCCTTTGAACCGCGTATAGGGCGGACTCAGATCGTAGCGGATTCCCGGTTCGCTCTGGTCGCGTCGATTCGAGAAAAAAATCGCGTCGCCCTGCCGGATCAAATAATCCGCGGTTCGCGCCGCCAGCGCCTGGATCGTAAGTCCGGGATTTGCCGAACCCTGCGTGGGCAGAATGCTTCCGTCGCAAACGAAGAGGTTGGGGATGTCATGGGTCCTGCCGAATTTGTCCACAACCGAAGTGGCTGGGTCGTTTCCCATGCGCGTGGCACCCACCAAATGGGCAAATCGTGATTCCTGCACAATTTTTTTCGCACCCGCAGCACGGACGATCTCCATTACCTTGGCTTTCCCGAACTCAATCAGCTTTTTATCGTTGTCGTGCAGGTTGAAGGTGACCTTTGCAACCGGCAGGCCGTACTGATCCTTCTCCTCCGCCAGTTCCACACGATTATCCTCCCAGGGCAAAATCTCGCCCAACACTCCGATCGTCGCCCAGTGGTTGTAGTCCATCATTACTTTGCGCAATCCCCATCCCCATGCGCCCATTGCAGTAATCATCTGTTTCGCGAAGGCTACGGGAAGCGGTCCCACAGTCTGCACTGCGAATCCTCGGGCAAAACCGCGGCGCGGATCGGTTTCGTAGAACTCTTCTGACAATGCATGAGCCGGCGGCGCCTTATATAGGCGAATCAATTCATCGAATCTTCCCGCAATCACATTACCGGCCTGCGCCATCAGATATTTGCCTAGCGTTCCGCTTGAATTCGCAAGCCCATGCGGATGAGCGGGGCAAGCCGAGTTCAGCAGCAATCGCGGAGTCTCGATTGCATAGCCGGAAACGATCACCGCGCGGCTCTTCTGAAAATGCTCTTTGCCGTCGCGGTCGATATAGATGACGCCGTCGACTCGGCCGTCATTACGCAGGCTCACACGCGATGCCATGGCATGCGCGCGAATCTCAGCGCCGTGCGTGATCGCGTCCGGCACGTGCGTGATCAAAGTACTCGCCTTAGCGCCCACTTTGCATCCCTGCAGGCAAAACCCTCGATAAATGCAATGCGGACGATCTCCGTGCGAAGCCGAGAGAATCGCCACCGGTCCACCTGCCACGGAGCGAATGCCGAGCTTCGTGCATCCCCGCACCAGCACATCGCCAACGCCGCCTAATGGGTGAGGCCCATACGGATGCCCATGAGGATCGCCCCACGGAAACCACGCTGGACCGGCCACAGGAATCTCGCGCTCCAGAAGTTCGTAGTAGGGCTTTAGCTCCCAATATGAGAGCGGCCAATCGGCGCCCACACCGTCTTCTGTGTATACGCGAAAATCGGAAGGATGAAAGCGCGGCGCGAAAGCCGCCCAATGCACCGACCCCCCGCCCACCCCCTTGCCGCTGTTGTTCGCGCCCAATGCCAGCGGATGCGTTCCGCCTGTGATCCGAAGATCGTTCCAATAAAGCTCGTGCGAGCCTTTTTCATCGCTCACCCAGTCCTTTTCCGTATCCCAGAAAGGGCCAGCTTCCAGCGCGACCACACGAAATCCGGCACGAGCAAGGCGCTGCAACAGGACTCCGCCGGCGCTGCCCACTCCCACGATGCAATAGTCGACAGTTTCCGTTTCATCGAAATGCCGCATCGGCGCAGGCAGCGTCTGCATCGACCCCAGGCGATGCGCAATCAATGGCTGCCTCCGTGGCCGTGTAGCGACGCATGGTCTGCCGGGGCGCCTTGCTCATCGAGGACCGAAACCGAGTCGACCGGCGCATTCCATTCGTATGCTTGCTCGTCCTTTTCCCACGGCTCGGGAAGGCCGTTTTCGAGTCGCATGTAGCCGCGTGGGTAAGCCGGACCGCCGAAACCGATCTCATCCCACGCCCATGGATGCGCGTAGTACGCAGTCACGCAATCTTCCATCAACAATGCCCAGAAGCGATGGACCGGCATCCGTTTCCAGGTCTCATGCTCAGGGTTCGGCTTTCCATCGTGCAGCGATTTAAGGATCAGTTCCTGGCGATGCACGGTGAGTTGCGCAAAAGCCTGGTCATACCGCGCGCGCGCCATCTCGTCGATCGCTTTAATCCCCTGCCTGTATGCTTCCTGATCCGCCGGCATGTCTTCATAGCGAAACCCATTCAGAGAGTTTTTATACAGGCGCTCATCAATGATCGGCAAAATCGGAATCGTCCGCGCCTCTGAGCGATCATCCTGCGGCATGAGCCGGTCGATCACCGCACCCAACACCGCCGCTTCCTCCGGAGAAAAAAAGCGAATCGGAGGAGTTTTCTCAACGCGCTCGCTCACAACGTTTCTGGTCGCTTCATCCCAGCTTCTCTTTTGAGCCATGGTGCTATAGCCCGCGTAATAGCCGGGCTGGTCGAGGTCCCTGAGTTCCCCGCCAGTCGACCGAAATGGGAAAGATTTGCGGCTCATGATCGCTCCCTGCGCAGCAGGCTTGCCATCAATCCTAAGAATCCACATGCAGCAAACAGCAGAGGGGCGAAGATCGGCGGCCCATAAATTGCGTTATAGAGCGGCTTCTTCAAGCCTCCGGGGCGCCGCGCTATTCCACGCGCATGGTAAAAAAAGCCCACCGCGCCATCGGCCAGTGCCAATGCCGAAACCATCGGCAAGGCGGTTTTCGCCACGCGGCGGCTTTTGATGGCTCCGGCAGCCGCAGCCATCAGCAACGGCGTCAGCAGGACAGGCGTCCATTGCGCTTTGTAGCGAAAGTTGGTTTTGTAGTGCGAATAGAGAGCCTCGAACCCGCTGAAGAAGGCCCACGCGATCGTGAGCGCCGACAGATGCTTTTGAAATCTTCCGTGACGAAGGTTCGTGCGCCAATCGGGCCGCCCGGGCCTCAACTCGGCAGCCAACTCGCGAATGCGCTCGTCGGGCTTACGCAGGTCTTCTTCACGCCGAAGATACGAGGCCATCAATCCGAGATACGCGCTGGTCCCGAACAGCAGCGGTGCAAAAATCGGCGGGCCCATCACGATATTTGTCACCGGCAGTCCCCACCCGCCCGGTTTGCGCGCCACGCCGCGCACATGAAAAAAGAATCCGATGATCCCGTCGGCCAGAGTTGCAATGCTCACCCAGCGCAGCATGGTACGCGCACAAGTGCCGCTGAAAACTCCAAGCAATCCCGAGCCGGCAAGCGCGCCGCTCAATACCACCGGCGTATACATCACCGGATTGCTGTAACTCCCTTTGTAGTGTTCATACCCGACTTCAAGTCCGCTGGCCACGCTGGTGGCCGCAACAATCAGACACAGGCTGCGCTGGAAGCATCCTTCTCGAATGTGCTCGAGCACGGAGATCGCGGATGCACTCAACGGATCCGGTAAATTGCGCTTCGCTGCGCGCTCAAGTTCAGTCGTCAGAGCTAGGCTCACTGCATCTCCTTCATTGCTCGCTCTTCACTCTGAAGCGTTGCGCGTCTTTCTTTTTAAAAGCCAGGCCCAACCCCGGACGGGACCTGTCTGGAGTCATTTGCCCACCGACCGGCGCGATAAACCCGTCGAAAAGCATTTTTTCAATGCGCGCGTGATCGTGAAAATATTCCACATGGCGAAAATCCTGCACTGCACAACCGACGTGCATGTGCAGCGAAGGGGCGCAGTGGGCTGAAATCGGGCAACCGAAGCTTGCGGCGATCGCGGCCCCCTGCAAAAATCCGGTGAATCCCTTGCAGCGGGTCGCATCCAGCTGCAGAACATCCACGGCTTCAGCCTCAAGCATCCGCCGGAAATAGAAACCGTCGTAGCCGTATTCGCCGGCCGCAATGTCCATGCCGCCCGGAGCTCGATCGCGAACGCGCCGAAGATCGGCGAGATGGTCGGAACTGACCGGCTCTTCGAACCACGAAACGCTCGATTCAACGAAGCGCTCCGCGAATCCAATTGCCTGGCGCGCGCTGTAAGCGCCGTTCGCGTCCACAAACAATTCTGTTTCAGCTCCAATCGCATCGCGCGCAGTGCGAACTCGATTCAGGTCTTTCTGCGGCTCGGCGCCAATTTTCATCTTGACGCGTTGGATGCCGTCCGCCGCCCATCCGGACAACTGCCTGGCAAGCTGCTGGTCAGAATAAGTGGTGAATCCTCCGCTGCCGTATGCGGCGACGCTCAGCTGTGCTTGCCCCAGCAAATCTGCCACAGAGCAACGAAGCAGTTTTGCTTTAAGGTCCCAGAGCGCAACGTCGAGCGCAGAAATTGCCATCGATGCGATTCCGCGGCTGCCATCGTTGCGCACCTGCGCCAGCATCGATTCATGGATTGCGGGTATGTCGAGGGCCGGTCGCTCTGCGAGGCATTTCCGGCCCAAGTCATCGGCCACCACCGCTGTAGCTTTGTTCCCGTAGGTGTAGCCGATTCCAGTCTCGCCGCCTGCGTGAACTTCCGCGAGCACGAGCGTCGTCGAATTCCACTGGAAAGTACCGTCGCCCTCGGGTGCATCCGTCGGAATCGAGTACGCCGACACATCCACTCTGTGGATCGAGTTCTCTGCTCGCTTCATGGGGAAGAAGCCTTCAGATCAGTCCAGTGGCCTTATCGGACCCGCTTATCCAGCAAATCTTTCCAGGCACAGGACATATCCTTTGACGCCAACTGGCCCCAGATTGGTTTCTTGACCTCGATTTCGGCCCGGCTCGACCACGCATCGATTTCGCGTCGCATTCTGCATCGCCCCGCTGGTCCATCTCCGCTTCGCACCGTTCAGCCGCTTCTTCGTACCGCCCCAACTTCGAACTGGTGATGGCATCTCCGCGCCTGAGTGGATATGGCCAATGGCACCGAGCGGAAACGAAAGTATATCGGGCATGTGTTCGGCTTGCGATACGTCCCCAGATCGGAAGCGTATGACTGTCCGCGCACTCCGAAACCAAGCAATTACTTGATTGACGTTTTCGACTTCGACACACACAGAACAGAACATGAGGAGGTTTGTATGTTTGGAGAGGCTGGTTTTACGGCGCAGAGCGACACCGCTCTCGTCCTGTACGCAAACAGATTGGCGAAGTATTGCGGGCACGGCACGCACCAAGTGCGCAGGCTCGCTCTGTTCTTCAGCTTGGCGATTCTTGTCCTTGCTGTCCCCCGAGCTTCATGGTCACAGGTCACCGCGACCCTTACCGGAACGGTGGAAGATCAGTCGGGCGGTGTCATTCCAGGCGCAACCGTGACGCTCATCAACGAATCAACAAAATTCGCCTCGGTGAACACGAGCAATGGAGCCGGCCTGTATGCTTTTCCGTCTCTAACGCCAGGCACCTACGATATCAAGGCATCGGCAAAAGGCTTCAAGGCCAAAGAGGTCACGGGCATCGTATTGAATGCGGGCGATGTACGAACGGTTCCTGCGCTCGATCTGACGGTGGGCGCCGAATCGCAGACCATTACGGTCTCCGCAACGGCGGAGATGATTCCGGTTGAGAACGGCGCACATACCGACGTCCTCAGTGCCTCCGATATCGACAATCTCGCGCTCGAAGGCCGCGATACGACCGAGCTGCTAAAGACGCTACCTGGCACGGTGACTCAATCCGGAGGCTTGACCCAAACTTCCCCGATGTTCAGTGACCTTAATGTCACCGTCGATGAAGCGGGCGTTGGGAATGGCTTTTACACCAACGGCTCGATTTACCGGGGCGGCACATCGATCCTGGTCGACGGAGCCGAAACCATCGATATCGGCAACATGGCCTCGTCGCTTGTGATCGTCTCGCCGGAGATGACGGCGCAAGTCAGCATGCAGTCCTCGAACATGAGCGCCGACCAACCATTCGGGCCAGTGGTGGTGAGCACGATCAGCCGTTCAGGCAGCGCGAACTATCACGGCGAGGGCTACTTCAACGCGCGCAACAACGTGCTCAATGCCAACGGCTGGCAACAAAACCATTCCAACACCCAGCTGGGACCGCAGCACTACTATTATCCTGGCGGCAGCTTTGGCGGCCCGGTTCCAGGGACGCACAAGCATCTGCTGTTCTGGGGCGGTTATGAGAGATGGCTCCAGAACCAGGGCAACGCCAACGTTCTAACGTCCTACATCCCCAGTCCGGAAATGATGCAGGGTGACTTCTCGACCGACAACACCGATAACACAGCGATTTGTCCGAAAGGGTTCTTCCAGGGCGCACCTCCAGGAGGCTACCCCGGTGGCGGGTGGTGCAGCGATCTCGGTGGAACGATCCTGGCAAATGGAGGGACCTACTCGGCACCGCTGCCAACTCCGACGCAGACGGGGACATACACTTCCGGCAGCAATAGCTATCCTACGGATGCGGGTCAGAAGTTCCCCGCGGGCTCGTGGCTGGATCCCGGAGCGGCAGCTTTGGCCAAGATCTGGCCCAAGGCGAATATCACGCCGAGCGCCAGCGTTTGTAATGGTTGCAACTACTACCAGCCGATCGTGAACGTCGACAACGGTTGGATCTGGCGTGCGCGCGCCGATTACCTGCTGGGCGACAACACCAAGATCTACGGCAGCTACGAGCAGGCGTTCAGCTCTGGATTCGCGCAAGGCAATGGCGCGCACCTTTACTGGACGCCGGGCAACTCTATCCCCTTCCCAGGCGGCGGGGAGATCGAGAACAACTACGGCAAGGTCATGGCCGGCCACATCGTACACAACTTTAACGCGACGACGACCAACGACTTCCTTGCTGCCTGGGCATTTGGCAGCTACCCGTTCACAACCCCCAGTCCCTCGGCTGCATTCAGGACCACGCTGGGATACAACTACGGCAAGGTCTTTAACACGCCGTCAGCGAACATTCCGGCGTACAACAGCAACGGCAATATCCCGGATTTCTCGCAGGCTTCGATCTTTGAGAACCCTGTGGGTCATTACGAAGTGAAGAAGGAAGCTCCGCAGTTTGGCGATACGCTCACCAAGGTCTGGGGAACGCACACCATCAAGATCGGTGGATTCACGCAGACCACGGATAATGTCCAGAGCTCGTTCAGCTACTTCAACGATGGACTCATGAGCTTCAACGCCGGACAGAACCCCGACCTTACGGGCACCACCACCCTGGGTGCGCCGATGACAGGACAGATCATCGGCTCGCCACAAAACTCAGTCGCGCAGTTCGTCAACGGCCTTGTGAATGGCTACAAGGAAAACGCCGGCGCCCCCATCGGCGATGTGGCGCAACAATCGACGGCCGCATTTGTGGATGACACGTGGAAGGCGACGCGGCAACTGACACTGGAACTCGGCATCCGCATGGAGCACGTCGGCCACTGGTACGATCGTGACCACATCGGCCTCGCGGTGTTCTACCCTGGCCGCGTGCTGAACGACTACTACACCGGCAAGTACGCGCCGGGATACTACTGGCACGGGATCGACGCCGGTGTACCGTTGAGCGGCCAACCCAACCGCTTTGTGTATCCGGATGCGCGCTTTGGCATGTCCTATGACGTGTTCGGTCACGGCAATACCATCGTTCGTGGCGGCTGGGGCGTGTATCGTTACGTGACCCAGGTCAACACGGTCGCCAACGGAGAGGCGCAGGGAACAGCGGCCGATGTGTTGACATACGGCCAGCCCGGATCCACCGAACTCCAGCTGCAGAACTTGCACAACCAGGCCTTTGTGGCTTGTCCGTCGGCACTTCGCCCTCCGCCTTGCGGTGTACAGGGTGGCCAGACCGGTCTGGACGCGAGCGATTACGGACAGCCGATGACCCAGGCCTATAACTTCACCATCGACCAGAGGCTGCCCTGGAACTCGCAACTCGAAGTTGCGTATGTGGGCAGTTCGACCAGCCAGCTTGTGGATGGCGGCGAAGACGTATCGAGCAGCCAGTTTCTCGAATTGACAAACATGAACAAGACGCCGATCGGGGCCTTGTTCTCTCCAGATCCTGTAACCGGCGTTCTTTCCACCAACCCGGAGAATGTTGGAGAAAATCCCAACGGCACCACGTTTACCTCGACCGGCAACAAGCTCGCGGATTATCACCCGTTGGGCCTTGCCTACGGCACCAACTCGACGTATCAGCTTGAAAACTCCGCGTACTCAAACTACAACGGCCTTCAGGTTTCATGGGTCAAGACCACTGGGCGGTTGACGTTCAACCTGAACGGCAGCTGGTCAAAGGCGCTGGGCACGACCATCCAGCAGGACCCATACACGGAGCGCGGCAACTACGCACCGACGGCCCAGGATCGGCCCTTGGTCTTCAACTCCTCCTACACCTACAACAGCGGCACGCTCCACACCGGGAGCTCGCTGGTGAATGCGCTGGGCGGCGGTTGGACGATCTCAGGCATCTCTACCTGGCAGAAAGGCGGTTACATTCCTGCAGAAGGCTCGGTGAACTTCGGCCTGGGGCTGCAATATACCTGGCCAACTCAGGCGGCGCAGAATGCCGCGGCGGCACAGGGCATCACCACCGGCATTGGAGACCCAACCTACTTTGGGACGGACGAGAGCCTTCCGATTCGGCCCGTGCTGACATGCAACCCAACCAGCGGCTTGGCAACCCATCAGGTCTTGAATGGGGCGTGCTTCAACGCTCCGGCAGTGGGAACCCAAGGCGGTCAGAAGTGGCCCTATATGAGCGCCACTCCGTATTTCGACAACGACCTGGCGCTCTATCGGACGTTCCACGTTTACGAGAAGCAGCAGGTGCAGCTCCGGGTCACCGCATCCGACTGGCTGAACCACTCGTTGCTGACGTTCAACGGGGGCACTCCGACGACGGTGAACTATAACGTTGACTACACCACCAAAACGATTACCCCGCACTTCAATCAAGCAGCAACTGGCGCGAATGCGTTCGGTGTAATGACCATCCGCTCGGCATTGCCCTACGCTCGCGTCATCGAGCTGGATGTGAAGTACTCGTTTTAAACAACGGCAACACTGCATCACCAACGGGAGGCGGGGTTAACACTTCGTCTCCCGTAAATGTTTAACCGTTAAACGATCGCGCCCCGTCGCTCGCCTGCCCCATAAGTCCTCTCAATTCATTCTGCAATCTTCAAATCTCTCTCCTGTGCAGTTGCGCGGCAAGCGGCACAAAATACATTTGAATTCGTCCAAATCACTGATTGAGCCCGATCGCATTCTCTCTGTTCATCCACCGAAAGAGTTGGAATCGCGCGGAGAAGAATACGGTCGAGGCTCGCCGTTCGGAATCGGCATTCACATGAACGATGTCGTACGGATTCCGCAGCCCCTAAGGGAGACTCATGGCCACAGTTTCCTCTGGAATCTTTCCCGTCATTCGCATCAGCCGGGATTCAGAGTCGCCTCTGCACTATCAGGTCTATGTCGGGTTTCGCGATGCGATTCTGCGCGGACAGCTTGGTCCCGGGCAGCAAGTGCCATCCAGCCGTGCGCTTGCGGCGGAGCTTGAGATCTCGCGCTTTCCCGTCCTCGACGCCTATGCCCAGCTTCATGTCGAGGGGTATTTCCAGAGCCGGAAAGGCGCCGGCACGTTCGTTTCGTCGACGCTGATCTATCTTCGCGAAAACGAAATGGATTGTGTTGCGAAGTCCGAGGGAACACGTCGGCTGTCGCAACGCTCTTCGCACTATCCCCAATTCTCTGACGACCCATGGCGCGATGGCTGGGGAGCCTTCACCGTCCACCAGCCGGCACTGGATCGGTTTCCATTCGAGACCTGGTCAAAGCTTGTTGCACGCCACAGCCGCATGCCGCGTGCTCACGCCATTCGTCATATCGATCCGCTCGGGCTCATGTCCCTCCGCGATGCCATCTGTTCCTATTTGCGTACAGCTCGCGCCGTGCGCTGCGATCCTGAGCAGATCATGATCGTATCGGGATCGCAACAAGCTCTCGATATCACGACCCGCGTTCTGCTCGATCCGAAAGACTCCGCATGGATTGAAGAGCCGTGTTATCCGCTGGTACGGTCGGTTCTGCTCGGCTCCGGGTGTCGCGTTGTGCCCATTCCCGTTGACCGCGACGGCCTCGATGTTGCCGCCGGAATTAAGCGTGCCCGGAATGCAAGCGCCGCTTTTGTCACTCCATCGCACCAATACCCGCTCGGCGTCACGATGAGCATTTCGAGGCGGCTGCAATTGCTGGAGTGGGCACGAAAGGCTTCCGCCTGGATCATCGAGGACGACTACGACAGCGAGTTCCGATTCGAGAGCATGCCCATCCCATCGCTTCAGGGACTCGACACCGCGGCTCGAGTCATCTATATAGGGACATTCAGCAAGGTTCTTTTCCCGTCCGTGCGAATGGGTTATCTTGTGGTTCCCGCCGACCTTGTGGAACGATTTCGATCGGTCCGGATCGCCATGGATATTTTCCCTCCATATCTTCTTCAGGAAGTCCTGACTGATTTCATGACTTCGGGCCAATTCGGTCGCCACATTCGTCGCATGCGCGCACTTTACAAGTCGAGGCGCTCTGCCCTGATCGAAAGCTTACACGCTGAGTTCGGCGATTCCTTAGAGATCCACGGAACCGAAGCAGGAATGCATCTCTCTGTGACGCTGCCCGATTCTTGCAATGACCACGAGATTGCCGCGCGAGCGGCGGCTGAAAACCTGTGGCTGTGGCCCCTTTCACATTGCTGGTCCAATGGCCATTCTCGCCAGGGCATGATACTTGGCTTCGGCAACACCGAGGAAGAAGCAATGCTGCCGGCGGTCCGCCATCTTCGCAAGATCGTTGAGCTTTGACTACGTTTCGATCTGACTGCCGCCTTGAGTGCTGGCTATGCTCGGCGCCGAATCATTGGATATGTTAGTCACGCGCTCTCGCGAGCCATGATGAATGCAGCCAGTGGCGCATTTGAATTCGCCGAATTCCCCTTCGGAGACATAAATGGCATTGATCAAGAGTGAGCTGATGTTCCCCCGTCTCAACCGTGCGGAGATTGCATTGCTAACCAGATTCGGCAATGAGCGATCGACGTCAAAAAACGAGACTCTCTTCGATTCCGCCGATTCCAATGTCTCGGTCTTCGTGGTTCTTCAAGGACGTCTCGATATCGTAAGGCCATTTAAAAACAGTGAGGCTCTGCTTGTATCGCATGGGCCACGGGAATTCAGTGGCGGGGAGAATCTGATCTCTGGCGGCCCGGGTTCCGTGAGAGGCAAAACCAAAATTCCGAGCCGTCTGCTCGAAATCGAACGGGTCGATCTGCTGCACGCGCAAACGCACCCTTTATTGAGCGAGACGTTCCTCAGGTCATATTTGCTGCGGCGAGCATTTTCGCCTTCGAGCGTCGCAGGAGATTCATTGCTCGTAGGTTCCAGCCACTCCGGTGGAACTCTCCGCGTGAAAGCATTCCTTGAGCGAAACGCCCATCCCTACACCTACCTCGATCTTGATCGCGACTCTGGTGTGCAGTGGCTTCTCGATCAGTTTGCCGTGCGCGCCGATGAGATTCCGATTCTGATTTGCGGCGGACGGACCGTGCTCCGCAATCCAAGCAATGCTATGATCTCCGCCGTTCTCGACGCTGAATCGATTGTCAACCACTCCAACCTTTGGGACATTGAAATCTCGGTCTTCTCACCCGGCGGAGATTAGAGTTCGCAGTCGCCGGAGCCTTCGCACTGCGACCGCGTCCGCCTTGGCGCGGCATCATCGCGCAACGATTCGTTCCGCCACTCCGAGCACGTGCCCGCTGTGTTTATCCGCCACAATCACAACCAACCGCAACGGACCAGTCGCTCGCTTATCTTCTCCCGGCAGCTTCAGCGTCTGCATGCCCTCCATTGCGGGGTTCAGCTCTTTGAGCGTTCGCGCCACGGCGACGTTGCGCAATGTTTTGCCCGCATTTTCGCCAGTCTTGACCGAGGTCACAGTTTCATCTTGGGCCAACACCGCTAAGAGCTGAAGTTTCTGTTTACCGGCCACCCAGTCTCCGTGGCGCACCGTAAAGCTGACGCCATCGCCCGTCCAGGTGGAATTTTCAATGACCAGGTCCTCCATCGGATTCGCGGCTGCCGCCGAGATCGCCTGCGTCACTTTCTGTTCGTCGCTGCCCAATACCTGGACGGCGCCGTCCACAACTGCTTGCGGCGTAAACACCTGGCTTTGGCCGAATTGATCGTCGTACCACTTCTGCCGGTCGGTCACCGCATCCAAAGAATACGGATCACGCCAGCCTTCATGATCCCAGTAGGTCACATGCTCGCTCAACACAATTACATCTGCGTTCGCAATTGGTTGCGTTGCATCGAGAGCGGCCAGCAGCGTATCTGCCGGCGGGCAACTTGAACAGCCCTCCGATGTAAAGAGTTCAACCAGCACCGGCCGTCGGGAATCGGCATGCGCATCTTTTGCTGCCGCGCTACTGAGCGAAAACCAGCCTGCAAGCAGCACCACCGTCGCTGTCCCGAGAGCTGCACCCATCCACCATGCCAAACCATGATGCCTCACGACCTACCTCCTCACGTTGCGATCGCTTTCGCAGCTCCGTCATGGTCATGAGTGCGCAAAGTCTCTTCGCTCCCGCGCAATTTTCGCGATTCGCTCAGAGTGTCGGCAACCACCCAGGCAGCCGCAACCATTGCCAGCGAGACCGCGTTGCCAGCCCAATTGAAATGCGCGTGCGGTTCAGCAATAAACTTTGGCACCCACACCAGAACTTCAAAGCCCATCAGTTCTGCTGTCAACAGCCGGGCGGCTAAAGCAGCCTGGACTCCGGACAGAATGGCAGCGGCGCCGAGAAGAAAGCAGGCTGCTGTCGTGACAGCCCAGAACATCTGCCCCGGCCAAATCCATTTCGGCACCCAGGTAGCCACAAAGCCAAGATTTAAAAGGTGCCCGAACGCGAAACAGATTGCGCAGATACCATAGAATCGGGCGATCAGAGCGGGCTTTCCCGCCCACCACGAACGAGCCGGTGCGAGCGATGCGAATGCTGTCGCGCCTCCAATCGCCAGCGACAGCTCCTCGAAAACGTTGCCCCATCCGTCATAAACAAGTGGAACCGTGCAAACTTGAACAACCCAGAGCAGAGTGAAGATCGAATAGAGAATCGTCAGCAGCAGCGCGCCGGCGCGGGCAGTTTTACGCCGCAGCATCGCAAGGCCCGCGATCGTCTCCCAAGCAGCCGTGAAATAAGCGAGTGCCTCCCGATCCGGCACATCTTGCCCCACGCGCTGCCAGTTCGTTGCAAAATCACCCCACACGAAACCCGCCACCCCAATCACGATCGCGGCTACCCCATATGCTGGCACGCCCATTCGTAGCCAGGGCCTTTGTGTCTCTGTCCTATTCGGATCGATAAAATCGTCCCTCCCTCACGCCAGTTCATCGCAACACCGGCCTTGTGTCCATGACCACTTGGCGGCTGAGCATGGGCACTCAGCCTGCCAGCATGCTTTGCGCCCTCTCGCACCGGAAACCCACTTTTCCTTCCAGGCATCTGAAATGACAGACCTTTGAGGGTGATCTCATGAGATTTGTTTCCAGATCGAGAATCCCAATAGAACAGTTGGGCCGGTTATCCGCGCTAGACGTCATTGTGCACCCTCCGGCAGCAGGAGGCCCGACGAAGTGAAATCGTTAGTAGACCCCACAAAACTAAAGCCTATCGAAAAGAAGAGCCGGCTTATTCAAGTCGTAATTGAGACGCCCGCAGGCAGCCGCAACAAGTTCGCATTCGACCCCGATCAGGGAATCTTCACTCTGAAGAAGGTTCTGCCTGCCGGGATGGTGTTTCCCTATGATTTTGGATTTGTGCCTCGGACCGTCGCGCCGGACGGCGATCCGATCGACGTCTTGTTGTTGATGGATGTGCCGGCGTTTCCGGGTATCGCGGTTCGAGCTCGGTTGATCGGTGTGATTGAGGGAGAACAGCTCGATGGCAAAAAGAAAATAAGGAATGACCGGCTTTTAGCCGTGGCTGAACCGGCACACAGGTACGCCAATGTGAAGAAGCTCAAGGATCTCCCGTCGCGATGGATCAAGCAGCTCGAAGTCTTCTTTGTCGACTATCACAATCTCGAGGGAAAGCAATATCGCTTGTTGGGCTGCAAAGGAGCCACGACTGCCCTGGACCTCGCAAAAAAAGCTCACAAGGCGCGCTGATCTTGTCGCGAGTATTTACCAAATTATTTTCCGATGCAGAAGGTAAAAGGCATTCGCGGATTAGTGTTTATCGGGGTTCTGGCGATTTGTACGATCCTAGAGACTCGTAGAGACCCAGAATCGCAATGTTTAATCTGATTGAAGCGGGTGTTCTTAGGTTGAATCCATCGAACGAGCGGGCAAACTCATGAGCCGACAAATCCGAGGGTTCTGCCGATCCGAGAAATCGAGAATCTGAACTGGCCGTTGCCTCGGGAACCCCAAGAAAGAACAACTGAGTCGGCGCACCGGGTCGGTGCGCATAACTCGAGAGAAGCGCACGGAGCGCCAATCAAAGTTCGATTTCCTCGCGCCCTTCTAATTCCTCGCGCGATGCCTTGGATCGAAATGTGGCCCACATAAGCGTGTCGAGGTACTCGGACAGCAGGCGAATTGTGGGCGCATCAAAGATTGCCCGTAACGGAATGGCTATGTGGAAAGAGTTCCGAACGCGGGAAAGCACACTTGTGGCGAGGAGCGAGTGGCCTCCCAAAGCAAAGAAGTTATCGTCGATGCCGATGCCGCCGATGCCTAAAGACTCAGTCCAGATCTCAGTCATCAACTTTTGGGTGTCGGTTTCGTGAGCGACGTAATCCGAGCTTAGATTTGGCCGCGCATGGAGCGCATCGACTGTGCTGTGCGGACGCGATTCAGGCGTCAAACCGGAAAAGGAAGCTGAGGACGCTAATAAGTTCCCGGGCTCATCCAGTTGATGGCGCAAATCGCGCGTGATTACCGCCACCTGTGGCAGTCCTGAAGCCAAGACCCGTCGGAATGCCTCGATACCCTCGGAGGGATGTATTGCGAATTTATCGAATTCTCGACGATACTCCTGGGTTACATCGTTGACAGGCAGGCCCTTGACGGCCATGCCAACGTCCCGCCATGCGTCCCAGTTGATTGAAATGACAGTCGCAGGGGCCCCTTTGAAACAAGATAATGCGAACGCATCGAGGAAGCAGTTCGCCGCTGTGTAGTCGATAGATCCCGCGAAACCGTAAATTGCGTTGATGGAAGAGAAGAGCATCAAGAAATCGAGGGGCTCGTCACGCAACAAAGAATCTAGAATCAGGGTGCCCTCTACCTTTGGGTTCAGAACCCGGTCCGCTGCGGCTCTTGTCTTGAGTTCTGCGAGGCCCGGATCTACGATACCCGCCGCGTGGATTGCCCCATTGATCGGACCAAACTGATCCCGGATCAGGCGAATCGCCTGTCGCATCGATTCGGGGTCGCACACATCTGCGACAACTGGCAGCACCTTCCCGCCAAAAGCCTCGATCCGTTCGAGTTCACGAATCCTTTTGCTGGTTTCGTTATCTGCCTCGTGCGTCTTTATCCACTGTGGCCAAAGAGGTCGATCCGGCAGCGGCGTTTGGCCGACCAATGCGATTCTCGCGCGCGTTGTTTCGGCAAGATGACGAGCAAGGGTGAGGCCAATGCCGCCCATACCTCCAGTAATCAGGTAGACGCCATGCTCTCTTAATTGCCTCACAGTTCTCGATGGCAAGATGGCGGGCTCGAACGTTTGTTCCCAACGATACCCGGCGCGATATGCTACGGCCCGCGAGCTGTGTGGCATCCCAGGCTCCATGATCATTTCCTGAATCATGGCGCCGTGAACTTCATCTGCCGCAAGATCGATACTGCGGCAAAAGAGATGCGGAAACTCGCACGGGAGCACCTTGCACGGTCCAAGTAGGAGCGAGGTCTCGGGAGTTACCACTTCATTGCCATTGATTCGGTGCATGCCGGAAGACACAACAATCAAGTCGATGCGGCTACCGATCACTCGGCTACCGATCATCCGCGCCACTAAGAGCAGATCGTGAAATTCAGATCGAGCGTCGTAGCGTCTTGAGCTTCCTAGGCTCCAGAGATAGAGCACCGAGCGGGGATAGATGCCTCGGATCGACATCTCATCGAACATGGCCTCGAAGTCCGCGGCTTGGCTAGGGTCAACGGTAAATTCCCGTTCGCCCCGGCGGGAAAAGGAAGCACCCCGGCGGACACTGACAATTGATTCACGGCGACTCGTCAGCGCTTCGATAATGGCATCGCCAAGCCCACTATCATCTACAAAAATAAGCCACGGGCCGTAGTTTTCCGCGGAAACGACCGAGGTAGGGAGTGCCGACCTGCGCCAAGATGGAAAATAGAACCAATCTTCAATGTTCGACCTGACTGTCTGTTCTTGGCTCGACACCGGCTGAGTCGACATCGAGACATCTGGTTGTGGTTCGACCCAATATTTCTTGGATTCAAATGGGTAGGTCGGTAGCGGCACGCGATGAATTGTCTCGCCCTGATGATGCCCCTCCCAATCAATCGTTACGCCGCTAAGCCAGAGCTTGCCGACGGTAGAGAGAATATGCTCTTGCTCGGGCCGGGGATCCTGAGGGTGCGGCAGCGTTGCAAGTACTTCCCCTTGTTGAAGCCCCCCAAGGCATTCGCGGGCCAAAATTGTGAGTGCTTGTCCGGGGCCGACCTCGATAAATACACGCGATGGATTCGATGCCAACTCGCGTATCCCGTCGGCGAACCGGACCGTTTCGCGCAAGTGGCCTAGCCAATATGCAACAGAAGTCGCTTCTTCGGGCAAAATCCACTTTCCGGTGCGATTGGAGAGGAACGGAATTCTCGGCACTGACAGCGGACACTTGCTGACATGTTCTGCGTATCGCGCGATTACCTCGTCCATCATGCTCGAATGGAATGCGTGCGATGTGTGCAATGGATGGCACTGTACACCGCGCGCTTCCAGGCTCGACCGCACCTTGTTTATTGCCGCCAAAGGCCCCCCAACAGTGCACATACCTGGCGTGTTCACAGCCGCCAAGGAGACTTGGAGATTACTTCGAATCAGAGCTTGCAACTCATCCGCCGATAGCCGCACGGCCAGCATTCCACCGACGGGCATCTCCTGCATCAAGCGACCGCGAGCGGCGACCAGCCGCAGCCCGTCCTCCAAAGAAAAGACGCCTGCCAAGCAAGCAGCCACATACTCACCGATGCTATGGCCGATCATGCTTTCAGGTTGCACGCCCCACGTCATCCACATTTTTGAAAGCGAATATTCAACTGCAAAAAGTGCAGGCTGGGCGAGGCGGGTCTCAGCCAGAAGAGATGATTGCGCCTCCGGTGAATAGAGGATGTTGCGCAGATCGCAGTGGATCTCGTCGCGCAGTAAAGCCGCACAATGATCCAGCGATGAGCGGAATACCGGCACGGTCTCATAAAGCCAACGCGCCATGCCCAGGTGTTGGCTGCCTTGTCCGCTGAACATGAATACCACTGGCCTTGATACGGCTTCCTCAAACCTGGTGGTGAGCCGACGATTGTCCGATCTGGAAAGGACCTTAATTGCATCTTCGCGATCGGAACAAACCAGCATGCGACGGTGGGGGAACCTTCTGCGGCCCACTTGTGCCGTGTGACAGACTTCCGCCAGTGAGATTGAAGAGTCAGCGGCGAGATGTTCAGCGAGCTGTGCGGTTTGATTGTCAAGCGCAGGTGCACTCCTCGCCGAAAGTACCAGCAATTGCAGAGGCCAGATCGTGGTGGGCGCTTGGCGCCGAGGCGCTTCCTCCAGTACTACGTGCGCATTTGTGCCGCCGATGCCGAAGGAACTGACGCCGGCGCGACGCGGTTCGCCCGTGGATTTCCATTCGACCAAGGAAGTGTTCACGAAGAAAGGACTGTGTACGAAGTCGATCTCCGGGTTTGGCTGGTGAAAGTTCAGACTCGGTGGTATGCGTTGGTGTTCTAACGAGAGAACCGTCTTAATTAATCCGGCGATTCCGGCGGCGGCGTCGAGGTGCCCAATGTTGCTTTTTACCGAGCCAATTGCACAGAACCGCTTTCGATCGCTCGAGGCTCGAAAGACGCGGCTCAGTGCTGCAATCTCTATCGGATCACCCACGGGTGTTGCGGTTCCATGCGCCTCGATGTAGCTAATGGATTCTGGATTCACCTGAGCGACTCGCAGAGCATCGGCGATCACGCGGGCTTGCCCATCCACACTGGGTGTTGTGTATCCCATTTTGACGCCGCCATCGTTATTGATGGCGGAACCACGAATCACGGCCCGAATGCAATCATGGTCTTCAAGAGCCTTGTCGAGTCGCTTGAGAACCACAATGCCGGCCCCGAATCCAGCCCGAATGCCCCGGCCTTGGGCATCAAAGGGCCGGCAATAGCCGTCCGGGGAAAAGATCATTCCCTCCGAATAAAGATAACCGGTCTTCTGTGGGAACCCTATCGAAACCGCGCCAGCGAGAGCCATATCGCACTGACCGCTCAAAATGGCCGTGCCTGCCATGTGTACGGCGACAAGTGAAGTCGAGCAGGCTGTCTGAATTGTCAGACTTGGTCCGCTGAGATTCAGTTTGTAGGAGACCCGCGTCGCAAGATAGTCTTTGTCATTGGCTATCAAGACCTGATAACCACCTGCGGCTTCTAGGACTGTTCGGTTTCTTAACACATTACTGAATGCGTAGGTGCCAGTACTGGAACCTGCGTAAACGCCGATAGTCTTGGAATTCGGCTCGTCGGCATACCCCGCATCTTCCAAGGCTTCCCACGCGCATTCAAGAAAGATGCGCTGTTGCGGGTCAATGATTTCAGCCTCGCGCGGGCTGTAGCCGAAGAACTCCGCGTCAAATAGATCAGCTCCTTGGAGCAAAGTTCCCTTCTTGACGTAGTTTGGATTCTTAAGAACGGCCTCAGGAATTCCTGAAGCAAGCAGATCCGCGTCTGAAAGATCGGACAACGATTCGACTCCCTGTTCCAGGTTCCGCCAGAATGCTTCTAATTTCGGCGCATCCGGGAAGCGGCCAGAGAGCCCGATGATCGCGATCGAGGAAGAAGGAAAGGCTGCCATGTTTATCTTTCTGAGATGGCTAGGTCGGAGGAAGCAAGCGTTGTCGGTGGCTGGATTACCAGCTCGGCCTGAGAGGCGACCGTTGGGTGTTGAAACAGTTCGACGAGCGAGATTTCCCTTTGGAAACTACGGCGAAGACGGCTTTGGAGCTGGACCACGAGAAGAGAGTATCCTCCCAGATCAAAGAAATTATCGTGAATACCGATTCGCTGGCTTTGCAAAAGATCTTGCCAAACGGCAGCAACTTTCTGCTCCGCGTCGGTACGAGGGGCAACATATATGGTGGATACTGGAGCCTCAAATGACCGCGAAGCGAGCGCTTGCCGGTCAACCTTGTTGTTGGGAGTAAGTGGAAGCATGTCGACGCGAACCAGTGCGGAGGGAACCATGTAGTCGGAAAGCCTGCGCGACAATGAATCGCGCAAGGCGTTCGGGTCGATGGTAGACTCGTCTCGCGTGACATAATACCCCGTCAACCTCCCCTGTCCCGTGCTATCTGACTGGACGACAACGACCGCCTGCTTAATCCCCGGTTGCTCCTCCAGAATTGCCTCGATCTCCCCAGGCTCTATCCGGAATCCCCTTAGCTTTATCTGGTGATCCATCCTTCCGAGGTATTCAAGATTCCCGTCTCCCAACCAGCGCACCAGATCACCAGTTCTGTACAGTTTCTCTCCGGGGCGGAATGGGTGAACCACAAACTTCTCTTTGGTCAATTCTGGCCGGGCATGGTAACCCCTAGCCAAGCCGTCGCCGCCCAGATAAAGTTCTCCAGCCACTCCGATTGGTATCAATTCGCCGTGCGTATCCAGCACGTAGGCTTCTGTGTTGGCAATAGGTTTGCCTATGGGAGGGGCGCTCGTGCGAGAGTCTACCCTATGGGCCATAGACCAGATCGTGGTTTCGGTAGGACCGTACAGATTCCACACGTCGCACCCAGTGGATAATAGGCGGTTGGAAAGTTCCAACGGTAGGGTTTCTCCGCCACAAAGAATCTTCAGTCCGGGTGAACCGGCCCACCCCACATCAAGGAGCAGCCGCCACGTCACGGGCGTCGCTTGCATCAAGGTGGATCCGGTTTGTTGCAGCAGTGCAGCGAGTGAGTTCCCGCTCCACGCAGCCTCCTGAGATGCCAACATCACCTGAGCCCCACATACGAGGGGTAAATAAAGTTCCAAGCCAGCAATGTCGAACGATAGTGTAGTGACTGCCAAAAGCCGGTCACGAGGTCCGATGTTCAGCTGGCGCCGCATCGATTCCAGCAGATTCACCACGGAGCGATGCGAAATTTCTACACCCTTCGGCGTTCCGCTGGAGCCGGACGTGTAAATCACATACGCCAAATTCTGGGGCGAGACGCCCGTAACAGGTGGTACCTCACTCTCAGTCAATCCAGCGAAGCGCTCGCGATCCAGGCAGATCGCGGGCAGACCATGAATCGGCAGGGCATCCAGCAGTGGCTCTTCCGTCACCAAGGCGACGGCTCCACTGTCTTGCAGCATGAAGTTCAGTCGCTCTGAAGGAAATTGTGGATCTAGTGGAACGTAGGCTCCTCCAGCGCTTAAAATGCCCAGCACGGCAACCAGCATATTGACAGAACGTGACAGGCAGACTGCAACAAGAACATCAGGACCGATACCGATCGACCGCAGGCGGTTTGCCAGTCGATTGACGCGCAATTGGAGTTCAGAATAACTGAGCTCTTCGTCCTCGCAGACTATCGCTGTTGCATCTGGCGTCGCGGCCGCCTGTTGGGCGATCCATTCATGAATGCAGAGATTCGGATACGCAGTCCTGTCTTTGAAGGCCGAAACCAACTGGCGGCGCTCTACCGAGCTGACAATCTGCAATTGCGAAACCGGAAGTTCCGGCTTCGCAATCATCTGCTCGAGGATCTTGATGTAGGTGAGCTGCATGCGCTCAATCGTGGAGGCATTGAAAAGATCGGTGTTGTATTCCCAATCGAGCCGAAGCCGAGTTTGCTCGTCTTCGCCAGCCTCGATAGTCAGGTCGTATCTAGAAGTCCGTCGATCGCAGTCTAGCGGCTCAAGGGTCAGCCCAGGCAGCTTCGGCATCGGCGCCGTGAAATCCTTCATGATAAACATGACTTGAAAAAACGGGGAACGAACCAGCTCCCGATGCGGCTGGAGAATGTCGACCAAGTGGTCTAACGGAACGTTCTCGTTTGCAAAAGCGTTCAGAACGGTATCTCGGACCCGTAGGAGGACATCATCGCCGCTGGGATCGCCTGAAAGGTCGGTCCGGAGAACCAAGTTGTTGACGAACAGGCCTACAAGCTGTTCAAGTTCCTTTCGGCCACGCCCTGCGCTAGCGGTTCCCACCACAACGTCAGTCTGGGACGTGTGGCGAAATACGAGGACTTTGAACGCGGCCAGAAGGACGACAAACGGTGTGATCTTTTTGGAATCAGCAAAACTTTGAACAGAGTTCTGAACATGGGGACCGAGGATCTGCCGGCTCAATGCACCGCGGTAGCTCGTCACTGCTGGCCTGAGGCGATCCTTCGGCAGGTCTGTTACAGGAGGCGGTCCGTGAAGTTGTTTTTTCCAGTAGGAAACCTCGGATTGAAAGGCTCCGCTTTCCACGAGCCGGCGATGCCAGTGGGCGTAATCAGCGTACTGAATGGCGAGCACTGGCAACGGTGAAGCTTGATTGTTGCAGAACGACTCATAAAGCTGGGTCAATTCTGAGATAAACACGCCTAAGGACCAACCGTCGGCAGCGATGTGATGAATATTAATCAGAAGTGCGTGGTCCTGTTCGCCAACGATT
This sequence comes from Occallatibacter sp., assembly GCA_036489735.1. GTDB lineage: Bacteria > Acidobacteriota > Terriglobia > Terriglobales > Acidobacteriaceae > Telmatobacter. The sequence continues at coordinate 2,676 of DASXFF010000062.1, read as the reverse complement.
ACCAGGCAGGCGCGGACCAAGACGTCGCTCTCAGAGTTGAATCCCTTACCGGCTTCAGCCATACCGATTCGATTCAGTTCTTTTTCGCGTTGATCCGGAGGTATTTCGAGCAGCGACCGCACCTCCATGCTCCAATCGTCCCCCGAGCCAACCAGCCCTTTCGGAGCACCTTCGATATTGATCAGTCGCGTTCTCAGAACCTCGTGGCGGCGGATTACTTCCTTGAAACTGCGGTTCAGAACATCTCGATCTAAAACACCCCTTAAGCGAAGCCCAGCTGACAAGTTGTATGCGGTGTTGCCCCCCTCAATTTGTTCTAGAAACCAAAGCCTTTGTTGGGCAAGCGAAGGAGTTACGTAGCCATCGTGATCGATAGGGATGATCGGAGTGTTGGAGTCTGAGGGCGGAACGTGGGCACGAAGAAACTCAATAATCTCCGTTTTCCTTGCCCTTAGCTGCGCGGTTAGTTCGGCGTTCAGAGCCCCCTTCGGAGCCGTGCAAGCCAAGCGGTCATCTTGGACCGCAAGACGTACATCTAGGCCGCGCAAATGGGAAAGAAAATCGACAATATCGGACAATTGTGGTATCCCCGTGCTCGGTCTCGCATGCCAGAATCTCTTAACGCGAGAGGAAATAGGTGCTTCACCCTTACGTTGGAATCACCACTGTCAAGGCCTGCATCAACAGAGGAGTTTCAAGAGAACGCAGTGCGGCCATTCGGGCCATTCCAAAGACCATTATCATGGTGGCATGCGGCTGCAATCTACGTACAGATCTCAATTAGACCAAAATGGAAGTTTACTGGCAAAAGTAACTGAGCGATCATCCCACGATAGTAGTAAAGAAGCTGCTCGGTACGGAATGAAACTGGTTTTGCCACCTCGTTTTTCTCACGGGTCGGTCGGGTCCGCAGCAGAGGGCATGTCGAGGAATCCGGTGTTTCTAGCGCTCAAACTGTTTGGAGGTTCTTCCGGTCAATATGAACTCGTGGATCACCTATAACTTGCACTCTAAAGCCGCGCCCATCCGGCTTTTCTTGTTCGCACATGCTGGAGGCGGTTCTGCCGCCTTTCGGGGCTGGAACGACCGGATCGGTGCCGAAATCGAGTTGGGCTTTATACAACTTCCGGGGCATGAATCGAGATTGTCGGAGAAGCCCTTTTCCTCCATAGCAGAACTGATCCCTGGCCTCGTGGACGCTCTTTCGGCCCACATCGATCTTCGTTTTGCATTCTACGGCCAGAGTTTGGGCGCAAGAATAGCATTTGAAACGGCACGAGAATTGCGGCGCCGTGGTGGACGCCTGCCCGCTCACCTTTTTGTCGCGGCATCCCAGGCTCCCCAACTTGGATGGCAGCATCCGCCGATGAATGGCCTCCAAACCGCTCAGTTCTTGAGTGCGGTGCAGGAGCGATATGGTTCCATACCCCAGCAAGTTGCTGAAGATGAAGAGTTGTGCAATTTGTTGCTTCCGGCCCTGCGCGCAGACGTGACGATGGTCGAGACGTACCTTTATACTCCAGGTCTGCCTCTAGACTGTGGAATCACTGCGTTTGGCGGTCTCCAGGACCACACTGTATCGCAGCTCTCCTTGGAGCAATGGCAGACGCAGACCTGCCGCGAGTTCCACTTGCACATGGTTCCAGGTAATCACTTCTTTCCGCAGTCAGCCGAGTCGCGGCTACCCGAGTCCATCGCCGCCGAGTTGATTGACATCGTGCGGACGCAGAGCGAAGAAGACTACGAATTGCACCTTAAGAGGAATGTGAAGGATGCGAATCCATGAATTCCTCGAAATCAATCTCGGATAAATCTTCCCAGCTCTCGCCGTTAAAACAGGCGTACCTGGCGCTCGAAGACATGCAGGTGCGCCTTGAAGCATCCGAGCGAAGCCGCCACGAACCGATTGCGATCATCGGCTTGGGATGCCGGTTTCCCGGTGCAAACAACCCTTCAAGTTTCTGGAAGCTGCTGCAGGAACGACGCGACCTGATTCGCGAGGTTCCGGAATCGCGCTGGAACATCGAGAACTACTACGACCCAAATCCGGATGCGCCAGGAAAACTATCATCTCGCTGGGGAGGGTTTCTCGATCAAGTCGACGAGTTTGATCCCGAATTCTTTGGGATATCGCCGCGTGAAGCGATCTCCATGGATCCACAACAGCGCCTTTTGCTGGAAGTCGCCTGGGAAGCGCTTGAAGATGCCGGGCAGGGCCCTCGCGATCTATCCTCCTCTCGAACCGGTGTTTTTGTTGGATTGACGAGCGATGAATACGCTCTCTTGAGCTATCGAGACGGCGATCTGTCGCGATTTAATCCATATTTTGCTTCGGGGATTGCAAGAAGTGTGGCTGGTGGCCGTATTTCTTATGTGCTCGGCCTTGATGGCCCGAACATGTCGATCGACACCGCCTGTTCGTCCTCTCTTGTTGCGCTGCATTCGGCCTGTCTATCTCTGCGTATGCAGGAATGTCACATGGCCTTGGCTGGCGGAGCGACCGTCGTTCTCTCTCCGGAAATTGGTATTGCCTTTTCTAAAGCGCACATGCTGTCATCTGACGGACGTTGTAAGACGTTCGATGCGCGAGCGGATGGATTTGTGCGTGGCGAAGGTTGCGGGATGGTTGTGCTGAAGCGTCTGAGCGATGCGGAGTCGGACGGGGATCACGTGTGG
>DASXFF010000051.1:0-9599 GCA_036489735.1 Occallatibacter sp. | reverse complement strand
GACGCCTCGGTCGGCAAAACCAACATCTTCCACAAGGAACACTTCAAGACCGACCTCGACCTCACCGCCATCAACGTCACCAACAAGTACGCGCTCTATAACTTCTTGTCGACCTTCAGCGGCACGCACTACGTAACGCCGCGCGCCATGACCGCGAAGCTGACCTTCAACTTTTAGAGGTTCCTACAAAGGAACGTGGGTGCTCCATCCTAAACGCGTTCTCGCGTTTAGGATGGGATCGGCACTTACGTTTTAACTTAGCGCGTCCACAGCTCGCGTGTACGCCCCGTAAATCTCGTCCCCGAAGCACGCAAAAATCACCTTCTGCACCGCGTCGCTCGAAACCAGTTCTGCCACTGTCTCGCCAACCGCAATCTTCACCGCGCGATCGACGGGAAACCGGTACACGCCGCAGCTGATCGCCGGAAACGCCAGCGAACGGATCCCATTCTCCCTGGCAATCTTGAATACCGACTGGTAGCAGCTCTTCAGCAGCTCCGGCTCACCACGCTCGCCGCCTGTCCACACCGGCCCCACCGTATGAATCACAAACTTTGCAGGCAGTCTGTAGCCTTTCGTCAGCCTCGCCTCCCCCGTCGGGCACCCGCCGATCTGGTAGCACTCGTCAAACAGCTCCGGCCCCGCCGCACGGTGGATCGCCCCGTCCACTCCGCCACCGCCGAGCAACGACTCATTGGCGGCATTCACAATCGCGTCCACCGCGAGCGTCGTAATGTCGGCCTTCACCACTTCAATCTTGCTGGTCATCGCCGTCCATCCCCGAGAGCATCGTAAACCCCCTCCGACTCCGCCCCGCATCCACCGGCAAAATCCTCATTCCAATATCGTTATTTCGGCCCACTCGCTCCGCTTTCCTCACGCGTTCCTTCCGTCCCGTCCCCGGCCTCCCGCACCGCCGCATCCTGATCGCAAAAAACTGCCGATTTTTCCTCTTCCTCCGCAGCCCGAATTTTGCCATACTTGAATGTGCCCACCAGGTACGGCCAATCCCAAAAACTCAGCGACGAGGTTGCATCGATGTCGGCAAAGTATGTCTTTGTGACGGGTGGAGTTGTGTCCAGTTTAGGCAAAGGACTGGCAGCCGCTTCAATCGGTTGTCTTTTAGAGAGCCGCGGCCTCCGCGTCAACCTCATGAAGTTCGATCCTTACCTCAACGTCGATCCCGGAACCATGTCGCCGTTTCAGCACGGCGAAGTCTTCGTCACCGACGACGGTGCTGAAACCGATCTCGACCTCGGTCATTACGAACGATTCACACACGCGCCTCTCTCGCGCGACAACAACTACACCACCGGGCGCATTTACGAGCAGATTATTTTGAAGGAGCGCCGCGGCGACTACCTCGGCAAAACCGTTCAGGTCATTCCCCACGTCACCAACGAAATCAAGAACGCCATGCGCAAAGTTGCCGCCAATGGTGCAGACGTCACCATCGTCGAAATCGGAGGCACCGTCGGTGACATCGAATCGCTGCCGTTTTTGGAAGCCATTCGCCAGATGCGCCAGGAGCTTGGCCGCGAGAACACTGTCTTCGTCCACGTCACCCTCGTGCCCTGGATTGCCGCCGCGCAGGAGCTCAAAACCAAGCCCACGCAGCACTCCGTCAAGGAGCTTCTTTCCATCGGCATCCAGGCCGACATACTCCTCTGCCGCTCCGACCGCGCCATGAGCCGCGACATCAAGCAAAAAATCGCCGCTTTCTGCAACGTCGAAGAAAAAGCCGTGATCGGCGCCAAAACCGTGCCCTTCATCTACGAAGTTCCACTCGGGTTCGCCGAAGAGGGTGTCGACACCCTGGTCCTCAAATATCTGCATAAAGAAGCGCCCGCGGCCGACATCACCCTTTGGAAGGAACTGGTCGAACGCTGCTACCACCCCAAAGACGAGGTCTCCATCGCTATCGTCGGCAAGTACGTCGAATACGAAGACAGTTACAAGTCGCTCAAGGAGGCGCTGACTCACGGGGCGATTTCACAGAATCTCAAACTCAAGATTCATTGGATTGAGGCCGAGGGCCTTGAGTCCTCCGGCCCCGACGATCGCAGCTATGAATCGCAACTCGAGGGCTATGACGGCATTCTCGTCCCCGGCGGCTTCGGCAAGCGCGGCATCGACGGCATGTTGAACGCCATCCGTTACGCGCGCGAAAAGAATGTGCCCTACTTTGGGATTTGTTTGGGCATGCAGACTGCGTGCATTGAGTTTGCGCGCAACGTCTGCGGGTTGAAGGATGCGAATTCTTCGGAATTCGATCCCGCAACCGAACACCGCATTATCTACAAGCTCCGCGAACTGCTTGGCGTGGAAGAGATGGGCGGCACCATGAGATTGGGCGCATGGGCCTGCGTGTTGCAGGAAGATTCGCTCGCCAGCCGAGCCTACGGCGGCCAGAAAGAGATCAGCGAGCGCCACCGCCACCGTTACGAGTTCAATCGCGAGTACGAAGCGCTGCTTGCAGGCGCCGGCCTGCGCATCTCGGGCTCGACCCCTGACCAGACGTACGTCGAGATCGTCGAGATCCCCGGCCACCCCTACTTCCTCGGCTGCCAGTTCCATCCCGAATTCAAGTCCAAGCCTCTCGAGCCCCATCCGCTCTTCCGCGAATTCATCGTGGCCAGCTACAAAAACCACCTGCAGCGCACGCAGATCGAGTCGGCCGTCGGCCAAGTGGTGCAGTAGGATCGGCTGCATCCGCGGAGGGGTGGTTCCAGGCGGCCGCGCTTTCGCGTCACGGAAACCCGATAAGGTCTTCGTTCGTTTCCCGATCGGCTCCCAACGGCCCTGCCTGACTGGACTCCGCCGACGACTCCGATTCGCTCCCGCTTCTCTTGGCCCTGACCATTTCCAGCCCTTCAAGAACCAGCTCCCGCACTGTCTTTCCGCGTTCCGCCGCCATCACCTTGATGGCACGGTAGATATCGTCAGGCAAATCCACGGTAGTCCGCATAAATACATATTAGCATAGATATATATTTATGCTACGCGGCTCGAACCGCATTTTCTTCAAACTTTCTCACTCCATCAAACCTGCCTTGAAGCGAATTCCTCTCTCATTTCGTCTACTACCTTCGGAGCTGCCTTTTTCACCTCAAAACCCAATGAAAAATCGCGCCTTCCACACTCTTGCGCGCTGCCGATTCCCCCGCGCCGCGCATCTCATGGACCAGTCCGGTACGAGGGCCAAAAAACAACCCTCCGGGTTATTGACAATGATTTCGTGCCGGGCCTATCGTGTCTAAGTTTTGGGCATAAGAATCGAAAGGATGGAATTTAAAGATGGTCGCTTACTTCCAGCTTCAGCCCGCTGAAGCTGAGCTGCAAGACTTGGCAGAGCAATATTGGCAAACCGCCGGCGAAAAGGAGCACGAACTTGAAAAAGCCGCCTTCGAAGCTGGGGAAGCCATTCGCAATGGAGACTATTCGCTAGCTAATCTGGAAGCGATCGTGCGCTGGAAATCGGAGCGCGCTGTGCAGGTTCTCATCGGCAACAGCAACGAGAAGATCAGGCAGGCGCTGGCTGTAGCCGCTTCGCCTGAGTCGTCCACTGAAGCCGCCGTCAAAGCGCTGCTCGATCTTCATGGCGTCGACATCGCTGTGGCCTCGGCCGTTTTGGCCGCGATCTTCCCCGAACGCTACACCGTGCTGGACTACCGCACCCTCGAAGCCCTCGGTCACGCGCGTCACGACGTCCGCTTCTACGAGGAGTATCTCAGCTTCTGCAAGCGCCTCGCCGAAAGCAACATCGTCAAGCCGCTTAACGAGCTTCCCGCTCCCACACCTCTGCGCACGCTCGATCGCGCTCTGTGGGAGTGGTCGCGCATCCACACCGGCTGACCTTCGTCCACACAGGCTGCCCAGGTCCCGCTTTTGGGACCTGGGAACGCAATTGTCTCCGCAGCCGCACTCAGAACTGATCTCCGTTCCCTGTTTCCTGTCTTTCTGACCGCTGATCACTGGCCCTTGTACAATTTCCCTCGTGAGATCTTCGTTCGAAGTCGGCCCGGTGCAAGTGGGCTCCGGCCGGCTCTTCCTTATCGCCGGACCCTGCGTCATCGAGTCTGAAGCACACACCCGCTCCATTGCCGAAGCCGTCCAGCGCATCGCCTCCGATCTTGGCGTCCCGTTCATTTTCAAGGCCAGCTACGACAAGGCCAATCGGACAAGCGTCAAAAGCTTCCGCGGTCCGGGCCTCGTTGAAGGCACGCGCATCCTCTCCAGCATCGCCAAAGACACTGGTCTTCCCATCCTTACTGACGTTCACGAGCCCTCGCACTGCCAGGTCGCGGCCGAAGCCGTCGATGTTCTCCAGATTCCAGCCTTTCTTTGCCGCCAGACTGACCTGCTGGTCGCCGCCGGCAAAACCGGCCGCGCCGTCAATATCAAGAAAGGCCAGTTCGTCGCGCCGTGGGATATGAATCACTGCGTTGAGAAGGTCCGGTCGACGGGCAACGAGCGCATCTTCCTCACCGAGCGCGGTTCATCGTTCGGCTACAACAATCTGGTGGTCGATTTCCGTTCGCTCGCCATCATGCGTCCGCTCGCGCCCGTCGTCTTTGACGCGACGCACTCGGTGCAGCAGCCTTCGGCGGCCAATGGCGTCAGCGGCGGGCAGCCCGAATTCATTCCGCTGCTCTCCCGCGCCGCCGTCGCCGCCGGTGTTGACGGCCTCTTCGTCGAAGTGCACGACGATCCGGCGAACGCAAAATCCGACGGCGCGAATGCGCTCGATTTGAAGCTCCTTAAGCCGCTGCTCGAAACGCTGCTCGCGATTCACGCGGCTGCTATGAGGTAGGAACCTCGATGCGCGACCAGTACGCCGGTGACGTCTCAGACTTTCTGAAATAGGCGTTACTGCGAGCACTCGCAGCCGACGACTATAAGCTCGGCGTCGCTTGGTATTTCAACAGAAATTACGATGGGCGGCAAGATGGTAGGCATACTGAGTATCCTCAATGGCGGGGAATAGATGAATCTCTTTGGAACGAATTAGACGGATTCTGTAAGGAATTTCGCCGCTGCAACGGCGCTCGCACAGTGAAGAATCTTGAAAAATTGAGCTTCTGGCCGTCGAATACTATCTTCCATGGAACTGGGGAGGGAGAAGCCGTTCCGAGACTCAAAAAGCACAGGCAGAACTGGATTGATGGGGTACGAGAGAAACTCGACGGAAGTAGACTGATTTTCCTTGATCCCGACAACAGCGTTCATTCAACGGTCACGGCAAGGCATGCAACCTATTCAGATATCTGTTCTCTGCACACGCAGGGGAGAGCAATGATCTGCATCAAGTTTCCAGCGCGCGTAAATTTTGAAATTCAACTGCATGACTACCATGAAAAGCTAGTCAAGCTGGGTAGCGCAGATAGCGTAATTACGCTACGCTCTCAGACATCCATACGCATACCAAGTGGTGGAAAAATTGCCCGTCACCGCTGGTTCACCTTAATTAACTTTGACCATGAACTTGAAAAGAGATTTACTTGCTTTGCAAGCAGAGTCAATGGCCTCAATGGCGTCTCTGCGCGCGTATCAAGAGGCTAGAGCGATTCAAGAATGTTAACGCAACATTGCGAGCCAGACTCACGCTGCGCGAATCTCCATCGTCTTGCCCAACGCCTTCAATGCGCCGGCAATGCTGTCGATCTTGGTAGCGTGGCGGACATTCAGGAGGCGATTGACCTCCTGCGGAGTGACCTTCATCCGTCGCGCAAGCTCGGCCGGCCTGACTCTCTGCATCGTCATCTCATTGAGCAAAAGTATCTTGGCGGCATAGCTGGGCGGCAACTCCACGAGGTGCTGACGGCGCCTGGGCTTCGACGGTGTGGGAACCGTCCTGCCATCCTCGAGATACCAGTCAATCGCCGTTTCCAAAGCGTCCTTTGCATGAAGGAGAGCGTCCGCGACGCTCGTCCCGCAGGTGATAGCTTCCGGAATATCAGGAAAGGTAACGGTGTAGCCGCCTTCCGGCTCCTTCCGCAATTTTGCCGGGTACCGCATAGAACCTCCTCATTCACTTCAATCCAAGTTGCTTTTTGATGGCCTCGACAGTTCCAGTCGGGAGGTCCTTCTGGTGCATCGGGATGATGGACTTCTTTCCATTCAGGGTCACATGAAGGTGCGAACCTTTGCCGCTTTGAAACGTCGCGCCCAGCTTTGCCAGCCAGCGTTTCAGCTCACTGCTTTTCACTCGCCATTCCTCACTATAAGCAATTTTGCTTATGTTGTCCATCGAACTGCCGTCCCTTTCGAGCCTTCAAACGCGGTTCCTGCGTTTACGGCGGCGAAGCGCCTGACCCGCACCCCACGGTCCCCCGCGCTGTCTTCCCGTCCAGCACAAAGCACGACACGCCCTGAATGTCGGTGAGGAATGTCTTCACGTGTCTCGCCTGCAACTCCTCCAGCACCTCCTCGCGCGGGTGACCATACCGGTTATGCAAACCGCAGCTGATCACTGCCCACTGCGGCTGAACCCTGGCAAGAAACTCTGGCCGCGTAGACGTAATGCTGCCGTGATGCCCCACCTTCAGCAGCGTGCTTTCAAGTCCCGGCTCAGCCAGCATCGCCCGCTCAATTGGAGCCTCGGCGTCGCCTTCCAGCATCACTGAAGTCGCCCCATAGGCCACATGCAGTACCAGCGAGTCGTTGTTCGCCGGCTCCGCTCCCGGCACGTAATCACGAAACGGCGCCAGAACGTTCACCTGAGTATCGCCAAACGAGAAAGCTTCACCGGCACGATAGCTTTTCACCCGCACGTGCATCGCAGCCGCTTCATCCAGCAGCGCGTTGTAGGCCCCCACCCGCGGATTGTTGCCTACCCAAAGCTCATCGGGGTGGAAGTTGTTGAGCACCGCAAACAATCCACTAATGTGATCGGAATGCGCATGACTCAGAGCCACCGCATCCAAATGCCGGATTCCGCGCGCCCACAGCGCCGGCGAAACCACCTCTTCTCCAATGTCAAAATCTTGCGCCGCCTGCCTTGGACCCCCGCCGGATCCTCCTCCATCCACCAGCAGCGTCTTTCCGTCCGGCGTGATCACGAGCAGGGAATCGCCCTGGCCCACATCGATCGCCTCCATGAGCAGGGCCCGCTTCGGCCGCTCCATAGGCCGCGGCACCACCGCTGCCAGCGCGGCCATCGCCAGCGCTACCCACGCTCCGCGCCTCATCCAGCGCGTCCTGGGGCGCAGGCCTTGGTGCGCCAGCACAATCGCGGCCGCCAGCAACAAGCAAAACGCAACCGATTGCCACAGCACTGGATTGGGGATCCGGAAATCTCCCAGCGTCATTGAGCCGAACAGATGCACCAGCCCGACTCCGACGTGCATTACCACCGCCACCGCCATCGCCGGAGCGACGGCCGCCTGCGGCCAAACCACAAGCAGCATCAGCGTCAGCAGCGCCGCCGGCATCAGCACCACAAGCAGTGGCAAAATCAGCAGATTCACCGGCAGCGCAAAAATCGTGATGCGATGAAAGTAGATAGCCATCGGTAGTGTCATCGCCAGCTCAACCACGCATGACACCACGATCAGCTCCACAAACCGGATTGCAAATCGCACGCACCACGGAAAAATGCGCCAGGCGAGCCATCCGTTTCCGCCTAGTTCCAGTTTTTCCGCCACCCTCCGCATCATCAGCCGGAACTCCGCCAGCCGCGGGGTCAGCTTGATGTCCACGGCGACCAGTTTCAAGTCACGCATCGCGGTCCCATAGGGATGAATGGTTCCGCGCAACAATGGCGCCGCGACTCCCGCTATCGCGAGCACTGCCAGCAGCGTCATCTGCAGGCTGGAGTCGAACAGGCTGTGCGGGTTCACCACCATCAGGCACAGGCTGGCAAACCCAATCGCGTTCAGCGCATTTCGTTCACGATAGACCAGCCTTCCCAGCAGGTAGAGAGTCACCATCCACAGCGAGCGTTGTACCGGCGTGGCGAATCCCGTGAACAGTGCGTAGCCAAACGAAGTCGCGATCGTCAGAATCGTCGCCGGCACTCGCGGTATGCGCAGCCGCCGCGCGATCCAGAAGATGCATGCCGCCACAATCGCAAGATGAAATCCTGAAACCACCAGCATGTGAAAGGACCCCGTGCGCTCAAAGCCCACGCGTAGCGCGTGAGTCAAATACGTACGGTCGCCCGCCACCATCGCCGCCAGCATCACGGCATCGTCCTCGCTCAGCCGCAGCGGCGCGGGCAAACTTCGCATGGCCATGGGCAGCGCCAGCAGCCGCGTTGTCGACGCGTGCTGCCACGCGCTCACTCTGCACGCCAAAAACGCGCCCGGTGCGCGGTCCAATCGCTCCACACGATCCGAACCCGCCGAGGCCGTCGACGTGATTCCCTGGTCCAGCAAATAATCCGCGCGGCTCCATACCCCCGGATCGTGATACGTCTCCGGTGGCAGCAGCCGAACGACCGCGCGCACACGCTCCCCGCAGCGGAATGCCTGCGGTGCGCCCTCGGCACCGTTTTTCGCGCCAGCCGGCCAGCGCACTGTAAGCCGCACCGCCCCGGAAGCCGGCTCCTGCGCATCGCTCTCGTCGTTCACCATTTCAATCGTCGCTACGCGCACGTCGATGCGCTGCGATGGTGCAGTCGTCTGGGCCTCGTCGACGTTTTGCTCCAACTCGGTTCGAAGGGGTCCCACATCCACCACGGTCCCTTCCACTGTTCGCAACAATCCGTCAGACAGCGCGATCAGCTGCGGAGCAGGCGCCGGCTGCGGCTGCATTTCCCCGCACCACGCGCCTAGCAGCATCCACAAAACCGCCAAAGGCAGCCACACAATCGGCGCCGAACGAAGCGCCGCTGCAGCGCACAAAGCGGCAACCAGCGCCAGCAGCACAAGAATCAGCGGAGGCGATACCCACACCCGGCTTGCGAGGACAATTCCCGCTCCAAACAGCCACGCCGCATGAAACAACGGCACGGCAGTCAAGCCATGCGTGCGTTGCGCAGGGTTGGGTTGTTCGGCGTGCATCGGACCCGATGGTGAAAAGTGAATTTGGCGTCAAGCCTATCAGGAATGAGAAATTCCAGCAGTGCTTTCCGGCACACCCGTCACCGCCGTAGCCGCACCACGGTCTCCAGGTGAAATGTCTGCGGAAAGAGGTCCGCGAGCGTGACTTGTTCGATCGCATATCCCGCGCCGACGAGCGCACGCAGATCGCGCGCCAGCGTCGCCGGATCGCACGAAACATAAATAAGCTCCGGCGCGGCAATTTCTGCCAGCAACGCCGTCGTCTCCGCTCCCAATCCTGTGCGCGGCGGATCGACGACAATTGCATCTGGCCGTTCGCTTTTAGGCTTTCTCTGCAGAAACTCAAGGGTCGTTGCCTTCAATGCGCTGGCATTCGTTCCCCGCAGGTTCTCCTCGAGCCCCGCTGTCGCCGCGGCTTCCACCGCAATCACTCGCTCAAACTTCTCAGCCAGCTTTCGCGCGAACAGTCCCACGCCGGCGAACAAGTCCCATGCCAGCCCACCGCTCAGCCCGTTCGTCACCGTTTCCACGAGTTCGTCCACCAGCCAACGATTCACTTGAAAAAAACTGCCCTGATCCACTCGATACTGAAAG
>DASXFF010000049.1:0-23291 GCA_036489735.1 Occallatibacter sp. | reverse complement strand
GTTTCAGTCACACTCGACGAGATGCGCCGGCGAATCCAAGAAACGACGCAAGCGTATCCCTGGCTCGTGTGCGAAGACGACGATGTAGTCGTCGGCTACTGCTATGCCCACAAATGGAAAGAGCGCTCGGCCTATCGCCATTCAGTCGAAATCTCCATCTATCTCGATCGTTCTACGGTCGGGCAGGGAAGAGGCTCGGCTTTGCTCGATGCGCTTCTCAGCGAATTGCGCGGCCGCAAGTTTCATTGCGCCATCGGAGGCACTTTGGTACCCAACCCTGCCAGCATCGCGCTGCTTGAGAAATTTGGATTCCGCCCCATTGCCCACTTCAAGGAAGTCGGCTACAAATTCAATCGCTGGATCGACGTCGGCTACTGGCAGCTGATGCTTTGAGTCGCGGTTCCCCCTATCCCAGGGGCAGTTCTTCGCGCGTTGGCTATCTTCGCCGACTTGCTGACCTGCTAACTCGCTGTATTACGCGTTGATCGCCATCCCCTCCACCGCGCCGTAGCCATCGAGCATCGCCTCACTCAGGGTGGGGTGCGCGTGAATGGTGAACATCAGATGATCAACCGTTCCTTCCAGGTCCATCACCGCAACGGCCTCGGCAATCAGCTCAGTTGCCTGCGGCCCAATGATGTGCACGCCCAGAATCTCTCCGAACCTCGCGTCGGAAACCACCTTCACAAACCCGTCGTGGCTGCCGACAATCGTGGCCTTTGAATTGCCCGCGAACGGAAACTTGCCAACCTTTATCTCGTGGCCCTTTTCCTTCGCCTGCGCCTCGGTCATTCCTGCCGACCCAATCTGCGGATCGGTATACGTGCAGCTCGGAATGCGATCCCTCCGCACCGGCTTGTAATACTTGCCAGCAATCTTTGCCATCGCCACCATCCCGCTCATCGCGCCCACATGCGCCAGTTGCGGCAGTCCGGCAACAATGTCTCCAATCGCATACACCCCGGGCTCGGCGGTCTCCTGCGTTTCATCCACCCTCACGAATCCGCGCTCCAACTCGACTTTCGTTTTCTCCAGGCCAATTCCGCTCGTCAGCGGCCCGCGCCCCACGGCTACCAGAACTTTCTCGGCCTCTTTCACCTGGGCATTACCGTTCGCGTCCGTGTAGCTCACCTTCACGCCGGTGGGCGTCTTCTCAACCTTCTCAACTTTCGCGCCGGTGCTAGAGTCAATGCCGCGCTTTCGGAACACGCGTGCCAACTCCTTTGAAATCTCCTCGTCCTCGACGGGAACCATGCGCGGCAGAAACTCCAAAATCGTCACCTCGGTTCCGAAGCTCCTGAAGATCGACGCAAACTCCACGCCCACCGCGCCCGCTCCAATCACAATCAGTGACTTAGGCGGCGCGCTCAAACTCAGAATCTCGATGTTGGTCAGAATCGTGTCATCGGCCTTCAATCCCGGCAGCAGCTTCGCCTCCGACCCCGTTGCGAGCATTATTTTTCTGGCTTTGGTTTGGGTCTTCATCCCGTTTGAATCGACATCCAGCGTGTGTACACCATTGTTCGCCGGCCCGGTCAGTCGTCCAAAACCAGAAACAACTTGGATCTTGTGCTTGCGCATCAGGAACTCGAGGCCCTTGACGTGCTTCGTGATAATGGCATTCTTGCGCGCCATCACCGCCGCCCAATCGAGCGAACGCGCATCGACGCCCGCGATGCCAAACTCTTCGGCTTCCTTCAGGTAGTCCCAGAGTTCGGCGTTGAAAAGCAGCGCCTTCGTTGGAATGCAGCCCACATGCAGGCAGGTACCGCCCAGCTTCGGACTTGCGTCAATGAGTGCGACCTTCAATCCGTACTCCGCGCCGCGAATCGCCGCTGTATACCCGGCCGGGCCGCCGCCGATCACTGCCACGTCGTAAATTGTCTCTACACTCGTATCTGCCAAAGCAAACTCCGTTCAGGCGCTTTTCTTCGCACGGGCGCCACGCCCACATTCCTAGTTTAAATTGCCAGCGAATCCTCATCGCTCGCGCTGGTTCATGTATCCTTCCACTTGTTAACCCGTGGCGCAAATGAACAGTCATGAATCTGCGACTCCTCACCATCGTGAAATGGCTTGCTGGGGCGAGCGTCTTTATTGTTTTGAGCTACTTAGTCGCACACGGATTCGCACTCATCATGTTGCATTGGAACTACGGAGCCGTCGCCCCTTGGTTCGCGAGGCATGAAATCTCCAGGATGGGCTGGCGCGTGTTCGCGGTGTGCATGTTTTGCGGCGCTCTCTACGCTTCAGCATTGGCGAAGCCAGCCGCCTTCGGTTCCATCAGCCGAACCCTTAAGCATCTTGGCTTGAGCTATCTTCTCGCGTTCCTCGGGTGCATTACTCTCGTCCGATTAACACTGCTGAATTATCCAGAGCTCAAGACCATGTTCGAACTACGGGCGTACGTCGATTGCATGGTGGGCGTTTCGATCCTCTGCTTTGTCTCCGCCCTCGCTATTTGGGTTCATTGCGTGTTCGCCGACAGTCAGAATGCGGAGAGCGGAGCGAGCGAACCTGCGCCCACAGGAACCTGACCCATTCAACCCGCTTCTTGAATCATTTCCATTGCCAGCTCCACCGTCTCCGCCTCGTTGCCGAACGCCTCAAGCCACTTGACGTCCGGCTCACGCCGGAACCACGTCATCTGCCGCTTCGCGTAGTTGCGGTGCACCTGCTGGGCCGCTTTAATCGCAGCTTCCTGGCTGACTGTTCCTTCCAGCGCGCCGCGCGCCTGCCGGTAGCCGAGCGAATCCAGTGCCTCCACCGGGCCGTACTTTTCGAGCAGGCCTCGTGTCTCTTCAATGAGTCCCGCGGAAAACATCTCGGCGCAGCGCTTGTTCAGCCGTTCGTAAAGCTCATTCCGCGGCGGATTCAACCCGATCCGCAGTAATCGGAATCCGGTCAGCGGATTTTTTCCCTGGTTTTGGAGCAGAGCGGAGAGAGGCGAACCAGCCGCCACACACACTTCAATCGCGCGAACCAGTTTCGCCGTATCGTTCGCATGAATCCGCTCTGCCGTCGCCGCATCCAGCCTTTGCAAAACCTGATGCAGCCATGCGCTTCCATGACGTTCCGCGCTCCGCCGCAACCGCTCTCGCAAATCCTGCTGCCGGCTTGGTCCCGCAAACAATCCTTCAGTCAGCGCCCGTAGATACAGCCCCGTCCCGCCCGTCACAATCGGCAAGTGCTCACGCGCCGCAATCTCATCGAGCGTCGCCCGCGCCCGCCTGCTGTATTCTCCCGCCGTAAACGCCTCGTCCGGCTCGGCCACATCGATCAGATGATGCGGAATGCGCGCCCGTTCTCCTTCTGTGGGCTTGGCCGTGCCCAACTCCATGCCGCGGTAGACAGCCACTGAGTCGCAGCTCACGATCTCGCCGTCAAATCGCTCAGCCAACTCGAGCGAAAGCGCCGTTTTCCCGCTTCCCGTCGGACCCAGCAGGATCACCATCACTGGATCGCGCGTATTCTCGACGGGCTTTTCTGATCCCTGAGCCCTGATCCCTGAGCCCTGCCTTACCACCGCCACCACCCCGGCGGAAAAATCCACTTCGGATTGGTATGCCAGAACCACCACAAACAGATCGCAGCCGCGATGATCAGCAAGCCGAAGATCTGGTTGCGCCGGAAAATGCGCGTCTGCTCTTCGCGCGCAGCCTTCTCGGCCTGCTGCTGTTTGAACGGCTTGATGCGGGTATCAACCATTATGAATCTGCGCTCCGGCCTATTCGAGTGCGCAACGGGTGCATCCCGCATCAGTATAGGAGAATCAATGAGGGCGTCCCAGTGTTCTTTGTCGTTTGACTTCCCCCGCCCTCGTTCCCGATTATTCTCTTGGTCTTGGATAAGTTTCGATCGAAGGGAAGGTCAATTGAAAGTCCTGGTCCTTGGTTCCGGCGGCCGCGAACATGCACTAGCATGGGCCGTCAAACGCAGTCCGCGCGTCACCGAGGTCCTTTGCGCACCCGGCAACGGCGGAATGGCCCAAATTGCCCGCTGCGTCTCTGTCGATCTCAAAGACCTCGCCGCCATGGTCCGCCTTTGCGAAGCCGAGAAGCCCGATCTCACCATCGTCGGCCCCGAGCTGCCACTTTCCCTCGGCATCGTTGACGAGCTCCGGCAGTGCGGCCTGCGCGTCTTCGGCCCCACGCGGGCGGCGGCGATGCTCGAAACCAGCAAGGGATTCGCTAAGCGCTTTCTGCAGCGCCACAGTATACCGACGCCCAACTACGCCGTGTGTTCTTCGCAGGCCGAAGTTGAAAAGGCAGTAGAGATGTTTCACCCACCCATCGTGGTCAAGGCCGACGGCCTCGCGGCGGGCAAGGGCGTTATTATCTGCGAGTCCCGCGCCACAGCAGCCGAAGCAGCGCAAGGCCTTTTCACCGGCGCCCTCCTCGGCACATCGGAACAGCAAGTCGTCATTGAGGAATTTATCAAGGGCGACGAGATCAGCTTTCTCTGTCTCAGCGACGGCAAGCACGTCGTGCCACTTGTTCCCGCGCAGGATCACAAGCGTATCGGCGAGGGCGACACCGGCCCCAACACCGGCGGCATGGGCGTCTACTCTACCGATTCGCTTCTCGATCCCGCAATGTCCGATTGGATTCTGCACCACATCGCCGTGCCCACGGTCGAGGGCATGGCCGCGGAGGAGACCCCCTTTTCCGGCGTCCTCTATTGCGGTCTCATGATGACCGCGCGCGGACCTCAGGTGCTCGAATTCAATACCCGCTTCGGTGATCCGGAGACCCAGGCCATCCTCGTTCGCCTCGAAAGCGATCTCGTCGACGCCCTCGAAGCCAGCGTCGACGGCAGACTTGACGAAAAGCCGCTGCGCTGGGCCCCTGGCGCCTCGGCTTGCGTCGTCGCCAGTTCCGGCGGCTATCCCGGAACCTACAAAAACGGATTTCCCATCACCGGCCTCGCAGCAGCAGCCCAGGTTCCCGGCGTTCAAGTCTTTCATGCAGGCACAGCGCAGGTCGGAGGCCAAATCGTCACCGCGGGCGGCCGCGTTCTTGGCGTCACCGCTGCGGCCGACTCGCTCGATCAGGCTCTCGCTCGAGCGTATCAAGCCATGGCCGAGACTTCCTTCGAAGGAATGTATTATCGCCGCGACATCGGACATCGGGCACTGAAGGGAGGATCGCAACGAGCGTAGGAATCACGCTCGAAGAATTGCTCGCGTGGAACGATCAGTCGTCCGTCTACTGGAAGTCTCACTTAGAAGCGCATCCCAATCTTCTTGAACTTCCCTGCGACATCGGCGGCGCCAAAAACGCCCAGGAATTCGTTCGCCACATATGGGGCTCGGAACTTCGCTGGGCCCAGCGCCTGGCTGGGGCGCCGGAAACTCCGCGGGAGAAAGTTCCTGCCGGCCCGCTTGCCACCCTCTTCGAGCTGCACACCCAGGCGATTCAGGTCTATCGTGGGCTGCTCGCCGCGCCGGAACACACCTGGAGCGATCCCTACGTTCTCACATTTGATTGGGTGCCCCTGGATCAACGGACGGTTTCTCGGAGAAAGTTCGCAGGGCACGCGCTCTTTCACAGCCAGCGCCATTGGGCGCAGCTCGCGACACTGGTCCGCAACGCAGGCTTCCCCTCGGAATTCCGGGGCGACCTGCTTTTCAGTCCTGCGCTGACGTAGGTTCCGAAGCCGGCAATGGCATCGCCTGCTGCTTCTGGAAGCATGACCTGCACAGCACCGGCCTGCCTTGGGTCGGCTTGAAAGGAACCGTCGTCTCCGCGCCGCACTCCGAACATGTGGTTCGTGTTTCAGGGCGCACGCGCTGGCTTCCCCTGGCACGCTTCGCTTTGCACTGCTTGCAATGCTTGGGGTCGTTCTTGAATTGCTTATCGTAGAAGAAGAGCTGCTCGCCTGCCGTGAACACAAACTCGGCGCCGCAGTCGACACACTTCAGGACTCGATCGGTGAATTCCATGGCCGGCTTCCCTCACAGGGACTTTCACCGAAATCGGCCACGGCTCTACAGGATCTTGCCGGTCGCGGTTCCCTGATATCGTTCGTCGTGCACTACAAGGGCCCGGACCGCACTTAAAAACAGAGCGGTATTCGAACTTTCGCCCGGCAAAACCGGGTAACGTCAAAGCCGTGCGCGCACGTTCGCGCGTCGGCTGATCGATTGCGCTTGTCGTTTCTGAAGGGAATGCGAGTAGTGCCCCCGGAGGGAACAAACTGAATGGCTACCGCGGATTCGATCGACAGAAACTGGAGTAACGCAATGCCAATTACAACACCGCAATGCCGTCCTGATCCTCTTTTGGCAATCTGGCGGCCTTCGTCTCCAAAAGCCGCCTGGACTTGCTCTTCGCGGTGGTTGAAAAATTAATCCTGCTCTTTACGAGCCTTTTTGCGGTTCCGCTTGCGCGCCAAAGCTGCCTTGACGCGTTTCTTTTCGCCGGGCTTCAGGTAGTAGGAGTGACGCTTCACTTCCTTGATAATGTCCTCCTGTTGCACCTTCCGCTTGAATCGGCGCAAAGCATTTTCTAGCGGTTCGCCTTCCTGTACGCGAACCTCTGCCAAGGTAAAACACCTCCAAACTTGCCTCTAAGGCTCCCATTATCATACGCGAGATTCGATTTCGCGGCCAACCCCACGTTTTTCGGCAGGTTTCCACTCGCTGGTCCATTCGACATCGAACCGCGCTGCGGATGATTGGCGCTTCGTACGCCGCGGAGGTCCGTCGAAGGCGGTTAAACTTTCAGATGGAGGCCACCGCAAAGGTCATTATGCTGCGAATCTACCAGGGCCACTCACCGAAGATTCCCGCCAGCTGCTACATCGACCCGTCCGCGCAAATCCTCGGCGACGTTGTCCTCGGCGAGCGCTCTTCCGTCTGGATGAATGCCGTGCTTCGCGGTGACGTCAATTCCATCCGTGTCGGCTCCAATTCCAACGTCCAGGATTGTTCCGTCCTCCACGGCCAGCGCAATCTCTATCCCGTCATCGTGGGCGACTGGGTAACCATCGGCCACAATGCCACCGTCCACGGATGCGTGGTTGAGGATATGTGCGTCATCGGCATGGGTTCTCGTGTTTTGAATGACTGCCGCGTTGGAGAGGGATGCATCATTGCCGCCGGTTCCGTGGTTCCCGAACACACTGTCGTTCCTCCCCGAACCCTTTGGGCCGGCATTCCGGCGAAGCTGCGCCGTGAGATTACTGACAAAGATCGCGAACTGATTCGCGAATACGCACAGAACTACCTGGATTACGTCGAAATTTACCTCAACAATCCGCCGCAAACGCTCTGATCGCTGTTGTTGACAATTTCAGGTCCGAATCAGTCCCATAGTGAAGGGCCCGCGTTTGATTCCGTTTTAAATCGAGAGTGCATGCAACAAAAAACAATGGGTTCCCATTCTCAGCGAGGCTTCCGGCTCAGTTCGTTGGCGCCGGCGCTCTTCGGTGCGCTGTCGTTGGGTTTAGCGCTCGGCGTGCAGGCGCAAACCGTGCCGACTCCCAATGCCACCAATCCCGCTTCGCTTCCCGACGCGCCCACCCCGCAACCGCCTCCGAGAGACGATGTAACGGTCCGCAATGTACCTCGCAACTTCCTCGAAGACCAGGCGATCATCTGGACGAGTCCCGCGCGCATTCGCACGCATGACCTTAAATGGATCATCCCGCTTGGCGTCGCCACCGGCGTGGCTCTTGCCACCGATCACTACGTGTTGACCAATGTCGTCTCAACCAACCCGAGCTTCAATAGCGCCAACATCAACGCTTCGAATGCAATGATTTACAGCCTTGTCGCCGCTCCGGTCGCGCTTTACGGATTCGGCCGGATCGAGGGGGACGACCACGCACGCGAAACCGGCATTCTCACGGCTGAATCCATGGTCGATGGCGTGGTCGTTGAACAAGGCCTCAAGCTTGCGCTGTGGCAGGAACGCCCTTACCAGGACACTGCGCGTGGGCGCTTCTTTCAGTCGATCGCGGGGATCGACTCCTCGTTTCCTTCGTCCCACACGCTCATCGCCTTTTCAGCCGCCTCAGCGATCGCCGCCGAGTATCCGTCACGGCCGGTTCAATGGCTCGTCTACACCGGCGCCACCGGCGTTGGTCTCACCCGCGTTCTTGGCCGGGATCATTTTCCTGCTGATGTTCTGGTCGGAGGCGCGCTTGGTTGGCTCATCGGCCACTCCGTCGTCAAACATCGCCATCATCACGATCTGAAGGCGGAAATCACTGGTCACGACGGCCACTGACCACCGGGAACTGCGAGCGAAGCGCTGAGAACTACTGCTCACACGGGTAGCGGATTGCGCCCCGCGAAAAACTTTCTCTGGTGCCAGTAGGGATAAACCGGCTCGCGCTCGCTCGCTTTGTCCAACGCGGCAATTTGGTCGGCGCTCAACTTCCATCCCACCGCGCCTAGGTTCTGCCGCAATTGCTCCTCGATCCGCGCGCCCATAATCACTGACGAAACGGTTGGTCTCTGCAACAGCCAGTTCAACGCGACCTGCGGGACCGTTTTGCCGGTTTCAGCGGCAATCTTGTCCAGCGCGTCTACCACGCCATAGAGATATTCATCCGGCATTTGCGGTCCTTCTGGAGCGATCGTGTGCAACCGGCTGACCTGTGGCAGCGGTTTGCCGCGGCGGATCTTCCCTGTCAGACGTCCCCAGCCCAGCGGACTCCACACCAGCGCGCCGACTTTTTCCGCCAATGCGAGTGGCATGAGTTCCCACTCGTATTCGCGACCGATCAGCGAATAGTACACCTGGTGCGCCACGAAGCGCGTCCATCCGTAGCGGTCGGCGACCGCCAGCGACTTCATCAAGTGCCATCCTGAAAAATTTGAGCATGCGATGTAGCGCACCTTGCCCTCGCGGACAAACTTATTGAGCGTGTCCTGCACCTCTTCAAATGGCGTCAGCGCATCGAAACAATGCAAATGGTAGATGTCGATGTAGTCGGTGCCCAGCCGCCGCAGGCTTGCTTCCAGCGCGCGCCGCAAATGGTAACGCGACGAGCCCTCGTCGTTTGGGCGTGGCCCTGTCCCAAATCCAACCTTCGTCGAAATCAGCGCCTGCCCGCGCTTGCCCGCAAGGGCCTTCCCCAGGATCTCTTCCGACCGGCCCTCGGAATAACCGTCAGCCGTATCGAACAGGTTCACTCCGGCCTCGAAACAGACATCGATCAGCCGCCGCGCCTCTTCGACCTCGGTCGATCCGAATCCCTTAAAGAATTCGTTTGAGCCGCCGAAGGTCGCGGTCCCAAAACTTAGTGCGGAAACTTTAAGGCCGGAGCCTCCGAGCAATCGGTATTCCATGGGTTTTTTGATGTCTCAACGTGCGCCCAGATGCGCAAACACTTGCGTAAACGAGACGGGCCTACGCCGCGCCTCATTCCGGTCTGAGATTCAGTCTGTAATCCAAAACAGAGGAGCCGCCCATCGCTCCGGGCGGCCCACTATGTCCTCTCCGATCACCGGTCACTGTTTTAGCAGCTCAGCACATCTTGCAATTTGGTCAGTGTCCGATGCAGGTCCTTGTCGGTCCGGCGCTGCTCATCGATCTTGCCAATTGAGTGCATCACCGTCGTGTGATGCTTGTTGCCGAACTGGCGCCCGATTTCCGGCAGGCTGGCTTCGGTCATCTGCTTTGCGAGGTACATTGCGATCTGCCGCGGCACCACCACATTGCGCGAATTGTTCTTCTGCTTCAGATCCGCCACGCGCATTCCAAATTGCTCCGCAACCGCGCGCTGAATCGCCTCGATCGTGATCTTGCGCACCTGCATATCGATGAATTGCTTCAGACACTGCTGCGCCGCCGCCAGCGAAATGTCCATGCGATTGAGCTGGCACCACGCAATTAGCCTCACCAGCGCGCCTTCGAGCTCGCGCACGTTGGTGCGCACATTCGAAGCCACAAACAGCGCCACATCGGTCGGCAGTTGGGCCTGTTCGCTTTCCGCCTTTTTCAGCAGGATGGCAACTTTGGTTTCAAGATCGGGCGGTTGGATATCTGCGATCAATCCCCATTCAAAACGCGAACGCAGCCGTTCCTCAATCTCCGTCAGCTCCTTGGGAGGACGATCGGAAGCAATCACGACCTGCTTCATGCTCTCGTGCAGCGCGTTGAAGGTGTGAAAGAACTCTTCCTGCGTGCGTTCCTTCTGCGAGATGAACTGAATATCGTCGATCAGAAGCACTTCCACCGTACGGAAACGGTCGCGGAAGCTGGTCATGCGATCGTTGCGGATGGAATTGATCATCTCGTTGGTGAACTTTTCTGCCGACACGTAGCAGATGCTCGCGGCAGGCTGCCTGCGCTTCACCTCGTGCCCGATGGCGTGCATCAGGTGCGTTTTGCCCATACCCACGCCGCCATATAGAAAGAGCGGGTTGTAGGCCCGCGAAGGACGTTCTGCCACAGCCAGAGCCGCGGCGCGAGCAAACTGATTTCCGTTGCCGATCACGAAGGCGTCGAAGGTGTAGCGCGAGTTGAGCTGGGCAGCTGTCGACCAATCGAACCGCCCCTGTTCCGGTGAGCGGGCCGCGCTCGATGGAGGAGCCGTGGGCGCATGCGACGGCACCGGGCCGAATCCGCCATCCTTGCGCTGCGGCGGAATCGACGGATCCTCTTCGGCCGTCACAAAACATACGTCATCGAAGTCGAGCGATTGCAGATCGATCGCTTCCTGAATCAGGTCGCCGTATTTGTCGCCGATGTGCTGGAACTCCGGCGACGGCACGCGCACATAAATCTTGCGCCCCGCGGCATGGCTGAATCGAGTCGGTTTTAGCCAAGTCTCGAAAGATTGCCGGATAACCTTCTTCTCGAGTGCTGCGAGAATCTGGAGCCAGGGATTGAGTGCCGAGGTCGGCGTAGTCGCAAATGCCATCGTGCAATCCTTGCTGATTCCGCCGGCATTGCGCCGGTCGGTTCGTTTGTTATCTTGCAGGCAACGGCTTCTTGAAGGCGCAAAGCAATGTGCTTCGCGTGCGCTTTCCACCGACCGATTGCCTGTCTACCACTGGTCCGCCTCGAAGGATTCAACGCCGAGGCTGTTGACTAAAATCCGAAACGCAGAATGCTTGAAATTTCACACGTAATTTCACATGAAATTTCAGGAACGGTCCCGATAGTAGCACAAACCGAGACCGTTGCAATCCCCTATTCACATAAGTTTTCTGCGATCTTTTCGAGTTGCACCAAGGATGGTGAAAGTTCGAGTTGTAGTTACCCGCGTTACTGAAGTGACGCACTCTCTCGCGCCTTCACTTCTTACCGGAGCGCTCTTTTGAGCATACGACGAACTCCTCGTCTCCCTTGCCACATCGTGAAAGCGCGGCGGGTGGATTGAAAGATGACCCTGCGATATACTTAAATCGTTGCTAAACAGCAGATTCTCTTTTGAAAACAGGAGCGGGTGACCATGCCCAAGCGTACCTTTCAACCCAACCGCCGCCACCGTGCGAAAACCCACGGCTTCCGCGCGCGCATGAAGTCCAAAGCCGGCGCCGCCGTGCTCAGCCGCCGCCGCGCTGCCGGTCGCAAGCGTGTCTCAGTCAGCCCCGCGCACCGCGATTGATTTCCCTGCCGGTACTCGATTCGAAGGCTGCGCCACCGAACCAGGAAGTCGTCTCCCGGCATGAACATTTTGCCAGAGCCTTTTTCATGAATGCACCTTCCAAGCCTGCCCAGCGCCAAACTCTGGTGAACTCTCGCCTGCGCAAGCACGCCGACTACGTGCGCGCTTATGCAACCGGACGCAAGCGGCATTCTGCTGCCATGAGCTGGTTCCTGGCACCGCAAACAACGGGCGGCATCGCTGGTTCTCGCGTGGGCCTCACGGTTGGTAAGGTGATCGGCAAAGCCCACGAGCGCAACCGAATTAAGCGCCGCATGCGCGACGCTCTGCGCCGACACGTCGATCTGTTGCCTGCGGGCTTCGATCTCATCCTGCACCCACGCCGCGTCGTGCTGACCATGGATTTCGCGCAACTTGAGCAGGAGGTTTTGCGTATCCTTGAACAGGCTGGGTCCGAGGCCGCACGTCCCCAGAAACATCCGGCGGCGGCCGCCCGAACAGCCCGGTGACGCCCGCACCATGACACGCATCCTGCTTGCATTGCTCGCCTTTTACAAGCGCTGGCTTTCTCCGGCGCTGCATTCGCTGCACCCGGGCGGCGGGTGCAAATTCTTGCCTACATGCTCTGAATACGCGGCCGTCGCCATTGCCACGCACGGACCGCTGCGCGGTTCTGCCCTGGCCACCTGGAGGCTGCTGCGGTGCCATCCCTTTACGCCTGGAGGGCTCGATCCGGTCCCCACAGGCCGGCTTTCACCAGCCTCGCCCGCTCTTCGTCGCGCATCGGACCCTCGCGCAGGAACTGTTTTCCCCCACGAACCGTTACCATAGGTAGAACGGCTGCTTATCAAGCTGCTCTTTGTAACCGATAGGAAGTTTCCTTTGCCCGAAGTTCACAATCCCAATTTGCAATCGCAGGGTTCAGGCGGCGGTGGCGGCGATATGCGCTCCACCATGGCCTTCATGTTCATCGTGCTCGCCGCCTTCCTTGGCTACCAGTACTTCTTTGAGAAGCCGAAGCCCCAGGAGCAGCCGCCTGTTCCCACTGAATCCCGGCCTGCTTCTCCGGTTGCTCCAGCCACGGCCGGCCCGACGCCAAAGTCTGCAGCGGCACAGGCTCCAAGCGCCACGCCGCAAATCACTGCCTCTCTCGTCACCACCACGACTGTCGAGAACGAACTCTACAAGATTGAGTTCACCAATCAGGGCGCGCAGGTTCAACATTGGATCCTGAAGAAGTACTTCGACTCGAAAGGCAAGCCTCTCGACCTTGTGCAGCCTCAGGCCGCCGCTCGCTTCGGTCTGCCGCTCTCGCTGTTTACTTACGATCCAGCGCTTACGTCGCAGTTGAATCAGGCTCTTTATCAGGTCTCGGTTTCGGGTGCGCAGCCGTCGGCCACCGGTGACCTCCTTGCGCCTGCCTCCATCACCTTCCACTACGCATCCAACGGCCTCGAGGCCGTTAAGACGTTTCGCTTCGACTCGACGTACGTCGTCGGAGTGGAGACACAGGTAAAGCAGAACGGCAACCCGGTCCGCGCATTGGTTTCCTGGCCCGCAGGCCTGGGCGACATGGAGGAACTGCAGCAGACGGGGATGTTGCCCTCGCAGACCCGGACGCCTTCTTTCTTTGCGTGGTCGGTGGACGGAAAGCAGGACTCGCTGGCCGCGGCGAAAGTGAGCGGAAACAACACTGTCAGCGTGCCTTACCAATACGCTGCCGTTATGGACCTCTATTTCGCCTCGGCTTTTCTGCCCGACGCGCCCGAGAG
This sequence comes from Occallatibacter sp., assembly GCA_036489735.1. Classification (GTDB taxonomy): domain Bacteria; phylum Acidobacteriota; class Terriglobia; order Terriglobales; family Acidobacteriaceae; genus Telmatobacter. The sequence goes on along the minus strand of DASXFF010000049.1, from coordinate 9,951 downwards.
CGCCACTGCGGTCACCTTGCACAACGCCATCGAGATACCCGGCGATGCGACCGATCCGAACAGTAAAAAGGTTCACATTGACGTGCTTGGCATGGCCATCGGCGACATCAGCGGAACCACACGGCTGCGCCTTTTTGCCGGACCCAAGGCTACCAGTGTTTTGACGTCCGTCCACACCACTGGCGCCGATGGCAAAGCCGACGGGCCCAATCTTGAACCGCTGATTCAATACGGCTGGATGACCGTCGTCGCCAAGCCGCTCTATTTGTTGCTGCGTTTCATGGTCCAGCACGGCATCGGGAACTGGGGCTGGGCGATCATCCTTTCCACCGTCATTTTCAACCTGACGCTGCTCCCCACGCGCTTGATGATGACCAAGTCTTCGCTCAAGATGATGCGCATCCAGCCGAAAGTCGATGCCATCAAGAAGCGATACGCCAATCTGAAGGCCACCGATCCCAAGCGCGCTGACATGAACGCAGAGATGATGGCACTCTACAAAACCGAAGGCGTCAACATGTACGGCAACTGCCTGCCCATGCTGGTGCCGATGCTGCTCCTGTGGCCGTACTTCCGCGTATTGGAATATACGGTAGAGCTGCGCCAAGCTCACTGGCTTTGGCTGCCCGATCTGTCGCAGCCCGACCCCACCCATATTCTGCCAATCTTTATTATCGTGAGCATGTTCTTCACGCAGTACATGACGCCTTCTCCAGGAATGGATCCTGGCCAGCGCCGCATGATGGCCTTCATGATGCCCGTTCTCTTCGGCTTCATGCTGTGGCACTACGCTTCGGGACTCGCGCTCTATTGGGGTACGGGAAACATCATTATGCTGGCGATGCAAATAGGCATCAACCGCTCCCATTGGGGCAAGGAGATGCATGCCATCGCCGACCGCCGCGCCGCCAAAAAGCTGGCAGCAGGCCGCTGAGCCATCCGGGCCGGTAATAAGTTCGCAGCCGCGATTTTGCAGTTCGTCGAGGAAGAGTCAATCGCTGTATCTTCCCTGATCTCTCAATTCTCTGCTACTGGCTACCGGCTGTCCTTTGGTTTATCGTCAAAGGCGTATGGCTACCCCCGAGATTCAGGTTCCTCATCCCGCAGCAGAAGCTGAAGAAATCTATCGCCGCTGGATTCGATTTCTAGACGAGGAGTTTCTACGTCATAGCTCGATGGAACGCCGCAGCGAGATCGTGCGTGATCAGTTGTCGCAAATCTACCTTGGGCGCCCTCACGGCGGCAAACTTAATCTCACCCTTACCTCCGAGTTGCCCGGCAACGTCGTCAATCTCTCGCTGGATCCGCTCAACGTCACTATGGAGGCTGAACACTTCCCTGAAGTCGATCGAGATCGTTTCTCGCGCCGCAAGCCGCTGCTCTGGTTTTGGCAGATGTTCGACCGCTCACCGCTCGGACTGAATCATTGGCTAGGGTTGCGTTTTCGCTGCATGCTCGGCCGCCACATCTTTGAGCACCTGGGCTCAGGCGTCAAAATCTATCACGGTGTCGATCTCACCTACGGCTACAACCTTTCCATTGGCGAGGGAGCTGTGATTCGCCAGCGCGCTTTGCTGAACGATCGCGGCGGTATCAAAATTGGCAAGAACGCTATTATCGGTTCTTACTCACGTGTGTATTCCTTTTGGCACGACGCCGCGGACTACGAAAAAATCCGCCTGCAGCCGACGGTGATCGGCGACGGCGCCCACATTGCCAGCCACGCCATCGTGTTGGCCGGCCAAAACGTCGCACCAGGCGCGGCCATCGGTTCTTTCCCCGCCGAATCCTCCTGAGGCTCTTTCTTTGACCCCGTAAGAAATAGAGGGCAGCCAAACGAGTCGCCTGCCCCTCCATACCGATTCATCCTCTCCGCCGCGAGGAAAGTAACATCATTGGATTCCCATTGCGCCGAGAATCGGCTCAACGGTTGTCCGCGGAATCGCTCGACGATTTCGTTCCGCCGCTGTCCGGATTTGCGGGATCCATCGCCACCACTTCGTAGCGCCGTGGTTTTTGGTCAGAGCCCTGGCTCATGGTGAGAATCATTTCGTTCTTCCTGATCGTGAACGCGCCCTCTTTGCCGACCGGCAGAATCATCGCGTGTTTCAGGTCCATGGGCCGGATCTCATAGTCCATTTCGTCGCTTCGAAGAAGGTACTGCGGGCACAGCTTTTCATTGGAGTTGATGTGCGTTACGCCAGCCGACGCCCACAGAGAGCCTAGACCTGCCAAGCCTGTTTCTTTTGCGCCACAAGGCACGGCCTCCATTTTTTCCAAGATCCCTCTCTCGGCGTCTTTCTTCTTGTTGTGCGCGCTCAGTGGAAGAGTCGTGGCGAGAGCCAGCAAAAGAACGAAACCACCTCTGATATTCATGACATCTCCATTTCTCTGAAACTTTCAATCGGACAAAAATTCGTCATTTCTGCCGACCGTTTGGTTGAACCAACTCATAAAGTCCCGAGCAGCTCAAGCGAAAGGGAAGGTCGTCCAGCTGGCCCTCCCCATTCACTCTTCCGCAATGGATTGGATCAGTGGTTCGGCTTCGAATGGTGAGTTGTTGTCGGTGGATTCGTTGAGGTTCCAGTCGGCGATGTACCGGTCGATGATCCGGCCGCTCCATTGGTCGAAGTCCCAGTCGTTGGCGTTCCAGTCGTGGAGCTTCCAGATGTGGACCCGGCAGTGCCGTGGCTATTCATGCCTGCGCCAGCAGTACCCGTGCCGCTGCCGTTCATGCCTGCTCCCGGCGTCCCACTTGGGCTGCCGTTATTGAATTTCTGGGCTCCCTCGACGAAATCATGCGGATTGGCCATCAGTTCCGCCCGCACGTCAGGATGAGCACTCAAATAGGCATCGAGCTCAGCATGGTTTTGCACCCATTCATGGTCTTTTACGAATTCAGGGTTTCTTGACAAGTCTCTTTGAATGTCGGAGTGATGACCAAGAAATCCTCCGAAGTCTGCCATGTGATCGTGCATTGGATTGCGATCGCGCATCGCGTCACGATCCCCAAAGTTCGAATCGCGGTCCGCTTGATGCACGAAGGCATTCGGGTCCTGCCTTAACTGATCGCGAACTCCTGGGTTTTCCTGGAAATAAGCTTGCAGGACAGGATGATTCTGGACAAAGTTTCGATTGTCTAACAGGGACGGGTCTTTGCGAACCTGTTCGGCAATTTCGCGATGGTCATTTAGGAATCGGTCGAAACTCGCTGTATCTCTTCGGAACATATCGCGATCTTGTCCGCCGGCATCGCGATCGCCCAGATTTGAATTGCGGCCGAATTGATCTTCCTGCCGCATGAAGGAGTTCGGATCCTGCCTCAGCTGGTCGCGGACCCCAGGATTGTCGCGAAAGTAATCTGCGAGAGCCGGATGGTTCCGCAGAAAATCTCGATTGTCACAAAGGTTCGGATCTTTGCGCACTTGTTCGCCGATTTCGCGGTGGTCGTCCAGAAAGCGGTTAAAACCTCTCATGTCCGTGCGGTCAGCGTCGCGATTGTCATGACCGGCATCGCGGTCGGCATTACGGTCGTTGGTCCCATCGCCGCGATCAGCATCTCGATCTTGCCAATTCGCGTCACGGTCGCGGAGATTCCGATCATGGTCGTACGAATCCTCGAGTCGCATAAATGTGTTCGGTTGCTGGGTGATCTCCTGCTTTACGCTGGGGTGATCCTGCAAATACGCATTGAGCTCAGGATGCCGTTGCAAGTATTGCGGATTGTCGATCAAAGAGGGCGTTCTGCGAAGTTGATCCGCAACGTCGCGATGCCCGTCTAGAAACTGGTCGAATTGCGCCAAGTCCCTGCGCGTGACGTCATCGCTTTGGCCACCGCGCCTGTCTTGAGTAGCTGTAGATTGAGTATCCGTATTTTGCGTGGCAGTGGCAGTAGATTGCGCGTGCGTAGCGCCCGGGAGCCACAGTAGCGTCAACGTTCCCGCCCCGAGAACTAAGGATTTTTGGAATCGTCGTAGCTTGTTTCCCATCTGGTCTACCTCCTCTTCGGGCAATGGGATGCCCAGCCTCTGCGATGCAGTTGTTCATCGAAGCCCAAGCAGGTTCAATGCGACGGTGTTGAGACCCGCGCTGCAGACCCATGCTCTTGCCAATCATGGATTTGCAAGGATAAAGCCCCGTGCAAATCGCTGTAGTCGCGAACGAATTCCCTTTGATGTAACCCAAGTTGAGTGGCTGTTTGAAGCAACCAAATCTGCGCGGATTTGGAGACGAAAGTGTGTAGCGCGACGGAACCATTGCGGCACCTATCGCTCGCATACGCCGCAGACTGGCCCGGAGCCCGTTATCGCGGGTGAAGCTTTCGTGGCAGCAGATAGGTGAAGCCGGCCAGAATCTCCCATCGAGTCGACGTGGCGGTCAACCCGTGATCAAATGCGAGGTCGAACACAAGGTCTTTCTCCGCGTTGTAATTCACGGCCCACAGATTGCCGACGGCATAGCTTTGCAGAAAAGGCTGGGTAAAATCCCATAACTCGCCCGAGACGCCGAGCTTTTTCCCGACATCGTGCGAGACCGAAAGTGTTTCTCCGAATTGGGCGCGGCGCACATGCTCGCCACTGTCGACTTCGTTAAACAGGTAGTTCGTGTCATAGTGGAAGCCCTTCACATCGGCGCTTGCGAGTAGGATGAACGAATTCGTGGCGCTGCCCATATCGAGGTCTGGAGTGCCTCCGTTCTGGACTTCGTGAAAATAGCTCGACGAAAGTGTTGGGCGCGCGCCTTCTCCTTGCCACAAGACTCCCTGAATTCCAAGGGATACGTCTCCTGTGCCATTTGTGGGCTGAGTATTGGAATGGACGAACGGTTCGCTGGCGGCCAGGAATTCTAAACGTCGCGAAACCGCGAACTTGATCACTTCCCCAAAGCTGGTCTGCGAAGAAAACTCCGGAGAGTGCCACGCCGCCATAACTCCGGTCTCAAATTGAAGGTAGCCGGGCGGTGTGAGCGTTGCCGGCGTGGAAACCGTGGGTCTTCCAGGATTGGCAACAATGCTGTCTTCCGCCTGCGCAGCGATCTTGCCAGCCTTCGAGCCTTCCTGCGTTCCAGGGTCATTTTCCGAAGCAACGGTAGTCTTGCTTTCCGACTGTGGAAACGCCGTAATCGGAAAGGGCAGCGCGGCCGCCATCGCCACAAGGACGAGAGCCTGCCTAGAACAGATGTCGCACAAAAACACTCTTCGGTTCATTCTCATCAATCGCCCAACTCGATGAATCGAATCAATCAACATGTTTACTTACTCTAAATACATACATGAGGCCAAGCCTCCTGACTTGATTCGCCACTCAGACAATCGGCTCCGCGTTTCGCCTCCTCAAGAACGCTGTTCATCCATCACAGACTGCTGTTCCATGTCTTCTGTTACACTCCATCGTCAGCCCTCCACCATGCTTTTCAAGGCCCTCAGCGCGGCTGTCTACGGAATCGACGCCAGCCTCATTGAAGTCGAGGTGGATTATACCGGTGTGGTCATGAACGAAGACCACTTCCATACCGTCGGCCTCCCCGACGCCGCCGTTCGTGAGAGCCGCGACCGCGTCCGGGCTGCGATCAAGAACTCCGGCTATACCATCCCGCCCACATTCATCACCATCAATCTCGCGCCCGCCGATCTTAAGAAGGAAGGTTCAGGCTTCGATCTTCCCATCGCTGTCGGCATTCTCGGAGCCTACGGCGCTCTGCACTCCAATGATCTCAGCCGTTTTCTGATGGTGGGCGAACTCGGCCTCGACGGCAGCGTGCGCCCGATTCCCGGCATGTTGCCTGTTGCCATCCTGGCCCGCGAAAAAGGAATCGCAAACCTCATCTTGCCCGCAGCAAACGCTGCTGAAGCCGCGGTCGTCGAGGGCGTCAATGTCTATCCTGTCTCCTCGCTTCTCGATGTGCTTGATTTGCTCAACACTTCGGTGGTTGGCGTCATTCAGCGCGAGCCTTATCGCATCGTCGCCCAGGATCTGCTCGGAAAACTCGAGCAATTCACGGTGGACTTTCACGATGTTCGCGGCCAGCAAACCGCCAAGCGGGCCCTGGAAGTGGCCGCCGCCGGCAGTCACAACATTCTGATGATCGGTCCGCCCGGCTCGGGCAAGACCATGCTTGCCAAGCGCCTGCCCTCGATCCTCGCTCCGCTTACCTTCGAGGAGGCGCTCGAAACCACCAAGATTCATTCTGTCGCAGGCGTCCTTGAAGCCGGCGCCGGACTCGTTACGCAGCGTCCATTCCGCTCGCCGCACCACACCATCTCCGATGCTGGCCTCATCGGCGGCGGCATAGTTCCTCGTCCCGGTGAGGTCTCACTCGCGCACAACGGCCTTTTGTTTCTTGACGAGCTCCCTGAGTTTCCGCGCAACGTCCTCGAAGTGATGCGCCAGCCGCTTGAGGATCATACGGTGACCATCGCGCGCGCCTCGATGACCCTGAGCTTCCCAGCGCGCTTCATGCTTGCGGCCGCTATGAACCCATGCCCCTGCGGCTATTTCAACGACAAGTCACGTGAGTGCACGTGCACCCCGCCCATGATTCAGCGCTACGTGGCCAAAATCTCCGGCCCCTTGCTCGACCGCATTGACATCCATATCGAGGTTCCAGCCGTTCAATATAAGGAACTTCGCGGCGGCGCGGCCGCCGAAGGCTCGACCCAAATTCGCGCCCGTGTTCTGTCCGCGCGCGAACGGCAGCGCGCTCGCTTCTCAAAAGCGAAAGAAAAGATTTATGCCAATGCGCAGATGAACACGCGCCAGATTCGCACCCACTGTGAACTTGGCGCCGACGCCGAGCGCCTGCTTGAGCGCGCCATGCAGCAACAAGGTCTCACCGCACGCGCCCACGATCGCATCCTTAAAGTCGCGCGCACCATTGCCGACTTAGGCGGATCAGAATGCCTCTCTGTCGCTCATCTGGCCGAAGCGATCCAATATAGGACGCTCGATAGAAGCTATTGGGCCTGACGGGTTCTTCGCCTTCATGCAACCGCCATGACCCGCATGATTTGTGCGCGGCAGGCTCCCCCTGGAACGGTCGCTCCCTGACCTATTCGAGGCATTACCTTGGAATCAAAATCGACTCTCAAGCGCAGTCCCTTCGCCGATATCCCGGCTAACATACATCTCACGTCCGCGGTCTGAGAGCGGGGGAGGCGCCCGTGCAGGGTATTGCACTTCAATCCGGTTGGGAGACCTTTCTTCTGGCCGCACCAATTGTGGGCATGATTCTCGTCGGTGTCTTCCGCCTCGATGAGCTTGCTGCCAATTCTAGCCGCGGCCCGCGTCCCAGGGTTCCCGGAAACGATGAAAACGGTCGTGCGCTGCTGACCGACCCCGACGGACGGTCATGGACCGATTCGGCCAGCGCGCCCCGCCCCAGCACGAATTGACTCAGAAGGTTCGCCGCTTCCACCCCTCCGCCTGCTCCCGGCAATTACCGCCTCCCGCCTACCGCCTTTGGCTATGGTATTTCTATATCAACAACTAATTGATAATAAATGGCTTATGTGCGACGGCTTCGAAGCCGCCGCCGCCTTTTCCCCTCTATGTAAACGTTAGCCAATCAGCCTCGATTTGACCCGAAATAACTATTGACCGGACGGTGGCTTCCATATACTCTCAGCTTAGCCATCCATAGAGGGCAGGTTGCGCATTGTGATCGGGTGCGCCCATCAGCCACTTCCAGCATCAAATCTTTTGAGAGAGCTTGATGCCGTGGCTGCGTTTTTGAGCAGCGCTGGGAAGGGCAGATAGACGTCCGGCGCGCAAACTGCAGATCCAATACGGCATGGCATCCATTTCACAGCGTGCAGCGGCCCCAAATGTTTTTGAACTGTGGGCAGGCGAAGTGCGTCTAAGATTTGGAAGTTGCAATTTGGGGAAGCCCTAAATCTGTATTGGCTTGTATTGGCTCCCCCTCTGCTGTACTGGCGGGTCTACGGCTCTTTCCAGTGCGGCTATTTGGAAAAGAAGGAGATAACAATGCGTTCCGATCTCGTTTTTAAGGCACTTTCTCATGTATCCAATCGCTACCAGCTTTGCACGCTGGCCAGCAAGGCAACCCGTAAGCTTCACAAGCCGAATACACGGCTGCAAGACACGACAAACGAAGTGTTGAGCCGTTTTGAAGTTGCAAGTCCTGAAGCAGAGACGCTCGAAGAGGCGCCTGCAGTTCATCCGGTAGAAAGACGCCGTGCTGCATAACGGCGTCTCTTGCCGCATCGTGCATTTAATCTGAAAGCTTTAGGGCCAGTTTCGCGTCGAAATGAGGCCGTCTTTTACCCAGCGCTCCGCAACTCCAAATGAGTTTGGAGTTTAACTCAACGCTGGATTCGACCGGCTGATTTTGTTGTAACCCGCACGGCTGTATCCTCTGGGGCACTTCCCGCTCCGCATTCCCTCCAACACATCCCGCCCATTCGCAGGTAAACATGACCATCGCAGAACTGAAAGAAAAGAACATCACTGAGCTGAGCCGCATCGCTCGCACCCTTGAAATTCCGGGGACCAGTGGCCTTCGCAAGCAGGATCTGATCTTCAAGATCCTCCAGGCGCAGAGCGAAAAAGAAGGCCACATCTTCGCCGAGGGAGTCCTTGAGATTCTCCCAGACGGCTATGGTTTTCTCCGCTCGCCCGATTACAACTATCTGCCGGGACCGGACGATATCTACGTGTCGCCCTCGCAGATCCGCAAATTCGATCTCAAGACCGGCGACTCAATCAGCGGCAACGTCCGCCCGCCCCACGAAGGCGAGAAATATTTCGCCCTCGTCAAAATCGAGGCCATCAACTTCGAGTCGCCTGAAGAGACGCGCAACAAGATCCTCTTTGACAACCTCACGCCGCTCTATCCGCAGGAGCGCATCAAGATGGAGACCACCCGCGAGGGCGTCAGCGGCCGCGTCATGGATCTCCTTACGCCCGTCGGCAAAGGCCAGCGCGGCCTCATCGTCGCTCCGCCCCGCACCGGCAAAACCATGCTGCTCCAGTCCATCGCCAACTCCGTGACAACGAACCATCCAGAGGTAGTGCTTATCGTGTTGCTTATCGACGAGCGCCCCGAAGAAGTCACCGACATGCAGCGCTCCGTCAAGGGAGAAGTCATCAGCTCCACATTCGATGAGCCCGCTGCCCGCCACGTCCAGGTGGCCGAAATGGTCATCGAGAAAGCCAAGCGCCTCGTCGAGCACAAGCGCGACGTGGTCATCCTTCTCGACTCCATCACGCGCCTTGCTCGCGCCTACAACACCATCGTGCCTCCCTCGGGCAAAGTCCTCTCCGGCGGCGTCGACTCCAACGCCCTCCAGCGCCCCAAGCGTTTCTTCGGCGCGGCCCGCAACATTGAGGAAGGCGGCTCGCTCACCATCATCGCCACCGCCCTCGTTGACACCGGCTCCCGCATGGACGAAGTCATCTTCGAAGAGTTCAAGGGCACGGGCAACATGGAAATCATTCTCGACCGCAAGCTGGTCGATAAGCGCGTCTTCCCGGCCATTGATATTCAGCGCTCCGGTACACGAAAAGAAGAACTGCTCATCCCCAAGGAAGACCTTCAGCGCGTCTTCATCCTGCGCCGGGTGCTCAACCCGCTGTCGCCAGTCGAAGCCATGGAGCTTTTGATCAGTCGTCTGGAAAAGGTGCGCAACAACGCCGAATTCCTGGCCAATATGAACCAGCTGTAGCGGCCTGGGTCGGGCAGCCGCGCTTCGCGCGATCAGCTTTTGCTTTTTGGGGTGCAAGTTTCAGCTCTGGGTCTAGGTGGTCTAGTTCATCAGAGGCTGAAAAGGCCGGGGCTTCGACCCCGGCCTTTTCAGATTGCTGACGAACCCCATCATTTCTGGTGGGGTTTGTTTTTTGAGTTTGCTTTCATGGGTGATCCGTCAGAGCATCGGCGAGCTGTTGATATCGGCTCAGGAGTTGGAGGTGGGCCGATAGGATCGTCGGCAGCGTA
>DASXFF010000001.1:0-5375 GCA_036489735.1 Occallatibacter sp. | reverse complement strand
CGGCAGGCACGGATGACCTCCCATAAGCCGGCTTGCCATTACCAATCCCGTCTCGATGAGGGCATCCGCGATTTTGCCGCTCACTCAGATTCTCTTCCGCCCGCGGCCTCGGCATTGAACCGGCGCATGCGAAGTGAGTTCGCAAACTCGCATGGGTATCCGCCCGGCCGTGCGAAATTGTATTCTGAGGCGGCCGAAGAGGGCGCGCCGCGCTGATGTGGGATGATTCCCTGCGGCAAGCGCAGCCCGATTCAGCGGAAGCTGCGAAGGAGTTCACTATGGCAAGGCAGATTGTCTTTACATCCAAAGCCGCAAAGCCGTCCCCGACGTATAGCCAGGCTGTGAGGGCGGCGGGTCTCGTCTTCGTTTCGGGCACAGCGCCAACAGTTCCGGAGACAGGTCAAATCATGGGAACCACGATCCAGGAGCAAACACGGCAATGCCTGACGAACATCGCCGCCATTTTAGAAGCGGCTGGAACATCGATGGACAAGATCGTGAGCGCCACAGTCATCCTGGCGGACGAAGATGATTTCCCGGGCATGAACGAGGAGTGGATGCGATGGTTCCCCACCAATCCGCCTGCCCGCCAGGGCGCGAAGCTTCCGGCACGCATTCCGGGCCTCAAAGTGTCCATCGCCGCCATCGCTGAGGCCTGACCAAAAACAACTGCCGCGCATGAGAGTCTGATTGTTGCCATAATGATGAACGTGCCCGGCGCAAATAGCGCCAAGAGAGTGCCGCAGGATGCGAAAAGGTTTTACGAGAAGACCGAAATCTGAAGAGGCGCCCGCTGCGAATCACGACAGGAATTACATCACCCCAGACGGCCTTGAGCGCCTGAGAGATGAGCGCCAATTTTTGCTGACCAAAGATCGCCCCGCCGTGGTGGAGGTGGTAGCGTGGGCCGCGGGCAATGGCGATCGCAGTGAAAACGCCGACTATCAGTACGGCAAGCGGCGGCTGCGGCAAATCGATGGACGGATTCGCTTTCTGACCAAGCGAATCGAAGCCACGGAAGTAGTAGATCCGGAAGCTCCGAGAACAGGACAGCGGGCGACGAGGGCGTTCTTTGGAGCCACCGTGCGCTATGCGAATTCCTCGGGGGCAGAGCGGGTGGTGAGCATCGTCGGCATAGACGAAGTCAATCTCGATCGCAATCACATCAGTTGGGCCTCGCCCCTGGGGCGCGCATTAATGAGAGCAGCAGAGGATGACGAAGTTGTGCTGCATGCGCCTGGAGGCACTGAGACCCTGACCGTGCTCGAAGTGCGGTACGAGCACATTTCTGTAGAACCGTTTCGCGAACCATCCGAGCCGGCGTCCGGCCAAAGCGATCGGCACATAGACGATCGGATAGAAGGTGAGGCTCCATAAATCGGACAAAGTAGTTACACTAACAGCGTCTTAGCTTGAAACTTAGTCTTTATGTATAACTTCAAGCCCATATCGGATTGCTGCTTCAAGTACAGCAATGTTTATATATTTCAAGCTTCTGAACTTAATGCAATAGCCGGTCACGCTGGCCTTTCCAAGCGTTTTCCCATAGGTTTGGGCAAGGTATGTCTTATCGTCGATACCAAGAATGTAGATAGAGATTCCGGCAGTGTTTGCACTCATGCCAATTCGATAAAACTCTCTTGTTGTTCCGTCGGCATATTTCATGTTGTACGAACCGTAGCCAATATTGGGGTTGGAAACAATCTTGCCTTCGCTATTTTTGCCATCCAGAAACCATAACTTCAATTTTGGCGACATCTGAAGCAAGATGCGATGCAACTCTTGCATGTCACTGCGCTTCGGTTCAGGTTGGCTGGCAATGTAGTTCGCGATTTGTTCCGCTATGTTCACAAGAAACATTGTAGGGCGAGCCGCATACGTTGCTTTTTCAAATTTCGCTGTATTTCCTGCTCACACACGCCGTAGCGCGCTGATGGATGCCCAATCCAGATTCGTATCGATCAATGCGATTCACGTCAGGCACGGACGACCTCCCAAAAGCCGGCTTATCGGCACGGTTCCGGCAACGGTGTCCACAAACCGTGCCAGGAAAACATTCCGTCCCGCAGGGCCCGGCCGAAACCAGCCAGTTCAGCCGCGGGTCATATCCCAATCGTCAATTGATAAATCAGCCATCTCTTCCCATAAGCCGACTTATGTGGGCTGATGTCGTTCCTCATCCAGGGCCAAAAGATGCCGTGCGAGGGGATTCATGCGTTCCTGCACATGATCGGGTAGGCGGCTGCGAAAGTCGAATCCTTGTCGAACGTTTCTTCGAATGAAATAGCCTTGGATGGATCGGCGTTCGCGTGACGTTACATTGGCAGCATGGCCGTGCCAGATAGCTCCATCGAAGAGAACCATCGTCCCTGCTTCTCCGCAACTTAAAGTCTCGCCGGGATGCGGTGCCCGCGTGTCTTCCATGCTTTCGGCCGGAACGCCAGGCCATTGATGCGATCCAGGAACGAAGCGCGTCGCTCCATTCTCTTCTCGAAAAGGATCGATCATGAGAATGAATCCCAACAGGGGGGCATCCTCTGAAGTCCGGGGTAGATCGGTGTGCAGCCCCTGCGCCGGTGTTTCTGGCCTCAGAGTTCTCCCCAGCAGCGAACTTAGTTTGAAGTCCTGGCGGAAAAAGTGGCTGCAAGTTTCGACGAGTGGCTTGTACAAAAAGACTTCGTCGAAGATTGCGCCAAAGCTGAGCAGGTCCGACGTTCGAGTGGTAGTGCTGCCAACCTTGAAATCCGGTGCGTATGCGGCAGCCATCACCTGGTCGTAGGCATCAGCCAACGCATGCAAGCGCTGCGATGAGAACGAGCCAGGCATGCTCAGAAATCCTGTCTCCGCGAGCCCCTTCACGGCGTATTGGGCCAACTCATCACAGTCATGTATTGAGGGAGCGTTCTCCACCCACTTAGCGTAGCAAACGGCTCGTTGTTAAGGTAAATCCTGATAAATGCGATTCACGTCAGGCACGAATGACCTCTCATAAGCCGGCTTGTGAGAGGTCAATCCCCAAGGCGCGCCCTTTTGTCCTGCGGCCCGCCGCATGTGCGCGGGAAGGGCAACGGCTTCCGTCAGGAACGAATCTGACCGTTCGAGGAGCCTTTCGTGACCCTGACCCTGCTGGCCTGGATTTCCCTGGCGGCCGCTTTCGCATCCGCATTCGTGATCTTGATCGACGAGATTCGTCATCCTCAGAAGATGGCCGTCATGAACATAGTCTGGCCGATTTCCGCTCTCTATTTCAGCCTCTTTGCCTTATGGGCCTATTTTCGGATCGGCCGCAGCAACACGAAAGCCGCGATGGCCAAAGGCATGTCCAAAGGCAAGAGCGACAGAGACGGGCCGCCAACCCTGACGCAGGTTGCCATTGGAACGAGTCACTGCGGAGCGGGCTGCACCATAGCCGATGTGTTCACGGAATTCGGCATCGCTGCTGCCGGCTTGACCCTCTTTGGCTCGGTTCTCTGGACCGAATACCTTCTGGACTTCGTGGTGGCATGGGCTTTCGGTATCGCGTTTCAGTATTTTGCGATCAAACCCATGCGGGACGATCTCTCTCCCGCGGGAGCTATCTGGGCGGCCATCAAGGCCGACACTTTCTCCATCGCGGCTTTCCAGATCGGCATGTATGCATGGATGGCGCTCGTTTTCTTCAGGTTTTTTCCCGCACCGCATCTGACGCCCTTCGACCCGCGCTACTGGTTGATGATGCAGATCGCAATGCTATGCGGCTTTCTTACGAGCTTCCCGATGAATCGTCTCCTCATCGGTATTGGGTTGAAAGAGAGAATGTAATGGCAGCAGCTTGCCTTACGATGATGCCCGGTAAGGTAACGATAAATGCCGTTCACGCCAGGCACGGACGACCTCCCTTAAGCCGGCTTATCCGATGCCGAATCACTTGGTCATTTCCACTTTGCAGCCGGTTAGCTTGTAGTGCCAGGCTTCGTGATGGCTCTCGCGATTGATCGAAACTTGTTCAGGTAATTGAAATCCGTCGACGCTCTGATAGGTATAGGTGAGGATCACCCGATTGCCGGGTCTAAAATCTCCACCCTCGCCCAGCCTGTAAGAGGTCATAACAAAGCCTTGCGGGCCAGGACTGAAGTCTGTTTCCCGGCGATCGGAAGCAGATCCCTTTTCTGCTTCGCTCTGGAGGCTCATGTCGTGCGCGAGCATCATCTCAACATCGAATGTCTGGATCTTGAAATCAAGCTTGTAGCCTGACGCAAATGGCTCGACATGAACGGGTGTGCCTTCTGGCGGAAGCATCGCGTTATTGGCGGCGCCCAACCAGTTATTCAAGCTGAATCGCACTGCATGTTCGAGAAGACCTTCCGCCATGCCCCCATGGGGAAGCTTCTTTTCTTCCTCGTCGGTCATCCCAGATGAAACTGCAGTGTCCTGTCGGGTGACAGTGACGCGATTGCTGATGGGCTGAATGAGTTTAGCGATCTCCTCATCCGTTCCTTCGTCCCCGAGGCGTACGACCTCGGTGAAGTGTTGCTTCCAGTTGAACTCTACGGCGCAACTAAAGGATTGGAGGTTTCTTTCGAAGGGAGCATCATATTTCGCGCGGGTCTGTTTTAGGACCGTGGTATCACTTACGGCTGTCTGAGCGCGAGAAGACGCGGCACAGAGGCTCAACGCCAACACTGAGCAGAAGAATCGCATGACGCATCCTAATTCATTACTCCCGATGAACGCCGTTCACGTCAGGCACGGACGACCTCCCAAAAGCCGGCTTGTCGGCGCGGTTCCGGCAAGGGTGTCGACAAACCCTGCCACGAAAACAATTCCGTCCCGCACGGCCGGCCGAACCCAGCAAATTCAGCCGCGGGTCATATCCCAACCGTCGATTGATAAATCAGCCATCCCTTCCCATAAGCCGACATATCGGTACTGATCGGGCCACCTTGATAAACTCGGTCCATGAAATTGTCTATCGTCGCGGCTGCACTAATCCTTACGGGCTGTCTTGGCTTCGCTCATGCTCAGGATGTCACGGTGACCGCGATAGACACGAGACCTGACGACAGCGTCACGCGGCAGTTTATGGCCCTCGATCAGGAATGCAGGAATTACGTCAGCAAGCACGACGGTGCGAATGCTGTCATAGCCTGCAAAAAAGTCTCCGACGAGGCGGACAAGTACGACCCGAAAACTCATCCGATCACTCGACGCGGAGCCTATGTCTTCTATGCGACTGCTTTGATACAAGACCAGAAGTATCAGGATGCCGTAAAGGTCGGTGACAAGGCCGTGGCAGTGGTATCGATGGGTTTCGACGATGGGTCTGGTTCGAACGCAGCGTATTTCGTAAGAGGTCAAGCTAAGGCAGACGCCGGCGATCTGAATGGAGCAGATCA
>DASXFF010000184.1:0-36503 GCA_036489735.1 Occallatibacter sp. | reverse complement strand
ACGGCCGGCGCAATGACGGCGCATACCGATGCCGGGGCACGGCGTAAACGTTGAGGAACCCGATGAGCCGCAGCGTGTCGGCCTTCAGCCTGTGGACCTCTTTCTATCCGTCGATGCACGGGGAAGGAGCGCAGCGACGATAACGAACCTGACGGCCCGCCGGTCATACGATCAGAGCTCTTGCAGAGCCCGGTCGGTCTTTCTTCCTCGCACTGTCCCTTTGGCCGACTACGCAATCCCGCCTCGCCGGGAACAGTCCTGAATATCGAGAATCGAGACTGTAGAGCGCCAGTGTCAATTTTTCGACACAGGCTGGCGTGAGGTTGACGATACGATGTGGTGTCGGCTTAGACACTCATCTCCAGGGGCGCGATCCTGCGGCGCTTCTACGAAAGGAAGCAGACGAAGGACCCCGGGATGGCAAGTCAGAGTTCGAATCTTTTTCTATCGTCGCTCGCGCCGTCGAATTACGAATGGCTCGCCTCTCGTACGGTCGAGGTGGAACTTCCGCTTCACACCATTCTGTACGAAGAAGAGACGGCGCCGCGGTATGCCTACTTCCTCACGGTGGGACTTGCATCCGTAGTCACGACAATGTCGAACGGTGAATCTGTCGAGGTGGGCTTCATTGGCCAAGAGGGAGTGGTTGGAGGATTGCAACTGCTCGGGCCCGCGCCCTTGTCCACGAGATGCATGATGCAGCTTTCGGGAACAGCCCTCAGAATTTCCTATTCCGACCTGGAGAAGGCATTTGCCAACAATCCCGAGATCCGTTCGCGGCTGTTGGAATTCGTGCAACAACAATCGATTATGGTGGGCCAGATTGCGGGTTGCAATCGGCTTCATGGATCGGAGCAGAGACTGATTCGTTGGCTTCTAAGCGCACAAGACCGCACACACAGCTCGGACCTGAAGTTTACCCATCAATATCTTGCGGAAATGATCGCGTCGCAGAGAACCACGGTGTCGGTCATCGCTCGAGATCTGCAGGAACGCGGCTTTATCCGATACAGCCGAGGGATTGTGCAGATTGTGAATCGCGAGGGCTTAGAGAAGGCGGCATGCGACTGTTACGCGATTATCAAATCGCTTTATGAAAGTCTCTACTCTCGTCCCGCTCCCCCGGCTTCGTCGCCTTGACTGGCGGGTTGATCCTCTCCGTCGGTGCCCTGGTCGGTAAGGTCCTGGGCTTGAGCCAGCGATGCGTGCAGGAAATCCGATGAGAACAAGGCCGATTTACCGTCAGAGAACGTCACGATCACGCCGTCTCGGAACAGCTCGGCCGAACGCACCCGAAAAGGAGGAAGCTCCACCACGGTAAGGATAGATGCAGTGAGGACATAGGATGTTGTCGCAACCGGACGCGGCGTGCGGCAGATTTCTGGACCATCAAATTGTCACTTGAGCCCCTCGCAGGACGACAACGGTTATGTCAGCAGAGCTTTCTAAACCGGCGCGCGTACTGCTCTTCGGAAACGACGCGGAGCTGCTGTCGACCCGCGCAAGAGTTTTGCAAAGTGCGGGCGTGATTGCCGAGATCGCTCTTCAGGTCGATGACTTCGCCGATGCTGCTTCGCGCTATGACGGGGTAGTCTGCTGCTATACAGCGACCGAAGAAGAATGCAAAGAAATCATTGCCATCGCTGCCCGGAATCAGACGCCTTTGCTGAAGGTGGAGCCCCTCTTGCAGCCGCCGGAACTCATTCGCCAGGTGAACAATTTACTCAGCCAAGGGCATCTGGGGCTTAGTGCGCATTAGTGCTCGGCGCCAGCCTCGCCTGCCAAGATTCGAGCCAGGTGACTCGAATTCGCGAAGAGCTTTTCCTCTGGGAAGTTTCGCCGGGACTTCTCCAGCGAATCTGCGGCGAAGGTGGCGCAAAAACGTGGGTGCGCGGCGGATTATCGGTGGCTGTGGAAACGCTCGAGCAGTTAACTCCATCCAACTTCGCAGTGTGACGGAGTTAAACCTTGGGCATGGACCATCGAAACGATGATTCACCAAAATATGAAGCAAGGGCAGCAGCGACCCCGGAAGGCCGCCAAGCGCTGCTCGCTGCGATCGTCGAGAGCACGGATGACGCGATTGTCAGCAAGGACCTGAACGGAATCATCGTCACCTGGAACGATGCTGCCGCACGAATGTTCGGCTATTCGGCGCAGGAGATTATTGGCAAGAGTGTACGTTGCCTTATTCCTGAAGAGCTGCAGCATGAGGAAGAGGTGATCCTGGCAAAGATCCATGCGGGCCAGCGCATCTCTCACTACGAGACCGTGCGCGTTAGAAAGAATGGGGAACGGTTTGACGCGTCGATCACGATCTCGCCGCTCATCAATCGAGAGGGCCAGATCATCGGCGCGTCGAAGATTGCTCGCGACATCACCGAACGCAAGCAACTGGAAAAGCAGCTGATCCAATCGGAAAAACTGGCGGCAACCGGGCGAATGGCAGCGACTGTCGCCCACGAAATCAACAGTCCGCTGGACTCGGTTCTGAATCTCCTCTATCTGGCACGTAAGAGCCTATCGTCCGCAGAGGCCCGGTCCCTGCTAAGCACGGCCGAGAGCGAACTGGAGCGCGTCGCGCAGATTGCGCGCCAGACCCTGGGCTACTATCGCGATGACGGCACACCAACGGCGGTTGTTCTTCAGGACATCGTTGAAAACGTGCTGACCATCTATCAGGGGAAAATTGCGTCTGCGGGCATCGCCACTGAATGCCGATTTGAGGACCATCCTCTCCTTCTTGCGAGCAAAGGCGAACTGATGCAGATCTTTTCCAACATCGTGGCGAATGCCATTGACGCCATGCCGCAAGGCGGGGTGCTTCGCATTCGAACCCAAAGATGCATTCAGCCCGATGGAATTGAAATTCAACTTGTCGACAACGGTTCTGGGATTCGAAAGGAGGATTTAGCAAAAGTATTCGAGCCATTCTTTACGACCAAGGGCAATCTGGGCACCGGGATTGGCCTGTGGGTGGTTAAACAGCTCGTGGAAAAAACTGGTGGCCATGTCACGGTTACCAGCAACACAGACATAGGAGCCAGTGGAACAACCGTTTCCATTTTCTTGCCACTTAGAGGTCCGGCGAACGTTGAACACGACACAGTGAATTAGAAGTGGCAGCGAGGAGTTCGCATGCTTGGAATTACGTCAGAACTGTACCTGTTTTCTCATGACGATGTGCTGAAGAGTATCGCGGCTCAGGGGCGTGAGAGTGCTGAAACTGCGCCTCAATTGAGAAAGCCGACGATTCTGGTTGTGGATGACCAGCAACTGATCGCCGACACGACGACGATGGTTCTAAATCGTTCCGGTTTTCGCGCCGAGTGCGCCTATAGCGGGCGATCTGCTTTGGAGATGGCTCTGAACCAGAAGCCAGATTATCTTTTGACCGATATTGTGATGCCGGGAATGAATGGAGTCGATCTCGCCGTCTGCGTCAGGAATCAGTTGCCGGCTACGGTTATCGTTCTCCTTTCCGGCCAGGCGGGAACCACCGATCTGCTCAGGCAGGCAAGAGAAGACGGCTATGAATTTAATCTTCTGGCAAAGCCAATCCACCCGGAAAAACTATTGGAATATCTGAAGAGAAAGGCGCCTCAGCATTGGAAATGAGAAGCGCAGTTGGATGGCTTCACTTCAATCGTAAAATGCGTCGGTTGGTCATGTTTCCTCTTTCGTCGCCAGTTTGGGAGTAATGTCTGGATTGGCGACAATCCTCTTGCAGTCCTCTGAAAGCGCCCAAGTCTCCCCGAAAACTCTCTATAAGAGCGCTTGCGATGTAGGTGCGCTTGCGATGATGCGGCAATCGCACCGGCGCGCGGCCGATTGGATTCGTGTATTTTGGGCAGCCGATCACACAATATTCACAATCCGGAAATATAGTCGAAACATTCAAGGAATGAATGAATTGACTTGTCTACGATTTGCAGGAGGATTCTTCTTTTCGAGATCGCTCATTAGGGCGTGCGGCTTGACGCAGGCATTTGGGATCAGGAAGAAGACCGCATGAATCGAAGACAGTTTGTGCGGATTGGATTTGCGGCCGCGACGGCGACAAGTACAGGCAAGCTGCAACGAGCGTTCGCACAGTCGCAGGGGGCGATGCAGATGCCGGGGCCAGCGCAGCATCCGATGGCGCCGACGGGGCCGAAGATTGACGGGCACGCGGCGGATTTTTCGCTGCGCATCGCGCCTACGCTGGTGGAACTGGCCCCGCAGGTTGTGGTGAGCACGATTGGGTACAACGATCAGGTTCCCGGTCCGCTGATGCGGATGCGCGAGGGGCAGCACGTCATCGTTGACGTGGTGAACGAGACGGACGTTCCGGAGTACGTCCATTGGCACGGCCTGTTCGTTCCGTCGGACATGGATGGGGCGGCGGAAGAAGGCACGCCGGCGGTTCCGGCGCACGACCGGCGGCGCTACGAATTCGTGGCCAAGCCGGCGGGTTCGCGCTGGTACCACTCGCACACGGCGGCCGGGCTCGATTTGCATCGGGGCTCCTACACGGGCCAGTTCGGCTTTCTCATGATTGATGGCCGAAACGATCCCGGGCACTACGATCAGGAAGTTTTTCTGGCGTTGCGTGAATGGGAGCCTTACCTGACGATGATGGATCAGGATGAGGATGCGCCCGATCCCCACGATCCGATGCCTGAAAAACCGGCCAAGCCGGACCTGCGACAGAATGGACTCGAAGTCGGGGCGCCACTTTATTCGATCAACGACAAGATGCTCGGCGCCGGGGAACCGCTCCGCGTGCAGGCGGGGCAGCGGGTTCTGATGCGCATTCTCAACGCGAGCGCATCGCAGATTCATCGCGTGGCGCTTCCAGGCCACCGCTTCCAGGTGATCGCTCTCGACGGGAACCCGGTGCCGACGCCTCAGCCGGTGGAGGTGATTGAGATCGCGCCGGGCGAGCGCGTGGATGCAATCGTGGAGATGAATAACCCGGGCACTTGGATCTTAGGCGAGCTGCGCGACGTGGCGCGGCAATCCGGCATGGGCATCGTGGTGGAGTATGCCAACCAGAAGCAGGCCGCGCAATGGGTTCGGCCCGCGAAGGCGCGCTGGGACTACACGATATTCGGGACGAGTGCGGCGCCTTTTGGCACGGCCGCGGCGCATGCGGCGCCGGACGAAACTATCGACATGATTTTCGAAAAAGTGCCGGGCGGGCCCAATGGGATCAATCACTGGCTGGTCAACGGCAAGGAATATCCGCACGAAAGGGAATTCGTGTTGCGGGAGGGACGACGGTACCGTCTGGTGTTTCACAATCGCAGCGACGATTCCCATCCGCTGCACATGCACCGGCATATGTTTGAGCTTGTGGAGCTGAATGGCGAGCCGACGGCGGGCATAAAGAAGGATACGGTGATCGTGCCCGCCTTTGGACGCGCCTCGGTAGACCTTGTGGCCGACCAGCCGGGCCTGACGCTGTTCCACTGCCATATTCAGCAGCACATGGACTTTGGGTTCATGGCG
The DNA here is from genome assembly GCA_036489735.1 of Occallatibacter sp. GTDB lineage: Bacteria > Acidobacteriota > Terriglobia > Terriglobales > Acidobacteriaceae > Telmatobacter. The sequence continues at coordinate 31,010 of DASXFF010000184.1, read as the reverse complement.
TTGTTTCGGTACGTGTAGCATCCTCGCTCTGTGCGACCCCGACAAGTCGTGCGATGACACTTCGTGCCCTCCGGAGCGGTTTTCCGCAGCCTGTGAATCCCCAGCGGTCCGTGTCACCGTTTATTCACACATTCGACACATACCCGAAATCTCAAAGGAATAAACCCAGCACGTGGCAACTATTCATACGTACAAAAGGGAGGTCGGGGTGAAGGCGATCAGAGGAAGGTTCCAAGCAGCGGTGCTCATGGGAGCAGCCGCGTCAGCGCTGTTATTTGCAGGTGCGGCAACGGCGCAGGGTCAAGAATCGCAGAATCACAGCTTCAATAACGCTCCGTGGTCGAATCTCAGGGGCTGGTCAATCGGCAATTGGGTGCCGAACGACAATCCCTGGCCATACAGCACGGTGCAAGGTTCGCCGGTGCTCGCGGTTGTCGGCGACGTTGCCTGCCAGCCAGGGGAAGAAGAGAGCGGCGAGAAGGCCGGTGAAAACTGCAGCGGAGACACCGCGCAGAATCTGCTGGCGTCTCAAGCGGCCACCGCGCAACAAATTGAGAATATGAAACCTGACCTGGTGGCGCTGCTCGGAGATGAGCAATATCAGGTAGGTCAGTATTCTGACTTTGAGAATTCGTACGAAACGACGTATGGCGCATTTAAATCCATCACGCGCCCGGCGCCCGGCAATCACGAGTTTTATGTGGAACACGGCGCGATCGGCGTGGCCGGGTATGGATACTTTTCGTATTTCAACGGCGTGCAGCACAATACCGATGGATCAGCGATGATGGCGACGATCTCGGGCAATCCTGACACTGGCGGTACCTTCACCCAACCCGTGCCGTTTTCCGATGGACAGGCGGGGCACTTTGCGCAAACAGGCGGTCTCGGAACCAACGCATCGGGCGGCTCGGTCGGCGTCGGGAATGGTTGGTATTCGTACAATCTGGGTTCGTGGCACATTATCTCGCTCAATATTGAGTGCGAGACTCAGCCGGGTGGGTGCTCAGACACGGGCACGTGGTTTGCCGCTGAACTCGAATGGCTGAAAAAGGATCTCGAGGCGAATCGTTCCGCTTGTACACTCGCCTACTGGCACCAGCCCGTGTTTAGCGCTACCGACAGCATCGCCGTACCCGAGGGTCCGACCGCTGTGGCCTTTTGGCAACTGCTTTACGATCACGGCGCTGACCTGGTGCTAAACGGGCACGACCACCTCTATGCGCGCTATCGCCCCCTTGACCCCAACGGAAATTCCGATCCAAGGCACGGCATCCGCGAATTCATTGTGGGCACAGGTGGCGAGACTCTCGACCCAATCGTGACAACCGACACCACGGCCGCCGATCCCACCGGCAATCCGAACTTCAACGCCGAGAATCTTGAGGCGGGAAGCGGGGAGTTCTGGGGCGTGATGGGACTGACGCTGCATGAGAACGGCTACTCGTGGGATTTCGAATCGGCATTGAAAGATCCGGCGCAGACGACGGGACCGGCGACTTTCAGCGACAAAGGCGTTGGCAGCTGCCACGGCCCGAACAATCGCTGGTGATTACTAAGATGCTTTCGGCGCGCTGGCTTTGATTCTGCTTTGAGACGGTGTTCCCCCTTCGCGAGAGATTGTGAAGGGGGAGTTTCTTTTGCCGCGGGCTTGGTTCATTCCTGGGGCCTTTCAAAGCGGGGACGTGCACGCGGGCGCAGGGCTGGCGCGCCATGTCGGGAACAACCTGTCGAGAGCTGTGGAGCATCGAACGGATCGGCTATTCGGTTTTCGAAAAAGCGGAATCGATAGAAAAGAAAATAGATAGAATGATTTGACATGGCGAAGCCTCTCGTATCTCGCTGTGTTTTCGCAGAGTAGGCAGAGCCCCAGAAAGCCCAGAAAGCCTAACAAGTTTCGTGGTTTCCCAGCGCCATGGCCGGGGAACCAAAAGCTGTTCATTTTTCGTGCCTCTTCCCGAAAATGGCAGCTGCACGATAACCTTTCCAGATCGTCGTTGAAACAAGAGCGGCGCAGCCCCAAAAGTGGGTGCGCAGCGACTGAGCTGACGAAGGAGATCGCAGGTTTTTGATATGAGTGTTGCAACAATTCCAGAATTAGCCAGGGTCAGCATTGCCGGCCGGTCGGATCGCGGGAAGGTCCGCGAAGAAAATCAGGCGGTGGTGCATCATGCCGGCACGAAGTTTGGCGATCTGCTGGTTGTTGCAAATGGAATCGGCGATGCCGGCGGAGGCAGCCAAGCCGCGCGCATGGCCGTGGATACCATCTCGTCAAGGCTCGAGGGCATGCTGGCGTTTTTCCCTCTGGAGATCGCGTTGGAGGAAGCTGTACGACAGGCGAACACCGAGCTTACCGCAGCGTCAGCAGTGCCTGAGTGCCCTTACAGCTGCACGGGTGTCGCAGTGATTTTGGCGCTGCTGCGGAGGCGCCCCGATGGGGCGCATGTGACCATCGGCCACGTCGGCGACAGTCGCGCGTACCTGCTCCATAAACGGAAGCTCGCGCTGCTCAGCAGCGAATCTACCGGAGCGTCCGAACTGTTCGACGGCAAAGGGAAGGCGGCCCATGATGGCGAGGAACATCCCGAACGCGATCCGCTTCGCGATCAAGCGACGTTGACGCCGTACCTGGGGCAGGGGCTGAACATCAAGGTGGCAACCTGTGAAATTCAGCTCGAAGCCGGCGATACCCTGCTGCTTTGCTCCGACGGTCTTTGGAGATCCGTGCCGGAACAGGAGATGGAGCGGGTATTGGCCGATCGTACGCACAATGTGGAAGAGGCTTGCCGCGCACTGTTGGATCTCGCGCTCGATGCGGGCGGCCCCGACAATATCGCGATGGAGATCGCGCGCGTGAATGAAAACGGCGCTTCGCCGACGCTAGCGGCGCAGACAGTTCGGAATCAATCTGCAGAGGTTCCGGAGGTAGCCGTGGGGCTTCCGCAGATGGTCATGACCGATGGAGCGCCGGTGATTGAATGGCGGGCGCCGGAAGGGTTCACTTATGGCACCGCATTGAACGATACCCAACTGAACGCAATCGCCTCGGCGCCTGGAACTTTCCTATACAACCCTGGTCAGGGAGCGATGCTCTCGACGGGGGAACACACGCTCTCTGTTGTCTTCATGCCGTCGAGTGAGTCTGGTTGCAGGCCGGCACAAGCCTCCGTTCCGCTTAGCGTCGCCAAGGCAACTCCATCTATCGTTTGGGCTGCGCCTGACGCGATCAATAACGCGACACCGCTGGGGCCGGCACAGCTCAATGCGCGTGCTTCGGTTCCAGGAAGTTTTGTCTACAGTCCTGCGGCGGGAGAAATGCCGGGGACTGGAAGGCATACACTTTCGGTGACCTTCACGCCTGCCGATGGCGTGAACTACGAGCCGGTGCAGGCGAGCGTGCCGCTGACGGTGATCGAGCCGATGGAAGCAACGATCACCTGGCCGAGCCCTGCCGCGATTGCTTATGGAACGGTTCTCGGCGATGAGCAGCTAAACGCCAGGGCCTCAGTGCCTGGATCGTTTCTCTACGTGCCGGCACGCGGGAACGTGTTGCCGCCGGGAAAGCATGAACTGAGTGTCATCTTCACTCCAGAGGACCGGGTGGAGTACACCGAGGCGCGGGCCACCGTAACGCTCATCGTCGACGAAGTGCCGATGGTTGCTCCGGTGTCCACGAAAGAGCCAACGCCGCTCGATTCTGGCGCCGGTGCTGAGCCTGTCGCGGAGAGGATCAAAGAATCAGATGAGTTGTCCGGTTCTTTCGCGAACACGCCAGAGGCTGACGATGCGGCGAATGAAGTTTCCACAAAAATGCGATTAAAGGACGACGCTGAGGAGTCTCGATCGGAGCCCGAGACCGCAGAGGAAGCACAGGCGGAGATACCTCTCTTCCGGGGGTTCCAATCGTATAGCGAAGCTGAGGGAGGGCAGAAGAGTGCGAGCAGGTGGTTGACGATCGCATCAGTGGTGATCGCCATTCCGATGCTGTGTGTGCTGATCTTCCTGGTCGACAAGGCCCATTCGGGAGCTCCGTTCATTGCGAAGCTTGTAAACCACCCGGCCCCGACCGCAGGCGATACGCCGGGGCAGCCGGACACGCAGGACCCGTCGCATCGGGTGAAGATCACGGTCGATCAACCTTCGGCAGGAGTCGCAGGGCAACCGGCTTCGAACGGTCAACCAGGCAACAACGGACAGGCAGACAAGCCGGCTCAGGTGCAGACGGAAACAACATACGATCAGCCCGCTGGGCCAGCGGAGGGTCCGTCGGAGAGCAAGAAGCAAGCCGCGGAGAACGTGCCTTCCACTGCGGGCTCCGGTAGGGGCGATGCAGGCGGACCGGGCGCCAATGCCGGCGCCACCCGTGCAGGCACGCAACCTACAGATCGAGAAGGAGCGCCAGGTCTCGCCACTGTTTCTGCAGAGGCTGCGGCTGGGCGGCTGATGGAGTCAAGGATGCCGATCTATCCGCCGGGCGCGAAGGAAGCGGGCGTCTCAGGCACTGTGGAGTTGGAAGCCACCATTTCCAAAGACGGAACCGTCAAGGATTTGCGCGCTGTGAGCGGACCGGAGCAGTTGCGGCAGGCGGCCATACAATCTGTGCGCACCTGGCGCTACAGACCATTCGTGATGAACAACGAGCCGGCAGAAGTCCAGACAACGATCAATGTAGTTTTCTCCCCCAACGAATGATGGGGTGGTGCGGTCGGTGGATGTGACATAGTCCTGGAATAGGTTGCACAGGCTGCGGAAAAACTTCGTGGGACCGCTGTTTTGAAGGGGCACGGATTTATCCGTGCCAATAAAGCCACGCTATCAACGCGGCTTCAGCCGCACAGGGACGATCTTTTCTCGTCGAATCACCACGCCGCAGCCCGTAAAGCCCAATCAATTTGAATGGCTTTATCGGCACGACTGAAGTCGTGCCCCTTCAAAAAAGCGATTCCTCGGAGTTTTTCCGCAGCCTGTAAAGTCGCACCATGTTACTTCGTGCTCCTTCGAGGCAGTTTTTCCGCAGCTTGTAAAGCCACAAATTCGCTCGGAGCTGGGTTCAAGATTGTTCTCGCCGTTAATTTGGCGAGGGCTTCTCGACGTGGTCGATCACCATGACGTCCGCATCCGCTTTGGTGCTCGCCATTTTCAGGCCTAATTGCTCCTGTAGCGCCGTGAACAAACTCGGCGGCGCATTCGGATCGTCTGGGTTCGGCGGCGGAACATTTCCGCCCATGGCGGCGAATTGAGACTGGTCTGGCGTCCAGTTCAAGTTGAAATCATAGCGGTCGGTCAGCCCGGTTTGGTCGACCACCGGCTTGTCCATCACCGCCTCCTCATGCCGTGGCAGAAGTCCTTCATCGTCGAGTTGGTCACCGTCAACTTGCCCAGGCCGCGGAAGATAAAGTTCCCCGGCGTGCTTGGCTTGTCCGTGGTGACGGTCAACTTCGGACCGCCCGGAGCAAGGCTCAACGCGTAGACCGAAAGTTCGCGCTGCTCGTTATGAAACTTGAGGCCAAAACGCTCCACCAGCGCGTCCCGAATCAAGATCCGCATCTGCTGGATATTGGGCTGGCCCTCGACATCCGGCACGCCGTCGATGTCGTACTTTTCATCAAACCAAGCCGGAACATTCTCCATCTGTTTGGTCTGGATCGAGTAGCCGAACGTAATCAGGTCATTGACGGTGGTGTTGATGGTCATCACGTGACGACCGCGAATGGTAAACAGCTTGCCCGGCCGATTTGGATCGCTCGGCTTGATCGTCAACACATCAAACTTGGGATTGGCGTCGGCGGCCATCGGCTTGGGAGGCTCCGGGATTGGCCACGCAGCATCGGGTGCAGTGCGCGCGAGATTCAAGGCCAATGAGCCCGGCCCTTGTGTCCAGGTTCCCGTAATCGTCTTCCCGTCCGCCGACATTTTGCCTTCGTATTTGCCGCCGATTCTCTCGATTGCGAACTTGAACTCGCCGTCTGCAAAGCTGGCGCTGGTAGCCGCCATGGCCTGGCCGCCTTGATCGATGCTGTAATCGAGCACATTCAATTCGCCTTTGTCGGTCTTGCTGACCTTGTTCAGGATGCGCAGGTCGGGCCCGTTGGGAATGTGCAGCGTCCCCTGCCAAATTCCCACAATGTCTTGTGGCGATGCCGCCGGAGCGGCGGCCGCATTGGGCGCAGATGGCGACACGGCAGGCGGTGTGCTCTGCGCCGGCGCCGGTTGAGGAGCGGCGGACGGTGTTGTTGCGGGTGCTGTCGATTGCCCACCCGCTTTAAATCCGCCGGCGATTGCGCATGCGACCATCAGCGCTCCGGCGACTACGGCAGGCCACCCATGGAACGTATTCCGCTTAATCTGCATTTGGCACCTCGCCTCTCGCGTTCGTATTTCCAAGACCTCTCACCGCACCGGCTCGATGAACACAAACGACGCGAGCAGCCTTTTGCCCGAATTCGAGAAGAATACACCGGAAAGACGGATGTACCCCTCTTTTTGTTCATGGTTCTGTGCGATTCTGGCGGGCAATCATACGCCGGAAGCAGTATTTGAAGTAGAAACGGCGGCAGTTCAATTCGCGGAAGGTTGCTGCGCGGAATCCACGACCAGCATTTGCACCGGCCCTTTGGTGGCCTTCAATTCCAACCCCAGTTGCTCTCGCACCGCCGTAAAGATCGATGGTCCGGTGTCGGCGGTTGGCACGGTGTTCGGCACCGCGTCGGGAACAGCCGCCATGTCCGGCGTCCAATCCAGATGCACTTCGTATGCTCCAATTAACCCTGTTTTGTCGATGACTGTTTGACTGAGAATCTGCGTTAGCGCGGCAATAAGCCCCGCATTCGGATCACCCTTCGTCGCCATCGTGATTCCCGCTCCAACCATGCGGCCCATTCCGGCTTCCTGCCAGTCATCGCAATACACCTGCGGGGGTCCACCCGGCACCATTGCCCCCGGCTTCCACATGTCGACACAGCTTCCCGCGGGCTGCAGCGGCATTTTCACGCCTCCCTTTGCCACCCAAAGCTCATACACCGCACCTTCCTTCACTTCGCGATGCACCTTCAATTGGAACCGGTCCTCAAGCAGTGTCTGCAGCATCAGGTGGGCCGGCTTGTTGCGCGGTCCCGACGCTGCCGGCGCATGCAGGCCGTTCCCCGTTGCCTCAATGTCATAGCGATCCCTGCGGATCCACGCTGCGCCACCTGTGATTTGGTCGTCCCGAACTCCGTACGCAATCCGGATGAGCTGTTCGAGCGACATATTTATCACCGTCATCCGGTCGCCCGGCGTCATCATGGTGCTGGCGCCGCCGCGGGTGTTGAGCCGAATTGACGCGACGTCAAACTCGGGCCGCGCTGTGGCCGCAGCTGGACCGGCCGTTTGCGCATGACCGAAGGCCGAGAGCCCAATCGAAATGAACGCCGCCAAAGCAAGCCGTCGACAGAGGCTTACCGAACGAGTAGGGAAAGACACGTAGAGCCTCCTATTTACATTGCCTAGACATCTTAAGCGGTGCGGCGCAGGGGCCGAATTGCCGCCGGCCCGCGAATTACTGCGCGGTAAACAGAATCGCATCTCATGGGTCAGGTCAGAGAAATACAAAATCCAGTGCGATCAGATCGACGCCCGAAATCGCTCCCCAATTGACTCGCACGGAAGACCGCGCCCAGCGGGTGCGGACGGTGGTACTCTTCCCGATGAAGAAAGATTGGGGGCTGGTGTGCGTGTGTCTTCGGGACGTTTTTTGCGGCCAAAGGAGTTTCGCGGGCGGGTGACATTGGGATTGTTTGCGGTTGTGGTGATGGGATTGGGTGGTGCGGGATTGTCCGGCGCAAGAATGTTGCGGGCGCAGACGGCGCACCAGCCGACGGGCGCGGCGGGGACCAAATCAGCGAGTGCGCGAGCGGTTCCGGAGACTGACAACGCGACCGTAGATCAGCCGGTTGCGGACCACAAGGCGGTGGTGACGGTTGGGAACGCGCGATTCACGGTGCTGACGCCGCAGCTGATCCGCATGGAGTGGTCGGCGGATGGGAAGTTTGAGGATCACGCGTCGTTCGTGTTCATCAATCGAAAGCTGCCGGTGCCGAAGTACGAACAGACATTTTCAGTCTCGGATTCTGACTGCGGTCCGCGAGAGCCGGGCGCTCCCGTTCCAACGTGTGCTGGGGCGACGAGTGGCACCATCCTCAGGACCGATGCTTTGACGCTGACTTATTCGCCGACAGGCGATGGCCGGTTCAACGCGAACAATCTGTCGATCGCGCTGACCGTCGACGGCAAGCAGGTGGTCTGGCACCCCGGCGACACGGATCCCGAAAATCTGCAAGGGACGACGCGCACATTGGATACGGCGCGGGGATCGAAGACCGAAGAGCCGATTGGGCAAGGGCTGGTTTCGCGATCGGGGTGGGCGCTGGTCGACGATTCGACGAGGCCGTTGTTCGATTCAGCCGACTTTAGCTTTCCCGAGGGTGAAAAGAGCCCGTGGCCTTGGGTGATGGAGCGGCCCGCGAACGAAAAGCCGGGCGCGTATTCGGACTGGTATTTCTTCGGATACGGACACGATTACAAACAGGCGCTGGGCGACTTTGTGCGCGTGGCGGGAAGGATTCCGCTGCCGCCGCGATTCGCGTTCGGCGTGTGGTGGTCACGCTATTGGGCGTATACGGACCAGCAATTCGATGAGTTGGTGAAGGACTTCAGGCAAAACGAGACGCCGCTGGATGTGATGGTGATCGACATGGACTGGCACACCAGCGATGAACAATTGCAGGCGTTGGGGCTGACCGATCAATCGGGACAGAAGCTGGGATGGACCGGATACTCGTGGAATAAGGTGCTGTTTCCCGATCCCGATGCGTTTTTGAAAAAACTGCACGAGGATGGGCTGAAGACGACGATGAATCTGCATCCGGCATCGGGGATTCAGCCGTGGGAGCAGGCCTATCCGGCGATGGCGCGCGCGATGGGGATCGACCCCGCGACGAAAAAGTACATCCCGTTCACTCCGACAGACAAGAAGTGGGCGACGAATTACCTGAACCTGGTGCTGCATCCGCTCGAAAAGCAAGGCGTGGATTTCTGGTGGCTCGACTGGCAGCAGCAGTCGACAACAGATTTGCCGGGCGTGAATCCGACATGGTGGCTGAACTACGTACACTTCACCGACCAGCAGCGCGAGGGCAAGCGGCCGCTGTTGTTTCATCGCTGGGGCGGGCTGGGAAATCATCGCTATGAGATTGGATTTTCGGGCGACACGATTTCGGTGTGGGATTCGCTCGCGTTCCAGCCGTGGTTCACGGCGACGGCGGCCAACGTGGGGTATGCATACTGGAGCCACGACATCGGCGGGCATATGCCGGGCGCAGTGGATCCGGAGCTCTACACGCGCTGGATTCAGTTTGGTGCGTTCAGCCCGATACTGCGGACACATACGACGAAGAATCCCGATTCGGAGCGGCGCATCTGGGCGTATCCCGAGCCGTATTCGGAGGTGATGCGCAATGCCTATCAGATGCGCGAGGCGATGCAGCCCTACCTTTATACGGAGGCGCGGCGCACCTACGACACCGGCGTGGCATTCTTCAGGCCGCTCTATTACGACTGGCCGGAAGAGGATGCCGCGTACACGAGCAAGAACGAGTACATGTTTGGCGACCAGATGATTGTGAGCCCCGTGACTGCGCCGGCGGACAAGATTACGGGCCTCGCGACCGAGCAGGTGTGGCTGCCGAAAGGCGACTGGATCGAGCGGCCGACGGGAAAACATTTTAGTGGGCCGACGACAGTGGAGCGGGGCTTTACGATCGATCAGATTCCGGTGTATGTGCGGGCGGGCGCGATTGTGCCGATGCAGCCGGCGATGCTGCACACGGGAGAGAAGCCGGTTGATCCGCTGATTGTGAACGTGTGGCCGCTGGCGGCGGGCACGAGCTCGAGCTACTCGGTCTACGAGGATTCGGGCGTGTCAGTGGAGTACCAGAAAGGCGCATTTGCGAGGACACCGATTAAGGCGAGCGAGGACGGCGACACGCTGCGCGTGGAGATTGGGCCGGTGGAGGGTTCTTTTCCGGGCATGCTGAAGACGCGCAGCTACGAAGTGCGGCTGCCAAACGACTGGCCGCCGGAGAGCGTGACGGTGAATGGAAAAGCCGTTGCATTTGCGAAGCCGCGTGAGGCGGGTGGGTGGACGTTTGAGGGAAACACGCTGACGACAATCATTCCGGTGCCGAGCGGCAGCGTGAGTACGAAGATGGTTGTGGAGGTCAGGCGCGCAAGTGGCCGCGGTGCGGAGCGCGGGGAGCTGGACGAATTTGCGGGCGCGATGACGCGGCTGCGCGGAGTGGACGACGCGCTGAATCAGACTGGGCCGGTTGCGGGGCCGTCGATTGCTTTGAGGGATGCGATGCAGACCGGCGATCTAATCAGCTACTACCCCGAGCGGATCGATGGCGCGCTGAAGCATTTCCACGAGCAGGTAGCGAAGGCGAACGCCGATGTGGCGCAACTTGACAAAGAATTCGAGCAGCGACTTAGCGACACATCGCGGCGCATCGGCGGGTCGACGTGGGCTCCGGCGGACATCGAGAGCGAGAAACAAAAAAGGCGCGACGCGCTGCACAAGGCAGAGGCGCTGCTGGGAGACGTGGGGAAGTAGGCTATCAGAATCAGTCTCCTCAATCGTGGCAGCACGAGCCGCCGCCTGACGTCGGCTTGACGACCTCCGGTTGGACATAAGGCTGGTTGGGGTCGACGAAATAGTTTTCGTCGTATTTGTCGTGATGGCGAACCCAGGCCATGGTGTGCTTGAGCCCGGCTTCGTCGCGTCCCTTGGGAACCAGATCGAGAAAGTTGTAGGTTCCGACAAGAATATCGAGGCCGCGGGCGTAGGTGGAGTAGGTGTGGAAGACGGTTGAGCTTGCGTCCTTGGCGAAGACGCTCAGGCCGGGCCTCTCCTCGGCGGGAAACTTCATCATCTCGTAGTTGTAATAGACCTCGGGCTTGCCGATCTCGTCGGGCGTGAGCGAGACCAGATAGTCGAAGTTGAAGTCGCTGGAGTTGGAAGAGGCCCAGCGAAACTTCCAGCCCATGCGGCGCTTGAAGGTCTCGATTTCAGCGATGGGCGCGCGGGAAACCACGGCGAGGGTGACGTCGCGGTTCGCTAGATGAATGGTCATGCTGTCAAAATGATCGGCCAGGTAGGAACAGCTAGGGCAACCTTCTTTCCAGCCGGGGCCGAGCATGAAGTGATAGATCACGAGCTGCCTACGCCCGTCGAACAGATCGGAAAGAGGGACTTTGCCGGCGGGACCGTCGAATATGTAATTCTTTTCGACTCTTTCCCAGGGCAGGGCGCGGCGCAGGCGGCTAATTTCATCGCGCTGTCGTGTGAATTCCTTTTCTTTCTTGAGAAATTCCTTGCGCGCGGCGATCCACTCGTCGTGCGAAACTTTTTTCTGGTCCTGGAAAGATATTGCGGTGTCCATGCGGCCTCCCTGGGTGTGATGTGTTGGGGAAAAGAGCTTACGAAAAAAATGCCTGAAGGCCCTGCAGGCTTTCCGCGTCGCAACTCAGTGGCCTAAAGGCTACTGCTCCTTCCGTCGCGCGGCTTTGCCGCGCGTTTGGCTTGCCTGAAAACTTTCGCGAAAAGCGCCGCGATTCCGCCGGTGCCGGCGGTGCCGCCAGCGACGATGGCCGCCGTTGTTGCTACGCATACAGGACACATAGGAAGCTCCGTAGCCGGCAAGAGCCAACAGCTCTTAGCGGCTAGCCCTTGGCTCTTTCGTGCTGAAAATGGCCCCAACGCGATCTCACCCTAAAACTCTTTGCTGTGCTTCGAGTATCAGGATGGGTCGCCCGTATCTTGCAATGGTCAGAAGCTGAACGCTTCACCGATCGGCTGTTACATGAACTGCGGCGGCTCGTCGGCGCTGGGTCCCCAGCTTGCGGGAACAGGAACGTTGAGCAGGCGCAGATAAACGCTGAACTGGCCGCGATGCTGGTACCAGTGGTTGAGCATAATGTTGCGCACGAAACCGACACGGGGCACAGCCATGAGCTGCTTGTCGCCTGCCATCATGCGCCAGGTCTCCGTCATGGCGCGGTCGTCGAATTTGAGAAGAAGTTCGCGGACTCCGGACACGCCGTCGTCGTGTGCCTTTAGGATTTCGGCGATACTGGCCGGCTGAGGGAACTCGAACTTCCCACTCGCCTGCACAGGGTTGTTCTGGACAAAACGCGCGATGCCGACGGGCACTGTGGCGAGGTGATAGGCAAGCTGGCCGGCGGTCATGGATTTTTCGTGCGGTTTCCATGTGAGCTTATCTTCAGGCAGGCGCTCTAGGAATTTGCGGGTGACGGGCGCCTGCATCTCGAATTCGTCGAGTATCGACTGGGCGATGGAGTGAGTGGCAACTGCTTCTGCTACGGGCATGGGACGTTTTCTCCTTGGGGAAATATTTGTGTCGGCGAGTTGGGGTCAAAAGCAACCGCAGATCCCTTCGACTCGCTGCGCTCGCTCAGGATGACGCCGTACTTTTGGCGCGGACTCTCGAGTCGGACAGTGGCGAGGCGGGCTGGATCACGATTTCTCGGCGCGCTGGCGCACCTTGTCGTGAAGATAGTTCCAGCCCGTAGACACGCCCTTCTTGTGATCGTCGGGAATCAGACCAAATGCCGTATGAGAAAACTTGATGAGCGTTTCGCCGTTGTCGTGGCTGAGGCGGTACTGGACGTTGTTGGAAACGGGATAGGACATGAAAAGGGGGCCGTTGAACTCGATGAGGGCAGGGCGCTTGATGGACTGCACCGTGCCCCACCAGTGGCCGTTGTCATTGCCCAAGTCGCGGAACCAGCGGCCGCCGGGCCACGGCTCAAGCTTCCGGGGCATGGGCGTTCCATCGGGTAATTGGCCTTCCGGTCCAAGTTCTTCAAGAAGCGCCGCGAACGTGGCCTCAAGCGAGGCGCGGACGCGAATCTCCTGGGTGATTTTCAGGGAGAGGGATTCGATGTCGGGAAGAGTTGAGGTAGTCATACATGCTCCTTGAGGAATTTTTTTCGGCCCAGCTAACGCGATGGGGGTTTGGGATAAATCGGATTCGTAGGGTTCGGCTTTATTGGACTCATTTGTGCTTCGGCGCGCTCTTTCACGCGATTCAACTGGTGTTGCCAATAGCGCTCGAATGTTTCAGCAAACTCATGCAGGGGACGGATGGCCGCGGCGTTGGTGCGATAGAGCCGGTGGCGGCCGTTACGGCGAACGCCAACCAGATTGACGCGACGCAGCACGCCAAGGTGCTTTGAGACCGACGGCTGATCAAGGCCGATGGCGGCCACAATTTCGCCAACCTGGCGCTCATCATGCGCCAGATAGAGGAGAATCTGCCTGCGACGTGGTTCGGCAATCGCGTTAAAGGCGTCGGAGGTGGTTGCAGCCCTTGCCATGAAGGGGACAATACATACTTATATGGGAATATGTCAAGTGAATATTTTGTGACTTTTGTTCGGCGGGTGGGCCGGGGTGCGTTGGCCGTTGGTGGCCGGGCAATTTACTATCCGACGCATACGACGGGCTTGTGGAATCGGTTCTAGCCAAACAGACCTTTGATGGGGCATGCCACGTCGAGGTGAATGGAGAGCGCAAGGACTTGAAGGTTGAGGTTGCGGGTTCCCGCCCAAGCGGAGCTTGGACGGGGCACCCAGGGTTGTGCCAAATGGAGAGCCCAAAGACTTGAAGGTTGAGGTTGCGGGTTCCCGCCCAAGCGGAGCTTGGACGGGGCACCCAGGGTTGTGCCGAATGGAGAGCGCAAGGACTTGATTGCGCTAGCCGTGAAGTTTTATTGATGGAAAGGATGAATTGCGCATGACCTTCAATCGCCGATCTTTTTTAAACGCATGTACGCGGGCGGGGATTGCGTCGCCGCTGCTGCCTGGGATTCTGTACACGCTGGCAGTGCAGGCGCAGGAGCCGGGTGGCGCATCGAGTTCTCCGGCGGGACAGAATGCCGGCGGCGCGGCAAAGGCTCCGGCACCACCCAGGGTCACGGAGGAGATGATCGACCGGGCTGGAGAGCTGGCCGGGGTGGGGCCATTCACCGGCGCGCAGAAGAAGATGATGCTCGACGGGTTGAACGATCAGCGCGATGCGTATGCGCAGATTCGAGCGTTGAAGATCGACAACAATGTGCCTCCGGCGTTTGTATTTCATCCGGGGCCAGCGGCGAAGCCAGCGGAGAGCAGCGTGGCTTTTGAGGGTACGACTCCGCGGCTGAATTTTAACGACTCGGAGAGCGGCGAGCCCAGAACTCCGACGAACATCGAAGACCTTGCGTTCGCCCCGGTGATGCAGTTGGCCAATTTGATGTGGCATCGCAAGATCACGTCGGTGGCATTGACGCAAATGTACATTGATCGGCTAAAACGCTACGACCCCGAACTCCATTTTGTGATTACGCTGCTGGAGGACCGGGCGATGGCTCAGGCGAAGGCGGCCGATGAAGATCTGGAGAATGGGCTTTATCGCGGGCCGCTGCACGGGATTCCCTGGGGCGCTAAGGATTTGCTGGCGGTGAAGGACTACCCGACGACGTGGGGTGCCGGAGGGTTCGAGCAGCAGCACTTTAAAGAAGACGCGACTGTGGTGCAGAGGCTGGACGCGGCCGGGGCAGTTCTGGTGGCCAAGTTCACGCTGGGAGCGCTGGCCATGGGCGACAAGTGGTTTGGCGGGCGCACACGGAACCCGTGGAACCCCATACAGGGATCGAGTGGATCGTCCGCGGGTTCTGCGGCGGCAGTGGCGGCGGGTTGCGTGGGCTTTGCTCTGGGTTCGGAGACGCTGGGTTCGATTTCATCGCCCTCGACGCGCTGCGGCGTGACAGGGTTGAGACCGAGCTTTGGCATGGTGCCGCGAACCGGCGCGATGGCGCTGAGCTGGACCATGGACAAACTGGGGCCGATTTGCCGATCCGTGGAAGATTGTGCATTGGTGCTGGACGTGATTCACGGGCCCGACGGAAAGGATTTGTCGGCGGGAGCGAGCATCGACTTCCATTGGGATTCGGATTTCGATTGGCGCGCACTACGCGTGGGCTACTTCAAGAGCGAATTCGATCCGCTGGCACCGTTGCAGCTAAAAGATGCTGCGCCCAACGAGACCGCGGAGGAGACGAAGAAACGGGAAGACGCGAACGCGGCACAGCAGGACGAGTATGCGCGGCGGACCTACGACAAGAAGTACGAACAGGCGGCGTTGAACACGCTGACGAAGATGGGCGTGAGTTTGATTCCGGTGGAGCTCCCAAAGCTGCCGTGGGATGCGATGGTTCCGCTGCTGACGGCTGAAGCTGCTGCGGCCTTTGACGATTTGACGATGAGCGGTCGCGACAAGCTGCTGACGGAGCAGGGGCCGGAGGACTGGCCCAACGACTTCCGGATTGCGCGGTTTTATCCGGCGGTGGAATATATACAGGCCAACCGGGCAAGAACACTGGGCGTGCGGCAGTTTGCAAAGCTGTTTGAAAAGGTGGACGTGATCGTGACGCCATCGACGGACGAGCAATTGATTGCGACAAATCTGACAGGCAATCCTGCGGTAATTATGCCCAACGGCTTGCGGGGCGATGATGCGCCGCCTGCGCCGCCGATTGACGACGGCAACCACGACAACATTGGCGGGCCGGGAACGCCGGTGTCGATTACGTTTCTGGGCGGACTCTACCAGGATGCGAAGCTGACAGCGTTTGCGCACGCTTATGAGCAAGTGGCCGGGTTCACAAAGTTGCATCCGAAGCTGGATTGAGCGGAGTTCGGCGGGCGACTTCCGCTCCTCTGAAGCAGTTTTTCCGCAGCCTGTGAAGGCCACATTCATTCCGCAGGGTCTGTGGCACGCGACCACTCACGGGGGCCCCGCTCGTACCCTGCTACAAGACTTCACGCCGCGGGCGTTTTTCAGCAAGCTGTGAAGTCGTGCCTATTCAAAGCGAGTTCACACTGACTCGCTACGGAGATTCAACCATGCTTGTTTGGCTTCGGAGTGCCAGTCCTGCCCGAGTTCACGACTCAAGTTTCCACCCATGCGGATTGGTTGATTACGAACCTGGTCTTGCAACCAAAGGCCGGCAACATTCTGAATGGAATCCACCTGGTCCTGTTCTACAGCATCCATTGCCAAGTTGGCGAGCGCGTGGAACGCAGTTTCATCGAGCCCCTGCGGGAGGCTCCAGTTACCGCTCGCGTCTCGGACGGGGGAGATCATGGGGCTCATCCGCACCACGCGGCTGTCGACCGGAGCGGCTAATCCTGGTGAGCCGCCGGTCAACACGTGGGCCAGAAAGCTGGATGCATCCGGCGGATCATCGACAATGGCGCCCGCAAGCTTTTCGAAGTCACTCAGAAGTCCTGGATTCGGCATTGAGGCGTAGAAGACCGCACTGGATCCACCTGCGGGCGCAGGTGGAAGGCACACGGTGCCGGTGCCGAGAGACAGTGCCCTGATCGAGTTCGGTGATTGCCCGAGCACAATCGCCTCCGCGGCAGCGGCGAGAACAGGATTGTTGCATCCACTGATGGCGCCGTCCCAATAGCGCTTACCGGGTTCGCTGGGCAGCTCGGCCGGCTTATCAAAGAACAGAACGGGGGCGGTGGAGGACGCATGAATCGCGTCGGCGAGCCGCACCTGAGCCGGGTCACCATTTCCCCATGACGCCCCAGTAGCCGGCATCGAGCGGAAGAAGCGCGAGCAGTTGCGGTCGTAATCAAATCCGATCATGAGCAGATGCAGCGGTGCGCCGGTAGCGGCGCTTCGAATATCTGCTGCGGCCTGAGGCATTGGCCACGCCCCGCGCTGGGGCAACGCCGCCATCAACCCATCGAGCTTTTTCTCGGTGATGTACTTGGGCGTATCGGGAAGGTGGAATTTTTCGACAAACACGCTTTTGCGTTTCTCCAGGCTCAAAAAGAAAGCCAACAGGTCGCTCAGCGTCATGTTCTCAACCAGGCCGCCAAGCACGATGCTGCCGCCTGAGTTCGCAGCCGCCAGATCAAAACTGCTCAATACCTCGTGCCCAGTTGCGCTCTCGCCGTACAGATCGATTAGCGCCATCACCTGGATCAGTGCCCAGGAGCCGCCTCCATCAAGGGCGAGAATCCGGAAGTTTGCCATAAAGCCTCCTTGCTCGATTGTGATTCCTTTGGGCCTTGCTCTGGTTTGTAACACAACCCGTCATCGAGACCGTTAACTCTTTGGGGTTACGGGCTCATGTAAATGCAGTGAGGTTGAGGGCGCCGCAGGTCAGTGATGGAAGGCACATCGGCGTCTGGCGGATTCCGCTAGATTGCGGGTTTGGGCTGGCAATATCGGGTGGACAACTTGGGTAGCGGGTTTTTGGCACAGGTCGTCCCGCTTTCGAAGACACGCTTGGGCAGGAACTCGGATCGAAGGAACGCTCATTTGGCATGAGGCCGCAATGAAGCGAATCAACTCATCGATGCAACTGACGCGCGGCGCCGATTACGGTGTTCGCGTTATGACGCAGTTGGCCGGTGTGCCGTCCGGTGAGCGCGTCTCGCTTCCCGCGCTGGCTCGCGCTACGGAAGCTCCAGAGAGTTTTCTGTCGAAGGTGCTGCAGAGTCTAACGCGTGCGTCGCTCATTACTTCGCGACGCGGGCAATCAGGCGGCTTCCGCATCACGCAGCGCGGGCGCCGAGCCTCGATGCGCGAAGTAATCGAGGCGATCGATGGAGAGATTTGCCTGAATGTCTGCCTGGTGCACGGGCGGACCTGCCCGAGAAAAGCATGGTGCGAGGCGCATCCCGTGTGGGTAAAAGCGCAACAGGCAATGTTGCAGGTTCTTTCGGGCTCTTCGATCGCGGCGCTAGCCGGAGTCAAGCCGGCAAACGATGGATCATTCGGCCTCTGGCGCTGACCGTGTTAATTCTGTTGCGCGGTGATCTTTCTCGATTTAGATTCGCGCGTTGGGCCGCGCGCTGTATTTGCCAACCGCTCCCCAATTTGCCAAGCCCGCCTGCCGGGTGTTTCAATCGAAACATTGAAACAGGGGTGCTCCACGAATTGTGGGGCTGAGAAATACCCTCGAACCCGATCCGGATAATACCGGCGTGGGAAGTTTTCTCCGACCGAGCGGCGTTTTCCTCACTTTGCGGCGCGGGCTCCTTTGTTTCAGGCAACACCGGAACGAAGGGACCCATGCACACAGTCGCATCGAACGCCGGCAGATCGCAGTCAATTTCCAACCTCTTACATCGCGCCTTGGCCGCTGACTTTTTGTTTACCGTCTGCCTGGCATTCGCCTTGCCGGCTTTGGGCGCCGCACAAGCTTCCACGCAAGCTGCGCCGCAACCACTGGCCAGTTCCGCGGTAGCGACGCAGGCGACCGGGCAGCAGTCCAGCGCTTCCGGGCAGAGCGGCGGTTCTTCAGAGCCGAGTTCGAGTGCATCGCAGCCGAAGCCCGCTCCCGTAACCACGACCGTGATCGTTCATGGAGAACTGGAAGACCAGTACCTTCCGGTGTCTGTCACCGTGGGTACGCTCGACGGCGGCGAACTAAGGAACATTCCGCTTTCGGCAACCGTCGTCACGCGCGACCTGCTGAACGATCAGGTTTCGCGTTTACTCTCCGACGTCATTCAGAACGAGGCTTCGGTGGAAGACGACTACGTGCCGGTGGGCTACTACGGCGACTATCAGATTCGCGGTTTTCCTATCGATTTGGCCACAGGGATTGAGATTAACGGCATGACCATTGCGGGTGAACAAGACGTGCCGCTCGAAAACAAAGATGCGGTCGAATTTCTGGAAGGGATTGCGGGCGTGGAGAGCGGCGCGGCTTCGGCTGGTGGACTGATCGATTACGTGACCAAGCGACCGGTGAACATTCAGGCCGTGGATCTGGCGACCGATCATCGTGGCACGGCGTACGGCGCTGTGGATATGGGGCACCTTTTTGGCAGTCGCAAGCAGGTGGGCGCGCGTGTGAATCTGGCGGGCGAACGGATTGTTCCTTATATGAATGACACCAACGGATGGCGCGCGATGGGCGCGGGAGCGGCTGATTGGAAGCTGAACGCCGTCACCATCGTCAAAGGCGATTTCGAGTACCAGCACAAAACCGAACGCGACGGGAGCGGGTATCAACTGCTCGGGGGAACAACGCTCCCCGACATCAACCGCATCTACCGGTCGACACTGCTTGGCGATCAGCCGTGGAGTTTGCCGGATACCTACGACACTTTCAACACGGATGCGCGCATTGAGCGGACGATTTCGCCAACGTGGCTCGGGTTCGCCGCAGCCAGCCTGAGCCATTCGCTGATCCAGGACAACGTGATTTACGCGTATGGCACACCGTTTGACGCTAATGGAAATGTGGCGTGTCCGGGCGCGCCCGATGCACCCTCCTATTTCTTTTGCCCCGCAGTTCCTGGTGTAAGCGATGGCGGCGACTACGGCATCTATGACTACCGAAACCCCGGCGAGCTGCGCAACGACGCCGAGGCCGAAGCGATGGTTACGGGCCACATCAAAACAGGCGCGATCGCGCAGGATGTGACGGCTGGCGGCGTGATTTTTCTCCGCAGCGTGCAGGAGCCGGGCTTCTACACGGCGGCAGAGCCCTATTCAGCCGACGGTATCGTGCAGGATGGCGCGGTCTATACATACGTGGGCTCGGAGAATATCTATCAGCCGATCGAGACGCTGCCGGCGCCAGGCGATGCGAATTCTCTGGAGTATCCGGCCGAATCGGCGGGCCCGCGCCGGTTGTGGGAGGACAGCCGCCAATCGTCCGGCGTGGTGCAGGATCGCGTTCATCTTCCGAAGCGCATTCAGCTGATCGCCGGCGCGCGCTACGACTCGCTGCGCGACCATAACTACTCCGCGTACGCAAGCTGCACCGATCCGACCGATCTCGATCCGGCTACGGCGCCACAGCCGCCGAATCAGAATCCCTGCGCGCCGGAGCCTCATGACAAGGCCGTGTGGCTGCCGCAATTCGCTGTGACCTACAATCCGGTGGAGAACCTTACGCTCTATTCAAACTATGGCGTGACGCTGTCTCTGGGCCCACAGGCGCCCTTCTGGACCGACAACGGCAGCCAGTTTCTAGCCCCGTTCTTCACGCGTCAGGCCGAGGTGGGCGCGAAATACGAACCGGGACAGCGCATTCTGTTGACGGCTGCGCTGTTTCACATGGCCGCGCCGTTTTTCTATCCCGAGAGCGATGGCATGGGCGGACTCAACTTTGTGTCGCAAGGCCGCGAAACACATAACGGCGTGGAGCTCAATGCGGAAGGAAAAGCCGCGAGTTGGCTGCGCCTGAACGGATCGGCCGCGGCCATGAATGCCGTTTCGACGGCTACCGGCACGCCGGCCTACGACAATAAGGAGGTGATCAACGTGCCGCATCTGCACGCCAGTTTGTTTGCCGATGTAACCGTGCCGCACCTGCGCAACCTTCACCTAATGCCTGGCTGGAGCTATACCTCGCGCAAAGAAGCCACGCGCGATGACGCAGTGAGCGTGCCGAGCTACAACCTTTTCAATCTGGGCGCGCGCTACACGCCCGGCGGCGAACAGGGACATATCGCGTTCCACATTTATGCGGACAACATCACCAACAAACGCTATTGGTCCGACGCCGGTGCAAGCTTCGGTGACACGTTTGTGTGGCTCGGCGCGCCGCCAACGGTGCGGCTGGATGCGCATTACACGTTTTAAGGGATCAGGGTCGGAGGAAAAACCAGCGAGAAAAGAGATAAGAGAAAGAGAAAAAGGGAAATGACACCTTGAACGCAAATGCAAAAGCGCATGGGATGGAGGGGTCGCTCGTTGAGGTGGACTGGCCTGTGCTCACGCTCGATGAGCTTCGCGAACTTTTTGGCCGGTTCGCCGAGATCGGCGTGCCGCGAGCGATTCTTTCCGCCAGCCCGCGTCCGTTTTCTGCGGCGGGGGTAGTGGCGGCGCGGACGGATCGCGGAGAAGATCAGCGTGTGTTCGTCAAGCGCCATCACCGCGCGGTGCGCGATCGCGAAGGGCTGCTCGAAGAGCATCGATTTCTTTTACATCTGGCTGCTCAGGGAGCGGCGGTCCCGCGTGTGTTCGCCACGGAGGGCGGTGAAACGGCGATCGAAACCGGCGAATGGGTCTACGAGGTTCACGAGATTCCGCCGGGAACGGATCTCTACGGGGAGGCGATCTCCTGGACCCCCTTTCGCAGCGCGGCCCATGCACATTCGGCAGGTGAGGCATTGGCGCGCATGCATGTGGCCGCAAGAGATTTCGATGCGTCGCCGCGCAAACAACGCCCGCTGGTCGCGAGCTTTACGATTTTCGCCGCCGCCGATCCGGTGGCCGAGATGGCGCGCTATCTTGCCGCGCGGCCGTCGCTCGCCGGCCACAAATCCGTCCACGCCTGCGCGGAGAAGGCTCTCGAACTCTTGGCGCCGTCTCACGCCGAGCTTGGGCCGGTTCTGCCTTCGCTGCCGCCGCTCTGGACGCACAACGACTTGCACGCGTCGAATCTGTTTTGGAGCGATGCAGGCCCGAATTCCGATCGCGATGCACGCGCTACGGCGATCATCGATTTTGGCCTGGCAGACCGCACGAACGCTGTCCACGATATCGCCCATGCCATTGAACGCAATATGATCGAATGGCTCGCGCTGGTCAACGAGCCCGAGCGCCCCGATGCGGTACCTGTACATCTCGATCATCTTGAGGCGTTGCTTGAGGGCTATGAATCTGTTCGGCCGCTCTCAACGGAGGAGGCTTTGGCGCTAGCGCCAATGACCGCGCTTTGCCACGCTGAATTCGCGCTCTCCGAGGCGGATTATTTTCTGGGTATTCTGCATTCGGAGGAGAAAGCGCAAATGGCTTACGATGGCTGGCTCGTGGGCCATGCCCGTTGGTTCCATAGCGTGCCCGGCCGCGAGTTGCTCGACGCGCTACGCTGCCGCGCCGCTGCGCGAGAGAAAAACGGAGCGACTCGGCGATGATCCCCACCGCCGTTACCGCCTACTTTGCCGCTCACGGGCTGGAATTGGTTGGCGTTGTGACGGCCGCGCTCGGAATCTGGCTGACCACGCGGCGCATGCTCATTTGCTGGCCCATCACACTGGTATCGATCTTTATTTACATGGTGGTGTTCTTTCGCGCGGGACTTTACTCGGACGCGCTGCTGCAAGCGTTTTTCGTGGTGTTCACAGTCTATGGCTGGTGGCACTGGTGGCGCGGTGTGCGCGATGAAGGCGAGGTGCGAGTGGTTCCTTTGCCGGTCCAGAGTTTGGCCTATGCAATTGTTCTGGGAGCTGCAGGGAGCCTTGCGCTGGGGGTACTGGCCAAGCGTTTCCACGCTGCACTGCCATATCTGGACGCAACGCTGATGAGTTACAGTCTTGTGGCGACATGGTGGCAGGCGCGCAAGCACATCGCCAACTGGTGGCTCTGGATTCTGGTGGATGCAATCTACGTGGGCGAATATATTTACAAAGACCTGTGGGCGACGGCGCTGCTCTACGCGGCTTTTGTGCCGCTCGCGGTGCTTGGCCTGCGCGACTGGAGTCGCGCAGCAGACCGAGTTAAATCGCCGCCTGCACCACGTTCCTGAGCGGTTCGCCGTTCATGTACCGCCGCAACTCATCCGCCGCAACGCGCAGCGAGCGCGGCGCGAACTGCGGCGTCGATCCGCCGATATGCGGCGTGAGCAGAAGGTTAGGGCAGCTCCACAGGGGGTGGCCCTCAGGCAACGGTTCAGGTTCGGTGACGTCGAGCGCGGCGCGAATGCGGCCCAAGTTGAGCGCCTTGACCAGCGCATCGGTGTCCACAATCGGCCCGCGAGCCGCGTTCACCAATAGCGCTCCCTGATGAAGCAAGTTGAGCTGTCGTTCGCCGATGAGACAGCGCGATTCTGCCGTTGCAGGAAGAATGAGTATCACGACGTCGGCTCGTGGAAGGAAGGCGTCAAGCTCGCTGACCGCGTGCACTTCAGGCTCGGAGCGGGCCGTGCGCGCGACGCGAATGATCTGAACGGAAAATGGTTGCAGCATGCGTTCGATTTCTTTGCCGATGGCTCCGTAGCCCACCAATAGCACAATCTTGCCGGTCAGCTCTTCCTGCAGCACCGGCGGATAGGTGGTGTGCGTGTCGCCGGTGATTTCGGCGTAGTGCGTAGCCGCCTCGAAGCGCCGCTTCCAAATGCCCGACTGCTGAATGTCGAAATAAAGCGGAAAATATTTGAGCGTGGCGAGAATGGACGTAAGAGTCCATTCCGCGGTGGAGATATTGTGCGCGCCATGCGCATTGCAAATGGTTACGTGAGGACCAACGGTACCGGGAATCCATTCCGTTCCCGCCATCATGGCCAGCACCAGTTTGACGCCGTGCAAATGCGGCCACGCGCGGATGGCCCTGGTGGAATAGGGGTCGGGGATCCAGACATCGATGGCGACGTCTTGATCCATTTTGTCCGACACCGGGATCAGGTCGATTCCGCTGGGAAAACTGCGGAAAAGCTCAGCAGGCAATGTGGCTGGATAGCCGACTCGCAGCATGCGGTTTCAAGCGCTCGACGTGCGTGCGCTCCTCGATTCCATCGTATCTCAGAGATTACGCGGGGTTGACGAGGGCGATACCATTCAATTGACGATGCGCCTGAAGACAAAGAAGACGTGGTCGCAGCACCAGCTTTCGATGAAGCTTCGTGTTGAAGGCGGAGGGCAGGGGCTGCTGACTTTCGAACGGCGGAGGCTTTTAATCGACGCCGCCAAGACTGCGCTGGCTGCGGCTCTGTGCTGGTGGCTGGCATTGCGATTCGGGCTGCACGACGGCTATTGGGGATCGATCAGCGCAATTATCGTTCTGCAATCGAATGTGGGCGCAACGGTGACCGCTTCGCGCGATCGCCTGCTGGGCACATTCATGGGCGCGGCGTTCGGCTTCGCGTGTTCCGTATTCGGCGGGCCTCCATGGAACTATATTCTGGCTGTCGTTTTGGCAATTCTGGTGTGCGGTCTGCTGAGTCTTCGCAACAGCTCGCGCCTGGCCGCGGTCACCATCACCATCATCATGCTGGTGCCGAAAGCAGGCTCGCGATGGGAGCTGGCGCTCGATCGCGTGGGCGAAGTGCTGCTGGGAATCGTGGTCGCACTTGCGGTGACCACGCTTGTTTTTCCGGATCGGGCACGGCTGTGGCTGCGCGACGGGCTGGCGCAGGAATTTCTTTTGCTGGGTAGCTTATTCGAGGCGATTCTCGAGGGCTTTCGCGGCGCGCCGTCGAAGAATCTAGCTGCCCTGCGAGAGGATGCGCTGGCTTTGCTGCGCGGCAACAGCCAGCTGCTTGCCGCCGCACGCAACGAGCCAAGCGGTCCCGGCTGGCGCGAGGGCCTGAGCATGCTTTCGCAGTTTGCGCGTTCTCTTTACGATTCGCTGGTGGCACTGGAACTGGCCGTAAAAGACAGCCATGAAGACCGGTACGCGCAGCAATTGGAGCCCACGATTTCACATTTAGCCGGCGACATTCGCGCCGGGTTCAATTACATGGCGGGCTGCATTCACAAATGGCGCTTTCGCGTGCCGGCCGAGGGGATCAATCTGGAGCAGGACATTGCCGACCTTGAAGCGCGCATGGACGAAGTTCGCCACACCGGCATCGACTTCTCGCAGGCCGAGGTGCTGCGTGCCTATGCGGTCCAGCTCCATTTGAAACAGATCGCCCGCTTGCTGCGCGCAACGCGTACTGAAACCAGCGACGCCGTCGGGGATTCAAAAAAGATCGCCGATCCCGTTTGAGTTGGGCCGGCGGCAGCTCGCGCGTGATCGCCGGAAAGCGCGGTGGAATTCGAAATCAAACCGCGAGCAGCTCGGTGTAGACAGCCATTCCCACCACTGCATCGGATCCAATCGCATCGAGTGCGTCCACTTCCTGCTGGCTGCGAATGCCGCCGGCAACAATGAGTTGGCGCCGAGTGAGTTTGCGCAGCCGCGCCGCCGTCTCAATGGGAAAGCCCTGCAGAGTTCCTTCTGTGTCCACGTGGGTGTAAAGAAACGCAGCGGCGTAGGGTTCGAGTTGCGGAATTGCCTCGTCCGGCGTGAGCGCAACCTGTGCCTTCCATCCCTTCACGGCGATGTGGCCGTTCTTGGTGTCGATTCCGGCGACGATATGCTCGGCGCCGATGGCCGCGGCGAGCTTGGACGCGAAGTCGATGTTGACCGTTCCTTCGGCTGAAAAAAGCGCCGAGCCGATGATCACGCGTTTCGCTCCGGAGGCTAGCACGCTCTGAGCGCGTTCGATGGAGTGAATTCCGCCGCCGGCTTGAACGGGAAGCTGCTTGGCAATCTGCGCGACGAGCGCAGAGTTGTCGCCCTGGCGCATTGCGGCATCGAGGTCGATGAGCTGGACCAATGGAAATTTGGAAAACTTTTGGATCCAATATTCAAAGTCGTCGAACGCGAGGCGGAGCTTTTCGCCCTGAACGAGCTGGACGATGCGGCCGCCCATCAGATCGATTGAAGGAATCAGCATGGCAGCCTCATGGGAACGCCGGTTTGCGCCAGTCCCTGTTTGAGCGAACGCGAAGTGGAGATGTCGAAGTGGAAGATGCTGGCGGCGAGGGCCGCATCGGCCTTGCCGCGGCCAAACACCTCGGCAAAGTGAGCCACGGTTCCGGCGCCGCCGGAGGCTATCACGGGAATGCTTACGGCTTCGCTGACGGCTGCGGTCAACTCACAGTCGAAGCCAGCGCGCGTGCCGTCGGAGTCCATCGATGTCAGCAGAATCTCGCCGGCGCCGCGCTGCTCAGCTTCGCGCGCCCACTCTACGACGGTGCGGCCGATGGGGCGGCGGCCTCCTTGCACGAAGACCTGCGCGTCGCGCACAGGGTCGGCGGCGTTGAGATCGCGGCGTGCGTCGATGGCCACGACGACCGCTTGCGCGCCGAAGCTTGCGCCGATGGCAGTGATCAGCGCGGGGTCGGCTAGAGCGGCGGAGTTGATGCTGACTTTGTCCGCGCCCGCTTCAAACACCTGTTCCGCGTCACGGGCCGACTTGATGCCGCCGCCAACGCAGAATGGAACGAACAATTCGCGCGCGGTACGGCGGACCGTCTCGAGCAGCGTTTGGCGGCCTTCGTGCGTTGCGGTGATGTCGAGCAACACGATTTCGTCCGCGCCTTCGCGCGCATGACGCGCCGCCTGCGTGGCTGGGTCACCTGCGTCGACGAGATCGACAAACTGCACGCCTTTGACTACGCGGCCGGCATGCACGTCGAGGCAGGCAATGATGCGCTTAGTCAGCATTCTCTATTTCCTCGTTAGATTTCGTTCAATGGTTGCCATTAACTCCGCCTGTTGCTCCGCGGACATCGCTCGGGTAGAAAAGATCAGAAAGCAGTCTTTACTCGTATAAAGTAAGATGACTTCGTCGTTGCGTGCGACATCGACAAAGCTCTTCCAAACCCTCTTTGTCTCGCTGACTCCGGGAACCTCAATCAGAACGCATTGGTCGTCAACGCTGATAGATATCGCTGCCGCTGCTGCATCCTGCTTGAGGCGTCGACTGATTCGGGTGCGAGGTGCTGCCACGAATGAGATCCCGACCCAGAGCAAAGTAGCTATGAAACTGATCATGAGCCAACCCGGCAAAGTTTGAGCCTTTGGGCCATAGGCACCAAGGAGTACCAGGCCAACCGCAGAAAAAACCGGAACAACTCGATAGAACAATATGAACCGCGCTTGTCGCCCAGCATTCCGACTGCGGTGCAGTCGCTCAGCCTCTTCGTAATCCCAAAGCGACAATTTGAATTCGAACTTCATTATTTCCATTCCAGAAAATTCCGAAGGATTTTGAGGCCGGTCTCGCCGGATTTTTCGGGATGGAATTGCACGCCCATCACGTTGCCGCGCTCGACGGCTGCGGCAAAGGGCTCAATGTATTCAGTGACCGCCGCAGTGTCGGGCGTGACGGGCCCTTTGTAGGAGTGCGTGAAGTAGACGAACTCGCCGGGGCCGACGCCCGCAAGTAAACGCGAGCTGCTGCGCACTTCGAGCGAGTTCCAGCCGACGTGTGGAATTTTTTCTGAGCCTTCGGAGAAGCGCGAACAGGATTCCGGGAATGCGCTGAGGCCCGGCTGATCGGGCGCCTCGGTCGATCCCGAATAAAGCCACTGCATGCCGACGCAAATTCCGAGGAACGGCACGCCGCGCGCGATGGCGGCGCGAATGGCGCCGGTGAGGCCGGTCGAGTCGAGCCGTTCCGTCGCCGCAAAGTGGCCGACACCTGGCAGCACGATGCGCTCAGCCGACTCGACGAGCGACAGATCGCCGTCGGTGACGACGGCTTCCGCACCGAGATGCCGCAGTGTTTTGAGCACTGAGGTCAGATTGCCGGCTTTGTAGTCGATGACGGTGACGCGCATGCTTCCAGTCTCCAGGGCTAAAGCCCCGAACTCTTTTCTGGTCTTCATTCGGCACGACTGAAGTCGTGCCCTGACACTTCGTGCTTTCCCGAAGCAGTTTTCCGCGGCCTGTGAAGTCGTGCCCTGATACAAGGCACATTTTGCCGCATCGGCTACAAGAGCCCCTTGGTCGAGGGCAGCATCTTGCCCAGCTGCTTGTCGCGCGAGCAGGCTACGCGGAGCGCACGAGCGAAAGCCTTGAAGATGGCCTCGATCTTGTGGTGGTTCGAGCGTCCATACATGGTCTTGACGTGAACGTTGGCCCGCGCGCCGCGCGCAAAGCCCTCGAAAAAGTCGGTCACCAGCTCGGTTTGGAGATCACCGACGATGCGTGTGCGTACCTTGGTATCGACGGCGAAGGCCGCGCGGCCACTAAGGTCGACGGCAGCGATCGCCAGCGTCTCGTCCATCGGCATGACAAAGTAACCCGCACGCAAAATGCCGCGCTTGTCACCGAGCGCTTTATTAAATGCTTCGCCGAGCGCGATGCCCACGTCCTCAACCGTGTGGTGCTGGTCGACGTCAAGATCGCCTTTGCAGGTGAGCTCAAGATCGAAGGCTCCGTGGCGCGTGAACAGCTCAAGCATGTGATCGAAGAAGCGAATGCCGGTGGATACATCGTAGCGTCCCTGGCCCTCGATCGTGAGCTCGAGGGCGATGCGCGTTTCGTTGGTGTTGCGCACGACGGTTGCCGTGCGCTTCTTAGCGTTTGCGCGTTCCCCGGTCTCCAAATGCGAGGGATCTCCACCCCGCAGACGTGGACCTGTCCGCGGGGACCCCGGACCGGGGGCACCCACCCTTGTCTTCTTCGTTGTCATTGGTTCCTGTCCTCCGTTCGCAGCGCCGCAAGCGCCTGATTGAGCGCGGTAACGGCCTGCCTCATCTGTGCGCGGGTCCCGATGGTGATTCGTACGCGGCCATCGCATCCGGGATCGCTCGATCGATCACGGACCAGCACGCCCGCTTCGCGCATGAGGCGCACAAACTCCGCGTGCTGCGAGCCGATCTCAGCCAAAACAAAATTCGTGCGGCTGGGCCAGCGCCGGACTCCAGCCGCATCGAGGGCGGCTTCAAATTCCGCGCGCGCCACAATCACCTCGCCCACGTACCAATCGAGGTAGGATGTGTCTTCAAGCGCCGGCGGCAGGCAAGCCAAAGCCAGCGAGTTGACGCTGTAGGGGGAAAGCACCCGGCGGATCCAGCGCATGAGTTCGACAGAACCGGCGAGGAGGCCAAGACGCAAGCCAGCGAGGCCGTAGGCCTTGGAGAACGTGCGAGCGACGATGAGATTGGGCACTGTTCCAACCACATCCATCACCGTTTCGCCAAAGAAGTGAAAGTAGGCCTCATCGACAAGCAGCACGGCTTGTGGTGCGCGTGCGGCGAGCGACAGAAGCTGCTCGCGGGTGGCCACCGAACCTGACGGGCTGTTGGGATTGGCGATGGCAATGACCTTCGTCTTGGAAGTGATCGCTGCTTTCAGTCGCTCGAATGGGAACTGCAAATCGTCCGCGGCTTGTACGGTGACGATGCGTGCATCGGTTGCCGAGGCGTAGACCTCGTACATGGTGTAGGTGGGCACGGGCATCAACAGTTCGTCGCCGGCCTCAAGAAATGTTTCGAAGAGAACGTGAATGGCTTCGTCCACGCCGTTGGTGAGTGCAACCTGTTCCGGGCGCAAGCCGAGATGCGCGGCGACGACGGCTTCGACGGGTTCGCGCTCGGGATAGCGAGTGAGCGAGCCGGCCGAGATGGCGGCGAGCGCTTCTTTGACGCGCGGGGAACATTCGAGCGTGTTCTCATTGAAGTCGAGGCGCATGGCATCGCGGCAGCCGAGCGGAGGGTGGTACTCCTTCATCTGCTGGACACGAGCGCGCGGAGCGGGAGAAGTGCGCGTTCCCTCAGGGGCTAAAGCCCCGTTTTTGTTGAGCGGTTCTTTGGCACGACTCAAGTCGTGCCCTTTCAAAGCGCCGGCGCTCGCAATGGTCTTTTCAGCCACGGGCCCTCCTTGATTTGCGTTTTACTCTGACAGGACGCTGCGCATCGGCCGAGAGCCGCGTTCGGATGGCTTCTGCATGGCCGTGCAGTCCTTCCGCTTCAGCGAGCAGCGCGGCTTTTGGCCCTAATGTGTTGAGGGCCTGCGCGGTGTACTGCTGCACGGTAATCAATTTCACGAAATCGTTGACGCTCAAGCCGCCGCGCACACGAGCCATGCCTCCTGTGGGCAGCGTGTGATTTGGACCGGAGATGTAATCGCCCATGGGCTGTGCCGACCAGCGGCCGATGAAGACCGAGCCTGCATTCTGGACCCATTTGAGATCGCTGGCAGAGTCGACGGTGAGGTGTTCAGGCGCAATGCGATTGGTGATTTCGTGGGCTTCGTCTGCGGAACGAGCGATGATCACTACTCCGTTATCCTGGAGCGCCTGATGCGCGATGGGATTCTCGCGACTGCGCGATTTTGCTTCGGAGATTACGGTACCTGCCAACTTTTCGTTTGTGGTGACGAAGATCGCCAAGGCTTCAGGATCGTGCTCTGCTTGCGCAACCAGGTCGCTGGCAATGTCAGCCGCATTGCCGCGCTCGCTCGTGACAACAATCTCCGTTGGACCGGCCAGCATATCGATGGCGCAATCGAATGCGACGAGTCTCTTGGCCCCGGTGACGTAAAGATTTCCGGGACCAACGATTTTGTCGACGCGAGGCACGTTCGAAGTGCCGTAGGCGAGGGCAGCGACGGCATGCGCTCCGCCGAGCCGATAGAATTCGGTAATTCCAAGTAGATGCGCGGCTGCGAGGGTTTCGGGCGCCGGCCTTGGTGAGACCACAACGATGCGCTTGACGCCTGCGACTTGTGCGGGAATCGCCGTCATCAGCAGCGTGGAAGGCAGCGGGTGGCGGCCACTTGGCACGTAGCAACCGACTGAGCTGATCGGGCGCACAAGCTGGCCCGTCATCAGGCCTTCCACGGTCGAAGCCTTCCACGGTTTCGGCATCTGGCGCACGGCAAAATCGCGGATCTGCCTGGCGGCGGTTGCGAGCGCATCGCGGAGTGCTGGATCGAGGACCTTCCACGCCTCAGCCATTTCTTTTTGAGTGACGCGCAGCGATCTCGGCCCGGCGAGCGAATCGAATTTGGCCGCATAGACGAGCAGTGCGCGGTCGCCGTGTTTGCGGACGTCGGCCACGATTCGCGTGACCGCGGGCAGCACTGCATCCAGCGCCGCGCCGCCGCGCCTTTCAAGGGCGGCCAACTTAGATGTGGCGGCTCTGGCGTTCGGACCGGTTGTGCGTATTAGCTTCATCGTTCGTCCTTGCTACCCCTATGCATCCCGGTGCGGACCTGGAGGTCCGCACGACAGCCGGCCGGAGGCCAGCGCTACAAAGAGTTACAGCACGACCTTGTTCAGCGGATACTCCACGATTCCGGTGGCACGCGCCGCCTTCAACCGTGGAATCACGTCGCGTGCCGCGCGTTCTTCGAGAATGGTATTCACCGCAACCCATTCCGAATCGCTCAACTGCGAAATGGTCGGCGAATTCAGAGCCGGCAGCAC
>DASXFF010000100.1:0-19498 GCA_036489735.1 Occallatibacter sp. | reverse complement strand
GAAGGGCGCTTCGATCAATGCAGAAGCTACGTCGGAGTACCTCGGCGTTGGCTACATCATCGGTCCGCGCGTTGCAGGTGTCATCTTCGCCGGCGGCGTCCTATCCTGGCTGGTCATCATGCCGCTCATCTACTTTTTCGGCAAAGACCTCAACCATCCCATTTACCCCGGCCTGGTTCCCATTGCGCAGATGGGCCCCAGCGATCTTTGGGCCACGTATATCAAGCCGATGGGCGCCGGCGCGGTGGCCGCAGCGGGCGTGATCACACTCATCAAGACGATGCCCACAATCTTCAGCGCGCTATCCGCTGGATTCGAAACCATGCGTCCTGGCGCTGCGACGCAGGCCAAGCCCATCCGCACGGAGAACGATCTTTCCATGCGCGTGGTGATTATCGGCTCGCTGCTCATTTTGGTCTGCATGTTTCTCTTTCTGGAGTTCAAGCCTGTGCCCGGAGCTTTTGTGGGCTGGGCCGCCAATCTTTCGGCCTCGCTTCTGGTGGTCGTTTTCGGATTTCTATTCGTTACCGTGGCGTCGCGCATCGTAGGCTTGGTCGGCTCGTCGGCCAGCCCCGTGTCTGGAATGACCATCGCCACCCTCATGGCAACGGCCGCCATTTTTTGGGTGCAGGGATGGACCACGCCGGCCTTTGGAGCGCTCGCGATCACCATCGGAGGGGTGGTGTGCATCGCCGCTTCCAATGCCGGCGATACCTCGCAGGACCTTAAAACCGGCTACATCGTGGGATCCACGCCGCGCCTCCAGCAAATTGCGCTGATGATCGGCGTCGTCGTATCGACGGTCGTGATTGGGTGGACGCTCAATCTGATGAACACCGGCCTGCAGGAGTTCCACGCCGAATCTCAGCCCTGGAGTTTGAGCGCGCCGCACCCCGGAGTCACCATTCAAAGCGACGCGCAGCATCTTCCTAACGAGATTCGCGTGGTGGCGTCCGACGGTAAAACGACTACGACGCATCAGAAATCCGAGTACATCCTTCTCAATGCGATCGGGTCGACTGAGCTGCAGGACGGAAAGTATCTCTATTCGCCCGCGACGGGGCAGATTGAGGTGCATTGGATTCAGGGAATCGGAAGCGCCAGCGCGCCTGCACCGCAGGCCCGTCTAATGGCAACGGTCATCAACGGGATTCTCAGCCGCAAGCTTCCGTGGGGCCTCGTGCTGATCGGCGTCTCGCTGGTGATTGCCGTTGAACTGCTCGGCATTCGGTCATTGCCTTTCGCCGTGGGCGCGTATTTGCCGATCGGAACTACGATGCCGATTTTTGTGGGCGGTGTAGTGCGCTGGATGGTGGATCAGGCTGCGAAGCGGCGCGGCGAAGACTCGGACGCCGGGAGTGAGATCTCGTCCGGCTCTCTTTTCGCTTCAGGCTTGATCGCCGCCGGCGGCATTGTGGGCCTGATCGGCGTGGCGCTCAAAGCTTACGAAGCAACCGCGGGCAAAGGCGACATTCTCAACTTTCCGCATACGTTCCTGGATAACAACTATGTGAGCGTCCTGGCGTTTGCGGCGTTGGCGTACTCGCTGTATTACTTTGCGCGGAAGCCGCTGAAGAAGTGAGGAAACCAATTGGAGTCTTATGACAAAGCGAAGTCGCGAGGACGGCGAGTGGCAATCCGCCACATTCCCATGTCAAAGTGGGATCCGATCGGTGTGAGCGGCGTTCCGGAGGCCGCAGACGAGTACGACAGCTATATTGGCGATGTGTGCGGATTGCTGGACCGCAACGCCGAGAATGACGAGATCGCTGCCTATCTCGTCTGGGTAGAAACAAGACGGATGGGTTTGACAGATTTGGCCGGAAACCCTTTGCTTCCGCCAGAGGCTCGCTCGGAGGCCGTGGAGGCTTTACGTCAATTAAGGAATATGGAGTTCTGATCGGCTCTGAATCATGCACCCGATGCCCAAAGCGCCAGTATCGAGACATATGTCGATAAGATAGCCCTACGCCACCACCCTTAGCTTCACTCCTTCCTGCTCCTGCAGGCAGGCGATGATATTGAACAAATTCGCGGCGGTCGGATTGCCCTTCGGACCGAACATCTGGTGCAGAGTCTTCACGTGGATTCCGGTTTTGTGCGCCAGCGCGGGAAAACCTACCGTAGCATTGATGAAGTCGCGCAGAATTTCGCGGCCAAGATCGCCCTCATCCGCCAGAAGCGCTTCAATGGCATCACGGAGCAGACCGCGGCGAAACTTCTCGTCTTTGCGCACCCGCGCCTGCACTGTCTCTCGAAAATCGCGCGTCAACGCCATGGCTCGCTCCTCTTTTTCTTCTTGTAGTCCAGCCAGTATTCTTTCGCTAATGCGATGTCGTTTTGCTGGCGCATCTTCGTTCCACCGCAGAGCAGAATCACGATTTGATCGCCTTCTTTGCCGAAGTACACGCGATAGCCGGGACCAAAATCGATACGAAGCTCGAACACGCCGCCTCCAATACCCTTCACATTGGAGAAGTTACCAAGCCCAAGCCTATAAAGCGCGGTCGTCACGCGCCGAGCTGCTTCGGAGTTGAGGCGATCGAACCAATCGCCGAAAAGACTGCGTTCATCCGGCCGCACGTACTCGCGGATGTCGATCATCTTTACAATGGTAACATATATTTTCCCATTGCGCAAACTGACCGCAAGCACAAAAGTGACGCACACGAACAGGATCGGCTTCTGTACGATGTGCCGGCGTACGGGGGAAAGCTCTCGCTGCCGGCTCCGCTACAATAGTGGGAACCGCCCGCCAGTCGAGAAGTCTAGCTCCCCGGGCGCCCCACACCATCATGCTGGCAAATAATCTTTCCGAAGCCCTCACATTCGACGATGTCCTGCTGATACCGGCATTCAGCGAGGTTGTGCCGGTGCAGGTGAGCACGCAGACGCAACTGACGCGGGCGATCACGCTGAACACGCCGCTGCTCTCCTCGGCCATGGATACGGTGACGGAGTCGCGCATGGCCATCGCCATGGCGCAGCAGGGCGGCATCGGCATCGTGCATCGCAATCTTTCTATTGCCGACCAGGCCGGCGAGATCGACAAGGTAAAGCGGTCGGAGAGCGGGATGATCGTCGACCCGGTGACGATCGGCCCCGAAAAGCTGATCGCCGACGCGCTCGACGTGATGCGCCGCTACCATATCTCCGGCGTGCCTGTGACGCAGGGCAAGCGGCTCGTGGGCATCCTGACCAACCGCGACTTGAGATTTGAGACGCGCACCGATATTCCCGTGGGCGACGTGATGACCAAGGAAAACCTCATCACCGTGCCTGTGGGCACCACGCTCGAAGAGGCAGAACTGATCCTGCACAAGCATCGCGTGGAAAAGCTGCTGGTGGTGAACGACAAGTACGAGCTGATGGGCCTGATTACAGTCAAGGACATCCAAAAGAAACTGAAGTATCCCAACGCCAGCAAGGACGATCAAGGCCGGCTGCGCGTGGGCGGAGCGATCGGGGCGACGGGCGATTTTCTGGAGCGCGCGGCAGAGTTGGTGCGCAATCGCGCCGACGCGCTGGCCATCGACTCAGCGCACGGGCACTCTTCGCGCGTACTGGAGGCAGTGCGCGAGACGAAGAAGCGCTTTCCCGGCGTTGCAGTGCTGGCGGGGAACGTGGCGACGTATGAGGGCGCAATGGCGCTGATCGACGCGGGCGCAGACGCGATCAAAGTGGGCATCGGCCCCGGATCCATCTGCACCACGCGCATGGTGACCGGCGCGGGGATGCCGCAAATCACGGCCATCGCCGAGGCCTACCGCGCGGCGCGCCAGCACGGCATTCCGGTGATTGCCGACGGCGGCATTAAATACTCCGGCGAGATCACCAAGGCCATTGCGGCCGGCGCCAGCTCGGTGATGATCGGATCGCTGTTTGCCGGCGTGGACGAAAGTCCCGGCGAAACCATTCTTTATCAGGGACGCAGCTTCAAAAGCTACCGCGGCATGGGTTCATTGACAGCCATGAGCCAGGGCTCGGGCGAGCGCTACTTCCAAGGCTCAGTAGACTTTGCTGTCGCGGAAGGTGGACCTGCGGACGTGGTGCAGCGCGAGCGCGCCAATGAAAACCGGCTGGCTAAGTACGTCCCGGAAGGCATTGAAGGGCGCGTGCCCTACCGGGGACCGCTCGAAGCGATGGTTTTTCAGCTTGTGGGCGGTTTGCGCTCCGGAATGGGCTACGTGGGGTGCAGCACGGTCGCGGAGTTGCAGGAGAAAGGGAAATTTGTCCGTATCTCCGGCGCGGGCCTGCGCGAGAGTCACGTGCACGACGTGATTATTACGCGCGAAGCGCCCAACTATCATGTCGAATAGCCCGCGCGGCCTTCGGTTCTCCGCCCCACGGACGGAGATCTGTTCGCGGGGGCCCCGGTTCTCCACCCCACGGACGAAGACCAGTCCGCGGGGGCCCCGGTTCTGGGTGAGCGCATGGTGGCCGGTCGCGGTGGGAATTGCCGTGATCGCGGTGGAATCCACAAAGTATCTTGGCTCCGATCAAACGTCGCATCCCTTGCGCGTATTGTTTGAGCACCTCTTCGGACCGGTGAGCGACGTGAGTTGGGGAGACATTCACCACGCGATTCGCAAGTGCGGCCACTTTCTGGGGTACGGAGCGCTGGGGCTCGCCTGGCTGCGCGGGTGGTGGATGAGCCTGCCGCGATCCCGCTTTTTCGTGGACATTTCGCTCGGGTTGGCGGGCACCGCGCTAGTCGCCAGCTCCGATGAGTGGCACCAGGCTTTCCTGCCCAACCGAACTGGAAGCCCGTGGGATGTTTTGCTCGATTGCTGCGGCGCATTGTTCATGCAGTGGGCCGCATTCATGGTCATTCGACGGCGCTGGCCTGGGCTGCTGCAATGATTGCTATCGATAAGGCTCGCATGTTCAAAAGGGGTGGACAGTCCGGGTCAAATCGGCCATAGCCACCCATAAAGTCAATTACTTAGACGTGTATTACTTTTGTCATACGTTTCCCTTGCTTCCCCTTGGCACGCGTGTTAAGGTTGTCTCGCTCACGAATCTAAGCTTGGCGAAGTCGGGCCGCATCGTGCTGCGAGGCGCGCAACCTTCAAGGCCATTGCCTCGGCAGGAAGCGTGTATTTTCAGGCGAAGGTGAACGGCCCATTCTGCGGCTTGGGACCGGGGGGAGCGAAGCTTGTTCGGGAGCCGCTGCCGGCTCGGAAGAGGCCCCCCGCCTCACTCTATTTCCAGGCTTGTGAGTCAGACCCCAGAACGATCGGCCGCCACTCCATCGCGGCAAGCGACGCCGCCACCGAGTCCCCATTTCCCCGCATGAATCCGCAATGAGAGTTCTTAGACCAAAATCCAGGATTGTCAGCATTCGCATGTCGGAGGAGGAGTTTTCTACTCTGCGGCGGATTTGCCTCGCCACCGGCGCGCGCAGCGTATCGGATTTGGCGCGCGAAGCGATGCGCGGACTGTTGAACGGCACCAATCATGAAAACGGCGGCGAACCAGCGAGGAACGAATACACGGTCCAAATGCGGGAGTTGGAACAACGGGTGGACAAGCTGAGCGCCGAAATTGAGATGTTCAAAGCAGACCGCAACCTTTAGAGGAATTTGTAAATCAGGAACACAGAAAAAGAACGCTGACTTGAATTGAGAACACACGATCGTGATGAAACATAGAATTCTTCTCCTTTTTCTGGTTCCGGGCGTGCTGTGTGCCGGCCAAACGACACCTACCGCGCCCGGATCGCAAACTATTGAATGTCCGACCGGACCAGGCCCCGTCCCCGAAGGCCTCGAGTCTGTGTGTCCACCCACGACGAATACGGCGCCCAACCCCGGAACGGGAACGTATCCGCAGATTCCCGCACCCAATGTGAATGCTCTCCCTTCCGGAAACGCTCCCACCTCGACTACGAACATCCCTCCACCCTACAAAGCTGTGGGGCCGATTACGACGCGCACTGAATTTCAGATCTTTGCCGAGGACGAAGCCGGGCATCCTCTGCAAGTGTTCGGCAGAAAACTCTTCGACGAGGTTCCTACAACCTTCGCGCCGCTTGATCGCATTCCGGTGCCCACAAATTATGTACTCGGACCGGGCGATGAATTGTTGATTCACGTTTGGGGAAAAATCGATCTCGATACGCGCGTCACCGTCGATCGCGACGGGCAAATCTTTGTTCCTACGGTGGGAACATTGACCGTGGCGGGACTGCGCTACGAGCAACTGCAGAGTTTTTTGCATTCCGCCATCGCCACGCTCTACAAGGATTTTGACCTCAATGTGACACTGGGCCAGCTTCGCTCCATCCAGGTGTATGTGTTAGGCAGCGCACGCCAGCCGGGCGTCTACACCATCAGCTCGCTCAGCACGCTGGTGAATGCGCTTTTCGCTTCGGGAGGGCCCTCGGCGACCGGCTCCATGCGCCACATTCAATTGCGGCGCAACGATCAGGCGATTACGGATTTCGATCTATACGATTTATTGCGCAGAGGCGATAAGTCGCACGATGTTCAACTTCTGCCCGGGGATGTGATCTATATTCCGCCCGCGGGGCAGCAGGTGGCGATGATCGGCAGCGTCAATGAGCCGGGGATCTACGAGATCAAGAGCGATGAAACCGTTGCGTCGGCTCTGGCGGATGCAGGTGGCGCGACAAACCTTGCCGATCAGGATCGCGTTCTGCTGGAACGGATTGAGAATCACGAGGACCGCCAGGCGGAGTCGTTCGCACTTGATGACTCCGGACTGAAACGGACCCTCCGCGATGGAGACTTGTTGCGCGTTTATCCGCGTTCGCCCCGCTTCGATAACGCTGTAACGCTTCGCGGTAATGTGGGGCAGCCTGGGCGTTATGCGTGGCACGATGGAATGCGGGTTTCGGACTTGATTCCCAACCGCCAGTTCCTGCTCACCCGAGACTATTGGAACCAGCAGAACTTTCTTGTTCCGGAAAGAATCGACCATCCTTTCGGCCTCGCGCCGGACCAGTTCAATCCGCAGACTGGGACGAATGTGCGGGCGCCAACCAATACCCCAGTCTTGGCAAATCCACAGAACGAGTACAACACACAGAACGGATTCAATCAGCAGCCAGGGACGATCCAGCAGAACGGAACCAACACTCAGCCTGCTACGAACGGCCAAAACGGAGCGAACATTCAACCGAGGATTAATCCACAAAATGGAGTCAATCCACAGAACGGAATGAACCCGCAAAACGGAGGCAATCAACAGCCTGGGGCCAATCAACCGACGGAAGTGAATCCGCAGCAAGAAGCGATCCAACGCGCCGAAACAAGTTTTGCAGCAGCGCGGAACAGCGAAGAGATCAACTGGGACTACGCGGCCATCGAACGGCTCGACCAGCACGATTTGAGTACCCGGCTGGTTGCATTCAATTTGGCGAATGCCATCGACGACCCCGCGTCGACAGACAATGTTGTGCTGCAGCCGGGCGATGTTGTCACCATCTTTTCCGAGAAGGACATTCCCCTTCCCGTGGATAAACACGCGGCCTTTGTCCGCGTTGATGGCGAAGTGAATGCGCCGGGAATTTACCGCATTGGCCCTGGCGAAACGCTGCGCGAAATAGTGAAGCGCGCCGGCGGGCTCACGCCGCACTCTTATCTCTACGCATCGCAGCTCAATCGCCTGTCCACGCGCCGCGCCGAGGAGCTCGAAATCAGGCAATCGACCGCGCAAATGCAGAGAGACCTGCTGGCTCGAAATGCCGCTGCTTCCACGGTCGGCGCGCCCAGCAATGCCGAGCAACAAGCGCAGTTGAGTGCCCAGCAGGCATTGATCGCACAGCTTGCCGCTGTTCAGCCAACGGGCCGCGTGGTTCTGGCCATGAAGCCTGAGGCCAGCAGCGTCGACGACATTCCCGCGTTTCCGTTGGAGGACGGCGACACCTTTTACATTCCGCCGGAGCTGAACACCGTGCAGGTTTCAGGAGCGGTCTACAACGAAAATGCTTTTCGTTATGAGCAGAAGAAGAAACTTTTCGCTTACCTGAACGATGCCGGAGGACCCACGAGGCAAGCGGACACAAAACGCATTTTCCTGATCCGCGCTGATGGCACCGTCATCAGCAGGCAGACCCGCGGCGACTTTTTGCGCTCGGATTTTGACAAGACGACTTTGCTGCCTGGAGACGCGATCATTGTTCCACCGAAGCTGAAGGGCCCGAGCACGTTCATCCAGCAGCTTCCCTATTTCACGCAGATCCTTTCGCAAACCGCTCTGACGGGCGCGGTTCTCGGTACGGCATACTAAGGCCAGGTGACGCTGGCCGATTGGCGACCATGATGAAACAGAATGCAACGATCGAAGAGGAAGACTTCGCTCCCTCCGGAGAGCTCTTGCCCGAAGATCGCAAACCAGTGCCCGCATTGACCATTTTGGGTGCTCTCACTCATCTGGCCCGCGGCAAGGGCCTCGTGTTGCTCGCAACAGGAATTGCGTTTCTAATCGGGATCGTGGTGAGTTTGCTGCTTCCGGTGAGTTTTACGGCGACAACCAAGATCATGACGCCGCAGCAAACGCAGCCTTCGGCTGCGTTGCTCATGAGCCAGCTGGCTTTGAACTCTACCGCAACCAACCCGCTGGCGGCCGCAACCGGCGGCGGTGGCCTGAGCCTGAGGAATCCCAACGAACTCTATCTGGGACTTTTGACTTCACGGCCCATCGCGGACGCGATCATTGCGCGATTCGGCCTGGCCGGCGTGTATCGCGCCAAAGACATGACAGCTGCCCGCAAAGCACTTGCGGACCGCACCACTGTCACGTCGGAAAAGAGCACGCTGATCGCGATCTCGGTTACCGATACAGATAAGCGGCGAGCTGCTGAAATTGCCAACGCCTACCCCGAGCAACTTCGCGAGCTGACAAAAAACCTGGCGGTCACCGAAGCATCGCAGAGACGCCTTTTCTACGAAGACCGGTTGAAGGATGCGAAAACCGACCTGGTCAATGCTGAGCTTGCGTTTCAGCAGATTCAAAAACAAAAGGGCCTGATTCAACTGGATGCTCAAGCCAAAGCTCTGATCACGTCGCTGGCCGATCTCCATGCCGAGGTCACGGACAAGGAAGTGCAGCTGCAAGCGCTGCGGTCCTATTCGACTGAACAGAATCCGGAGGTACAGTTGCTGGAGAGCCAGCTCGCCTCGCTGCAGGAACAAACGGCCAAGCTTGAGGAACGCAGCGGCTCGCCGCAATCGGGCGGAATGGATCTTGGAGATGTTGCCGGCGCGGGCGCGGATTATCTGCGCGCGGAGCACGAGCTCGAATACCGGCAGGCCCTCTTCGATCTGCTGCTGAAACAATATGACGCGGCAAGGTGGGATGAGTCGCGCAACGCCGCGGTGATTCAGGTGGTCGAGCAAGCTATTCCGCCGGATCACAAATCTGCACCGAGACGGACTCTCATCGTCCTCGTTTTTGCGGCGCTCGGGTTGTTTGGCGCCTGGTTTTATATCCTGGCGCGTAGCCTCGTGACCAGCAGCCCCAACCTTTTGAAGTTGCTGGCGGAATTCAAGTCGGTGCCCGCCGACGAATAAGCGCCGCGCTGAACAACTGAGCGAACAAACGCCGGAGCGGAAAAACGTCTCTGCATCGTAAACATCTGATTTGGTCGTACGTTTCGACCTCGGGAGCCAACGTGCTCCGCGTGGGGCTGGGCGCCGTTTCCGGCCTGATGGTCTCACGTTTGTTGATGCCGCGCGGCCGCGGCGAACTAGCGATCCTTCTTTACTTTCCTACGCTGATGGCTGCGTTCTTCAGTTTAGGAACGCCCCAAGCCATCACTGCCCTGATTTCAAAAAATCGCGAGCACGCTGAAGAAGTTTTGACCGCCGGCTTCCGCCTTGCAATGGTTCAGGTTCTGCTGGCTATCCCGCTCTTCGTGCTTTGCGCGCCGCTCACTCTAACCGGAGATAATCGCCAGCTAGCTTTTTCAGTGCAGCTCTCCTGCGCGTTCGGCGCCTTCATGATCCTGGTGCCTTACTTCAATGCCATGGCCTATGGCTTGAAGCGGTTCACATGGGTCAATGTCGTCACGCTTTCGGGCCAGGCCGGCTACTTGCTTGCACTTCTGGTCTTGTGGCGCGCGGGGACTCTCACACCACTCACCGCCATGTTCTCGGCGCTCGGCAGCCAATTGCTCCAGTGCTTATTGCACCTGATCTACATCAAGCCAAGGTGGTTGAACATAGCGCTCCCGCGCGGCGCCTACCGCCGATGCCTGGGATTGGGCCTCCGCTTCGCCGCGCCGAGTCTCGCCGCGGTCGCTTTGCTCAATGCCGATCGAGCCATCCTTATTCGCACCACGACACTCGAGCAAATCGGCTACTATGCCGTCGCCTTTGCGGTCACCATGCCGATGACCATGACGACCGAGGCATTCACGCAAATCGGATTTGTCGAAGTTTCAAGCGCAGAAAACGGTGACGCCTCACGAGCTCTTATGCTCAGGCGATTCCAGATGGCACAAGTGGTTGCGGGGGCAAGCTTTCTTCTGGCGTGCATTTTGATTGGACCAGTGATCCGGCTGGGATTCGGGAAGGCATACTTGAGCGCGATTCCGGCCGCATATCCGCTGGCTCTGGCCATGGCCATACGAGCCATGACGAGGACTTTGGAAAACAATCTGCGCGGCCTCCACTTCATTGTTCCGGGAACGCTCGGCGCCGGGCTTAACCTGACGGCGCTGATTCTTCTGGGCGTCTTTCTAGTGCCGCGCTGGGGAGCGTTCGGCTTTTGCTGCGCAAGCCTGATTGCAGAGGCCATTTATCTGATTTCCCTGGGACTCTATCTCACTGCGCGGCAAAATGTGAGCCCTTCTTCATTGTGGGGCTTTCGGCCCAGCATTATTCGCGCCATGGCGCTGGCATTGGTTGAACTCGTCAAAGACAAGGTTTTCGCACAGGAGCCGGCCGAGAGCACATGCTGAATGGAGAGCACAATACGCAGGCCATCGCCTGGCGCCGGCCTTTTTTATTGGTCGTCGTTGTCGTCGCCGTGACTCTCGCCGTGCGGGGTGAGCGCGTTGACGCGCCGGGCGCTGGAATTCTCGCCGCGGCCATTCTTGTCATTTCTGCCGGAATGCTGATTCGCGCTGCAGTGAAGATGGATTCCTTTCTCAACGGACATACGCTGGT
The DNA here is from genome assembly GCA_036489735.1 of Occallatibacter sp. Classification (GTDB taxonomy): domain Bacteria; phylum Acidobacteriota; class Terriglobia; order Terriglobales; family Acidobacteriaceae; genus Telmatobacter. The sequence continues at coordinate 8,360 of DASXFF010000100.1, read as the reverse complement.
GCTCGGCACGTTTCTGCTCACCTACCCACTCTCGGCGTTCGTTCACCTCACCGGCACGAGTTATATTTCGCTCGGGTTCTACGAAATTGCCGCCCTCGATCGACCGACCCAATTTCATCACGTCTATCTCTCGCTCGCGCTCGTGCTGCTGGCGCAGTTGGCGCTTTGGTGGGGCTTGGCGCCCGCGCGGCAGCCGGGCCTGACGAGCGGGCCGCACATGCTTCACGTGCGTTCAAGACTGCTTGTTCTGGCTGGTTTGGCCTTCACGCTCGTAGGTCTTGTGGGCTCTTACCGGATCTTTTCGAGCTCCGGAGAATTGGTTGAAGACGTGGCGACGATTGACCGAGCGAGGCAACTCTCCGAGGGAACCGCCCGCTATGTATTCATGTCCACCTGGCTTTCGTGGGGCATTATTTTTTTATTGACCGCGTTTCTGGTTTCGCGATTCAGCAAAAGTCGCCCAAAGCTCACACTTGCTGTGTTGGTTGGCGGCTCGGCCTGCATGTTTTTGAATTTGTTCTGGACGGGAAGCCGGGCGGAGAACCTGCTGGCGGTTTTGCCCATGTTTTTTGTCGTGAACAAGATCGCTCGGCGCCAATTCCGTCCGTTCGCTTTGGTGACTGCTGCAGGAATCGTTGGAATCATCGTCTTTGAAACCATCGCACGAACTGCCACAATGCTGAATGGCGGTCTCGATCTTCTTGTTCAGGGCGGAACCACGCCCAGCCAATTCGTGGCCAATCAGTTGGCCGCCGTTTTTGACTGGCAAATGGGAAGGTTCCCCACGATTAGTTTGGCGTTCGACATGGTGGGTCGATATGGCCATGCGTTCGGCTCAACAATTCTTCAGGGCCTGGCGATGACGTTCAACGCTCCTGCGACTCTACTGCACATACCCTTTAGGGTGCCTGAACCAGAAGCCATGACGGCTCTGGTGGGACAGTACATTTATCAGGATCCATCGATTAATGGCGTCGTACCCGGAACGCTCGCGGAGTTTTATTTCAACTTTGGCGCGCTGGGCGTGCTGGCGGGTTTTTTTCTGATCGGCAGAATCGCAAAATACAGCATGTCGATCGCCCATTCAGCGGTTGACATGGGAACTTTGCTGCTCAGCTTTTATGTCCTCACACTGTTATGCCTCTGGGCTATACCTATGACAGCAACCATCGGCGTATACCTTCTTGCTACCAGGGGACTGCCCATTCTTGTCTTCTGTGCCATTGAGCAGACGGTGTGCAGGTGTGCGAACTTCGCTCCAGACTCGACTGCGCAAGCCTTGCACGCTTAGCCAATAGGGATCGAACAGTCCGGCCCGACTTTGGCCCAATCAATCTCGAATCTGTCCATATACGAGGAAATGACGAAGCGATTTTCCATTTGCATTCCCGCGTTCAACCGCCCTCGGGAGCTGTCGGAACTGCTCAATAGCATTGCTTCAGAGCCGATCGGCGATTGGGAGATTGTGGTCAGCGAGGATTGTTCGCCCAAGGGGGCCGAGATCGCCGATGTGGTTCAGCAATTCGCGCAGGCTCATGAGTTGCTGAATGTCCGCTTCCTGAAAACCCCGGCGAACCTCGGCTACGACGGCAATCTACGCTTTCTTATCGATCACGCAGAAGGCCGATACTGTGTCTTCATGGGCGACGACGATCTGTGGTGCGCTGGTGCGCTGCGACAACTCACAAGTGTGACGTCCGCGAACCCGGAAGTGGGCGTCATTCTGCGCGCGTGGCAAACTGTTTCAAAAGACACAGGACAAGTGTTGGATGTGCATCGCTATTTTTCGAGCGATCGGGTCTTCAAGCCGGGGCCGGAAACAGTAGCCGCCTTTTTTCGCAGATCGGTCTTTATCTCCGGGCTTGTGGTCCGTTCGGATGCGGCGCGCGCGATAGGAACCAGTGACTTTGACGGGACATTGCTTTATCAGCTGCACTTGGTCGGCAATATTCTCATAACTATGCCGGGGTACTACCTGTCGCAGATGACCGCGATCCGCCGTGCCGGAGGCGATCACTACTTTGGCTCAAGCGCGAGCGAGCGTGAGCGATTCGTTCCGCGGCAACTAACCCCTGAACACTCGCTGAATTTTGTTCGCGGCCTTCTCGCAATTGCCGCGAACCTTGAGTCGTCATATGGCCCAACGGTAGGCCGCCTCATTCGTTCCGATATCGCGCGTTACTCCTATCCGCTCCTTGCGATTCAAGCCCGCATGAGCGACCGATCGTCTTTTCAACAGTACACGGCGGCTTTGTCCAAACTCGGCCTCGGCCGGTATCTGTGGTTCCGCATCTACCGTGCTGCGCTTTTGCTGGCTGGATTTCGCGTCTGCGACTCTCTCATTGACGCATGCAAGCGCATGATCGGCTCCACCCCTGTGATGGGCGGAGCGCGCGGCATTCGGCCATCGTGAACAAGATCGTTTCTGGGAAAATTTATGGCGGCGTCCGGCGGAAATAAAGTCGAGTCCGTCCTGCTCGTGCGCTCGGCCTTTGGAGAGATTCACGAGCTTGCCTGGGTTCGAGCGCTGCGCGACCTGGGGATAAATGTCGAGCTTTTCGATACCCACGCTCATATCCCGCAGAAGTTATTGGGCCGAATGGAAGAGCACTACTTATGGGGACCCGATGTTCGCAAGGTCAACCAAATGGTGCTTGAGGGTGCGAGAAAGATGCGCCCAGACGTCGTGCATTTCTACCAGGGCCATCACTATACTGCAAAGACCATCGCTAATGTTGGTGAGATTGCGTTTGCCTCTGGCTTGCACAACGACGATCCATTTGGCCGGCCGGATCACAGAGAATACCGGCTGCTTTTGAAGGCCTTACCAAAATACGATGGGTATCACGTAAATCGGGAATGTAACCTCGCCGAAGCCGCCACGTACGGCATGAAGCGCGTGCGCGTTCTCATGATGTATTACATCCCATGGCTTCATTACCCATGTTCGCTGACGGTGCAGGAACAAACGGACTTTGGTTCCGATGTAGTCTTCGCGGGACACATGGAACCCGATCTGCGCATCGATTGCCTTGCGGGAATCATTCGCGCCGGGCTCAAGTGCAGAATCTTCGGCGGTGAAGCGGAATGGAAATCTGCTCTTCCGGTGGAACTGTACGAGTCCGTGGGACCTATTTTTCACGCTCGTGGAGCGGACTATCGACGAGCGCTGTGTGCAAGCAAGATTGCCGCGTGTTTCTTCAGCAAGTGGAATCGCGATCAGTACACCACGCGATCTTGGGAAATTCCGGCTTGCGGAGTTTTTCTTCTTTCCGAGCGAACCGCTGCCATGCAGGAGTTTTACCGCGAGGGAATAGAGGCTGAATTTTTTAGCAGTCCAGCGGAGTTTGTCGATAAGGCGCGATTCTATGTAAACAATGAGAGTGCAAGGAAGCGGATTGCCACGGCTGGGTATGAGCGCGTGATTGCCTCTGGGAATGACATTTATAGCAGAATGCGGCAATGGCTCGCGGATGTGACACTTTGGCGCAATGAGAAACGGCTTGCGAGTTGACCGCGTATTCCAGCACGTGATGAATAAGTTCGCCTGTAAACTTTGCAGCTCACCTCGGATCGAGGAATTGATTCAGGAAGAACATGACTTTCACACCTACCATGTCGTGCGCTGCCCAAACTGCGATCTGATTCAAACAGCCGAGCATTATGCTGAGTTATCTCCAGACTATGTTGGCTTAGACGAATCCGCAGTTGACGAGAACCGCCTGTGGTGCCAAGGCGATCATAAACTCGCTGCATTTCGCCAATGGCTGGCTTATACGGAGCGCTTCGCAAGCCGGCAAAGTCCGCGCCAAAGTCCGAGACTGTTAGACGTAGGTTGCGGAACAGGCGGCTTCTTAAAGTTCGCATCTGCGAACGGCTTTCGCGCGTTTGGTTTCGACGCATCAAGTGCACAGGCGCAACATGCACAATCTCTCTTTCCAGAGGTGCGGCACGCAACCTCGATTCCGGATTACCTCGAAATCATCAATCAGCGTGGCCTGAAGTTCGACTGCATTACGCTGTGGGACGTTTTTGAGCACATTCGAAATCCTGTTCCCTTTCTTCAGCAACTTGCCGGAGCGCTCGAACCAGGGGGGCACCTGTTCATCTCAGTTCCCAATGGCCGAGCAATCCCGTGGAAGATCCGGATTCATCGCGCGTGGAACAAGCCTTTGGATCTTGCGCCCTGGGAGCATGTGTTCTATCACTCGTTTCGATCGCTTGAGAAATGCATTGAGACTTCTTCACTTGAAGCAGTGGATTTTGGAGCGGTTGCTTGCTATCCTCGGCCGCTGTCGCTGTTTGAGCTTTGCCGGCGTGCCGGCTTCTTCATGCTCGGAGCGATTCCCAGTTTTTCGCCGCAGATTTTTGCGTGGGCGCGGAAACCAATTGAATGATTGCGCCAGATGTAAGGGCGAGCCGCATTGCATATCCTGGTATCGAGAGTCGCGTGCGTGGGCGATCCATTGATTGAGTCTGGCACCGACAAACATTCGCAGACTTTTTCGGAGAGTGCGGCGCCCAAGTCTCGACTCAAAGTCGGCTTCTTGACCTACGATTTACAGCGCAACACCGAGGACGCGCTCTTCGAAATCGCGCGAGCGGCTTCATTTTCCGTGAAGGCCTTCCCGCTTTACGCGCACAGAGATCAGAAGCTTTCGAGGGTTGAGTATCGCCCTGCCACTTCGCACGCAAAACATCTTGGCGTCAACGTGAAAGGCAGCACGCCTGAGGGGTTTGCTTCCAATCTCGAGTGGCGAGTGGGGCTGGCCTGTGCGCGCGAATCCGACATCGTGATTTTGAAGGGTCTTCTGGGGCTGGGAGCAATCTGGTGCGCATTTTGCGCCCGCCTTCTCGGCCGGATCGTCATTTCTACCAATCAGACTCTGCCGGTTAAGTGGGAGAGGAAGCGGCGTTGGTGGGTCCGATTGTCCAAGCGATTGTTGCTTGGCATGTGCCGCTATCACATCTATCAGAGCCCTGCTTCGTTCCAGGTCCTTACCGAAGTTTACGGCTACGCTCCCGAGGGCCTGATCTCCGCGTCATACGAAGGCGGCGCGTCGCTCTTCAGGAGACTCCTCCTCAATGCCGGAGCCGACGGGGATACGCGGCGAGAATTGGGATTCAATGCAAGCACAGTCTTTCTCTATGCGGGAAACCTCCACACCTTTAAGGGAGTCGCGGATATTGTGAAGGCGGCGGCGTTGCTTCCTTCCGATGAGTCGTTCGTTTGTGTTTTCGTTGGACCTGAGGAGCCCGCAAGCAAAGAGGGCGCTACGATCGAACATTTCATGAGGCTTGCCGAGTCGAACGGCATTGAGCAGCGTATCCGGTTTCTTGGACCCGTTGCGCCCGAAAAGGTCGCCTCAATCTACTCCGCAGTCGATGCCGTGCTGTTGCCAACACATAAGGATTGCTTCCCGAAGGTACTCGTGGAAGCCGGACTTGCCGGCAAGCCGCTCGTGACAACAAACGCCTGCGGATCGGCGGGATTCATCGTGCAAGACGGCGTAAATGGGTTTGTCATCGAACCCGGCGATGTTTCCGAGTTGGCGACGGCGATGGCGAAACTCTTCGATCCCTCCCTTCGAGCCACGATGGGCACACGTTCCAAAGAGATCGTCAATCAGTGCTGCAGGATGGATCTGGAAGTTCAGGGCTATCTCGAAGCCGTTGCTCTTGCGGCGGCTCAAATGGAAGCGCGGGAATGCGCCTAAGCTCGCAAACCCTTTGTCGGATTCATTAGATTACGCTTTTCTTTTCGCACCTTATGCCTAGTTCGCCTCATCGCGTTTCCGTCCTCACAAATTCAATCTCCAGAATGAATGGCGGAATCTTCGATGCCATGCGCAATCTCACTTTTGCGATTGCTGCGGAAAAACGATACTCGCTGTCGGTCTTCAGCGCCCGCGACGCGTACACAAACATTGACGAGCCGCTCTGGGACGGCATCACCACTCACGCGTTCCCGGTTCGCGGTCCACGCATCTTTGGCTACGCACCCGGGCTGGCGCAGGCACTGGAAGCAAGTAATGCGGACATACTTCATGTTCACGGCATATGGATGTATCCATCTGTTGTAGCCAGGCGTTGGGCGCGTGAGGCGAGGCCCTACGTTGTGAGCCCACACGGACTGCTGAAACCGCTGGCATTGCGAAATTCGCGATGGAAAAAGCGGCTCGCAGCTTTGCTCTACGAGCGAGAGCATTTGCGCCACGCCGCGTGCCTCCACGCCTTGAACGCTGCTGAAGCGGAAGCATTCCGCAGGTACGGATTGAAGAATCCAATCTGCGTGATTCCGAATGGCACAACACTGTCGAATGATGCTGTTTGCCGGCACTCACCGCACGACCGGTCGATTCTTTATCTGGGGAGAATTCATCCGTTAAAAGGTTTGCGGAATCTGATCAAGGCCTGGGTCGAAGTCCGCAGCGATGCGGAAAGGGCGGGCTGGCGACTGATTATTGCAGGGCGGGATCAGAGTCACCATCGTGCGGAGCTGGAGCGGCTTGCAGATCAACTTCAGGTCCGTTCCAGTATCGATTTTTTTGGGCCACAATTCGATGCGGACAAGGAGCGCACTCTGGCGGCGGCATCTGCGATTATTTTGCCCAGCGAAAGTGAAGGCTTGCCCATGAGCATTCTCGAAGCCTGGTCGCGGCAGCTGCCGGTCCTGATGACCCGCGAATGTAATCTTCCCGAGGGCGCGCAAGCGGGAGCCGCGATCCTGATGGATTCTGACTCGAAAAGCATCGCTGAGGCATTGCGCCAATTGTTTTCGCTTACCGAGCAAGAGCGCGAGACAATGGGCCGCAACGGGCGATCTCTCGTTGAAGACCGTTTCCAATGGCCGCACTTAGCAAGGTCCATGACTGAGGTGTACGACTGGATTCTCGGGCACGGGTCGAAACCGGACTGTGTTGTGGTTTGAAAACGCAAGCGTGAAAGACGATCTTTCGTGCAAGAAAGCAAAAGCGGAGCCGAGACCGAGCGATCACTGATGGCGTTGGCTTCTCGCGCAAGAATTATCGTCATCAGCCAGTTCTTTGGCGCTGATCAATCGTCGGTCGGACAGTTCCTGGCTGATTTCGCAAATGGCGCGTGTGAAGCAGGTCATCATGTCGACGTAATTTGTGGCGCAACCGGTTATGCTGCGCCTGAAGTAGCAGCGCCCGGTGACACAGAAAGCGATCATTCCTTGGCGATCCCGGAGCGTTCAAGCGGCAGCGGAACAATACGCGTGATCAGGGTTAGAACGGCGGCGTTTTCCCAAAGCAAAGCCAGAAAGCTTCTCTCCTATGCGACGTTTTTCGCAGCCGCGGCCTGGAGAGCCCTCTGGGTTCCAACGCCGGACGTTGTTTTAACACTTACAGCTCCACCGGGGCTGGCGTGGATTGGCTGGCTGATAAAAAAGATTCGTGGCTGTCGACATGTTTCGTGGGAGATGGATGTGTATCCGGATATTGCAGTGGCCCTCGACATTCCCGTTGCCGCATGGACTTCCGAAATGTTGGATTTTCCACGGCGGCGCGCGGATGCGGTGATCGCGCTCGGCCCTTGCATGCAAGCGCGCCTGCTGCGGCATCGCATTACCGAAGATCGGATTGTCATCGCTGAGAATTGGGCCGATGGGCAGGTGATTGTTCCGCTGCCGTTTCCCGAACAGCGGCCACTACGCATTCTCTACTCAGGAAACCTTGGACTGGCTCACGAAGTGGCGACCATTCGCGCCGTGATGGAGAGCTTGGCGAATTCTCCTGATTTTCAGTTTGTTTTCGCCGGAGGCGGTCTTGCGCGCAGAGAGTTGATTGACTTCTGCCAGGAACACGGAATCGGGAATGTCTTGTTTCCGGGCTACACTCCACTCCGGAATTTGGGCGCAAGTCAGGCAGAAGGCCACGTCGGCTTGGTAACACAGAAACCTTCGACTTTGGGCGCCGTCGTGCCGAGCAAGATATATGGGCTGATGGCAGCAGCAAGGCCGGTGCTCTTTATCGGTCCCGCGGCGTCCACGCCCGCGCTTCTTATCGAACGATTCAATTGCGGCTGGCAGTTTGATTGCGGCGACAAAGATGGCGTGCAGGCGTTGCTCTTCCGCCTCCTTGAACACCCTGAAGAGATCCAAGATAAGGGACGGAACGGCCGCCAAGCATTCATCGAGCATTACGACAAGGGTGCCGGCGTGGCGCGTGTAATCGAAGCCTTGGGCTTGAAAACTCGGAATGCCTCCTGAGATGAAGTCCAGGTTGCACGACGGTTGAATGGTGGCAATGAACGATACGTTCCTCGATGAGCCGGCATGAGTGAAAGAGTTCTGGTAACGGGCGCAAACGGATTTGTAGGAAGGAACGTTTGCCGAA
>DASXFF010000091.1:0-3338 GCA_036489735.1 Occallatibacter sp. | reverse complement strand
ATCACCGCAATCCTCACGCTGTCGCTGGGCATTGGCGCATCCTCGGCCATCTTCAACGTGATCGATGCGGTGCTTTTGAAACCGCTGCCCTATGCCGATCAGGACCGTCTTGTCTATCCGGTCATGATCTCGCGCACCGGGGACACAATGCCGTCTTCCTACCTCAGCTACCTCGATGTCCGCGCGCAGCAGCGGACATTCGATGCGCTGGCCGGCTACTCCATGTTCGGCAGGGTCAACCTTGAAGGGTCAAGCGGCCCGGTGGCGCTCAGTGCAGTGAAGAGCACCGACAATTTCTTCGACGTGTTCGGCGTGAAACCGCTGCTTGGACGCACCTATCTTCCCGGCGAAGACCAGCCCGGCAAAGACAACGTCGTCGTGCTCAGCTATGAGGTTTGGCAAAGCAGCTTCGCTGGAAGGTCAGATGCAATCGGCAAGGATGTTCAACTCGATGGAACTCCGTATACGGTGATCGGCGTCATGCCTGCGGGGTTCCGCTATCCGCTCGGCGCGCATGAAGCGGTCTACACGCCCCTGCACATGAATCCCTCCTGGGCAAAGGCGCGCGGCATGCATTGGATGCAGACTGTTGGCCGCATGAAGCAGGGTGTGAGCATTGAACAGGCTCGGTCCGATCTGAACCGTGTGATGACGGATCTTGCCCGCGCCTATCCGGAGCAGGAGACCGGCCACACCGTCTCTCGTTTGTTGCCGTTGGACGTGGCGGTCAACAGTCTTGACCGGTTTGGCAAGCGCTCGCTGGCCGGACCGCTGGGCACGCTTGCCCTGGCAGTGCTCGCGCTGCTGGCAATTGCCTGCGTGAATGTCGCCGGTTTACTGATGGCCCGCGGCATCAAGCGGGAGCGGGAGATGGCGCTGCGCTCGGCTGTGGGCGCGAGCCGTGCGCGTCTCATGCGGCAACTTGTCAACGAAAGTCTCGTGCTGTGCTTCGCCGGATTGCTGGGAGGCGTCCTGATAGGCTGGACGGTCCTGAAGGCGATGAACCTGTTCCTGGTGCAGGCCATGTCGCGCGGCGGCGACATTCACCTCAACCTTGCTGTGGTTGCCGTGGCGGCCGCTCTCTCTCTGATTGCCAGCATGCTGGCATCGCTTTCCCCCGCCATCCGGCTCTCCGGCGCCGATCCGAACCGCGCGCTGCGCGCGGGCAGCGCTGGCGCAGGCGTGGGGCGTAGCCAGCACCGGCTTCGGTCCGCATTCGTCATTACACAGGTTGCGCTCTCCCTGGTCCTGCTGGTCGTTTCAGGCCTGCTGCTCAAAAACCTGCAAAGCCTGCTTCATACCAATATCGGCATCGACACCGCGAGAATTATTACCACCCGCATCGACCTCTCCAAAGGGCACTATGCAGATCGCGATCCAATAGGTTCCTTCTACAACCCGCTGCTCGAAAAAATTGCCCACCTCCCCGGAGTGCAGGGCGCAGGCGTCATCGATCTGCTCCCGGTGCAGTCCTCGGGAGATGGTTACGCAATCCACATCACGGGGCAACCGCCCTACCCTCCGAATCTGGATATGGGCGCTGAAACCCGCTTTGTCTCCGCGGGATATTTCGGTGCGATGGGGCTGCAACTCACGGCGGGAAGGCTGCTGTCGTCCTCGATCGATAAGCCCGAGAACCTGGCTGGAACGATGGTGGTGAACCAGGCTTTTCAGCACAAGTTTTTTTCCGCGGATGGCGACCCCGTGGGCGCGCATATAGACGACGCCGACAAGGCGGAAGCGAAAAGCCGCATCGTCGGTGTGGTCACCAATGTTCGCCAGGCCCTGCGCGAGCCGCAAATGGCAGAGATGGATTGGCTCATGGACGAGATCCCCGCAAAGGACCGCATGCAATCTCTCAACAGCATGGCGTTGATCGTCCGTTCCAATGGCGACCTCAGCGCGCTGGTGCCCGCGCTGCGCAATGCAGTGCACGAGATCGATCCGACCGTACCGTTCAAGACGCCGGAAACAATGAGCGATATCGTCAGCGAAAGCCTCACGCTCGACCGGCTCGAGGGGTGGCTTTTCGGAATCTTCGCGGCTCTCGCGCTGCTGCTGGCAGTGGTGGGCCTCTACGGCCTGGTGAATCACGAAGTTGAACTTCGCACCCGCGAAATCGGCATCCGCATGGCCCTCGGTTCAACACGCGCCCAGGTCACAAATCTGCTTCTCGGCAAGGTGGCGCTGCTTCTATCGTCCGGCCTCGCTATTGGATGGCTGCTCACGCTCGCTCTGAGAAAAGTGCTGGCGGCCGTGGTTGAAATGAACGCCAGCCACGACTTCCTGCTGCTGGCCGGTATTACGGCTGGTTTGGCCATTGTCGGCGTCCTGGCCAGCTTCATCCCTGCGCGCCGCGCCGCTTCCATCGAGCCTGTTCAAGCACTGCGAAGCGAATAGACGGGTCGCACGCCGGTTGGCGCAGTGGGCGATGAAGGACGTTGTTCGACCGGGGAATCCCGAGAGCCCGTCCGGCGTCCGGCGATCTGCTCCGGCATGATCCTGGTTCGCGCTAACAAGCCGATGCGCTCGCCTCGCGCGATCTGCGTCGGCTTCGCGGCCTCTGTGCTGTAGACGCGCTTCTCGTCACTTGAGATTGCTGGTGAGAAGCCGGCTTACCGATTCCAATCACAACGTATGTGAGCGCATGGGCGATTTATCGCCAAATATGTACTTGACACCTCCAGTTTATCCACTACCATATGGTTGTGGATACGTTGAACACAACATTTGCGGCTTTGTCCGATCCGACCCGCCGGGCCATGATCGAGCGGCTCTCCCATGGGCCTGCCTCTGTGCATGGACTGACGGAGCCGTTTCGACTGTCGCAGCAGATGATTTCAAAACATATTGCCTGCCTGGTGCGGGCTCGAATTGTGATCAAGACGAAGCGTGGACGCGAGAGTGTTTGCACGCTCAGGCCGCAGGCGATCAAGACAGTCAGCGACTGGGCGATTAACTATCGCCGATTCTGGGAAGAGCGTTTCGACAGGCTGGATGCGGTTGTAAATCAAATGAAAAAAGAGGAGGTCAGAAATGACAGAAAACACGGTTAGCGAGAAAGAGCGGATGGTGATTACAAGAGTTTTCGACGCACCACGTGAATTGGTTTGGAGGGCGTGGACAGACCCGAAATACGTGATGCAGTGGTGGGGGCCGAAGGGCTTCTCTTCGCCAGTCTGCAAGATGGATTTTCGCGTCGGAGGAAAATTTCTCTACTGCATGAGAACGCCGGACGGGCAGGACTTCTGGAATGGCGGGGAATACCACGAGATCGTGCTGCACGAGAAGATCGTCTCCTCCATGTACTTTTCCGACGCGGAGGGAAACAAGGTTGA
>DASXFF010000050.1:0-22888 GCA_036489735.1 Occallatibacter sp. | reverse complement strand
GAAACCGTGTTCATCGAGTGTGCATACGGAAAGCTGAATTCCATTCCGCCGGCAATCCACGCGCCACGCGGGCCCACCAAGCCGTATTTGACTACTTGATTGCGATAAAGAACTTCTCGATGATGAACTTTGTCATAGAGCGAATAGACATGCCCGCCTAACTCGGGAAGGATGGTAATTTTCAGGTACTGATTTTCGAGATAAAGAGCCGTGTATGTCTTGGGCTGCCGATCATCCGTCAAGTCATCCAACATGGAATAGGGATAGACGTCGTCGGAATTGATCAGCGGGAATGACGGATTTGGATCAGCCGGACCCAGCACATAAGTCGGGATGGTAACTTTTCCCTGCCAGGCCTGAACAGTCTCAGCCTGCAAAAGAGGCGCGGCGCGGAGGCAGGCCAACAGAAGACACGACGAGATGGCGAACTGCAGTCTGCTGGCCAAGTATCTCCGGAAGATCATCGATGGCATCGCGTGTGGGTTCCTGACTCGAGTTCTCCTTCACCGAATCAACGTAAAATATACATTGTGAATTTAGATTAGAACCAAATCAAGACCATACCCACTGAGAGGCGACAACTTCCTGTCGCCGTTGGTCAATGCAAAGTTCAGATCAAACGGAGTTGTCCCGCGGGAGCGCCGCGGGACAATCCCACCTGGTTAGAATTCATAAACGAGAGATAACTGAATTTTCCGAGGCCCGGAAGCTGTGCCGGTAATTACGCCCCAGGCCGTTGAGGCATTGCCGCCGATGTAGCTGGCAGGCGTTCCGTAGCTTGAAATGTTGAACGCGTTGAAGCCATCGACGCGCACCTTGAGAGTCTGTTCCCTGAACGTTGCGAATCCCTTGGAAAGAGACAGATCGTAGTTCTGGAATCCGGGACCGCGTTCTGTTCCGACGCGAGCGGTACCGACATCCTGGCTGGTGCGGCCGTAAGCGCATACTGAACCGGCTGGTTGTGTCGCAGTGTGGCTCGTGCATGCCACAGCCGATGGGTCCGTGCCAAACCACCTGAAGATGCCGTCGGCGCCCTTTCCACGATTTACGATCTTCATCGGTCCATAGTGGTTCGCCAATTCAAAATAGTCGCCGCTCAAATTCTGAGAGCAATTGTTGTTGCAATCGGCGCCTTGATGCATGGTCAGCGGATAGCCGGTGTTGAGCTGAACGTTGGTGGAGAGCTGCCAGCCTCCAAACACCTCATCTGTTACCCGGTTCCAGCTCGAGCCAAATTGTTTTCCATGGCCGAACGGCAACTGATAGACCATGATTCCAGATACGACATGCCTTGAGTCAAACGTGGAAGGACCGTAGTCATATCTGGGGTTATTGATGTCCTGCCAATAGGAGTCGTCGTCGCTATAACCGTCGGTGCCGAAGTATCCCGGATTGTTGGTCATCGACTTACCGAATGTGTAATTGACCAGGAATTCCAGTCCCTTGGATTGGTGATGCTGCAACGTGGCCTGGAGGGAATGATAATTTGAGATTCCGCGAGATACGGTCTCTTTAAGAACGTCGCTACCCGGGTTATCGGGACTGTTGGGATTGCCGACCAGCGCGAAATAAGGCTCGATGGTCTGGTAGCAGCTATCGATTGCTGCCGCAGATCCAAGACCCGCGCAGGTGTCATCGGTAGTGTACTGGTTGGCCCAGAGAGGCACGGCCAGGTGTTGGCCCGTCTGGCCCACATAACCCGCCTGCACCGAGGTGTGGTCATTGATCTGATACTGGAGGTTCAAGTTGAATTGCTGGATAACGGCAGGCCGCATATTCGGGTCCCACGCGTAATACTGTGCTCCAGCGCCGGATGCCGCGGCAGCGGTTCCCACCAGCCCGCTTGCCAGGTTGAACACGCTTCCCTTGGTGGTGCCCGTGGGACCGGTCGAGTTGTTTGTAACTGCCGGCTGGAACTGCACATTCTGCGTCATGCGAAGCGAAGAGCCGGTGGATTCCAGTTCATCGGTGCTGCCGTAACCGCCGCGAATTACAAATCTCGGTGCGACAACATAGGCAAAGCCCACGCGCGGCATAAAGCCGAGGTAATACGGGTTGATCAGAGCCCGGCTATTGGTTGTGCCCGTGGCTGCGTTCTTTTGTCCCGCGAATTCCAGCATGGAGTTAACCGGAGTGCCTACAGGCTTTCCCTTGGCATAGTCGAGGTTGACGTTGACCATCTTGTTGTTGACTTCGTAATTCGGCTGCTCGTAGGAATAGCGCAGTCCCAGATTCACAGTTAGGTTGGGAAGAACCTTCCAGTCGTCCTGCACGTAGATTGCATCGCGCCATTGCCGCTGGCCGAAAGGGCCATGAACACCGGAAATCTGGGCTTTGGATGCGGTATCGAGAAGAAATTCGGCGAACCCGTAGCCTTCATCGCAGCAATTATTCCAATTCGCGGTATCGTTGCCGTTGTAGCCAAAGTATCCCAGCGAACCACCGGTATCGCTCGAGCTGTAATAGTCCTGCTGATAGCGCAGAAACTCAGCTCCGAACTTCGTAACATGCTTTCCGTGTTCCCAGTTAAGAACGTCGTTGTAATCAAAGTTGTTATCGACGGCGAAACCTTGAATTGGAGGTTCGGAGCCGAAGTTACCGATATCCCAGCCTTCGCCGCTACTTACATCGATGTAAGAAAATCCCGAAGACGATTGGTCATAGCCGGAAGGCATTCCAATGCCTGCTTTGCTATTACCGCTCGTCCCGAAGGCGCCCGACAGATCTTTGGGAATGCTTGCATCGAGAGAAATCCGCGTGAAGCCGGCGCGAGCGTTGTTGACGATCGTTGGCGAGATGATGTGGGTCCAGGCGATGGCCGCGTTCGTGAAAGGATAGTCGTCGGTAAACGGGATCACCGCAAGCACCGGCTCCGCGGTGGGTTCGTCCCACGCATCGCCGTAGCTGAATTTCGCCATGAACGAGTCTTTCGGATTGAGGGTATAGTCAAGCCGGATATCGCCCTGATCGTTGTGGGTGGTTGAGGCGTTGGGTCCTTGAAAGTTCCCGCCAAGCAGCGCGCCGGGTGAAGGCGCATGGTTGGGCAGCGGGAACACGTTGGGATTGCTCAACAGAAACGTAAATAACTGGTTGTTGGGGTTGATCGGAACGCAATTGCCTGAGTTGCCGGCAGAGCTCGGATAGAGGGTCTCATTGTTGTAGCCGTTACTTGTATTCCACAACCCGGACATGCCGTAGTAGGCTATCGCTCCGGCAAAATCTCCACTGCCCGCCGGGCAAGTTGAAGCTGTGTCATAGGGGCCTGAGGAAGTGGAAAGTCCGCGCATGGCGGAAGTGGGTACGCTTGCGGTACCCTGGCCGGCCGAGCTGTTGCGGAACCCTTCGTAGTTTCCAAAGAAAAACAATTTGTTTTTGAAGATAGGACCGCCAACCGCTGCGCCAAACTGGTTTTGTGTATAGCTTGACCTGGCATTGCCGACGTTCTTGTTAGCCCAGGTGTTGGCTGTTAGTCCGCCGCCCTCGTGAAATTCAAACAGGCTGCCATGTAGAGCATTAGTTCCATTCTTCGTGACCATGTCCACTTCGCCGCCATTTACATTGCCGAACTCGGCGTCTGCATTGCCGGTGATGACGTGGACTTCCTGGATGGAATAAGGGGACGGGTTATAGCCGAGCCCATTCTGCAGCGTTTCATTAATGTCGATGCCGTCCAGAATGTAACTATTCGACTGCTGGCGGTTGCCGTTAAACGAAGGCTGAACATCGGACGGGGCGCCCTCATGCACCGTGTAGGCATCGCGCTCAGTACCCTGGGTTCCGCCCATCAGGGCTGAATTCGGATTGACCGATCCGGGCATATAGAGAGTTGCAGTTTGAACGTTCAGTCCATCCATCGGCATATTCTCAAGAGTGTTCGAGCTGATCGATGTGCTGATGGTAGAGTTCTCAGTATTAAGCAATAACGATTGGTCGCCCGTGACGCTGACCGTAGTGCTCGCTTTGCCAACCTGCAATTTCACATCGGCTGACACGATTTGATCAATCTGCACCTGGAAAGGGCCGACTGTGCCGGTTGCAAAACCTGACGCCGTCGCCGATACGGTGTACTTGCCAAGCACCAGGAATTCGAAGTCATACAGACCGCTCTTATTGGCAACGGTGTTTTCCTGCACGCCAGTGCCGGTGTTGGTGATGGTCACAGTTGCGCCGGGCAATATCGCACCGCTGGGATCGGAGACAATTCCACGCACTGACCCCGTAACAGTTTGAGCGAATGCTGCTGTGCCGCTCAACAACAGAACCAGAGAACAAAGCCACACCACTGCCACTTTCCTGCTCATAAATTCCTCGCTTGAGAACTGCGTCTGTTGTCTCCAAAGTTTCACTGATCTGCGAAACACTCCAAATCTGCAATCCACGTTCATTCCGGTGCATTCGCAACGCGTTTACCACTTCTCTGCCTGGCGAACTCCGAAAGTTCCGATGCCGCGTTCCTCGCCGCCCCGATATTTAGCCCGAAGCCGAAGGCCTTTTACCTGTCACTGCTTAGGGTGCTGTTTCTTGCCGGCCCAAGAACTCCGCCACAACGATGGTCTGCAGCAGGCGAACTGAAATTCGATCCGGGATTTCTTTGAGAGCATCCGCAAACTGAAATACCAGGATGACATTTTGTAAATGATCGCGGAGAAAAAGACAAGGAAAATATCTCGTAACTGAGCAAAATTTTCTCACAATTAGAGAGTGCTACAATGAAAACGATCGATTCATAGCCGCAAATCTATAATAATAAACAGCTTCCTACGCGGATTACATCGAGCTGTAGATGCACCGCGTGGCATGTATTCTGGCCTGCCTCGAGTGGCCGTAGAGAGATTTCAGGATCGCTTTCGCAAGCGTTTCACAGTCCTACCGCGGCAACCGAGCGTAGCATTCTCTGCGTTGCGCATTGGCACTCTCCCGCGTGACGGCCTGCGCAAATTGCTAACGATTTCTCGCGGCGCGTGCGGCAAGACGCGGAGAAATCAACTCGCACTTGGCTGTATCTGTTCCTACCTGTTGGTCAGCTACACTGTGAAGTCAACCTTAACTATGCGAGGAAGCATGAAAACAGCCGCTCTTTTGCCGCCCCGCGGCATTCCCGCAAGAACGCTCTTTACCGGGGCAACCATGCCTGCCATTGGCCTTGGCACCTTCGGTTCTGACCACGTTACGGCCGGCGAAATTGCAGAGGTAGTTATCGGAGCGGCTGCTGCCGGCTATCGGCATTTTGACTGTGCATCTGTCTACGGCAACGAGGCTGCTATCGGCGGATCATTCCATCGGATTCTGGACAGCGGAATCAGCCGCAGCGACCTGTGGATCACCTCGAAGCTCTGGAATGACAAGCACGGCGAAGACGATGTGATTGAATCCTGCAAACAGTCATTGGCCGATCTACAGCTTGACTATCTTGATCTCTATCTCGTGCACTGGCCTTTTCCCAACTTCCATCCGCCGGGGTGCAGTGTCGCCTCGCGCAGCGCCGATGCCAAGCCCTACATCCATGAGAACTATATGGAGACGTGGCGCAGCATGGAGCGGCTTGTCGACATGGGTCTTGTGCGTCACATCGGCACATCGAACATGACCATACCGAAATTGAAGCTCGTGCTGCGCGATGCCCGCATTCGGCCGGCGGTGAATGAAATGGAGCTGCATCCACACTTCCAGCAGCCCGAGCTCTTCGAGTTCGTCCGAGCTTGCGGAATAGAGCCTATCGGTTACAGCCCTATCGGCTCTCCGGGACGCCCGGAGCGCGACCGTACGCCGGAAGACACCTCGCCTACTGAAGATCCGGTGATCGTCGAGATCGCTAGGCGCCGCGGCATTCATCCCGCCGTGGTCTGTATTAAGTGGGCCGTGCAGCGCGGACAAACGCCCATTCCCTTCTCCGTCCATCATTACCAGGCAAACCTCGCAGGGGTTGCGTCTGAACCGCTCAGCGGTGAAGAGATGCACGCCATCGCGCAGATCGATCGCGGCTGCCGCCTGATCAAGGGCCAGGTTTTTCTATGGAAAGAAGGCCAGAGTTGGGAAGATTTGTGGGACGTGAACGGCGAGATCACGCCGCCGTAAACCGTGCGGCGCGAGGACACAAGGGACGCATGCAAGAGGCAATGAGCCGCGCGCCACGTCTATTGCTGTTCTGGAATTCGATGTGCCTGCGCAGTCAGGCAGAGCAATCGAAAGCATCCACAAAGCGGCTGGTTTGGTAGCCTAGTGCGGTGGAGGGCCACGCCTCATGACCTGGCATTTTTCGAGGATATTGATTCGTATCTGCCTTCCGCTGGCCGCATTATCAATACCTCTGCTCCTCGCCCAAGCGCAGGAGCCTTCAGCCAGCTTGAAGCAGGCCGATGCGGACTATCGAGCCGGCGCGGCTGCAGTGTCCCGCAACGATCTGAAGGCGGCGCTTGCCGACTTTCAATCGGTTGTTCGCCTCGCGCCAAGTGCGGAACAGGGGCACGCCGCGCTGGGTTCGGTCTTGCTGAGGCTTGAGCGCAACAGCGAGGCGATAGGCGAATTACAGAAGGCGCTGGTATTGAAGCCCGGTGACAAAGACTCACAACTGAATTTGGCGATTGCATATCAAAAGAACGGGCAGCCGGCAAAAGCTATTCCGTTATTTGCGAAGCTTGAGGCGCCGGACCGCGCCGATAAGCGTTCGATGTCGCCCAGTGTTCTTTCCTCTTATGCATACGCGCTCGCGGAGGTGAAGCAGCTTTCCGCCGCGACCCAAAGGATGCGGGAGGCAGCAGCAGGCGAACCGCATAACGCGGAGTTGCAGGACGATCTGGGATCACTCTACGCCCAGCAGCAGGACTGGACCAACGCCAGCCGGGCATTCAGTGCTGCCCTTGAGATCAAGCCAGATTTCGCAGCAGCTCATCTGCATCTGGGTTTGACCATGCAAGCGCAAAAGCAGCCCGGCGCGCTCGACGAATTGCAGAGCGCCTATCATTTCGCCCCGCGAAACCCGATCGTAGCGCTCGAACTTGGCAAGGCCCTGGCGAATGCCGGTGACGATGAGCACGCGATTCCCGTGCTGCAACGGGCTGTCGAGCTCGATCCGTCCTCGATACCGGCCATGTATCAACAGGGTCTGGCGCTGCAGCGCGTGAATCGCACCAATGAGGCCGTGCCTCTTCTTCAAAGAGCCGCTGCTGCCGACCCTGATAACGCTGAAGTTCTGACGAATCTCGGCATGGCTCTGTGCATGGCGCAAAGAGCTAAAGACGCGGTTCCCATTCTGCAGCGCGCCGCGAAGCTGAATCAACTGAGCGCGACGGCCCGCCAAAATCTGGCGGTTGCTTACATTCAACTCAGCCAGTTTGACGATGCAATCGTTCAACTCCGTGCAGCGTTGAGCTTGTCTCCCAATGCACCGCAGTTGCATTACAACCTGGGCTACGCGCTCAAAATGCAGGACGATGCTGCAGGCGCGATTCCGGAGTTGGAGGCAGCGGAGAAGCTTGACCCTGCTCAACCCGAAGCGCCCTATCTGCTGGGCGTGCTGTATATGCAAGCCGGGCGCTACGCAGACGCCGAGCGGGAATTGAATGTCTCTCTCAAATTGCGTCCGGCTAACAGCGACGGCTGGGCCACACTGGGCAGCGTGTACAACAAGCTCGACAAACTCCCTGAGGCTGCATCGGCCCTGCATGAATCTATCCGGCAAGACCCTCGCCAGCCTGATGCACGCCTTACGCTTGCGGCGGTTCTGGTGAAGCAGAATCAGCCCGCCGAAGCGACGGGAGAGCGCCGCAAGGCTGCTGAGTTGATGCGCGCCCGCATGGACCGCCAGAGGGCTGAAGTGGCAACTAACTCAGCGAAGTCACTGTTGAGCAGCGGCAAGGTGGACGATGCTGTTACGGAATTGAAGGAGGCCTTGACCTTCGACCCGAATTACCCGGAAGCCCACCTGGCGATGGCCAAGGCACTGGATCTGCAGGGCAAGACCGCGGACGCCGCAGCCGAGCGGCAAAAAGCAACGGACCTCGAAGGGAAATTCGAATAGCCGCCGGAATTCCGATCGTATTTCGGAGGAATTTTCCCACCTGGCCTCTCAATCAAAAGGAGGGCCTGCGCATATGCAGGCGTTATACGGATTTGTTATAGTTCGTTTGCTGGATTAGCCATTTTTTCTGAGAGCAGCTTTGAGAAACGCGAGCCTCAAAGACGCACAAGTTCTCTTTGTATCCTGTTGCAATTGAAGGCCCTACGCCCAGCGGACACCTATTGTCTTTCTGATTTTATTTGGAGCTATTGCTCTCCGCATTCAAGAATTCCAGAACGCGGAAGCAATGCAAACGCTTGGAATCGCCAACAGGATTTCTCGAATGAGAAGCACCGTCATCGCACTGGCTCTCTTGGCCGGCATCATGCTCGCCGGTTCCCGATGGATGGCTGTGCAGGCGCAGCAAGACGGCGCCACCCGGGCTTCCGAAGCCGCAGGTCTGACTCCGCCGCCGGCGTATACTGCTCCGCCCAAAGGAACCCCGCCCGCAGTAGATACGCCTGCTCAACGCACGGCTCTTGCGAACTGGGAGACAAAAGCAGAGCAGAGGCTGCTAACTGATCGCCGGGCGTATAACAGCGTGGTTACTGCCAGCTATAACTACCGCTATGGCAAGGGCAATCCTTTTACTCCAGGAGACATTCAGGTCGAAGGTCAGGGGTTTATCGAACCAGGCGCATTTCCCAGCGCAGAATACTGCGGCACATGCCATCAGGAAGCGTATCGCCAGTGGCGCGAGGCGCTGCACTCGAATTCGTTCCGGACACCTTTTTATCGCACCAGCGTGAATCTGCTCATTGACGACAAGGAGCGCGGTGTCGCGTTTGCCCGCCACTGCGATAGCTGCCACAATCCCATCGCCGTGTTGAGCGCAGCGCTGACTGAGGACTCGAAGGTAGATCGCGCGAAGTTCGATTCCGACGGCCTCACGTGCAGCACTTGCCACTCTGTGCTCAAACTGGATTCGACCAGCGGCAATGGGGGCCTGGAGATAGGCGTGCCCGCGGTAATTGTCGACGAGAAGGGGGAGCGTATTCCCGGCGAAGTGCCCTTCGACATGATTCTCCGCCATCCTGAACGGCATTCCCAGGCAGTGATGCATGATTTTATGCGCACCCCGGAGTTTTGCGCTGCTTGTCACAAGGCGAACTTGCCGGCGGAGTTGAACGACTACAAATTCATCCGCGCTTTCACGACGTACGACGAATGGCAACAATCGAAGTTTTCAAATCGCAATCCGCTCACTTTCTATACCGCGGACTTCACAAGCTGCCAGGGCTGCCACATGAAGCGCTCGCCGGCTGTTCTGCCTGAGTATGGCGCCAAGAACGGCACCTTCGCCTCGCATCGCTGGCTGGCCGGTAACACAGCCGTGCCTTTCTACTATGGCTTTGACGATCAATTGCAGAAGACTATCGATTTTCTCCGTACAGGGAACTATCTCAACGTCGATATTTTTGGATTGAAACGAATGGATAGCGGATCGATGGCTGCGCCGCTGGGCTCGGAACCCGTCTCCCTTAAGCAAGATGAAACCGTCGAAGTTTACGTGGTTATTCAGAACAAGGGCATAGGCCACTCTCTCATACCGGAAGTGCGTGATCTCTATGAGGCGTGGCTCAAGTTCACGGTGAAGGATGCATCCGGCAGAGCTATCTACGAAAGCGGGTTTCTGAAGCCGAATGGAATGCTGGACCCCAGCGCGCACAGCTTCACAAATCGCCCCGTGGATATGACCGGAGAGTTCGTCGACCTTCACAAGGTGTGGATGATCCATTCCGTCGCCTATGACAACACCGTCCAAGCGGGACGCTCGACGCTCGTCCGTTATAGATTTCACATTCCCAAGGATGTGAGGGGTTCGTTGACGATCACAGCCGCTGTCGACTACCGCCATCTGAGAAAAAGTTATCTGGACAATGTGCTGGGCAGCGATCATCCTGCATATCCAATTGTGGAGATTGCATCGCGGAGCCGGACATTGAATATTGGCGACAACCCGGTTACCGCACCGCTCGCAATGGATAACCCGGATTGGATGCGCTGGAATAACATTGGCATCGGATATCTCGATCAGTTGCAGTACGAGGACGCGATTCATGCTTTCGAGCAGGTGGTGCGTCTCCGGCCGCAGTATAAAGACGGCTACATCAACGTAGCTTTGACTTATATCGAATGGGAGAAGTATCTTGACGCCAGAGCGCCGCTGGAAAAGGCACTGACACTCCATCCTGACGATGCGCGTGCCCTCTATTACCTGGCACTGGTGGAACGCCGTCAAAGGCACACAGCGGCAGAGGTTGCCGATCTCGAGAAGGTGGTTGCGCAATTTCCGCAGTCACGCGATGCGCGCCGCGAGTTAGGCATCTCTTACTATCAGCAGCATCGAAGCGCGGAAGCTTTCCAGCAGTTCAAGGCTTTGCAGGCAATCGATCCGGATGATGTGGCCGCGCACTATAATCTTTCCATTCTCTATCGCCGCATGGGGATGAAAGACAAGGCCGCTGATGAAGCCGCGGAATATGGCACCGAACGAATTGATCCCAGCGCTCCAACTTACTCGCTCGACTATCTTCGCAAGCATCCGGAAATTTCCATCGAAAGCGTGCCGTGGCATGTGCATTCCGACGCGCACAGTGAGAGTGGTATGGCCGCCGGACAACCGTAGTCGCAAAGGATATTAGCCATTGAATCGCCGCAGATTCCTCCGTTCTCTTAGCCGCACCGCACTGATATTGCCTTTCGCGGACATACTTGCCCTGGCGCAACAGCAGGAGCAGCCCTCCGTCCCCAAGATCGGGCCCCAGGAACGCTCCTATGACGCGAAGCCCGCGCCACCGGAGGCCGGCCCTAAGTCTCCCATCGAGGGGACACCGCTCGGTATTCGATATGTCGATGTCGCGAAAGATGCCGGACTGAATGTCAAGACTATTTATGGCGGCGAGTTCAAGAATGAGTACCTGTTAGAGACAACAGGCTGCGGCCTCGCTTTCTATGACTATGATAATGACGGCTGGGTCGACCTCTTTCTTGTCAACGGCTGGCGGCTGGAGGGCTTTCCCACCGGGCAGGAGCCGCATTGCCGCCTGTTCAAGAACAATCGCGATGGTACCTTTACCGACGTGACTCTGGGATCAGGATTGGAGCATAAGACCGGATGGGGCCAGGCATGTTGTGTAGGAGACTATAACAACGACGGGCACGATGACCTGTTTGTCACTTACTATGGCCAGAACGCACTTTACCGCAATAATGGCGATGGCACCTTCACCGATGTAACTCAGCAGGCGGGCCTGATTCAACCGGGACCAAAGATCCGCTGGAACACCGGCTGCACTTTCGTCGATTATGATCGGGATGGCCACCTCGATATCTTTGTCGCGAACTATGTCGACTTCGATCTCAAGACCGCACCAAAGCCGGAAGACGGTCCCTGCACTTACAAGGGGATTCTGGTGGCTTGCGGTCCGCCGGGCCTGGCAGGTGGAAAGAACATCCTCTATCACAATAATGGAGATGGGACCTTCACCGATGTGAGCGAGAAGTCGGGAATGTGGAAGACCGTGGGCACTTACGGATTGAGCGTGGCCGCGTCCGATCTTGACAATGACGGCTGGCCGGATATCTATGTCGCGAATGACTCGGCGCCGGCCACGCTCTATCTCAACCAGAAAGACGGCACATTCCGTGACATCGCCATCGAAGCCGGAGCCGCACTATCGGCCGAGGCAAAACCGCAGGCCGGCATGGGCGTTTCCATCGGGGATTACAATCGCGACGGAAATCTGGATGTGGTGAAGACCAACTTTGCCGGAGATACCGACTCTCTTTACACGAACCTCGGCGATGCATCATTTGAGGATCGTACTTACCCCGGCGGCCTGGGCGTTAACACAAGGTTGTTAGGCTGGGGAGTCGGGTTTTTCGACATGGATAACGATGGATGGCTCGATCTTCTCATGTCCAATGGGCACGTGTATCCGGAAGTGGATCGATCAAAGACCGACTTGAAATACGCCGAGCACAAATACCTGTACCGCAATTTGCGCAATGGAAGATTCGAGGATGTGACGAGCCAGGGAGGGCCCGGAATCCTGGAGAATGCACCGGCCCGCGGTTGCGCATTTGGCGATTACGACAATGACGGCAATATCGATGTTGCCGTCAACTGTATCAATGCGATTCCACAACTGCTGCATTGCGAATCGACTCTTGGCCGCAATTGGATCAAAATCAAGTTAGTCGGCGTTAAGTCGAACCGCACCGGCATCGGCAGCCGCGTGACCGTGACGGCTGCCACAATTCCCGGCGTGGGCAAGCCATTGGCGCAGATGGAGGAACTGCGAAGCGGCGGCAGTTACTTCTCGCAAAATGACTTGCGCATGCACTTTGGCCTGGATCAAGCGAAGAAAGTCGACATGGTTGAGATTCGCTGGCTGAGCGGCCAGATCGACCAAATCAAAAATCTCGACGTCAACCGGCTTTACGTCATTCAGGAGGGCGGCAAGATTCTCAAGTCCGATGCTCTTACCCAGACGAAGCCTCCGGTAAAGGGGCGAGCCCAGTAACCGGTTTCTGGAAAGACAGTCTCGCCAAACGCCCTAATTTCAAAAGAACGCCGATAAAGGTGCGGGCATCCTACCGGCCGGACACGCCTGATAGCAATCGAATGGACGAATATACCGCCTTCGAAAATAGCAGGACACATACGAATCCAACCGCTAGAATTGATAAAAGCGGGCGTTTCAGCTCGCAATATTCTGTCCGGCAGGGCATTTATTTCAGACGGATCTCGGCAGGTATTTATGGGAGCGCCAATGGGTTTGAATGGCAGATTTTGGGCAATAGCCGCGCTGCAGGCTGCATGCATGGGCGCCGCCGCGACCGCCCATGCGGCATGCACCGCACCGGCGAATCTGAAAGCACAGTATCTGGCTCATCCCAGCAGCGAAAATGCCATCCAGCTTGGCGGCTGGTACGCCACCAACCAGCAATTTGAGTGTGCTGTCCAGGTATTCCGAGAGGCAGTGAAAGCTCATCCTGATTCAGCCCAGCTTCACTATCTTGAGGGCCTTAGCCTCGTCGATTCAGGACACCCTGACGAGGCAATTCCCACCTTGCAGAGTTCCGCTCGCTTGCAACCCGGCCTGATAAAGCCGCACCTGCTGCTGGCCGACGTCTATGAGCGTACCCGGCAACCCGCCCAGGCAGACGAGCAGTGGAGGCAGGCGCAGGCCATCGACCCTCACTCTCCGTTGTTGTTGGAAGAGTGGAGCGGCGCGATGCTGGCGCGCGGTGACTACGGGGCCGTGATCGATTTGCTGAAGCCCGCGCCAAGAACCGAAACGCTGTCCATCCGCCTTGCTAAGGCATATGGGTTGCTGAATCATCTCGATGCCGCAAAACAGGTTCTTGTTGAAGCCATGAATCTATCGCCAAAGTCGCTGCCGCTGGCCGACGCGGAATCTGTTGTCCTCATAAAGCAACTGCACTACGACGAGGCGGTGAAGCTTCTTTCAAACATGGTGCAACTGCACCCCGGCGACCTTGATGCGGAAGTATCGCTGTTTCGCGTGCTGGTGTTGACCCAGCACCTTGACCGCGCCCGGCCTATGGCTCCCAAGTTGCTGGCCCTGCGTCCGCACGACCCCGATATTCTTTATCTGAATGGAATTGTGGAGCGTACATTCGGGGACTACAGTCAAGCCAAGGCGCATCTTGAAGAGGCTATTTCGATCGATCCCAACTTTTTCTATTCCCGCTTCAACCTGGGTAAAGTGCTGGTGATTCTGCATGAATGGGCCCCTGCGAAAGAGCAGTTGGAAAAGGCAATTGAGTTGGGAGACATTGAACCACAAGTGCACTATGAATTGGCAATGGCGCTGCGCGGGCTGGGCGACAGTGAACATGCGGCGGCGGAGATCAAGAAGTATGAGGAACTTAGAAAGGCCGAGGAGAGCAGCCTTGAGGCATCAATGAATGCCGCTCAGGGCGACATTGAACTGGCTGCCAATGACATCCCGGAGGCAATCAGGCAATACGGCCTGGCTTGCGCTGCATTGCCGGATAACGCTCGATACAAGTTCCAATTGTCTGTGGCGCTCGACAAAGCCGGCAAGCTGGATGACGAGCGAACCCAACTGGAAGAAGCAACGAAGCTAGATCCGCAGTTATCTACCGCACAGGAACAACTGGGCTATTTGCTTTCACGAAGCGGCGATGCGGCAGGCGCGATTGAGCACTTCAAAACAGCGGTTCAATTCGCGCCTAACTGGGTTGAGGGATGGATCAACCTTGCGGCGGAGCTGGCAGTGGAAGCGCGCTTCCCCGAAGCAAGGCAGGCCGTAGCGAATGCCTTGCGCCTGGACCGAACCAACGAACAAGCTCACGAACTGAGCGATCAACTGGCCCGCGACCCGTCTGCCCAACAAGCACATCCATAAGGACGATTCCCTTGCAGACAAGCATGCTGAACGCCGCGTTGGTTCCAGGAAACCTGAAAAGGCACAGATCGCAGCCGGCTCTTCGCTCAGCCGCCACGCTGCCGGGTTCGGCTGCCCTGCTGGCGATTGGCTTGATGGCAGCGGTGGGACAAGCGCAAGCCCCCGCAAGTCCCTCCGTCTCCGACGCGGATCAGTTGGTGCGCTCCGGAATTGCCGCACAACAGCATGGCGACAACCGATCCGCGATTGAGGACTTCCGCAAGGCACTGGCGATCCATCCGCAAATGCTGGAAGCGCACGAAGGTCTCGGCGCGGCCCTTGCCGCTGCGGGTGACCTGGATGCGGCCATTGCAGAAGACAAGCGCGCCCTGGCTCTCGCACCGGATAGGACTGCGTTACTGATGAATCTGGGCACGGCTTATTACAGGAAGGGCGACTTCCGCGGCGCTCAGGAACAGTTTGAATCGGTGCATGCGGCCGCTCCCCGCGATGTATCGGCCGCGGCGATGCTCAGCTATGTTTACATCAAGATGGGAAGAGAAGCAGAGGCGTTGGATCTTTTGACTCCGCTCGAACCGGCCAACAAAAGCAATATGGATTTCGAGTATATCCTGGCCTACAGTTTGATCCAGACGGGGAAGATGGAAGAGGGCGTAACCCGTATGGAAAAGGTTGCCGAGACTACGCACCGAGTCGACGCCTATGTCATCGCGGGAGCCACGCGGTTGCACGCCCAGAAAATGAGTGCCGCGCGCGCTGATTTGGAGGCTGCATTGCGCCTCAATCCATCAATTCCCGGCGTCGCCAGTATGGCGGGTCAGGCGTGCTACGCATTGGGAGACATGAAGGCCGCGACACTGGATTTCCAGGCGGCACTGCGTCTGAATCCGCGGGATTTCGAGGCCAACCTTGACCTGGGAGTTATCCGCTTGAAAGAGCGGAATTTCGACGATGCACGGTCCTTGTTGGAACTGGCGTTGGAACTCCAGCCGAATTCTCCTATTGGACGCCTGGAAATGGCGAAGCTGGATGAGAGCATGAACAGGTTTGCCGACGCTGCAACGGTGCTGGAGTCTCTTGTAAAATCCGAGCCAAACTGGATGGATGCGCATTGGGATTTGGCGACGGCATACTACGAGCTGAACCGCCCTGAAGATGGCAAGCGCGAACGGGCTATCGCGCAAGAGATCAGGTTCCGCACGCAGAAAGACCCATCCGGGACCAATTAACCGCACAACGCCCGCGCTGTTGTCGCGAAGAGCGGCTTAGCGCCGGCAATAGTTCCGGATCAGAAGAGATTACCCGCCACCTGCTCGGCCGCGGTGTAGATTCTGGCCTTGAGGGCTTCGCGAGTCAGAATTGGATCGTTATTCTGCGTACTTCCAATGGTGATTGTGAAGACCTGATCGCGAACCCGTCCAACCGCACGCTCGCTCAAGCCTTCCTTCTTGCTATCCACGGAGCAGGCAACCGCCTCGTTGCCGATGGCCTTCAATGGGAACGCGCCGCTTCCGCAACTTTGCGCAATCGCTCCCACGCGCGCATGTGCATCCGTCGAAATCTCCACCGCTATGCGGAGGATACGCTTCGCACCCGCCGACATCTGAGTAAATGTACAGACTGTTGGCTCGCCCGCTGCAGCCGGTGTTGTCACGTCGGCCGCTGCATCGCCACCCAGCAAGCCTGAGGCGGTTGCATCGTTGATCCACGCACAGTTGTTTGCGGCCATGGCGGCCGTGGGCATAGCGGCCAGGCAAATTCCCAACAGGAGCCTGCATCCCGGCCGCAATAACCTGACCCAATCCGCTTTACTTGCCATTTTGGGCACCTCCGGCAGTTGGGATATCGGTATGGACGTGCCAGGGAATGCTCTCGGTCGAAATCTCCGGATGCAGCCGCAAATAGTCCAGCCCATACGTCGGAGCGCCCGGATCGACCTTCTTGTCGATAAACAGTGCCTGCTGCTCCGCGGCTTCCTGCTGTTTCCCCATGCGCCTGTAGAGAATGGAGAGATTGTAGTGCGCCGTCAGATCGTCCGGATCGATCTTCTGCAGTGCTGCAAACTGCTCCATGGCGGCACGATTCTCGTTCTGCTGATAATAGGTAATGCCAAGCTCGCGGCGGGCATCCCGCGACTGCGGGAACATCTCCACCACTTTGCGGAAGTCCGCGATCTCCTTTGCAGTATTCCCTGCCCGCCGCTGCAAGAGGCCGTCGTAATAAAGTGCGCGTGCGCTGCCGGGTTCAAGGGAAAGCGCTTTGCGAATGGCGACGCGCGCCGAGTCGTACTTTTCCCACACAATCTCAGTGAGACCAATGTTGATGTAGGCGTCAGCATACTGAGGCCGCAGCTTAACCACCTCGGCAAATGCCTGGATGGATTCTCGATACTGGAACTGATCGAGCAGAGCGATTCCGAGATTGTTCCAACGCATCCAATCGGCGTTATCCTTCGCTTCAGGAGTCTCCGGCTTGTTCTCACCGATCTTCAAGACCCGGCTGCGTGAGGCGATTTCGACAACGGGATATGCGGGATGATCGGCGCCAAAAATATTATTGAGATAACTCTGGCGCAGATGGCGATAGTTCACTTTCGCAGTGACCGTTACTGCGCCGGCTATATCGGCAGGCAAGCGGAATTGATAGCGCACCAGCGCCGACCGGCCTGCCTGCACGCTGTTGTCGTAGGCCACGGAGTGAATCGTCCACACCTTGTGGTTGTCGACAAAATCTCCCTCGTCGTTCACCGGGCGATTGGTAAAACTGTGCGCACGCGGGTCCAGCATGCCATCGGGCTTGAGGAAGCCGCTGTGATAAATCTCCTTGCCGTTCGCATCCTTCGCGGTGAACTCAACCCACGCCTCGTAGAGATCGCGCACTTCGGGAATAAGCGAGTGGCCGATGTTCTTGTTCTGGATCACTACGTACGCTTCGACTATATCGCTGGGAGCAAGTTTGAAAGAGACAGAGCCCAGCGGAGCAATCAACTTGTCATTGTCGGCAATTTTGAGAGCGAAGATATCGACGTTGAGATAGTTACCTGTACGCAGGAATTCGATGGTCTTGTTGAGCTGCTCATCGAAACCGTAGTAGAACGGAACAGCAGTATTGCCGGCCAGCCAGCGATGCGACACCAGTGTGCCGTTCTTTGCGCCGTAGTCGGGGAGCGAGATAGGGCTGCGTTTCATGTGGCAGCCCTGACACGTGGTGAAATCTGCGGTGTAAAACGTAAGGGGGTTGCGTTGCGAAAATTTCGATTGCTGCCACTCGTCGTATGTCGTAAAGGCGCGGATGAATTTGTAATCGTTCAGCGTCGCGGGGAGGTTAGCTTTGTGGCAGGCGGCACAAAATTCAGGCTTGCGCATGAAGTCGTGCATCACAGCCTGGGAGTGCCGCTCAGGGTGCCTGAGAATCATGTCGAAGGGCACTTCACCGGGAATGCGTTCGCCATTTTCATCGACGATTACCGCTGGGACGCCCATCTTCAAGCCGGCATTACCCTCTGTGGTGTCCAGGCTCAGCACCGAGTGGCAGGTGGTGCAAGTTACTCCATCCGAATCGAACTTGGCGCGATCGACCTTTGAATCTTCAGTGAGCGCGGCGCTAAGCACCGCAATAGGATTGTGGCAACTGTCGCAGTGGCGGACAAAAGCGATTCCACGAGTTTTGTCTCGGATAAGCAGGTTCGCGCTGGTGCGATAAAACGGCGTGCGGAAGGCATTCGAGTGCAACGCCTGGCGCCACTGGCTATACGCCTCCTGATGGCAAGTACCGCAATACTCCGCGCTTGGGAAGGCGCCGGGCTGCAGAAAGCCTTCGCCCTGGAGTTCAATGTTGCCTGGGGTGAAAGGGTTCTTGGGCCCATAGTGGAAGTCATAACCTGGAGTCACCTCTGAGTTATAAGCTTTCCGGTCTGCATCCATCTTTTGCTCGGCTCTCGCCTTCCACCGCGCCAACGCTTCTTTCTGTGCCGGCGTATCCTCAACCGGGAGAGCCCCTTTAGGACGGGGTGTGTACGCTGGAGGTGGAGTGAGGCTCGCTGCGTCCTGCTGTGGACCGGCCGTCGAGGAAGCATTTTGCCGCGCCAGAACGTGGACGGTCCGATAACCGGAAACGGCCACGCAGGCGACGACAACGAAGAGACTTGCGATCTTTCGCATATTGCTTCCATCCGGGCACGCTGGTAAATCCACGTACCGTTTGCATCATGATCCGGTATTGACTCGCTTACTTGCCGGCGTGCATGGTTGCCGGTTTATTGAGGCGCTTGGCAATGGCGTCGTAGACACTCGGAACCAGGCCTTTACCCTCTTCAATCGCAAAATAGCGGTCAACGGAGGGAAGAGTATAAGTCTCTTTTGCCCCGTCCGGCCAACGGATCTCGACCTTTTCTACAGTCGTGGCATCGCCCAGGCCAAAGTGCACGCGGAAGTCATTGGATGACTCGAAACTGCCGCCGCTCATTACGTCGCCTCGCTGGCGAATCCCTCCAGCCGTCACGTAAACCGTCGAGCCAACCGCATCGCGCGGGCTCTTGGGCCCACCGGTCAGCAGCAGTCCGACCCAATGGTTATGGTCGTCGTTCACATTCTTCAGCAGCACCGGAGAGTGGTCGAGGCAATTGATGACGACATCGATTTTGCCGTCGTTGAACAGGTCGCCGAACGCCGCCCCACGCGCAGGAATCACATCGGCCAGCCCGGTGCCTTCCACTGCGGGCATCACTTCAAATTTCTTCCCGTGATCCACGTTGTGAAACAACAGCGGCCGTTCTGCAAATGACGTGCCCCAGTCGTGATGATCCACCTGTGGATAGACATGGCCGCTCACGAACATCAGATCTTTCCAGCCATCATTGTCATAGTCGAAGAATGCAGTGCCCCAGCTAAGAAATGGATAGGTCGGTTCGGCAATGCCCATCTGCGGAGTGATGTCTACAAAATTTCCATCGCCATCGTTGCGGTAGAGCGTCTTGTAATCATCGGAGAACGTGGTTGTATAAAGGTCGAGTCTGCCGTTATTGCTGTAGTCCCCGACGGCCACTCCCATCGAAGCTGTTTCGCGCGCATCCTGATTCAAGGCAAAGCCGGAGTAGAAGCTTGAGTCCTGGAAAGTGCCATCGCCTTTATTGATGTAGAGATAATTCGGCGACGAGTCATCGGTCACCAGGAGGTCGACTTTACCGTCGCCATCGATGTCCACAAATGTGGATGAAAAGCCATAGTACCTGCGCTTATCGCTGACGCCTGCCTTCTCGCTTACATCGGTGAAGGTTCCATCGC
The DNA here is from genome assembly GCA_036489735.1 of Occallatibacter sp. Taxonomy (GTDB): domain Bacteria; phylum Acidobacteriota; class Terriglobia; order Terriglobales; family Acidobacteriaceae; genus Telmatobacter. The sequence continues at coordinate 3,146 of DASXFF010000050.1, read as the reverse complement.
CATTGTTGTGGAACAAGTGATCCGGCTCGCCTTGCAGACCGCGAGGACCGCACATGGTCGAGGCGCCTCTAAACTGGCAGTTCGCAAAGCTCACATTCTTCGATCCGGAGGTAGGAAGGTGGTTCATGTCCCAGTGAATGTAGCCGGGAACAAAGATATCGAGCTTTCCGTCGCCATCGTAGTCACCGAAGCTGGGCCCTGTGGACCAGTTTCCCAACGTCACGCCCGCAGTTTCCGCGATATCGGTAAAGGTTCCATCGTGGTTGTTGTGATAGAGGCGATTCTTCCCATAGTTCGCCACATAAAGGTCAGGCCAGCCGTCGTTGTCGAAATCTCCAACAGCCACGCCGAATCCCCAACGGTCGTTTGTAACTCCGGCCGCCTGAGCAACATTTGTGAAGGTTCCGTCATGATTGTTATGGAACAGGGCGGCGTGAGGCGGTTCGGATTTTCCGTCCAGGGCATCGTAGGTCGATCCGTTGACCACGTAGATATCGAGCCAGCCGTCATGGTCGTAGTCAAGCAAGGCCACGCCGGACCCGATCGTCTCCAGAATGTAAGGCTTCTCCGGAGTGCCCATCTTATGCTTCCACGTCGTTAGTCCGGCGCTCTCAGAAATGTCTTGAAAAACGATGGGGCCGGTTTTCACAAAGCCGCCTGCGGTGATGGGGCGCTTTTCCGAGTCGAGCACGGGAGCAAATACACCGCCGGTCGCCGATCCACTCTGCTGTTGCGGGAGTGCCTCCGGACCACTGCCCCCGTAGAGGGGGGCCTGCGATGCAGGGGGGGCCTGAGCGAATGCCACACCGCAAGCAAGAGCAAAGCAGACACACGCAGCGGCCAAAACGGCGCGCGGAAAGGCGGGAAACCTGTAAGACAGCTTCAAGATGCGACCTCGCAGTAGGAAAAGACTCACGATAATTCTCGTGCAATCGGTTCCCAGTGTCATCCTCCCGCGGTAGGATTGAGCACTCCCCCTATTGAATGACAAGGCCGGCGGCGTTGCACCTTAAGAACCGGCAATGCAGACCGAAAAGAGCCAGTTCATAGAGAGTGGGCAAGATGGAACCTTTACTATCTTATCATCCGGACGGTAGTCGAAAAACGCCCAGGTTCAGGCCGTTGGGCGCAGCCATTTCCCGGTCCGGCCGTCGGTCGCAGACCACTGTGGACTCTGGCCGGTGAAGCGTCAATTCCGCGCCGAAAGCCTCCCCGGCTTCGATTCCCGCCGGCCACTCTCTTGAGTTTGGAAGACAAATCGACGCGGATGTCGAGTTACGGGTGCGGCACACACTCACGCTGGCAGAATGGATCGCCGCAGACAAAACTCATTCGTGCCATTGCCGCAACGCCGACCGCCCAAGTCGCGCATCCAACTGAAATATGTTTCGGGCCCTGGGGAAGAAGAAACCGCCAGAAATCGTGACCGATCCGGTGCTTTCCGCGAAGGAAGCAGGATTGCGGTATGTTTCCGATGCGCAACCGGGAATCCGGCGGAAGAAGTCCGGAAGAGGCTTCCGCTATGTCGATGCCGAGGGTAAGCCAGTCCGCGACGTGGAGACCCTGCAGCGGATTCGGTCACTGGTAATTCCACCGGCATGGACCAACGTTTGGATCTGTGCCGACGCGCGCGGGCATTTGCAGGCGACGGGGCGCGATGCGCGGCGCCGCAAGCAGAGCCGCTACCATCCGCGATGGCGCATGGTTCGTGACGAGACCAAGTATGAGCGGATGCTGCTGTTTGGGACCGCACTGCGAGGAATCAGGGCGCGGCTGGAAGAGGACCTGGCGCTACCCGGGCTTCCGAGAGACAAGGTGATCGCGACCATCGTGCGGCTCATGGAGCGGACCTTGATACGAGTGGGCAACAAAGAGTACGCGCGGGAGAATAAATCGTACGGGCTCACGACCATGCGCGCGAAGCATGTGCAGATAGACGGATCGACGATCATGTTCCGCTTTCGCGGAAAAAGCGGCAAGATGCACACCGTAGGCGTCGAAGACCGGCGACTGGCGCGGATTGTGCGGAGATGCCAGGATCTTCCCGGCTATGAGCTGTTCGAGTATCTAGACGAGTCGGGTGAGACTCGCAAAGTGGATTCGTCGGAAGTGAATGACTACCTGCGCACAGTCAGCGGAGAAGACTTCACCGCGAAGGATTTTCGGACATGGGCAGGAACTGTGCTGGCATCCATGGCGCTGCGCGAGTTTGAAGAATCCGCATCGGAGACTGAGGCGAAGAGGAACGTAGTCGAAGCGATCAAATCCGTCGCGCAGCGTTTGGGAAATACGCCCGCGGTCTGCAGGAAATGCTATGTTCATCCGATAGTGCTCAAGAGCTACTTTGCGGGCAAATTGCAACGCCGAATTCGGCGAAAGATTGAGGACGCCACGGACGAGATGCTGCGTGAAGCAGAAGAGGAAGCTCTGCGGAAAGAAGAGCGCGCGGTGATGGAGTTATTACAGGAACAGTTGGAAGCCAGGCGCTCGGCCGACGGCTAAATTGCGGCGTACTCTACTACGACAAAATTGCCTTCAATTCTTCGGGTGGCATAACCTCAAGCTGGTCGTAGGAACAGTCCTCCTTATCTATTGAGCGACCACCCCGGAAAGCTGATCGTCACCCACCATGCCGATACGCTCGGCAGGCGCGTCCTTCGTTTGCTCGGCGACCCATTTGTTGCGCGGGTAATGCGCCGCGCCAGCCACATCATTGTCAGTTCGTCACGATACCTCGACTCCTCCGGAGAGCTCGCGCCGTTTCGAGACAAATGCCGTATCATTCCCCTGGGAATCGATATGCCCGATCTTCCTTCAGCCGGCAACGCGCGAGTGCGAGAACTGCGCGAACGCTTTGGCGACCGGGCGATACTTGCAGTGGGTCGGCTGTACAAGGGGTTCGATGTGCTTATTCGTGCGATGAAGTACGTCGAGTCAAAGCTGGTGCTCGTGGGCTCAGGGCCGCTCGCGGCACAACTGGCGTCACTTGCGGCAGCCGAGGGAGCTACAGGCAAAATCTCAATCCTGGGACCGGTGCGCGATCTAGGCCCATACCTCAATGCTGCATGCCTGTTCGTTCTACCTTCAATCAACCGCGCTGAAGCCTTTGGGCTTGCGCAGGTGGAGGCGATGGCGGCCGGGCTACC
>DASXFF010000013.1:0-2644 GCA_036489735.1 Occallatibacter sp. | reverse complement strand
ACTCCGGCTAAGACAGGCAACTGCGCAAGTGCAAGCTCGTCTGGGAGAACGCCTGGAGGAACGAGGACGGATCGCTCGCGAGCTGCACGATACTCTCATCCAAAGTGTAGATGGACTGATGCTGCGTATACAGACAGCTCTAAACGAGCCCAACCCCAAACGCAGCCGCCAGATGATTGAGAAGGCTCTTGATTCGGCTGACGAGGTGATGCTTGAAGGACGTCAGCGCGTCCAGGCGCTTCGGGCAGAAGCGATCAAGGTAAACGAATTGTCGGGAGCACTTGCCGCCTATGGCAATGAACTGGCCGAGGGCCGCGCAATTGCATTTTCCGTCGCGCTTGTGGGTTCTCCGAGATCTGTTGATGCATTTGTGCGCGATGAGGCGTATCGCATCGGACGAGAAGCGCTGGGCAATGCTTTTCAGCACTCCGGTGCAACGAAGATTGAGGCCGAAATCACCTATGATCGCGCCCTGCTTCGTCTCAGGGTTCGTGATGACGGCGTGGGTATCGACCAACAGATTTTGAACGGAGGCAAGCCGGGTCATTATGGCCTGACAGGAATGCGTGAGCGTGTCCAGACCCTGGGCGGTCGACTGGTTATCTGGAGCCGTTCGGGTGCTGGAACCGAAATCGATCTGGAAATTCCGGCTCACATGGCGTATCAGAACGGCTTCCCAGGTTTCGGCCTGGACTGGATCAAGAGACGGATGGGCGATAAAAGAGACCGGCGATGAGTGAGTCCAGAAAGATAAAGATACTTGTCGTGGACGACCATCCGTTCCTGCGCGAGGGAATTGTTGGAGCGATTAACAGCCAGAGTGACATGGTGTTGATTGGCGAAGCCAGCAATGGTCAAGAAGCCGTTGAAAAGTTTCGAATACTTCGTCCTGATGTGACTCTTATGGACTTACAGATGCCCACCATGAGCGGGACGGAGGCAATCATCGCAATACGTGCTGAATTCCCAGGGGCTCGTATCGTTGTGCTGACTGCATACAAAGGGGACGTTCAGGCGTTGCGTGCCTTCAAAGCTGGTGCAGTTGGTTACCTGCTCAAAAACATGCTTCGCAAAGAACTGTTGGAGACGATTCGCACTGTGGATTCCGGGCGGCGGCGTATTCCGCCTGAGATTGCGAGAGAACTCGGCGAGCACGTCATTGATGACGAACTCAGCGACCGCGAGATTGATGTCCTAAAACTGATCGCGTCGGGAACTTCGAACAAGATCATCGCCACTCAGCTGTCTCTTGCTGAGACCACCGTGAAAACTCACGTTCAAAACATTCTCTTCAAACTCGGCGCAAATGACAGAACGCACGCAGTGACAATCGCTTTGAAACGCGGATATATAGAGCTGGACTGAGCCCGAACGCTTCTCCCCCCTGATGATTAGCTGCCTTCTTGCTCCAACGAAGAGCGACATCTCCGTTGAGCATGAAGCAGAGTTCGGTTCGAGGATGAACCGCTAAAGGCTTCCTGCTCCTACTGCCTTTCCATAGACGACTCACACGCTCCAATTCAGCCTCGATTAGCACAATTACCACGACGGCAGTTTGAACCCTCCTTGCTCGCCGTACGCGGAAATCAGCAACATGAGAGTCCTTGACCAAAGGGCAATTCGCGACCTTGACACAATCAGGGCCTCCGGCGGCATGACAAAGTGCACGACGGGTTGACTCACATCACGAGGAATTCATCTGAAAGCGGATTTCATGATGACGGGAACAATACGGGAACAATATTGATTCAGTTTTCTCAACCACTTACAAGGAGTGAGTAGGAATGGCCTCGGAGAATTACTGCGCTACTCTCCGCCAAGTTATTGATTCTAAATGGTGGCCAGAGACGGGATCGAACCGCCGACGCCGGCCTTTTCAGGGCCGCGCTCTACCACTGAGCTATCTGGCCAGCTCTCGCACAGAGTGCGCTGGATGCGCTGTTCACGCTTCCGTCGGGATGCCGATTCACCTTCCGCTCCAGCTCCGGGGACGGAACCAGACTCGTATCGGCGCGAATCAGCGAGCGAAACAACTGCGTCAGTATAGCATCCGAATCAGCGCGGCAACCCGGCGGCGGGCGCTCTTCCAGGCTCACCAGCGCAGGATTACCTGCTGCCGAACATAGCCTTCTCCGGCAGGAAAGTGCACCTCCAGCCTGCCCTCCGGAGTGACGGTTCCGCCCTCCACGTTCAGATGTACCCGCCCCTCCCGCTGGCGCAGAAAGAGCATCTGCGTGCTGTTGCCCCGGGCTTCCAGTAGCAGTGTCAGCGAGTGCGGGGCGGCGTCCTGCTGCAACACCTTCATCATCGCCGTTCGTGCGCCCGGCAATGGTAGGGCGGCGTCGGCTCCGTAGTCCAACCCCACTTCCACGGCAGGTGCCGGAATCTCAAGCGCACCGTTTGCCAGCACCTTCGCACTGGCCACCGTACTCTTAAGCGTGACAGATTTTCCGTCCGGTCCCTCCGCGTGTACCTCCCAGCCGGCCGCGGTGCGTTCATAGCGCAGATCGATCCGCCGATCTCCCAGGCGCAGATTGCGCAGCGTGGCATGGTCCCACTGCGCCGGCAGGTGCGGATCGACCGTAACCGCGTGCGCCGCGGCATCGAGCGACAGCCCGAACAGCCCCCGCACTGCCGGGATCAC
>DASXFF010000169.1:0-37953 GCA_036489735.1 Occallatibacter sp. | reverse complement strand
TGTTCGCTTCGACCTCAAGGCTCGAGATGCCGAAACGAGGCTCGTGCTCGATCACACAGGATTTCCGCAGGGCGATTTTGATCATCTCGATCCCGGCTGGCATGAACGCTATTGGAATCCGCTGATAAAGTATCTCGCCGGACAGGAATAGATGCGAACTTTAGCGCGCTTCAACAGGCTGGCGCGCCGCCATTGGCGCCGCGCGCATCCAGCTTACCGGTAGGCCTGCTCGTCGGCCCAGCTCCCAATAATCGGAAGCTGAAAGCGTTTGCCATTTGCCGCGCTGATCACGCACCACAGCCACAACAGGAATATGACCAGAGCCGCCAGACATGCCAGAGCCATCATGACGCGCGGTCCGAGGAACCTGAGGAAGGGCAGAAAGTAGGCCAGCGCGTATCCGAAGCTGATCGCAAAAACATTGAAGACAAGCGACTGCCACGCGTGGAACCGAACATAAGGCCGCTTGTTGTAGCGCCTGATGGCCAGAAAGAAGATCGCCATCACCGGGGTGAAGTAGGCGATTGCGCCAATGGAGTTGTCGGAGAGCCCCGTTTTCTTGCCGCTGGACATTTTTCTCCTTGCTGGATCTGGAGAGAATAAAGGGTGCCAAGTGGTACAAGCCGGGGTCAACTTCTGGTTTCGCTTCCATCTCTGGAGCCGGTCAAACTGTGGCGGAAGCTCTCGGGAACCTATCCAGCATAAACGAACAGGGGATGAAGGGGCCAAAGCAGGCACAAACGGCGTCCAGTAAATAAATCCCAGATCGGCCGCGCAGGTGCTGACGATCTTCTTCGCCGTCGCCATGCCGAGTACCTTGGCCTCCGACTTGTGCGCCGCAAAACCGCTCCCGGTCTGCTCGGCAATTCTTCTACCTGCTCGCGCCGGCCTGTGGCACGGCAGCGTTAAACCACGCCGCCCTCGTGTCCCGTCACTGTGTCGCAGCGAGCTTGCTTTGCACCAAATCGCGGAATGCGGTCATGGCTGGAGACATCCATTTGTCTCTGTGCCACGCAATGTGGGTTGGAATGTCGAGGGGTGGGCCGGCCCAGCGCAGGGCCTTGAACTGGCGCTTGCGCAATTCGCGCTCGACAACGATCTCCGGCAGAAGTCCCAGGCCCATGGCGGCTGCGATGCACTGTTTCATGGCTTCAACGCTGGAAAACTCCGTAATATTTCCGGGACGAACTTTCTCCATCGTCAGAATACGTTCGAATTTGGACCGGTAGCTGCAGCCGGCTTCAGTGAGCAGCAGGGTTTGGCCGGCAAGATCCCTGGGCCTGACGGCAGCCTTGCGCGTGAGAGGATGGCTCGAGTGACCGAGCAGAAGAAGCTTCTCCGTCCGAATCGGCAATGAGATCAGCGCCGGATTCGGCAGCGCCTCGCTCATGCAAACCACCAGGTCCAGCCTGCCGTTTCCCAGCTCCGTCGCCGCTACGTCGAGGCACCCCTCTGGCCCAAAGCTAAGCTCGACGTTAGGAAACCTGTCGCGAAAGGCGCGCAGGACTGGAGGAAGCCGATAAGCCAGAATGCTCTCCGGCGAGCCAACTCGCAGCGGGCCGCTGGGCTCTGCGCCTGCCTGAATCGCGCGCTGGCCCTCCTCCATGGCAGCCAGGGCCTTTTCCGCAAAAGGCAGGAAGCGCCGGCCCGCGTCAGTAAGCGTAACGCGGCGGCCGAGACGGTCGAACAGCGGAACACCCAGCTCTTCTTCAAGGGCCCGGATCTGCGCAGTGATATTCGACTGCACGGTGTGCACCTTCTCCGCAGTTCGCGTGAAGCTGAGCTCGTCCGCGAGAACCCGAAAGATTTGCAGTTGCCGGACTTCCATCGATCCATCTCCTCTTGAGATGGAAGCTATCTTATCAATCTATTGGACAGATGATCAAGGAGGGCTGAAGCTGACTTCATGAAGAGACGCCATTCGGCGGAGATCCGATGCTGGGTTGTGGCGGCTCTTCACTTTCCCGGAGGTGATCATGAAGTTCATTGAAAGCAAATATCTATCAGTTCTTGTCCTGTCCATCGCCCTTTGCTGCATCCTGCTTTCGGCGCCAAACAAAATCCTGGCGCTGACAAACCCGGTAGCGACCGATTCCGATGTGCCTTCAACGCGGATTGCGCTCGAGCCGCACTCCGTTGCAGACCAGATCAAGCTTGCACAGGGCTACTTCGACGGCCGTGGGGTCCAGCAGGATACGAAGAAGGCCGCGTACTGGTACGAAAAGGCGGCCGGAGCCGGCGATCCATTTGCGCAATTTGAAATCGGTTATCTTTACGAATCCGGCATTGGCGTCGACAAAAATCCAGAGCGCGCGACGCACTGGTATCAGTTGGCTGCAGCAAGCGGGCTCCCCATGGCGGAAGTGAATCTTGCGGTGGCGTATCTGTGGGGCACGGGAGTTCCCAAAGACGAAGCGTCCGCTTTCCGGCTGATGAGCGCGGCCGCTGCGCAGGGTAATGGATTGGCCGCCTGCTATCTTGGCGACTTTTATGCCTTCGGAATTGCCACGCCGCAGGATCGGTCCAAGGCCGAGAAGTGGTATCGCAAGGGCGCGAATCTGCACGATCCGATAGCAGAGTTTGACCTCGCACGGATGCTGATGAATGCCGAAGGCAAGCAGGATCTTGCAACTGCCGCGAAGTTGCTGCGTGATTCGGCAGCAGCGAGGTATGTTCCGGCCATGCACGAGCTGGGGCTGCTTCTGGCGCGCAATCCGGCGCTCGCTGTTTCTGCACGCGAGGCGTTCGAGTTGTTGAACACTGCCGCCGAAGCCGGCAATTGGAAGTCTTCCGTTCTGCTGGGGGTGCTGGAGCGCGATGGTAATGGAGTTCCCGTGGATATCGAAGCGGCGTACTACCACTTCCGAGTTGGCGCACTCAAGGGTGGGGATGAAGCCAGGAGGCTCACGGCGCGCGATCTGGAACTTCTGTCAGCGCAATTGGGCCAGGGCCGGACCGCGGCGATCGATTTGAAGGCGAGTGATTGGTACAAGCAACGGGGCGTGAATCTGATGTTTGTGAGGAACGATGAAAAGAACCCGCGCGAATTTGCCGTCATCAGCGGAGGCGGCGAGCATGTGGCGGTGATGATGATGAGTTCTCCGACGCTATGAGCGGGTTAGGGGGGTCGATCGGCGCGCCCGAAAAGTGCGCGCTGACAGTTCGGGCCGCGCGCAGCGCGGCCCGATTGAACATGAACGGTTCAATTGAAGCTTAGCGGTAGTCAATCACTGAAGCTTAGTGATGGCCGCCGTGGTCTTCGTGACCGCCGCCGTGTCCACCACCGCCGTGATAACCCGGCAGTGCGCGCTCATGGCCTCCATCGTGACCGGCGTTGCCGGCATGGCCGTGGCCATCCCGCGCTTCGTTGCCGTGAAAGTGGTTGAAGGCCTCATCGCCGCGGCCGGGCAGCGGCCCATGGTAACCATGGCGAGGATCGAAGCGGTTATCGACGTGTCCATAGAAATGCGCGGGACCGCGGAACCAAGGGCCGGCTCCGATGAAGATTCCATCGTTGAACCAATCGGGGCCGTAGTAGCCGTAGGGCGCGCAGTCATACGGAGGATAGTCGAAGTAGCCGTAGGGGCAGATCGGCGCCGGTCCCCCGATGCCTATACCGACTGACACTTGGGCTGGCGCGGAAGGCACGCAACACAACAGCCCAACCGCAACAACTGCACATGCAAAGGCTTTAAGTTTAGACATGATTCCTCCTGAAAGTTTGAGGATCAGGAGGGCCGGATGGTTGCGTCGGAAAAGCGCGAGCGAATCCTGAGCGCAGTGCATTGAGTTAATCCATTAATGCCCTGATTCTTAATGACTAATATCTATAGCCATGCCGATCGGTGCGCCTCATTCAGGTGCCGCGCCTCAAACCCAAAGGCCCGCAAGACCCGATGTTTTTCACAATATGGTGTGATTCAAATCACTGTAAATAATGGCGACTTAATTTGTCGTATATTTAACAGAGACCAAATTAGTCGTATATCAAAAGGACGCCAAAGTTCTGTATGAGTACGCCAAACGAGACCCGCCGATTTGCCATCCGATTGAGCCTTGTTTCCCTGTTCCTGATTGCCACCGCCACTGCCTGGGGCGCCGTTACAGGAAGCATTTCGGGAACCGTCAAAGACCCATCCGGAAGAGTGGTGCCGAACGCCGATGTGACCGTACGCGAATTAAGCACGGGGATCACGCATGAGACCCGGACCAACGGCAGCGGATATTACACGCTGCCAGTGCTGCCCGTCGGGCGCTACGAACTCGACGTTCAGGCTCCGGGATTTGAGAGCTATCGCCGCCAGGACATCGTGCTGGATACGGATGCCGAACTGACGCTCGATTGCCGGCTTGCGGTGGGCGCCATTTCGCAGACGGTGAGTGTGACCGACAATGCGCTGCACGTGGAGACGGAGAGCACACAGGCGGGCGAGGTAATCACGGGGCGCGAGATGGCGGCGGTGCCGCTCAATGGACGGAGCTTCACCGACCTGCTCGCTCTCCAGCCCGGAGTGGCGCCTTCCACATCAATCAGCGCCGCGACGGTGGAAGATGTAGGCGCGACCATCCTGAATCCTTCGGGCACGTTGAACCCCGGAACGATCTCAGTGAACGGGCAGCGCGAGACGGCAAATTATTTCAGCGTGAATGGCAGCGACGCGGAAGAGGATGTAAACGCGGGCACGGCCATTATTCCCAACCTCGATGCGATCTCGGAATTTCGCATCGTGACCAGCAACTTCGACGCCGAATATGGGGAGTTCAGCGGCGGACAAGTGAGCGTGGTGACGAAGAACGGCAGCAACTCATTCCATGGGAGCACGTTCGACTTTCTGCGGAACACGGATGTGGATGCGCGCAATTATTTTTCGCCAACCCGCGGAGTCTATCGGCAAAACCAGTTTGGCGGAACGCTGGGAGGACCGATCGAGCGCGACAAGCTTTTCTTCTTTACTGACTATCAGGGAACCCGGCAAACGCAGGGCATCGATACGGGAGAAATCAGCGTGCCGTCGAAAACGGACCGGACCGGCGATCTTTCGGATTTTGTCGACAGCAGCGGAAACACGCTGCTGACCGGCGCCGTTGGAGGCCCGTATTTTGCGAACCTGCTCACACAGCGCTTGGGCTACACAGTCGCACAGGGTGAGCCGTACTACTTTAATGCGGGCGAGCCAATACCGGGAAATCCGGGCTCCACGTACGCAACCAGCTGCACTTCTTCCGCCGATTGCGTGTTTCCCAATGCGCAGGTTCCCCAGAGTGCATGGTCGGTTCCTGCTCAGAAGCTGCTCCAATATATTCCCGCGCCAAATAACGCCGACGGCTTTGCCACCTCGGCCTACAACCAAACCGTGCGCGACGATAAAGCGGGCGCGCGATTGGATGCAAACACGCATTTCGGCCTTCTGTCGGCCTACTATTTCATCGACGACTTCGATTTGGATAATCCGTATCCCACGGCGCAAAGCGGCGCCAGCGTTCCTGGGTTCGACGCGCTCACCACGGGACGCGCGCAACTGCTCGAGCTGAGCCTGACAAAGGCCATCAATACCACAACAGTGAACGATGCGCACGTGAGCTACCTGCGCGACATCAATAATCTAGGGCAGCCGGTGGGCGGACGCCGGGCGAGCCTGGTGTCGCAGGGTTTTGCCAACGCCGATGGCACTTCGAGCATTGTGGCGCTCGATCCCAAGGGTGAAAGCGTCGAGAATCTGAACTTCAACGGCTACTCAATCGGTGCCGCAGCCAACCAACTGATCCAGTCCAACGATACGTACCAGGCCTCCGACACTTTCTCAAAAGTCCTGGGCAATCACACCATGAAAATGGGTGCGGAATTTCACGCCGACCAGGTGAATGCTCACGCCATCGCGCAGTTCAACGGGAACTTCGTGTTCGCTGGAACGGAAACGGGCGTGGACTTTGCAGATTTTCTGATCGGAGTTCCGAGCCAGTACAACCAGAGCCAGCTCAATCCGTTTTATGCGCGTAACAAATATGAGGGGCTGTTTGCGCAAGATAGCTGGCACGTGCGGCCAAGCCTGACGTTAAACTACGGCTTGCGCTGGGATCGCATCGCGCCATGGACCGAAAAATACAATCAGATTTCGACTTTTGTGGCTGGCGCGCAGTCGCAGGTCTTTCCAGGAGCGCCGGCGGGGATCCTGTATCCCGGCGATCCGGGTGTCCCGAGCACGCTCGCGCCAATCGATAACCTTGGATTCGCGCCGCGCGTGGGCGTGGCGTGGTCGCCGCAATCGAAAAACGCGATGCTTGAGAAGGCGCTGGGCAGCCCTGGCACGACCAGCATCCGCGCCAGCTTTGGCAATTTCTATACGGCCATCGATGCGCTCTCCATTGGCGTACTGGCGGCGAACGCACCTTACGGAACTACATATTCGAGTCCCGCCCCACCACTGTTTGCCACGCCATTTGTGAGCGCGGACGACGGGCAGAATTTTGGCCAGCCCTTCCCTTACACTTTCGCGCCGCTCAACTCGTCGCGCAGCCATCCCGACGGAAACATTGACTGGAGCACCTACGAGCCGATCAGCGGAATTCCCGGATACGACGTGCACAACCGCGTGCCGTATACCGAGGAATGGATGCTGTCGATCGAGCGGCAAGCGGGACCGGACACGGTTCTGAGCGCGAGCTATGTCGGAACATCGAGTCATCGTCAGCGCGTGTTGATCGAGTCGAACGCTGGCAACCCTGCGTTATGTCTCAGCCTTAGCCAGCCCAGCGAGGTGCTGCCGAACACGGTGACCTGCGGCGCGAACGGCGAAGACACCGTGTATTACCCGATCGGCGGCGGACAGGTGAATGGAACGCGCGGGCCTCTGGGATCGAACTTTGGCAGCAACGCACTGCAATCGAACATTGGGCGCTCCAACTACGACGCACTGGAACTGAGCGCGCGGCACACCAGCGGCCGCCTTGAGTTTTCTGCTGCCTACACCTACAGCAAGTCGCTGGATGATTCATCGAACATCGGCGAAGAGGTCAATCCGTTTAATCCCTCGTTGAGTTACGCGCTGTCGGCGTTCGACATAAAGCAGAATTTCGTGCTCAGTTACGAATACCAACTGCCTTTCGACAAACTAATCCACGCGAATCGGATCAGCGAGGGTTGGTCGCTCTCGGGGATCACGCGATTTGCCAGCGGTTTTCCGGTGACGATGATCAACAATGGCGACAATTCTTTGATCGGGACCAATCCCAACGGGGTGAACAACAGCAGTATCGACGAGCCCGACTTCAACCGCGGCTCGCTGCACTTGAATCAAAATCCGCGCACGAACCTGAACAACTATTTCGACGCGTCGGCGTTCAGCGAAAACGCTCTGGGCACCCCGGGCACATCCAAACGACGCTTCTTCCACGGACCGGGAGCGGACAACTACGACATGGCGTTGGCCAAACGCCTGCCGCTGACGGAATCGACATCGCTGCTCTTTCGCGTGGAGGCCTTCAATGTTTTCAACCACGCGCAATTCAATGGTCCCTCTGCGATCGACGGCAATATCGGCAGCTCAACCTTCGGCAACGCCATCAGCGCAGGCCCGCCGCGCATTCTTCAGGGGGCGGTAAAACTGAGCTTCTGATCTGATCGCACCAACCTCTTCGTTGGCTGAGCGGCTGGCAGTTTCAGTTGATTTGTAGTCCCATTGTGACTACAATTGAAACTGGAGGCTTGTATGGCAACGGTAGACACATATGTTCGCGCACGCATCGATGCGGCCACAAAAGAGCGAGCGGCCGATGCACTGGAGGCAATGGGGCTCTCGATTTCCGATGCAATCCGGTTGCTTATGCTGCGCGTGGCAGATGAACAACGGCTACCGTTCGAGATACGGGTACCCAATGTTACGACGCGCAAGGCAATGGCTGAGTTAGAGGCTGGCAAAGGAAAGAAATTTGGCAGCGTCAAGTTATTGATGAACGATCTCCATGCGAACGATTGAACGGTCGAATGCATTCAAACGAGATTACAAACGAGCGGCCAAAGGACAGCACCGTGCAACACTCGATCACGAACTTGTGTCGGTTCTTTCCGCACTTGCAGATGACGCACTTCTGGAGCAGCGGCATCGCGACCATGAACTGAGCGGTGAATGGTCCGGGTACCGCGAATGTCACGTCAAGCCCGACCTGCTACTGATTTATCGAAAGGTGGATCAAGCGATTTTGCGGCTTGCCCGACTTGGATCGCACAGCGAGCTGTTCGGGTAAGCCGAGGCTTCCCATCCATCGTGCGATGAAGCAGCACGACGGATGGGGTCCCCCTGGTTAAGTTAAATTGCCAGATTAAGTTACCGCACTAAACTACTCTATCTATTTGCCCTGCCGCCTTCCGCGGCAGAGACCCCAAAGTTGTCAATCGTCAGTGGCCCCAGACCGGTCACCTACTCGCGGTGATAACCAGCTAACTCATGAAACCGAGGTAGGGGTTCGTGCCGAAATTCCCGAAGTTGGGAAAGACGGTGCGGATCTGCGAGTCGGAAAGCCCGAACCAGCTGGCCAGCGTGCCGGCATATTGCTCGACCGCTGTGGTTGGAATGAGGCGCCCGGCGCCGACATCGTTGGCCTGATCGACACCGACGACCGGGTATTGGCCGTACATGTCCTGGCCCTGCACCGCGCCGCCCACGACAAAGTGATGGCTGCCCCATCCGTGGTCCGTGCCGTCGCTGTTGCAGGTGAGGGTGCGGCCGAAGTCGGAAATGGTAAAGGCGGTAACGTTGTTGCCGATGCCCATGTTGACCATCTGGGCGTCGAAATACTCGAAGGCTGCGCCGAGCTGATTGAGAAGACGTGCATGCTGAACGGCCTGTCCGTCGTGCGTATCGAAGCTGCCGAGCTGGACGTAAAAGATCTGGCGGGTAACGCCGAGCTGCGCGCGGCCGGCGATGATGCGCGCGACGGTTTGCAGCGATGCGGCTAGAGGGTTGTCGGCGAGCATGTTGGTCATGGGATCGAGATACTGCGGCGGATTGGCGACGCCGCCGACTCCCGCGGGCGCCATAGCGGTAACCAGAGTAGCCTGCGCTTGCATCGATCGATTGATGACGACCTCGTACTCCTTGGCGAAGAGATTGGTCTCGTCAGTCGTGAGGATGGAGTTGAGCGGGTTGGCCGCCGAGGGCAGGCCAAAGGGCGGGTTCTGCAGGCCGTAGATCGGAATGGGGCCCGCAGACGTGACGTTCAACTGGAATGACGATTGGCCGGCCAGGAACAGTGCGTTTCCCGCAGTGGAGATACAGGTGAACATGGAGTTGGAGTTCATGTTCATGGCTTCAATGGCATCGGCCACGGCGCCGCCCCAGCCCACGCGCTCGCTGCTGCCGAGATTGGAGGCGATGGCCTGCCATGCGGCGGTCTGATCGAAGTGCGAGAAAAGCGAATCGGGCAGAGGAACAGAGTTGTTGTTGACCTGCGTTTTGGTGGCCGGTGTCACGAGCGTTCCCGTGTTGGCAACGATGGCGGCCCGGCCCGCATTGAAAAGAGTCTGCACGCCACCGAGCGAAGGATTCAGGGCGAACGTGCGACCCGATTGCGGAGTCTTGAGCGTGATGGGCAGCAGTTCGGCCATGGGATAGGCAAGCCCGGGGGCGCCGGAGCGCGCAGAGGTGAACGCCGCAAACGATTCAGGATCTGTGGCGATCACGGTGCCGTGACCGTCGTTGCCGCCCTGCAGGTAGACGCAGACGAGGGCGCGGTAGTCGGATCCGCCGGTGCCCTGCGCCATGGCCGCAAGTGAATTGAGCTCGAGCAGAAACGGGCTGGCATAGATGCCCGCCATGGAGGCCAGTGAGGCCGTGCGGAGGAATTGCCTGCGGGTATGTTTGCAGTTGCAGCTCATGGCTGGCTCCTATTGCTGCGCGGCGTAGTCGGGCGACGCCACGGTGAGATAGATAGCAGTTTGAACGCGCGCCAGAAGCGCTGCGTTGATTGCGTTCTGGTCGCCGCCGGGAATTGGGATGGCGTTGATGGCGGCGAGAATTTGGTTGTAGAGCGTGCTGCTCATCTGGCCATACATCAGCAGCAGATTAATGCGATCGAGTAGCTGATCGGGCGTGGCCGCCAGTGTCATTTCGGTGGAATAGTAGGAGAAGACGTCAGGCCCGCCCTGGGCGTTGGCGCCGATGGCGTTCTGCATGAAATTGATGTAGCCCACAACCGAGGAAACGTTGGTCATCTGCATCTCGGGTGCAAGCAGGCCGGCAGCCGAAATGGACGTGTTGGGCGGCGTGTAGCCAGGGGCGAACCAGTTGAAGACAGTGGGCGAACGAAGCCACATCTCGCCAAGGCCGTAGATTGGATCTTCGGTGCTGCCCATGTCGAAGGAGCCGGTGCGCGATTGCGCGGTGAAGGCGCGAGCCCATTCCGTATACCGCACGATCGCTTCGCGAACTTTGCCGTATTGCGGATTGGAAGCGGCTGACGCCGTATCGCGGGTTTCGGTGTCCATCAGGATGGCGGTGATCACCGCCTGCAGATTGCCGCGGACGCCGGTGCCGTCGTTTTCAAAGACCTTGGCGACGCGATTAATGTAGGCGGGGCTGGGATTGCTCGTGACCAGATGCTGAATCATCTGCTTGGAAAAGAACGCAGGCAGATTCGGATGATTGAAGAGCGTGTCGAGCGCGATTTTGAGATCGCCGTCAGGATCGGGGCTGCCCGATGCGGGAATGGTGACGCCGAGAAAATCTTTCTCGACCGTCGAATGATGGCTGGGGAAGCTCTGCATGGGCAGCAGCTCTTCGCCGTAGCCTGGTCCAACGTAAACGCAGCAATTCGACCAGGCATTATCGGTCGAGTCGCCGGGGATGTTCCAGCTGAAGCCGGTGAAGACAGCAGCAAGGCCCTTGACATCAGTATTTGAATACGTGGGGATCGGATTTCCCACGCCGTCAAGTTGCTGCGAGCCATCGTCGTTCAACTTCCACAACCCGATGGTGAACAGCTGCATCACTTCGCGCGCATAATTCTCGTCGGGGTCGGTGGTTGCGTTGCCCTTGTCGTTGCCCTGCATCGAGAGAAATTGGCCCATCATGGGGCTGAGGGTCACGTCCTGCAGGAGCTGGCGGAAGTTTCCGAAGGCATCGTTGCCCAGCATGTCGTAATAGCCCGCTTCACCGCGCGGCATGTTTTGAATTGCCGTGGTGTTGTTGCCGGAAATGACGAACAACTGAGTGAATGCGTATTTCACGCGCTGGCGAAGCTCGTCTGGCGCGGTGAGTGATTGCTGCCAGAAGGTGTCCTGCACCAGCGCATCGTCCTGGTTGTTCTGGTCGAAGAGCGCGGCATTGCATTTCACGTCGCTTACCGCGCAGGGCGGGTTGTTCACAATGACCGACTGTTCCACTGCGGGCTCGGTGGGCGTGGGCTGAATGGCGAATTGCTGGCTGAGCCAGGCCTGGTAACCCTCAAGCGAAAGCGTGCGAATGTCTGCATCGGTCGGGCCGAATGTGGCCTGCTCAAGAAAGCGCGCCGCATCGCTGGGGCTGACAACCGGAGTGGGAATGATGCCACTCACCGTAGCGATCAGGTCGTTCGACATGGCCGGCCCGGGGTTGGGGTTCAGCACCTGCAAATCGAGATTGCCGGGCTGCGCCTGATCGACATTCGCGGTCAATTGCGTCCCGCTGTTGAAGGTCGTACTCACCGGAGACCCATTCACGAGAACTTGCGCACCGGTAATAAATTTCTGGCCGGTAAGCACGATGGTCGCGGGTCCGGGATTGAAGGCCATGGGCGTGGCCGACGAGAGAATCGGAATCGGATTCATCACCGAAATGTTCTGCGTAATAGAAACTGCGGGATTGTCGACGCTGGTAATGGTGAGCTGGACGATATTGCTCGGAGTGGGAACAACGGGCGGCGCGGTGTAGGTGATGGATCCGTCGGTATTCGAAACCGCCGTGCCCACCACAGCGTTGCCGCCGGCGATGCCATTCACTTGCAGCGTAACGGCAGGATTATCGGTCCCGTTCACCATCAGGCCCAAACTAAGAGAGTTCGAAACGCGAACGTCGCTGCCGGAGTTCGGCTCCAGCGTAAGCACCACCAGGCCGGGACCAACCTTCATTGAAAGCGGAATTGCGCTGGCCGATCCGGGGTTGGGGTTGGTGACAGTGAGCGGGTAGGTCCCGGGGGTCGGAGCAGCAATTTGCGCCACGACTTGTGTGCTTGAGACGTACGTGGTGGGCACCAGGGCGCCGTTCCAGCTGATCTGCGCGCCGTAGACGAATTGCGATCCGTCCACCGTGATCGTCGTCGTCCCCTCGGAGAAGCCGTTCGGAGTGACGGTGCCGAGAACGGGAATCGGGTTCCACACCTGAACGGCAACCGAACCGGGAGTCGCGCCCGGATACGCAGGAATGGAGCTGGTGATCGTAACTGTATAGGGATTCGGAACTACTGCCGGAGCCGTATAAAGGCCGGTCGCAGAGATGGTTCCAATCTGCGCGTTGCCCCCAGCGATTCCGTTCACATAGAAGGTCATCGGCCGCCCGGAGGCGACGTAGCTCGAGTTGAGCTGCATGGTCTGATTCACACGCACGTCCGTGGCCGGAGCGCTGATCGCAGCGATGGTGCCCAGATTCACCGCAAGCGATCCACCGCCGCAACCCGTCACAAACGGCGCGAGCGGAATGAGCGCGGCAAAAAGAATGGGTGGCCAAAGTGACACGGTCTTTGGCACTGAACTGCGTCGGGACAGGGATTTGCGAAGACACGCCAATCGCATAGATACTCCTGAGGCCGGGAACTCCAAGGCAGGCAAATGCGGAACCAGCAAAAAACAGGGTGACAAGGGGGAAACTGGGATTCGGGTGATTCGTTACAGAGGTTATCTAAGTGACCAGATGGATGCAAACTAAAATGCAGTGAAAAATTACCGAAGTAATGCAAAAGTACCGCGGAATGAGCGTCAAGGCACTCCGTAGCTGACTCGAGAGCGGGGCGGGTCGGTTTTGGCGGCATTACTGAACTGGTTTTGGCTGCATTACCGAAGAGTGGGTCCGACCCCCGACGGGCGAGAGCTTTATTGCATCCCACCCGTTAGAGACTCAGGCGGCCTTTGGGAGCCGCCGCCCCCGACATCATGGTTTCAATGCCCACTTCGAGCGGCAAACGCAACGTTTTGATCGTTGACGATGACCCTTCTGTGGCCGAAACGTTGGAGCTGATTATTTCCCGCCAGGGTCACGAAACCAGAGTGGCCCCCTCCGCCGAAGAGGCGTTCGTGATGATTGCAACTTGGCAGCCCGATTTGGCCGTGCTCGATGTGATGTTGCCGGGAATCAGCGGAATTGAGTTCGCGAAGATGCTGCGAAACATTGACCCTGAGTGCGAAATCGTGCTGGTTTCAGGGCATCCGGGAGCTGACGAGTTGGTCGAAATTGCTCGAACACAGGGGCAGGCGCTCTCTTTCCTGCCCAAGCCTCTGGATCCGGTCACAATTCTCGCGATCGCATCGGGTCAATCGCCGGGCTCAGCGGAAAAAACGGACGCCTAGGCGGTTTCTGAGCTTTGCAACCCTTTCTGGCGATGTGCGTGCCGGCTCTTTTTTGATGAAAGAGCCGCTTGAATGCATTGGCTTCCGGATCTCCGAGTTCGGCAGCCAAGAAATTGGGCTAGCTTGCGCGGCGGCGCTGGCTAATGTCGATCTCGTCAACAGTCGCTCCAGCTACCGGGCGCGCTTCAGTCGTGCGCGGCAAAGCGACAAGCTCGTCAAACAACGCACGGTAATGAATCATGGCGCGACGCAGTTCTTCCGTGGTGGCCCGGCCCCCGGCTTGGCGCAACGCAATTTCATGGGCGGCGCGGTAGTTCTGGGTGACGACGGGATGGTCGACGGAGATGTCCGCTGCGCGCTCTTCGAATTCGCCAATAGGGTAGCCGCACTCGGCCATCACATCGCCAACGAGTTGATCGGCTTCTGCCACTGCGCCGGCAGGCGCGTCGACAAAGTGAGCCTGAACGCGGCCCCACTCCTCAACAAAGCGCTCGCGTTCTGCTAAGTTGAGCGGCCGAACATTCAGTTTGTGTACGCGCTCACTGCGCTCGGCCAATCGAGCTTCGGCTTTGGAACGGTGGCCGCCGGCCAGGGCCACAGTGCGATCGTACTCGGGACCGAATTGCGCGCGGAGACGCCGCGTGCGCCGGCGATTGAAGGCATTTACGATCAGGGCCAAAACGACCAGAACCACGATCACGACGACGGCGATAACGATGGTGTTGAATTGCGGCGAATTCATTGAATCACTCCTGCCGAACCCAAATTGTTTCCAATCTGCTTGCGCTTGAATGAACCGGGCGCACATGCGCGCCTCTCGGAACTGCGCAGCGAATCTCCGCGCGGCCGCGTAGCCGAGGGCTCACAGTGTTGGAGCGGCTGGCTGAGGATGAGGTTGCCCGAGGAATGAAACGAGAATTTGCGTGGGACGCCGAGTGCTACTGCGCCTCAAGATCCGGTTTCGGCTAGAATGGAAGTTGTGGAGATTACGTACGATCCACGCAAACATGAGCGCAATCTCAGCGAGCGCAGCTTGGGCTTCGATGGGGCCGCCAAATTCAACTTCCTCTCGGCATCGTACTTTCCCGAGATTCGCAAGGGAGAGAGCCGGCTCGTGGCCGTTGGATATCTAGGCAAGCGGCAGCATGTTTTATGCTTCATTCCGACTCAAAGTGGAATTCGGGTCATCAGCTTCAGAAAGGCCAACGACAGGGAGGCGCGCAGATATGGCAAACTCAAAACCATTGACGAATGACGAGGGCGAGGTTCGCGAGCTAACCTCCGAAGACCTCGAGCGTGCGGTTCCCTTCTCCGCTCTCCCCGACGACGTGCAAAAGGTGCTCCGAGCGACCAACCGAAATGTTGTGCCCGACGCGGAACCGAAGAAGCGGAAGCGGACGGCGGCGTGAGGGGTTCGATGTTTCTCAGGTCTAAACAGTAAAACCTGTGTCGTCTGACAGTATATGATTCCCGCAAATGGCATACGAGTGTCTCAGGGTGCAAAAGCACCGTCGAGGTTGGCTCCTTGCTGCCTCGCTTTTGCTGCTCACTCCCGCCGCAGCTCACGCGGATGCGGGCATTCCGATGCTTCCCTTCGCTTATCCGGTCATTGTCCTTCTGCTTTTGCCAGTGATTGCCATTGAGGCTGCGTACATTCGATTCAGACTTCACACTGAATGGAAGGACACTTTTGCTGCGGCCACGAAAGCAAACTTGGTCACAATGCTTCTCGGTTTCCCACTTGCGTGGATGATCTTTTTCTTATTGGAATTGGTTCTGTATCTATCCCTAACGTTTTCCGGGGTTGAGGCAGACATTCATTGGGCGTTGAGCCGTGAAGTTACGGATTTCCTGATTGTTGTCACGAGCGCCGCGTGGATGGGACCGGTTGAGGAAAAATGGGCTGTCCCCGTCGCCTTCGTCGTGCTGCTCATTCCGTCGTTTGCGCTTTCGGGATTTTGGGAATCACGAATGCTGAAAAACAGGCTGCTTTTCTACGAAGATCAGGGTACGCGGGTGGTCTGGCAGGCAAATATTCTTTCCTACGTTTTTCTCGCCACCGTGGGCTGCCTTGCACTCCTTGGAGCTTTCAGTTTTCTCGCGGCGCATCCGTAAGGTCATCGGGCTATCGGCTGCCCGCAATCATCTGCGCGGCGTGCTGCAAACTTGTGTCAGTCACTTTCGCGCCAGACAACATGCGGGCCACTTCGTGCGTGCGGGAGCGGTCGTCCAGAACGCGGATGCGTGTCTGCGTGCGCCCGTCTTTCTCGCGCTTTTCGACGGCCAGATGCTGATCGGCGAATGCGGCAATTTGAGGCAAATGAGTCACGCAGAGAACCTGCTGAGCGCCGGCCAGCGCCTTCAGCTTCTGGCCAACGGCTTCAGCTGCGCGACCTCCAATACCAATGTCGATTTCGTCGAAGACCAAAGTGCGCGGCGTGGTTTTTTTCTTTGACTTTTGAGTCGTGCCTTCTTCAACAGCGACTTTCAGCGCCAGCAGCACGCGCGAAAGCTCGCCGCCGGAAGCAATTTCAACCAGAAGCTTGAGAGGCTCGCCGGGATTGGTCGAAATGCGGTATTCGACCGTGTCCCAACCGGATGGGGACCATGCGGATTCCTCTTCGCCCGGTGTGACGGCGACCTGGAAACGCGACTTCATGGCCAGCGAGTTGATCTGCGCTTCGGCGACCTTTCCGAGCTTCACCGCGGCGGCTTTGCGCTCAGCCGTCAAAGCTGAGGCAGCCTTCCGATATTCCCTGCCACCGCTCTCAACTGCAGCACGAAGCTCCTTAAGGATTCCGTCGCGGTCCTCGACCTCGGCCAGTTTGTGAGCGACGTCTTCGCCGAATGCGATGATCTCGGCGACGGTCTTGCCGTATTTCCTTTTCAGCCGATCGATCAGCGCGAGGCGATCTTCGATTTCGGCCAGGCGCTCGGGCGAGGCGTTGATGCCTTCGGCGTAATCGCGGAGAGCTGTGCCGATATCGGAGATGGTGGCGCGTGCGGACGCCAGCTGCTGGGCCGCTTCGGTAAAGCGCTGGTCGTAGCGCGCGAGCTCCTCCACATTCCGGACGCCTGAGCGAAGCGCGGCTTCGGCGCTGGCGCTGCCTTCGTAGAGCTCGTCAAACGCGCTCATGGCCGCGGCATAGAGCTTCTCGGCGTTGGCCAGAACGCGCTTTTCGGTTTCAAGGGCTTCGTCTTCGCCGGAATTGAGACTCGCCTGCTCGATTTCCTTCTTTTGATAGCTCCACAGATCGACCATGCGCAGGCGGTCCTGCTCACCATGGAGCAGGTCATTGAGTTTGGCGGCGGCGGCGTGCCATCCAGCGTAAGCCTCGGAGACTGCATCCAAGGAAATACCGGCGAAACGGTCGAGAAGCAGGCGTTGCTGCGACTGGTCGAAGCTGGAGAGGCTCTCGGTCTGCGCGTGAACCAGTGCCAGCTCAGGCGCGAGCAGCTTGAGTACCTGGACCGTGGCAGGCTGGTTGTTAACGAAGACGCGGCCTTTGCCGTTAGAGAGTATTTCGCGGCGCAGGATGATTTCGGCGCCTTCAGCGTCGATGCCATTGGCCTCAAGGATGGCTTCGGCGCCGGGGGTGGATTCAAAGACGCAGGAGAGCGCGGCTTTGTCGGCGCCGTGGCGAACCAGTTCTCCAGAGCCTTTCCCTCCCAGCAGGAGGGCAAGCGCGTCAACGAGGATGGACTTGCCGGCGCCGGTTTCGCCGGTCAGCAAATTGAGGCCGGGCCCAAAAGAGGCAATGGCGTGATCGATGACGGCATAGTTTTCGGCGCGCAGTTCGACGAGCATAGTCCGGTTCCGTAAGTGGCCGGTTAACTGTTGAGGTTTTCCCAGGTCTCAAAAGCAAGACCTGGGGCACCCTCGGTCCTCGATGATCAAAACGGCAAAGACGGAGAGCTCAATTGGAATCCGAGCGCAGCATAGCATGAAGGGCGAGGATCAAGAGCATCGAGGCGCGACTTTCGTGACTGTGCCGGGTCGAGACAGTCAAGAGCAAAGCAAGGAAAGAGGCACCCAAACGGTCACTTGGGCTGAAGAACGCGGTCTGGTACCGTGGAGAATGAGGTGAATGGCGATTCTTACTGCAGCATTTGCGTGTATTTTGCAGGCCGACGGCGGCGCGGGAAACGGCGCGGCGCCCTCGCAGGGCTTTGGCGAACTGGCAGACATGATGACCCATATCGGTGGGGTCGCGATCTTTGTTTTGGTCCTGCTTTTCCTCGCCAGCCTCTACTCGTGGATGGTCATTCTGGGTAAGATTTCCACGTTCAGCAAAGCCACAGCGCAGAGCCGAAAATTCATCCGCGCCTTTCGCAAGGCGACGCGCCTCAATGAAATTGCCGCTCTGACCGGCGATTACAACGCCAGCCCTCTGGCCCAGGTCTTTGAGGATGTGTACGAAACCTACAAGCGGCAGACGGGCGGCGCGGGACCTCCTCGCAACCTTACGCCTCTCGAGCGCACGGCGCAGACCGCTGCCAGCACCGCAATCACGGCGCTGGAACGGCGCATGACCTGGCTGGCGACCATCGGCGCCACCGCTCCGTTTGTTGGCTTGTTCGGAACAGTGATGGGCGTCGTGGACGCGTTCAGCGGACTGGGCACAGCCGGCGCAGCTACGCTGCGCGCCGTAGCGCCCGGAATCAGTGAGGCGCTGATTACAACGGCGGCCGGCTTGTTTGTCGCCGTGCCCGCGGTGGTGGCTTACAACCAGTTTTCCGCGCGCATCCGGTTATTTGCGTCGGCCACGGATGACTTCTGCCGCGAGCTGCTGAATTCTCTTGAAGAGATGCCGCAACGAAACCAGGCGCAGTCGCCAAGAGTGCCGGCGGAGATGCCTCGCGAGGCCGAGCGCAGTCTATACAAGTAGGGTTATCCCACTCTTCCGGGCGCTTTGAAGTTTGAACGGGAAGGTTCAGCGTGGCATTCAGCACATTCAACGGACAAACTCGATCGTCGCTGGCGGAGATTAACATTACTCCGCTGGTCGACGTGGTGCTGGTGCTGCTGGTGATTTTCATGATCACCGAGCCGGTGCTTCAATCTGGGATCGAAGTGAATGTGCCCAAGACCCGCACGGTACAACAAATCACCGAGCAGCGGATGGTGGTGACGATCGACCGCGACCAGAATGTGTACCTGAACGATCAACCCGTGAATGTACACGATCTGCCGGCCCGGTTGCACCAGGCGGGAGTGGATCCTTCGCATCAGGCGATTTATTTGCGCAGTGACGAGCGCGTGCCGTTTGGCGCCTTCGCCAGCGTGATGGATGCCGTGAAGCTATCGGGCATCACCAACGTATCAATTGTGACGCAGCCCATGGAGTTGAAGGGATCGAAATAGCGAAGCCAGCGGTATTCCCAGGTGCCCAAATGCGAGGTACATGGGGCACCCAATTGTCGGATCGGGCAAGAGTATGGAAAGCGTACTTGAAGGCGCAGAAAATCTAGAGCGCGAGATGGCGCGGGAGCCTTTTGCGGCGCCTGCCGTCGGCTCGCTCGGCCTTCATCTGGCAATCGTCGCTGTCCTTTTATGTTACGGCTGGGCGATGGGGCTGTTTCATCACAACTTCTGGGGAACGGCAGGCGCAGGCGGCGCAATGCAGGTGAACATCACCAGCGCTCTGCCGCTGCCGTCCGAGCAGATTAACAAAAACGTGCTGGCCACCGAGACGCCAAGCCAGGCGCCCGCGACTCCAAGCCCGAAAGAACAAAAGCACGTCGATGAAACCGCGATCCCGATTCTCGGCAAACCAACGAAACCCACTCCGCAAAACACACCCAAGACACAAATCCACCAGCCGCCACCCAAACAGAATGTTGCACAGTACGGCGAGCAAACGGGCTCCGTGATGCCGCATCAGATGCAGCCGGGAACGGCCGGACCGACGACAGTCGGCGACAACAACTTTGCCAGCCTCTTTCCCTGGTATGTCGACCAGATCAACCGCAAGATGTCCCAAACATGGGACAAGGCACAAGTCGATGCGCGAACGCCGAAGGGAGCGCGCGTATATTTGGCCTTTACGATTTACCGGGACGGAAGTCACAGCCGGGCGCAGGTCGATACTTCAAGCGGAAGCCCTTCACTCGATACGTCGTGTTTGTTCGCAGCGCAACGCGTGGATTCGTTTGGCCAACTTCCCGCGAATTATAATCAGAGTACGTTGAAGGTTTCGTACTACTGCGAGTACTGAAAAGCAGCCTTTAGCTCTTAGCCGCTTCCCTCACCCGAAAGGAAGGATTGCTCATCGCATGAAGGCAATTTTCCGAATCTTCCCCTTGACATTGCTTTGCCTGGCGTATTTTTTCGCGCCTCGCGTTTCCGCCCAGGACTGGGTGCACACCGGAACCAATCTGGGCAACGAGCGCATTCGCCTCGCCGCAGCCGATTTCAAGCCCGTTGGCGCCGACCCGGAAACTGCGCCGCTCAAGGCGACCTTCGACTCCACCCTCTATAACGATCTCCAGAATGCAGGCATCTTCGACATGGTGTCGAAAAGCCTGGCGCCGCAGGCCATGCCGGGATCGCCGCAGGAATTTGTCGCAACACAGTGGTCGGCGTTGCCGGCCAACTCGGCCATGGTCGCTTTCGGTGCGCTCTCCGCCACCAATGGACGGCTTGTGGTTTATGGATGGCTTACGGACGCGCGCACGGCGGGAAGCGCGCCCGTATTGGCGAGCCAATACAACGAAGCGGCCAGCCAGGAAATGGCGCGTACGATCGCGCATCGCTTTGCCGATGAAATTATCTACCGCCTCGGCGGAGCGATCAACGGCATCGCCGAAACCAAAATCTATTTCGTCAGCAATCGCACCGGCTCAAAAGAGATCTGGGTGATGGATTACGACGGTCAAAATCAACACGCCGTCACGCATTTGGGCAGCATTTCGATTTCGCCCCGCATCTCACCAGACAACTCCCGAATCGCGTTTGCCTCGCTCGGAAGCGAAGGATGGTCGATTCGCATGTATTCGCTGGACCTAGGTCGGCTGGTCGGTTTTACCGCCGGTTCCGCGGGCGGCAGCAACCTGTCCCCGGCGTGGACGGCAGACGGTTCAAAGATCGCATTCTCATCCGCCCGAGGAGGCCACCCGGATATCTGGGTCTCCGACGTGAGCGGCAGCAACGCGCACCCAGTCACTTCATTTGGTTCGGATGTTTCGCCGGTCT
The DNA here is from genome assembly GCA_036489735.1 of Occallatibacter sp. Classification (GTDB taxonomy): domain Bacteria; phylum Acidobacteriota; class Terriglobia; order Terriglobales; family Acidobacteriaceae; genus Telmatobacter. The sequence continues at coordinate 17,227 of DASXFF010000169.1, read as the reverse complement.
GGAACCCGCGCACCAGCAACCAGCTTGCCTTTGTCAGCGGGCGGACGGGTGAACCGCAGATTTACATCATGGACAAGGACGGCGCCAACGTGCAGCGCATGACCGACGGCGGTTATGCCATCTCGCCATCGTGGTCGCCCAACGGAAGCTTGCTGGCCTTTGCATGGAACCGTAAATATGGCCCCGGCGATCCGGGCGGATACGACATCTACATCATGGATATTGCCAGCAAGAAATGGCTGCAGGCGACGCACGAAGCGGGCATCAACGATTTCCCGTCGTGGTCGCCGGATGAGCGCCATATTGTGTTTCAGCGTCAGGTGGGGCACCGCACGCAGATCTGGACAATGCTGTCCGACGGCACCAATCAGCAGCAATTGACTTTCTCCGGCGACAACATGATGCCCAACTGGAGTTGGAAGTGAGCCATCGCCGGAATTTAGTTCCATGTTGGTACTCTGCGTGGATCGTTCCGGCATTTTAGCCACGTTGGCGGATTCGATGAACTATCATTTTTGGGGTGCTGAGATTCAGAAAGCGGCGAACGGGCGGCACGCTGCGGCGATAAAAAGACCCGGTTGCGCGCAACATCACTACCACCTTTTTCTGAGAAGGAGAATTCTCTTGAAAACACAAAAGGCTGCTTTTTCCGTTGCTGTTTTGCTCGTTGCCTTGACCGCCGTTTCAGGATGCAAAAAGAAGACCGCGCCCTTACCTCCAGCGGAACAGGCGCCGGCCGCGTCCGTGCCTGCTCCTACGGCACAGTTGAGCGCAACCCCGACGGTGATCTCGGCAGGCGACCAGGTGCAGCTGTCGTGGAAGACGACCAACGCGAGCACTGTTTCGATTGACGGAATCGGCGATGTTCCAACAGTGGGCGTGAAAACCGTGACGCCCACGGAAACGATCACCTACCATCTCATCGCGCGGGGGGACGGCGGCACAGCCGACGCCACAGCATCCGTCACGGTGAATTCGCCCCCGGCCATCAGCGTGCCCAGCACGGGTATGAACGAGCAGCAGGACTTCGATGCGCACGTTCAGCCTATTTTCTTCGACTACGACAACTACGACATCCGGACCGATGCGCAGTCGGTCCTCGCGAAAAATGCCGACTACCTAAATGCGCACCCCAACCTCAAGGTTGTGATTGGCGGCTACTGCGACGAGCGCGGATCGGACGAGTACAACCTGGTTCTTGGGCAGAATCGCGCGACCGCGGCGAAGACCGCGCTGGTTACGGCCGGCATCGCTGCCGATCGTATCCGGGTGATCAGCTACGGCAAGGAAAAGCCGTTCTGCTCCGAATCGACCGAGGAGTGCTGGCAACTGAACCGCAGGGACGGGTTCGCGATCGACAAGTAGCACAGCTTCCGGCTCCTGGCTTTCAACCACCGGCTATGAGCTACATGCTTTCATCGGCAGCCTCGCTCAAAAAGCCCGGCTGCCGTATGTTGTATTCAGGAAGTTTTTGATTGAGGAAGGTAAAGTTCATGCTCAAATCAAGTCATTTTTCCCGTCGCCTGCTCACCGTTGCAGCGGTGTTTCTTCTTGCCATTCCGGCTTCGACGCCGGCGCATGCGGTTTCAAAAGAAATGGTTGAGTTGCAAACTCAGGTGCAGCAGTTGCTCGATGCCGTGCAGCGTCTGCAATCGACGATGGATGCGCGTCTCGGCGTGCTGGAGCACCTGGCGCAACAAACCGCCGACCAGGCAAACCAGGTGGGCACTACGGTGACCGCTCTGCAGCAGAAGATCAACGCGCAGAACGAAGCAGTGAGCACGAAGGTGGACAGCGTCTCAGGCCAGGTGCAATCGCTGAACGATTCAGTGGACGAACTCAAGGCGCGCATTGCCAAGCTGGACAAATCGGTTCAGGATTTACAGACGCAACTGCAGGCCATGCAGGCGGCACAGGCGCCGCAACAGCCGGGCGCAACTGGATCTGGACCGGGGGGGACTGCGCCGGGAGGGCCGGATCAGGGGCCAGGAATGCCAAGCGCATCCCAGCCGGGCGGAACCGGAGCTCAACAGGCGCCGCCGCTGCAGGAGACTTTGCAGGCTGGCGTGCGCGACTACACTGCCGGGCACTACCAGGTGGCCCAGGGCGAATTCCAGGACGTAGTCCACTACTATCCGCTGGACGATGCATCTGGAACCGCGCAGTTCTATCTGGGCGAGATTGCCTATCAGCAGAAGGACTACCCTGCCGCGATCAACGACTACAACGCGGTGCTGGAAGGCTTCAGCGGCAACGCCAAGGCTTCGGCGGCGCAATTGCACAAGGCATTCGCGCTGATTGCGACGGAGAAACGCGAAGAGGGCATTCACGAGCTGCGTTCGCTCATTCAGCGCCACCCGCAAACTCCGGAGGCCCGTGCCGCGCGCACCAAACTCACCTCAATGGGCGTGAAAACGGAAGCGACGCGATAGCGCTGCCAGGTTCTAGCCGGCAGCTTCCAGCTGTTAGGCCTTTACGCTCCACGGTTCCGGCATGCCTTCCGCGCAACAGCAAATTTAATCAACCCAGCAAAAAGCCCCGCTCATCGCGGGGCTTTTTCACGAGAACCAGACAACATCGCCGCCGCGAAACCCAGGCGTCAGCCTTTCGCCGGAGCCGTATCGATGGGCACAGTGCCATCCGAAGCAGGGCCAGCAGTCGATTCAGCGGCAGCCGCAGCAGCGCTCGCAAGGGCGGCAGCCTTCATCACGCTCTTGTGGTGGCGAACATCGGCGCCCTGCACCCAGAAGATAACGTCCTCCGCAATGTTGGTCGCGTGATCGCCCACGCGTTCCAGGCTGCGGCAGATCATCAGCGCGTTCAGCGCCTGGGGAGCCAGATGGCTCTGCTCTTCCATCACTTTTGTCAGGGCGCGGAAGGCGGCACGGTTCATCTGGTCGACTGCATCGTCCATGGTGAGCACGCCGCGAGCCAGTTCTGCATCGCCCTCAATGAAAGCCTGCAGGCTCTTGCGCACCATGTCGGCTGCCATGGCAGCCATGCGCGGAATGTCGACGGGAAGATCGACGGCAGCCATGCGCTCCATGATGCGCACGCGGTCGCTGATGCTCTTGGCGGCGTCGCCCACGCGCTCCAGATCGGCGTTGATCTTGATCACGCTGAGAATGAATCGCAAATCGATGGCCATGGGTTGCTCCATCGCCAGCAGATCGAGCGCAGCCTGATCGATGTCGCGTTCCATGCGATTGATGGCGATCTCGCTGCGGCTGACCAGGTCGCAGATGGAGAGATCGCGAACCCGGTACGCCTCAATGGCGCGTTGAATCGCCTGCTCGGCGAGCCCCGCCATCACCAGCAGATTCTCCTTCAGGTCTTCCAGGCTCTGTTGAAACCGTATGCGTGTCATCCGAACCTGCCCGTGATGTAATCCTCCGTGCGCTTGTCAGAAGGATTGGTGAAGATTTTGTGGGTCGAATCGAACTCGACCATGCGGCCGTTGAGGAAGAAGCCGGTCTTCTCTGCCACGCGGGCTGCCTGTTGCATATTATGCGTCACAATCACGATGGTGTATTGCGACTTTAGTTGGAAGATCAGATCTTCGATCTTCGAAGTGGAAACAGGATCGAGAGCCGATGCCGGCTCGTCCATCAGCAGAACCTCGGGATCGACGGCAAGAGCGCGGGCTATGCAAAGACGCTGCTGCTGGCCGCCAGAGAGGCTGGCTCCGGATTTCTTTTTCAAGTCGTCCTTTACTTCGTCCCATAGTGCTGAATTCTTCAGAGATTTTTCAACCACTTCATCCAGCGACTGGCGATTCGAATAGCCGTTGAGCTTAAGGCCCGCGGAGACATTGTCGTAAATGGACATGGTCGGGAAAGGATTGGGGCGCTGGAAGACCATCCCCACGCGTCGGCGAACCTCGACCGGCGACGCATCGTGATAAATATCCAGATCGCCCATGCGAACGCTTCCGGTGACGCGAGCAATGGGATTGGTCTCGTGCATGCGGTTGAGGCAGCGAACAAAGGTGCTCTTGCCGCAGCCCGAAGGCCCAATCAGCGCCGTGGCATGATTGGCAGGAATATTCAGATTAATGTCCTGCAGCGTGTGATTGGCGCCGTACCACGCGTTAAGGTTCGTTACCTCGATGCCTACGCCCACGTGCGCATTTCTCCTTCTAACCTCGGCTGAAAACAAATCATCGGTGACGCGACTTCGTCTCGCAAATTGCTGCTTTAACTTGTTCCCTTCAAAACGCCGCGGCTGGTGACGAAACGCACCAGCGAAACGGCGACCACAATCAGAATGATTAAAACGAGCGATCCGCCCCACGCCAGCCGGTGCCAGTCGTCGTAGGGAGATTGCGCATAAATCCAGATCTGCAGGGGAAGAGCGGCGATGGGCTCATTCAGGCTGGTGCTCCAGAAATCGTTGCCCAGCGCGGTAAAGATCAGCGGCGCGGTTTCGCCTGCTACGCGCGCGAAAGCCAGCATGCAGCCCGTGATGATGCCAGGCGAAGCGGTCTTTACGGTAATGGAGAGGACTGAGCGCCAGTTGGGAACGCCCAGGCCGAGCGCCGCTTCGCGCACCGAATGCGGCACCATAAGCAGCATTTCTTCGGTGGTGCGGCAGATGGTCGGAATCATCATGATGCCCAGCGCAACGCCGCCGGCCAACGCCGAGAAATGATGCTGCGGGACAACGATCAGCGCATACGCGGCCAAGCCCATGACGATGGACGGAACGCCGTTCAGGACGTCGGCGGTAAAACGGACGGCATCGGCCAATTTTGTGCCGCGGCCAAACTCAGCCAGGAAGACGCCTCCGCCAATGCCAACGGGAACGCCAATCAGGCTGGCAATGGCCAGAAGGGTGACCGAACCCACGATCGCATTGGCCATTCCGCCGCCGGATTCTCCAACCGGTTTGGGAATCTTGGTGAAAAAGTCGACATTCAGCGAGCTGGCGCCCTTGATGATCAGATAAATGAAGATCGCAGCCAGCGGCACAATGACCAGGATCGTCGACAACACTGCAAGAGATGTTGCAGACTTGTCGACCAGCCACCGAAGGCGCGTCCGAAATTGGAACTCCTTCTGCACTTTCTTTGCGATTCCCTTCCACTGCAATAGCCCGCAGTAGTTCTTTTTCTCAACGTTGCGTCGCCGGAGCTCCGCGCGTAACCGCCCACACCAGCAGGCGGGCAGTTGCGTTCACAATGATGGTGACGATGAACAGCGCCAGACCGATTTCGATGAGCGCACTCAGGTGCATGTCGCTCACAGCCTCGGTAAATTCGTTGGCGATGACCGAGGCCATCGAACTTCCAGTTGCCAGCAAAGACCGGCTGATTTGCGGGGTGTTGCCGATCACCATGGTGACGGCCATGGTTTCGCCCAGCGCGCGGCCCAGGCCGAGGATGACGGCGCCCACGATTCCGATGCGCGCGTTGCGCAGCACGCCCATGCGGATCATCTCCCAGCGCGTAGCGCCGAGCGCCAGCACGGCTTCACGCTGCGAGTGAGGTACCGCCGTCATCACCTCGCGCGTAAGCGACGAGATGATCGGTAAAATCATGACCGCGAGAATGACGGCCGACGCAAAGTAGCCAAGTCCGGTGGGATTATCGTCGCTGAAAAATCCGCTCCAGCCGAAGGTTTTGACCAGCACCGGATTTACGTATTCGCGAAGCAGCGGCACCAGCACGAAAACCGCCCACAAGCCGTAAATGATGCTCGGAATGGCGGCCAGAAGTTCAGTCAAAAAGGCCAGCGGTCCGCGCAGAAATCCGGGGCACATTTCAGTGAGGAAGACCGCAACACCGATCGAAAGCGGAACCGCCAGTAGCAATGACAGCAGCGACGAAACCAGCGTGCCATAAACGAACGGCAACGCGCTGAAGTAGTTGTTGACCGGATCCCAGTACGACGGCAGACCGGTCGTCGGATCGATATACGTCTTATAGAAGAATTTGAAGCCGAAAGCGTGCCAGGAAAGTTGGGATCGTTGAATGAGCTCCCACGCGATGAGGGCCACAATCGCAAAGATGCTGAGCGCGCATAGAACCATGAGCGCCTTGAAGACCCCGTCGGCAACGGCGGAGTTGCCCCGGCCAAGCAAGTGACGGCGGATTGCCGAATGCTCCTGCACCAACGCGCCGGTGGGAGCTTGCGGCGGAGTCGAATCGGCTTCCGGTTGAGTCTGGGGATGGGAGATACGAATCTCAGGCACAGTAACGTCCACAAAGGTCAGGCTAAAGGTGAATTGTGAACGCGAGGTTACAACGAAGCAAAATCAAGCGCATACGAGTGGAAAATCGCAACCATTCATCGGTTTCCTCTGGGCCCCCGAATGCAATGCATCCGGCTCAGGAGTACAAAATGATTCAAGAATGAACAGTTTTGCGCTACTGCGTGCCACTTTGTGATTGGAAAATCGATGTACTGACCGCGCAGCTGTCTATCCGCGCGGCGGTGCAGCGTGGTACAACTCCAACATGACAAAGGGAAAGACTCCGCCTGCGCCCGGCCATGTGAACTTGCGCATGCTGGCCGAGCATTTGGGCCTGTCGCAGACCACTGTCTCCCTAGTCCTTAATAATTCGCCCAGCGCCAAGTCCATTCCGCAGGAGACGCGCAACCGCGTGGTTGAGGCGGCGCAGCGGCTCGATTACCGACCCAATTATTTTGCCCGGTCATTACGGCAAAGCCGCTCCATGAGCGTGGGAGTTCTGGCTCCCGATCTGAGCGAGGGATACTTCACCCGCGTGATGGGCGGCGTCGTGGAAGAACTCACTGCGGCGCGTTACTTCTATTTCACTGCCTGTCACGACTGGAAACCGGAACTGATCGAGAAGTATCCGCGGATGCTGGTGGAGCGGGCAGTCGACGGTTTTCTGCTGCTCAATACGTCTGTGGACGAGCTCACGGTCCCCGTGCCGGTCGTAGCCATCTCCGCGCACTGCTCTGCGGAAAAAGTCACCAATATTCTTCTCGACCACCACCAGGCCGTGCAGCGGGCGCTCTCGCACCTGTATCACCTTGGCCACCGCCGCATTGCCTTCATGCGTGGGCCGCGCGCCATTCCAGACTCGGAGTTTCGCTGGGAAAGCATTCAACAAGTTGCCAGAGAGATGGACCTGAAACTGGATCCCGAGCTCGCCATTCGCATTGACACGGCGGGATGGTCGACCAAGGGCGGGCAGCACCCCATGGCGCCTGAGATCGGCTACAAGCCCATGCAGGCCCTGCTCGAACAGACGCGCGCGTTCACCGCGGTGTTTTGCTTCAACGACATTTCGGCCATCGGCGCCATTCGCGCACTGAAGGATGCTGGATTGAGTGTGCCGGGTGACGTTTCCGTGGTGGGATTCGACGACATTCTCTCGGCGGCCTATGCCACGCCGTCACTCACCACCGTGCGCCAGCCGCTGGCAGAGATGGGCAGGCGCGGCGCAAAAGTGCTTCTCGAGCGAATTGCGGATAAGAAGAAAACCTTCCCGACCGACATCTTCATGGAATCCGAGTTGATTATTCGCGAGTCCACCGGACCGGCAAAACATCGGAGTTGAAAACGGAACTCAACCGCAGGCGGCTGCGAGCCAGCGGCTGATGTAGACCTGCGCGTGAGCTTCTCCGCAGTAGTGGCGCGCGCCGGGCGCATCGGCGGCTTCCTTGGTCCATTTGTATACGGTGAGCTGCTCGCTGTTGCAGTGGCACACAAACCAGCGGACGGGATTGTCGCTCTCTTCGCCGCAAATTTCACATCGATAGATCGTGCCAATCATGAGTGACCTCACCAAAACAGGAACAAGGGGACAAAAAACCGAGGGAACAGGGCAACGACGGAGCCAAGGTGCAGGGATGCGCCCCACATCGTTGCCGGTCCTGAAGCAATTTTACTCGAGCATCTGTAGATCGAGCGGCTCAACCAGCATGCAGTCCATGGACCGAATGCTGGCTAGCGCGCGTTGCAGAGCGGAAGTCCTGCAGGGCTCAACGGTAACCACGAAAGGCAGAGCATCCGCGGGATAGCCGGCCTTTTGGACAATGGCGCGAATATTGATCTGCTCGTTGGCCAGCGCGCTCGTGATCGCGGCCACGATGCCCGGGCGGTCTTTCACCAGGAATCGGATGTAATGCGGAACTTCAAACTCGGCCCCGAGGCACGCCGGTGTTGACGGAATCTCAACACGCTGCGAGCCGTGTGCCAAAGCCAGCAGATCGCTGACGACCGCAACCGCCGTTGGCTGGCCGCCCGCGCCGTGACCGGAAAAAACCACATCCCCGCCGTAGTGGCCGCTGGCGATCACCATGTTCTCGGTTCCATGTGACCAGGCCAGCGGCGAACGCAGCGCCACCAGCATGGGGCCGACAGCTGCCGCAAGCTGCCCATCGACCTGTTGCGCCCGCGATACCTGTCGAATCGTGCAGCCCAGATCGCGGGCATAGCTGAAGTCGACCGGCGTGATGGTGCTGATGGACCGCGGAACGATTTCGTCAGGATCGACCTGCAAGCGAAGTGCAAGCCGCATGAGTATCGCGAGTTTGGCGCGCGCATCGAATCCGCCGACGTCCTCGGTGGGGTCGGCTTCGGCATAGCCTTTGCCCTGTGCCTCCGCCAGCACCGCAGCATAGTCCGCGCCATCCTCCATTTTGCTCAGGATGAAGTTGCAGGTGCCGTTCAGTATCCCTTCCATGCGCTCGATGCGGTCTCCGGCCATACCCTGCTCCAGACCGGGAATCACGGGAATGCCGCCGGCGACGGCAGCACCGTACTTGAGATGACCGCCTTTCGCTGCAGCCAGCCGCTCCAATTCGATGCCGTGATATGCAATCAGCTTCTTGTTCGCCGTCACGACGCTTTTGCCGGCTTCGAGCGCGCGGCGGACCCATGTTCCAGCCGGATCGAGACCGCCGGCGAGTTCGACAATCACGTCCACATCGGAGTCGAGCACCGCGTCTGCATCTTCGCTCCAGACAACGCTTTTGGGCGCCCACTCCACATGCTTGCGCTTCACACCCCGGTTAAAAACGTGCGTCAGCTCCAGCCCGTGCGGTTTGGATTCGACCAGAATCCGCGCCACCGCGCTGCCCACAGTGCCAAAGCCGAAGATCGCTATGCGGAGATTGCGGGTAGGGCCGGGCTTGCGCCCGTGCACGGCGGGAGCGTTGGAAGGCAGAGCGGAACTGTGCGCTTGAGGCACCTAAATCTTCCTTTTCTCTGGGACAGTGAAGCAAATTCGAGCGACAACTCGATGATACCCGAGACAAGCCGCATCGACCTTGGAGACATCCCTCTGGCCGCACCGGAGACTGAACATGTCACTCCTTTGTAAATGGGTTTTGTAAATGGCCCTCGGCAAACTCACGTCTGCTAGCATGTGTGCAGATGCGGCGCGGCTTCTCTATCTTTCTAATTCTGTTCTTCGGGTTCGGACCCCTGGCGGCGTTTGCCGGCAGCGAGGACGCAGGCCTGCCGCAGTGTTGCAGGCGGCACGGGGCGCACCACTGCGCCATGAACGCGCAAAACGTCACGTCCGGAATCGCCGTCGGCTCGACGCCCAGCCTTTCCGCGCCGCCGACATGCCCGCTCTACCACGGACCGGCACTATCGATGCTGATGCCCGCTCATGCGCTCACGGCATCGGGGGCGACGCTTCGGGGCGACTTAACGCATGTTTCCGCACTGCCGATCGAGCGAATTGCAGCGTTTTCAACTCCCAATCGCACACACGCCGGACGCGGCCCTCCGGCAGCAACCCCAAGCTAACCCCAAGCTGACCGTTTTCTGAAGCCGTTTTTGCGAGCGACATTCGCACCGCGAATTGTGCGCCTGCGCGGCCGTCAGCAGCAAACCGTCGATTCCCCAAATTGCGCTGCTCACCGTGACGCAGCTGGCGCAGCGCGCAATAACTTCCCTGTTTTTTGGCACGAGGTCACTTTTGATGCGCAATCTTCTTCATACTCTTGCGATGGTTCTCTTGCTCTCCGTTTCGCTTCCCGCATTCGCCACGGTTTTTGCCGCCGTTCACGGAGTGGTCCACGATCCCGAACACCGGCCGATCGCGGGCGCCACCGCCACGCTCAAAGCCGCCGATTCTGAATTCGTCCTCCATGCCACCACCAACTCCGATGGAGAATTCGAGCTGCCCGCGGCGCCGATCGGCGTCTATCATCTCACCGTAAATGCTGCTGGATTCACGGCGGTGACACAGACGCTCACACTCAGTTCAGGAACCAGTCCCGTCCTCCACATCGCCTTATCCATCGGCGCGGCGAGCGAAACCGTTCGCGTCGAGGGTTCGGAAAGTGCGGCAGACACGGCAACGCCCAGCACACTCATCACGCACCAAATGATCGATGAAACTCCCGGCGCAGACCGGACGCTGGGCATGGAAATGATCACCGACTACGTTCCCGGCGCGTACATGACGCATGACATGCTGCATATGCGCGGCGGGCACCAGACAAGCTGGCTGATCGATGGCGTCTCGATTCCCAACACCAAGATCGCATCCAACGTCGGCCCGCAGATCGATCCCAAAGACATTGACTCACTCGAGACCGACCGCGGCAGCTACGATGCCGAACTCGGCGATCGCACTTACGGCATGTTTAACGTGTTGCCGCGCAACGGGTGGGCATTTAATCGCCAGGGCGAGCTGATACTTTCTGGCGGCACTCTCTACTCCGGCCAGGCGCAGGCCGCGTTTGGCGATCACACCGAAAAAACTGCGTGGTACGCCAGTGCAACCGGATCGCGTTCGAGCTACGGACTGGCAACGCCGGTGATCGGCATCGATCACGATGCCACCAATTCGGAGAGCGGATTCGTCTCGGTGATCCGCAACCAGACGCCGAAGGATCAGCTCCGCGTCGACGGCCAGTTCCGCGAGGATTTCTTCCAGATTCCCTTCGATCCGAACGCGAACGATTACGAATGCTCTTCGGACTACTACTGCTCGACCGGCCTGCGCGACGGGCAGACCGAACGCGACGGATTCCTGATCGCCAACCTGGTGCATACCATCTCGCCAAAAGCACTGGTGTCGTTCGCGCCCTTCTACCACTTCAACCAGTCCAACTACGACTCTCGCTCTTCCGACAACCCGGTTGCCACCACGTGGCATCAGCAGTCGAACTATGGCGGTGTGCAGGTGGACGCGCGCGCCGACGCGGGGTGGAACAGCTTCTCCGGCGGAGTGTATTCCTTTATGCAGGGAGAGAACGATCTCTTCGGTGTTCAGGTGAACGACGGCAGCGGTCCTTCGCAACCCAACGACGCCGCCCGTGCCACCGCGGAGCTGGTCGAGTTCTATGTCGACGATCATTTGCGGGTGGGGCAGTATGTAACGCTGCTCGGCGGCGAGCGATTCACATACTATCGCTCAGCACCGAACGAAGGCGCAGCATATCCGCGCCTGGGCGCCACGGTGCGCATTCCGAAACTCAACTGGGTGCTGCGTGGGTTTTATGGCCACTTCTTTCAGCCAGCGCCGATCCTAACTGTGTCGAGCTCGGTGCTCAACTACGCGGGCAGCCTGGGCGGCGGCGAGAATGTTTTCACTCCCCTGCCCTCGGAGCGCGACGAGGAGCACCAGTTCGGCATCGAGATTCCCTACAAGGGATGGATGCTCGACGTGGACACCTTCAAGAATCGCGTGAACAACTTTCTCGATCATTCAAATCTCGGCGAGTCGAACATGTACTTCCCCATCGCAGTGGATGGCGCTCTGATCCGCGCGTGGGAATTGTCGCTGCATTCGCCTTCGCTCTGGCGTTATGGCCGGTTCTACGTCACCTACTCAAACCAGATCGCTGAGCAGCGCGGAAACGTTATCGGCGGGTTTACATGCAGCGATCCCACCGATCCAGCGTGCGATCTGGGGCCTGATTACACCCCGGTCGACCACGACCAGCGGAACACACTGAACACGGGCTTCACAGCAAATCTGCCGGCGCATACATGGTTTGCAACCAATGTCTACTACGGGTCAGGATTCTCAAACGGTCTCGCTTGCACCGAGCCTTCGACCTGCCTGAACAACGGCCCTTACGACGGGCCGTATCTGCCCGTGCACACCACATTCGATTCGTCGATCGGCCACGCGATGGGCGAACGATGGAAACTGTCTGCGACTGTCATCAACGTGACGAATCACCGCGTGCTCTTGGATAACTCCGTGACCATCGGCGGCTTCCACTGGAACGATCCGCGCATGATTGAAGTCGAAGCACGGTACAAATTCAAGTTTTGATTTTGAACGAAATGAACAGCGCGATTGCCTGCGGCTTGCGCGTCAGGCCTCGACATAGAACAGGCCGGGCATCACCTCGCCGGCCTGGCCTTCGACAATTTGCGTAAAGGCCGATGCGTTCAGCGGCTGCTCAGGCCCAATGTATACCGTTCGCGCGCCTGCCTGCCGCGCCCAGTGTACGAAACCCGCCGCCGGGTACACGTTGCCGGACGTGCCAATCACAATCATCATCGTGGAGCGCGAAATCTCGTCTTCAATCCGCTTCATTTCGAGCGGAATCTCGCCAAAGAAAACAATATGCGGGCGCAACCTGCCTCCGCATTCGCAGCGACCCACCTCGTCGAGGCTCGCGTAAACGGCGCGATCCTCAACCGGCATTCGTCCGCAGTCACGCTCGCAACGCGCTTTGGCCAGCTCCCCGTGCATGTGAATCAGATTTTTGCTGCCGGCGCGCTCGTGCAGGTCGTCCACATTCTGCGTGCATAGAAACAGCCGGCCCGAAACCTGCGCCTCAAGCTCCGCCAGCGCGATGTGCGCGGGATTGGGTTTTGCTTTTGCGCCTTGCGCGCGGCGCGCGGAGTAGAACGCCCACACGCCCGCCGGATTGCGACGCCACGCATCGGGCGTACACACATCCTCGACGCGAAATCCGGCCCACAGGCCATCCTCCGCGCGGAATGTCGGCAGTCCGCTTTCCGCGCTGATGCCCGCGCCGGTCAAAACAAAGATCCGGTCGGACGGTGTGACTGAGATGCGCGCCATAACCCTACTTTAGCCTTCGCAGGCCAAGGCCGCCGGCGGCTTTCCCTTATCAATGATTGGATGACGACGACGAAGAACGTATCCGCTGCTCTGGGCCTCGCTACTTTCGGCGTCTGTCCTTTGATTCGCCCTCCAAGTGCTTCAAGTCACATGCGTACGAATCCAAAAATCGTACTATTGTATGTGGCGCCTCGATGAAGACTCCCGCCAACCAGCCCCCTACCCCAATCCCGCAGGCCGACCTGCGCGAAACAAAGGGGTCGCTCGTCCCTCTGTCTCCGGTCCCTGGCTCCCCCCGCCTGCGCGCCCTCTTTGACGACGCGGCACCAAATCTGCGCGGCAAAATCATCGGCATCTACACCCTGCTCTTCCTCTTCAACGCGGGCGCATGGCTCTGGGCCGTCATCGCCTTCCGCCACTTCCCTCTGCTGCTCGGAACCGCCCTGCTCGCCTACAGCTTCGGCCTCCGCCACGCCGTCGACGCCGACCACATTGCCGCCATTGACAACGTCACGCGAAAGCTTATGCAGGAAGGCAAGCGCCCCGTCGCTGTCGGCCTCATGTTTTCGCTCGGCCACTCCACCATCGTGGTCATCGGCTCGGTCCTCATCGCCGCCGCCGCCCTCTCCCTGCAACATCGTCTTGACGCGGCTCGCGACATCGGTGGCCTCATCGGCACCCTGGTTTCATCGCTCTTCCTCTTTGCCATCGCCATCGTCAACATCGTCGTGCTCGTTTCCATCTATCGTGCCTTCGCCCGCGTCCGCGCCGGCGCGCCCTATGTCGACGAAGACTTCGATCTTCTCCTCGCCAACCGCGGATTCCTGGCGCGCATCTTCAGGCCCATGTTCGCCCTCATCCGCCGCAGTTGGCACATGTATCCCCTTGGCGTCCTTTTCGGCCTGGGCTTCGACACCGCCACCGAGATCGGCCTCCTCGGCATCTCCGCTGCCGAAGCCTCCCGCGGATTGCCCATCGGCTCCATCCTCGTTTTTCCTGTTCTGTTCGCCGCCGGCATGTCTCTCATCGATTCGACAGACAACATCCTCATGCTCGGCGCTTACGGCTGGGCGTTCATCAAGCCCGTCCGCAAGCTCTACTACAACCTCACCATCACTTTCGTCTCCGTCCTCGTCGCGCTTATCGTCGGCGGCATTGAAGCGCTTTCGCTCGTCGCCTCACAGCTCCATCTCAGCGGCAGTTTCTTCGGGGCCGTCCTCCGCCTCAACTCCAGCTTTGGAACCCTCGGCTATCTCATCGTCGGCCTTTTCGCGTTCAGTTGGATCGTCTCCATCGCTATCTACAGATGGCGTCGCTTCGACGAGCTCGAATTCGGCGATTAAACGCTTTTCTCTTTTCTCTGTTCTCTGTTCTCTTTGCTCTTTTCTCTGTTCGCTTGGTCCCGGCCGGGGTCCACGGCGGCAGGTCCATGTCGCTGGGGTGGCTTGGTCCCTTGGTCCCCGCATTTGATATAACAATCTTTCATGTCCTCATCCGCTCGTTCCGTCGCCTCTCCGCGTGTCGTCAGCATCGGGGATTTCCGAGCCATCGCCCAGCGGCGTGTGCCCAAGTCCGTATTCGACTACCTCGATGGCGGCGCCGAAGGCGAAGTCACCCTCCGCGAAAACTGCCGCGTCTACGACGACGTCACCTTCCGTCCCCGGCACGCGGTCGCCTTCGCGGATTGTCCTTTGGGCACCCGTGTTCTTGGCTTCGATCTGGCGTTTCCCTTCCTGCTCGCTCCCGTTGGCTACAGCCGCCTCATGCATCCTGTGGGAGAAGTAGGTGCCGCTCGAGCCGCAGGCAAAGCCGGCACGGCCTACATTCTCTCCACCATCTCCGGCCACAAGCTCGAAAACGTAAAGGCCGCATCCACCGGGCCTGTCTTTTATCAGCTCTATTTGATGGGTGGCCGCGGCGCTGCCGAAGCCGCGATTGAACGCGCCCGCGCCGCCGGCTTTTCCGCGCTCGTCGTCACCATCGATACCACCGTCTCGGGCATGCGCGAGCGCGATTTCCGTAATGGCATGAAGGAGCTCGTCAGCGGCAGCCCATTCCAGAAAATCCCGTATCTCCCGCAGATCCTCTCGCGCCCCGGCTGGCTCATCGGTTTTCTGCGCGATGGGGGCATTCAGCCGCTCCCCAACGTCGTCATCCCCGGCAAAGGCCCCATGCCGCTCATCGATGTCGCCGTAGCCCTGGCCGAATCCGCCGTTACCTGGAGCGATCTCGCCTGGATTCGCGAACTCTGGCGCGGTCCCATCGTTGTCAAAGGCGTGCTCACCGCCGACGATGCGCGCCGCGCCGTCGACGAAGGAGCCGCTGCCATCTCGGTCTCGAACCACGGCGGCCGTCAGCTCGACTGCGTCCCCTCTGCCCTGCGCGCTTTACCCGAAGTCGTAAAAGCCGTCGGCGGCCAGACTGAGGTCCTCATGGACGGGGGCATTCGCCGAGGTACAGACATTGTGAAAGCCCTTTGCCTGGGTGCCCGCGCCGTACTCTGCGGCCGCGCCTACGCTTACGGCCTCGCCGCCGCCGGTGAAGCCGGCGTCACCCGCGCCATCGAAATTCTGCGCACCGACCTCGACCGCACCCTGCGCCTGCTCGGTTGCGCCTCCGTCGCCGAACTCGACCGCTCCTACGTAAATGTCCCCAAAAGCTGGGAGGAAGACTGACACCGCCTTCCTCCGTCCGCCGTCCACTGGTTTCTGCTCTCTCCCTCTTTTGTTCCCTGTCCGTCTACTCCCTATTGGCCATTGGCTCCCCCCAATCTTTCTGTTCTCATGAGTGGAGCTTGACCGGAATGCTAATCTGTTGGCTCAGGACCATGAATTCAGCACCTTGACCGTATGAGGGCGGCCGGGAAAACGGAGTTCAAAAAGGAATGAAACAAGCCCAGTCCCATCAAAGCGAACGCAAACGGGTTCTGATTGTTGATGACGATCCTTCCCACCTTGAAATCTACGGGATGATCGTCGATCGCGCCGGCTATCGTCCCGTCCCGGTTCTGGTGCGCTTTGCCGGCCTCGAACAGGTGCCGGAAGAAGAAATCGCGGCCATCCTTCTCGACTACCGGCTGAATTCGGTGAAAACGGCGCCCGAGATTGCGCAGGAAATCAAAGAGAAGCATCCTGAGGCTCCGCTTCTTGTGCTCTCCGACGTTTGGACCATGCCCGAAGACATTCAACCGTTTGCTTCCGAATTTGTCCGCAAAGGCGAGCCGGAAACCCTGCTGAATACTCTTCGCAAATTAGTCACGCCCGACGGTGCCGGAGACCCCGCCGAAAGAAACCAGTAAGCCAGACCGGTAAGACTGTTAAGCAGTAAATCTTTCCTGGCGTCATTATTTCCCGTATTGCTGTCCGCATTTCGCTGTCGAGGTCCACAGACGTTGAGAGAGGTTGAAGCCCAAGCAACGAGGCAAGCAGTTTGGCCCGTCGAGCATCCTTTGTGCTCCCGCTTCGCTCGCCTTCCCTTCACCATCGCCTTGTTCTTCACGCTCCTCGTTTCTTCCGGCCCGCTTTCCGCCCAATCCAAGCTTTCCGAATACTCCGTAAAAGCTGCTTACCTGCTCAACTTCGGCAAATTCATGCGCGTTGCGCCCGGCGGCGCCTCCAGTTCCGATTTCAACATCTGCGTCGTCGGCCAGGATCCCTTCGGCGGCTCTCTCGACGAGATTACCTCCGGTGAAAAAATCGACGGCCGCCATGTCCACGTAGTCCGGCTTGAAAGGCCGGATTCGCGCAAGTGCTCCATCGCCTATTTCGGCGCTTCCGAGCAAAAGCGCATCGAGCAGGATCTCGTGGCCTTTCGCAATTCCGACGCGCTCACTGTCAGCGATGCGCCCGATTTTCTCTCGCGCGGCGGCATGATTCAGTTTTCGCTTGTATCGAATCACGTACGATTCTCCGTCAACCTCGATCCCGTCAGGCGTACTCATCTCGTTCTCAGCTCCGAATTGTTGCGAGTCGCTTCCTCGGTCTCCGGCACTCCCCAGGGCGAGGTGAAGCCATGAGCCGCCGGAACAGCCAGTCGATCGCCAGCAAGCTCACGCGGATGAATCTTGTCGTCTGCGGCACGGCGCTGCTCCTCGCCTATGTGTCGTTCGTCTTCTACGACCTCTACAGTCTGCGCGAAGGTCTCAGGGCAGAATTGGATACCGAGGCGCACATTATCGGCTCCAACTGCGTTGCCCCGCTTTTGTTCGATGACCCGCAAGCCGCTCAAAGCACGCTGGCCGCCTTG
>DASXFF010000160.1:0-4360 GCA_036489735.1 Occallatibacter sp. | reverse complement strand
GCCCGTCACATCGCCAATCTGCACATCCTGCACGCGATCGAGCAGGAAATCGGCAAACGGGTACGGCGTTCCGGATTCAGTCGCCGGCGCCGGATATGGATTCGCGCTGTATTGCCCGTTGTAGTTGAAGGCTCCCAGCTCACCATCGTTGCCCGGATAGAAACTGTTCTGCTGGTAGCGAATGAACTCGCCTCCGAACTTCAGCAGATGGCGGCCCTTCTGCCACGTGAAGTTGTCGGAGTAGCCGAATACGTTGTCGATGAAGATCTCCGGCGAAGGATTGGTTCCGAAGCCGCTGGGATAGCCCGCGCCGCTGGTCCCGTTGAAGTTCTGCGAACTGAATCCCGCCGTCTGTTGAGGGTTGCCGGGAATGCCCACGGTCTGGTTGCCTTGCAGGCCGAAGATGCCGCTCGGGTCAGTCGAAACGCCGTTATTAAAGCGGCACGACAGCCGATCCGCTGCCGGTGAATTTCCCAATCGCGAATAGCGTATGCGTCCATAATTCGCGGTGAACGAGTTCACCATCGACGGTGAGATTGTGTGTACCCAGTTGGCGTCGAAGAAATGATCCGGATAGTTAGATCACATACCGGTCTTTGCCGCATTTACATCACCTTCCTCACATCGTCGATGGCAGAAGGCTACACGCCATCAAATAATAATGCAAGATCAAATTCGCATTAAATGATCAAACCTTGCCGGAGGGAAGTTTATGGGCTCAGGAGCAGCCAGGCAGGCGATCCGCACCTGGATTGCATCTGTGGGTTCAGCTTTGAAGCCTGTTTACAGCCCGTTTCGATGGTTAGGCGCGCTTCCCCGCACTGTACCTGGCGTCGGCCCGTCGCTGGCCAACACGTGGCGCTGAACGCCCTGCCTTTGCACTTTGTCGGCACTCTATGATTGAATGGCCATCGAACGATCATCTCTCGCATTTGCCGAGCCCACCGGGTCGGCCAATTTTCATTCGTGGATTTTCACAAGTCCGCAGTGGATTGCCGCCGCCACGGAACAATGAGCTTGAAAGCATGCGAATCGCGCTCCGGAAAGGCGCCATGACTCACCGCGTAGAAACCTCTCGAACTATCGCGATCATCCTCGCTTTTTGCCTTCTCATTTTCATTGCCGGCCCCGGCGTCTGCGCGCAGACATCTCCAGCGCCCAAGCGGCTGCTTGCCTACTATCTCTATCAGGATCAGACCCGAACCCCCGCTTACACGGCCCGCAATATCCCCTTCAAGAAGCTCACACATCTGATTCATGTCGCGGTAGTGGTCGATCCTGCGGGCGACGGCAGCATTCAGATCTCGCCCCATGCAATCGAGCCCGATCTTATACGCAGAGCCCACGCAGCGCACGTCCGCGTGCTGGTATGTGTGCAAGGGCCGGCTATCGCTTTCAGCAAAATAGCGGCTGCTCCCGAAGCCCGCGCGCGCTTCGCGCAGAACATGAAGGACTTCGTCGTCAAATATTCCTATGACGGGGTTGACATGGATTGGGAGGTTCCCCAAGGGGCAGCGGACGTAGCCAACGATACTCTGCTGATGCAGGCTCTGCGTGACGCTCTTCCCGCGCCTCAATATCTGCTGTCAATGGCTACGCCCGCCGAGCCCGGCCGCTGGGGCGAGTATGACTTTGCCGGCCTCACTCCGTTGGTCGATTTCTATAACGTGATGACTTACGACTTCCACGGGCCGTGGACCAACCACTCCGGTCACAACTCCCCACTCTTCTCCAGCGACAACGATCCGGGCCACGACGGCAGCATCGACGACAGCATGAATCTCTATCTGACCAAGCTCCACGTGCCTCCCGAGAAGATCAATCTTGGCACCGCCTTCTATGGCTACGAATTTCCCGTGGCCAAGCTCAATGGCGATTGCAACTGCGAGAAGACCACCATCAGTCACGGCTACGGCTCGTATATCAAGCCGCGCGTCGGCAGCGATGGATGGACCGCGGCTGTGGACCCCGTTTCCATGGCGCCGTATCTGGTGCATGGCGACCCTGCCACCGGCTTCATCACCTACGACGACCCGGAATCGACGGCCAGAAAGGTTGTTTATGCACTCAGCATCCGCAACCTCGGCGGCGTCTTTATGTGGGAGCTGTCAGAAGACTACGACGGCAAAAAGCAGGATCTGCTGGATAGCATGTACAAGACATTCAAGCGCAGCGCGCGGAGCGGGAAGTAGCTCACATTAAACGCCGGTCTTGCGAATGTTTCCGACATCCACGACGGTGGACGAGCCGTCGTCTGTCTCATTGAACACATAAACATGATTGGAGCCCGGCACAACCGCCAGCGCTGACGGACTCTTTCCCGCAGGCAGCGTCGCGACGGCCTTCTTGCTCGCGCCATCGATTACAGTCACCGTGTTGTCACTGGTGTTGGCAACGTACACCAGGTTTCGTTCAGCATCGAAGGCAATTGCCTTGGGATGCCTGCCAACTGCAACGGTGGCCACCTTGCGCCCCGTCGCTGCGTCGGTTGCTGTCACCGTGTTGTCGCCGTTGTTGGCGACGTAGAGCAGGTTCGCCTTGGCGTCGATTGCAATCGCGCAGGGAATCGCTCCCGCGGGAAGGCTCTCCACTGTAGTCGAGCCCGACTTCAGCGCGGCTACGTCGGCATTTTCAATCCGCGTTACATAGACCGTGCCGGTCGCACCGTCAAGCGTGAGCCCCCATGCGTGCCGGCCGACCGGCTGCTCCACGAACTTGAGGCTCTTCGCGTCCAGCACCTTAACCGCGCCGCCGTAACCCAGCAAATAGATCGTTCCCGTCTGCGAGTTGATCGCGATCAGATCCTCACCGCCTGTTTTCACTGCGGAAACAGCGTTGGTCGCCCCATCGATAATGCTGAGCTGGTTGCCGAAGGTGTGGGTCGCATACACCTTGCCGGTGCTCGAATCGGCCGCAATCGAATAGAGCCTTCCGCCGATGGGGACTGTCGCAGTAACAGCGTCCGTGCGGCCGTCGATCACGCTCACGCTTCCATCGCCGCCGTTGGCCACGTACACCGCGCCGGTGGCAGTGTTGACCGCAATCGAAATCGGCTCCGCACCCACTTTCACGCTGTGGCTCTGCCCGTTGGCGTCGTTGTATATCTCAACCGCACCGTGGCTTGTATCGACCGCGTACACCTTCCCGGTCATCGGACTGTACGCGATGGCCCGTGGATTGAGTAGCCCGCTGCTCGGCGCAGCAAGCGGCGCCTGCGCGAAAGCGGGGTGCGAGGGAGCGGCGAAAATGCCCACCAGCAGGACCAAAGCGGCCGCGGTAAGGGCTGCATTGCGAGGAAGGGCTGTGCGGGATTCCATTTTCATGAGATACTTCACCTTGATTACTAAGTATCCTCGCCGCGCCGCACTTGCGCAAGAGGAGCGAGCAATGCCCGGCAGCTTTTTTCGCCGGGCTCCATTCTCGGCAGCATGCATCTGCCGGAAAGCCAGGCCTGCCATGTTTCATCTGCGTCGCGCCACTTGCCGTGCTTTTCTTATTGCGGTGCTCGCCTCCGCCGCATTCGCTGCGCAGAGCATCGCCGGCGCCGCCTCTGCCCAGACGCCGCCTAAATTCAGAGTGGTCGCAATTGCCGAGAAGGGCGGCATTCACAAGCCCTTCGTCGATGCCGCAAAAATCTGGCTCGCCAAAGAGGCCCAGGCAGACGGCTTCGCCATCGACTACATTGACAGCACCGACCCTATCAACGACGCGTTCCTCGCCAAATACAAGCTCTTCATCCAGCTCAACTATCCGCCGTACGCGTGGACACCGACCGCGGTTGCTGCCTTCGAGCGATACATCGATGAGGGCCGCGGCGGCTGGATCGGCTTTCATCACGCTACATTGCTCGGCGAGTTCGATGGTTATCCCATGTGGCCCTGGTTCTCCAACTTCATGGGTGGCATCCGCTTCACCAAGTACATTCCCACCTTCGTCACTGGAACAGTCAACGTCGAAGCTCCCAATCACCCGGTGATGAAAGGCCTTCCCGCTCACTTCGTGATCGAAAACGAGGAGTGGTACACCTACGACAAATCGCCGCGTCCCAACGTCCATGTGCTCGCCAGCGTGGATGAAAACACCTACACGCCGTCGACCACAATCAAGATGGGCGACCATCCCGTGATCTGGACCAACGAGCACGTGAAAGCCCGCAATGTTTACATCTTCATGGGCCACCACGGCGAGCTATTTCAGAACAGCGCCTTCACCACCATCTTTCACAACGCAATTCTGTGGGCCGCACATCAATGATCAAACGCTTGCTCTTTGCCTCTGCAATCCTTGCCGTGGTCTGCGCAAAATCGGTCGCGCAGACGCCGCCCGCTCTTCCGCACGTGCTGGCGTTCTACTCCACCGA
>DASXFF010000132.1:0-7536 GCA_036489735.1 Occallatibacter sp. | reverse complement strand
ACGGCCTCGTTCAGAGGCAGCTCGCCGATTGCGACTTCTTCAGCCCATCCGCTCCAATCACTGAAGCGCGACGTAATCAAGACCTGGGCGCCGCCGGAAGGTAGCAGGTCAGCAATATCCTCCGGCGATGTAACATTATCGAGCCTTCGAACGTGCACATAAACCGAATCGTGACGGTAATGTCCGGCGTCCGCCGATCCGAAAGACGGTAGGTGCGCAACAGGCGATAAGAACGTTTCGGCTCGCCCTCTTCAGCGGACCAACCGTCGCTATCGACGAGAATCGGCATTTGCTTCATCTCCAAAGAGAATACCCGAAATCATAAAAATGACATTTGGCGAGCTGACCCAGGTTTTGGCGCTCGTGGTGTTCAACAATAAAGGAGGCCGGGGGAGCGACCCCCGGCTCCTCCGCCTAACAATGGACGACCTGCTTGACCGCACATTGGGGAGCGACCCCGTGCATCAAGACTCGTGTCGTCCGAAGGTTAGACCTACCCCGATCAAGGGCGTAACATCCACGCGAATTGTGGCGGCAAAAAAAATGGCGGCAGCCGCCACTGGACCTGCGCCACATGGAAATGGCGGTGGTGCGGTTCATTGCCTTCCGTAGATTGAAACCCGCTTAAACATCGATATCGCTTCACACTTTGTTTCCGCTCCTTATTTCCCGGCTGTTTAGCAGGTGGCCTCAAAACCCATCGCGGGAGAGGCATTAGGAGACCAGAGAAAAGTGACAAGGACAAAAATTACAAGGATTACGACCGAGGCTACCTATCTGCGGCAACTCCTGTCATGGCTGCAAAGTTATTGGACCGACTAAGATTGCCCAGCCCAGAATATTAGAGGCTCATATCGGCGATCATGAATCGGCATCCCATCGTTAGAATGGGGCGATGTTTGCCCGACGCATTGGCGGGCTAAACGCGAAACGCTGCGCGGATCTCTCCGGCGGTTGAACGCTATTCGATGTGCCATTCACCGTCGCCGTGTGAACCGCTGTGCCTCGAGTCCCCAAAGCTCGGCGACCTGTGCCAACTGCCGACAGTCGACGGCTTGTACCCTGCTTTGCCAAAGCTTGGCCTTAGATGCCAATGGCCGGCATTCTGACGCGCAAGCGGGCCGTCAGGATGATGATGCTGGATTGGACCGTGAGAGCCGCCAGGGTGGGAGACAAAACCATGAAAGCGAAAATCGTGCGAGGCCGGGCCGCGCCAAAAAGAGCCACCGTGCGGCGGAACGCTGAAGCCGCGCGCCTGGAAGCCGTCTATGCCGCCGCTGTGAATGCCACCGCCGCCCCGCGCCCTGGCATCAGGACCATTAAAGAAAATCCCAACGAAAAAAGCAGCAATGACGAGTGACCTGATGACCATGGGAACCTCAATCCTGCACCAGCCGAGCAAGACCAACTTTACTCCCCTCACTTTCAAATGCAGGTTAAGAAACGTGACCTCGTCGATCAAAACACCCAATCACGGTTAAGCCCACGGGTCTATCTGGTTAAACCATGGCGTCTGCAAAGGAGATTAAGTGACTGCGCTACATCGGCGCTTCCATGGTGAATCCAACTTTCAGCGTCACCTGGTAATGCTTCGGCTTCCCTTCCTCGATATGTCCGCTGGTCTGTAATAATGCTCGGCGTGCTGGTAGTAATTTTCGGCCCCGATCAAGTCGCCGCATTGGGCTTGAGCTTGAGCTAGCGCAAGATATCGCTCATAGCTTCTTTGCGCGTTTTGAGACTTCCTAAAATCAGGGTGGTCGCTATTTGAAGTCCGCTGCTTCGAGCGGTTAGCAAATGGCCTCGCCGATTTGGGGCGATGCGTGTTCGTCATTATTTTTTGGCCATTCTGCATAGCTCACTCCTTAGTAATGGCAAGTGAAATCTGTCCCCGCGCGGCAGGATGGGAAGCGAGGCGAGCGGAATTTGCGCCGCCCTTGCTCGTGTACGGCCTGCATTATTCGCAGCGGAAGACTGGTCCTGAAAAACACGCTCACGATTTCTGGAGCTGATCGGTTCATTCGCCGTGGCGGCACCTGCCGACTACACGTTAAATTTATGAACCAACTCTGCATCATTTGGGGGGAGCTGGAGAAAGTGTCAAGCACAGCGGCCTGTTCGCGTCCAAAATGCGCGCAAGACCGCCGTCGAACATGCAGTCCGGCGAATCGTCCATTATCCCTTGGTCCACGTCTCGCGGTGTCCGTGTGAATCGCCAATTGGGGTGATGCAAGGCTCCGTCACCCGCGCGCACCGTCAAGGCTCCCCATGGCCGCTGGCGAACCCTAACCTTCCTGGCTGCGCCGCGAATCGCATCGATGCGCGTTGCGTCATCGACGGACCGATCAACGGCGAAAGCTTCCTGGCCTATATCGAGCAGGTCCTGGCGCGACGCATAAGCCCGGCGACATCGTCATCATCGACAATCTCGGCAGCCATAAGGGAACGCCGGTGCGGCGCGCCCATCCGCTCAGCCGGCGCCAAGCAATTCTTCCTGCCGCCCTACCGTTCAGACCTCACTCCGATCGAGCAGGTCTTCGCCAAGATCAATAAACCTGCTGTGTATCGCCGCCGAGCGCACCGTCGGAGCCGCCCGGAAACGCGTCGGCGCCTTTCTCGAATCCTTCACCACGCAGGAATGCGCCAACGACTTCGCCAACTCAGGCTGAGCTTCACAATAAAACAGACATGCTCTGGCAGTCTTGCCAATGGTTTTACCTGGCGGTGTTCTATTTGGTCAGTGCCGGCGCAGCGCCAGTCTCGTGTGAAGGCGGCCTTGGCGAGAACGACAAGGTGACCCATGCGCTCCAGCCGGATGGCCGATTGTCGGCGGCGAACTCCGAATATGCCTTGAAGTTCAAGTAGGTCTGCGTCGACCTTCCTGGAAAGATAAGTCCGATTTGCGGACCAACCCCAGCGACGCGCGAGAGGTTTGATCCAAGGAATGCGGCCGCCCCGCGATCCGCGGTTATCTGATCGTAAAAATAGCCGACCGCGCCAACTTGCAGCGTCTTTGTCAGGAAGTGTGAGGCACCCCAGTCGAGGTGCCAATCGATGCCGTTCGTGTATCCGGTGCTCGGATTCATAAAGTTTCCGGTCACCCCGGTCACCACTGAAAATTCGTTTCCCGTCTGCTGGTTGAAATAGGTGTACCCGACTCCTCCGTCGATGGCGCCGTGACCGATGCCGATATTTGCCAGTCGGCTGGAATCGTACATCCCGACCGGGATGTCTCCCGTTGCGTAAATCATCCAATTGTTCACGCCGCTGTTCCACTTCAGCGTGGCGAGAGGATACAGATCGCTGAAGCCGTCGCGGCCGTCGTCGATGCCGCCTTCCCGGGTGATGACGCCGCCGGGACCGGTGACGGTCAACTGGGCATGTCTCGCGTCCCTGATCGAGACCGCAAAACCTCACGGTATTGACCCTCAGGCTTATCTGGCCGACATCCTCGCCAGGCTCGTCAATGGCTGGCCCGCGCAGAAACTCGATGAACTGCTGCCGTGGGCCTGGGCAGAGCAGAACCGAGTTCGACTCGCGGCTTAATGACCAATTGTCATATCGCCCGTAAAGCCGACGCGTGCGGGCGCGGCATTGTCGCGGCGCTTACAAATTATCCGACGACGGACACCGTGGACCTAGCCCACTTGCGGGCTAAGATTGCTAACAGAAATGGACGGGCCGTCGCGGATCGGCCGCAACGGGTGGGTCATTTGTGCGCCCCTCACCTCGCGACCCGCTCTTGTGGACGACGTGCAGATTGGGAGCCACTGAAATCAAGGTTTGATCTGTTGTTCGATACGTGGTTGACCGCCGCCACGCGGGGTGGTCCCCGCACGGTATCGGATGATGGTCGGACCAAGTAGACCAATCAATACAGCATACTTCATAACCACCAATGAAAAACACCGCAGCGATCAGGTAACCGGCGAAATTTTGCATCTGCCGCTCAAGGTTTGCGATGGTGCCGACGACAGAACACAAGCGCCGAGGTGGCCAGGCGGCGGCCACAACAGGCGTCGCTCGGTCCACAATGTACGCTCCCAATCGCGACCGCGTGTCCCGCCTCGTGCACGGCAACATAACGGTAGGTATTTTGCATCTTCAACAGCGAATTCAAGCGGTGCTCCGAAATAGTCCAAGCACGGCGTAAAGTATTGCCCGCCCTGGGTTTCGTTCCCCATATCAGGCCCCACGATTGTTTCATGGTCAGGAAAATTGGTCGGAGTGGCAGGATTTGAACCTGCGACCCCCTCGTCCCGAACGAGATAGCCTACGCGGTTATTCTTGAAAAGACGCGATTTTTCGTGCGCTTTGCCCTCGTTTGTTCTTGTTAAGTCCGTTCATTCGTGGGGATTTCGTGGGGGGTCGCTGAAACGTTCGCCTTGCAGTCCATTTGGCCACGGCATTCGCGGTGGAGCGGGAGCGCGTTCCCTTACTAAGACCACAGATCGGGATCAAGCGGTGCTGCTGTCCCGGCCGATCATCCGCACACATGAGGATCGGCAACTAGCCAAGCGCCCGCGCCTTGTCGCGGTGCCGTACACGCTTGCGCCGGGTGAGCACCCTTTCACCGAGACGCGCGACGGTAAGACCACCAAGGGCCGCGCCATCGCCCCCGAGCGCGAGATTATCTACCTGTCGGAGGATGGCCGCTTGCTGCGCAGTGAGCCAAACCGGCCGAGCCACAAGGTCGTCAATATTCCACCGGCTACGCTTGCGGCCGTGACCCAAGACGGCACCCTGCCCGCTTGCGTCGAAGTCCCGCCGGACTCGATCATCCTCAGCGTTGACGAATTCGAGCGCGGCCAGCCAATCCAAGCCAAGGCGAAGCAAGGCGACGGCCCGGACGATCATGTCCTAGAAACGTATCTCACTCAAAAGTGCATCACCGGCTATCGCGAGAAGGAAGCGCGCGAAAAGTGGCGCATCTTTCGCGCCGAAGTCGGCAAGCGTTTGAATAATTGCACGCGAGATGATGGCCGCAAGATCGTGGACGCGGCCCAGGGGCCGGCGCGCTGCTCGACCCTCTGATCAAGGAAGGCGTGATCAAGCTGCTCGTCGCGCGAAGCGCCGCGATGGCCCAGGACGCCAAGTCCGCTTTAACCAACAACAGACGTTTGCGATTTTGTTCCTAGTCGGCAAGGGGCCATAGCAGACAACATCCAGAACACCGGTCAGGCGACCTCGACCTGGAGCCCACATGCATCCCTTTGCCCAACGCAAGAAGCAGAACTGACGCATTCCCCCACAGCGGCTAATTTGAAAATTCGACCGGCGTTTCGTAACCGCTGGGCGGTTTTTGCTCTCGTGAGCGGGAATTCGGCCACGGATTGCCGTGGCTGGTCATACGCTCTGCTAGATATGCCGCATCATCCCCGACGCCGTGCAGAAACGCGGACTTTAGCTTGTGCAGCCAGGGCAGGCCGAGAAAATAGACGCCGGGTACTCGTGTGATACCACGCTGGTGCACCGGCACTCGTCGTGACGATTTTGCAGAGTCTGCAAAGATGGGAAGATCGACCCAATTGAAATCATAGCGAAAGCCATTGGCCAAAATGATTGTGGAGATGCCAGCCGTAGCGAGATCGAGCGTCACGATGGGATCGGTGACCTCACGCGGGGTGGGCAAGGCTTCGCTGCCCGTTTCCGAATCTGGAAGATCAAGCCCTTGCCGTGCGGCATATCCGTCAGCTTGGCGCATGAAATCGACAAGCGATGCATCCGCGCGCGCTAGGTCCTCGGCGAGATCGGTCGCGAGAGTGAGCCGGCCATCCCGGCCACCGAGAACGCGGCCGAGCAACACGACCCCATGCGCTGCCAAATGACGCAGATCGAGGTCGTGACCGTCGCCCACACCCGTGAGCAAACGTGGCGACAGCGGCTCCCGCTGTTGATCGACCGTGGTGTCGCCTTCACCGAAGGCGATGTACCACCACGCATAGTCTTTGCCGCGATAACGACGCGGGATCCGCCGGTGCTTGCTGACGGAAAGGAACACTTGGCGGCCAGCTGCGCAGAGCTCCTCCGCAATCTGTGCGCCTGAATTTCCTGAACCGATCACCAATACCGCTCCCGACGGCAGCTGCTGCGGATTGCGATAACGACTCGAATGCAAATGCAGCGCCGAGCCTCCGATCGGTAAATGATCTGCCGGTAACTGGAAAGGTCCGATGGCGATCACCACATTTTTCGCCCGGAATAGGCTTTCCGGGGTCTCGACGATCAGGAGGCGCGAGGCCGTCTCCGCGCGGAGTGAAGTTGCCGGCATGCCACAACCTACCGGTGCGCGGATGAATGCGGCATAGTCCTCGATAAACCGGAAGACCTCATCGCGCGATGCAAACGCATCTGGATCAGCGGTCTGAAAAGCGAAGCCTGGCAGGCGAATATTCCAGTTCGGGCTTTGAAAAGCCAGCGAGTCCCATCTCTCGCTCTGCCAGCGCTCGGCCACGCGGTGTCGTTCAAGAATGACGTGCTCACTCCCGAGCTGGCCAAGATAATAACTCATGGCCAGCCCGGCTTGGCCGCCTCCTATGATCACAGTTTCGATCTGTTCCATGAGACTGTTATTGTCCTTCAATTCAACTGCTCGGCCTTAATGATCGGCCACCATTTCTTGATCTCGGCACGCTGGAGAGCGCCCAAGGCCTCTGGCGTTTGCTGGTCGCGCGGGTAGATCTCCTGGCCCAGCTCAGCGAGGCGCCGACGTACCGACGAATCCGCCAGAGCAGCTACGACCGCGGCATCCAGCTTGGCGATGGCTTCCTTTGGCGTCCCCTTGGGCACCCAAATTCCTTGCCATGCCGAAATGTAGAGTCCCGGCACGCCCGCCTCATCGACGGTCGGGATGTCAGCCGCCGCCGACAAACGGCTCCGAGCAGTTACGGCATAAGCCTTGATGGTGCCTGCGCGCACCTGCGGCAGGGAATTCGCCGCGAAGTCGATCATCAGATCGATCTGCCCGGCCACCAGATCGTGCATCATCGCGGCGGCGCCCTGATAGGGCACCAGCTGAAAGCGCGTACCCGTTTTCTTTTGAAAGAATGCGCCAGCAACATCCGAGGTGCCGCCCGCGCCCGAAGTGCCTTGCGATGCCTTACCGGGGTTCGCCTTGAGCCATGCGATCAATCCCTGCAAATCCGTTGCCGGCATGGTTTTTCTTGAGACGATGAGAAGCGGATTAGCAACCAAGAGCGAAACCGGTTCGAAATCGTGCAACAGGTCGTATGGAAGCCGAAACGCCACGCCGTTGAAGACATGAGTGCCGAGATATCCGATGCCGAGCGTATAACCATCCGGTGCGGCGCGCGCGACCCGACCAGTCCCGATGCTGCCCGAGGCTCCGCCCATATTTTCAATAACCACGGGTTGCCCGAGAGAAGCGCGCATGCCCTGCGCCACAATGCGCGCGGTAGCGTCAATCGGTCCGCCGGCGGGGAACGGCACAATCATGGTGAGTGGATGTGATGGAAAGACCTGCGCCGAAGCGCGCTCGATACTTCCGAGAGCGGCAGCAAGCGCGAGCGATGCAACAAA
>DASXFF010000159.1:0-3864 GCA_036489735.1 Occallatibacter sp. | reverse complement strand
CGTGGTTATGGATTCCTGGCCCGGCCTGCGGCCGTCCCGGAATGACAGCACACGCAAAAAAAGAGCGCCTGCAAGGCGCGCCGGCGTCAGGGCTTGCATGGCTCGGCCCCGCGCGAGGGGTGCTTAGACCAGAATTGCCGCTGAGGGAAGGCCCGCGCGTGGCCATGGCCGGAATGGCGACGGTTCTAATTAGCACTTCTTCAGCAGCTCGCTTAGAGATCGGGCTTTCATTCGTTCGAGCAAGCTGTCGAGCTTCATGTCACTGCGAACGCCAGGGGCGAATCCTTCCCCGTAGGTCTGTCGCAAGGTCGCGACGCGAGTCGTGCCGTTCTTCTGACGAATCTCACCGCCTTTATCCCGGCACCGGTCATCGAGACCGCGATTGCAGTCTTTAGCCATTTTAAGCTCCTACATTAGTTGAGGTTACGAAGAACGCGTCACCAACCTCGTCGGGTCGAAAGTGACTGCACCGGGACCCTGCGAGGTTATCGAGGCGACTGGTTTCGATTCGATGGCGATTACCATCGAACTCACAGCAAGCCGTCATCTGCGCCCTGCCATGCCAAGGGCATATCAGCTGAACGAATAAGTCGACCGCGATTGAAGCGAGTACTCCGTTCGACCAAACTACCTGTGGGCGTGAACCAGCCTTGCCATATTGACCCGCCTCTTCGGCTATTCGACCTTTTGTCAGAATGCCAAAACACCAAAGGCATGGGCCTCCCGGCGACGACAGGACTACTTGGCCGCTAATACTGAACGTACCCGATGTCCCGTGGACGTCCATGCCGCAGTCGATGTAGGGAATTAGATACCGACGGCAGAACCGCTCAAGCTCATCCCGCTCCCGGTAAGAATCTAGGCAACCAAAGATCACATCGCACCGGCGCAGATCCTCGATGGCATCTTGCCAACGGGATGAGCGGGGTATCACGCGTGCAGCCGGATTGACGG
Organism: Occallatibacter sp.; assembly: GCA_036489735.1. GTDB lineage: Bacteria > Acidobacteriota > Terriglobia > Terriglobales > Acidobacteriaceae > Telmatobacter. The sequence goes on along the minus strand of DASXFF010000159.1, from coordinate 2,910 downwards.
ACCTAATCACCCGCTCGGCTATTGATACCTTGGAGAACTTGGCGTCCACGTCGGCCCGGGTGCCGCCGACCAGGCGGTTTAGGTTTTTCTCTTCGATAATATCGTCATCGACTACCACAAAATTACCCACGCCGACGTGCGCGAGTTGCTGCACCACGTGTGAGCCGCCGCCACAGAGCCCGGCGACACCCACTTCAGCTTGCGCCAATATGGCATCGCTGTCCGGACCAAGAAAACTCTGACTGACCAAGCGCGGGTCCATCAGTTCCATTCCCAAAATTGTAGTGGCGCACCCACTATGGAAAATCGGTTGATTGCCGCAGGTTTGTGTCCAGGTGCTTGCCAGCAGAAGCCGGCGGCCAAGGCCACTTTCAGTTAAATCGGTTTGGCTAAATACTGGATAGCCGGCACGGTCATGCATGTGGATGTGGAAAACGCTGGTGTCCTCCCGGCCGCCGTTGTAAGCCAGCTGCATCGCTACGCGTATTGCTCTTGCCCCCATCATGGCTCCAACAGTGGGGTCCTCGACATAATCGTCATCCGCTACGGGGTGATATTCGGTCGCGAGGATGATGAGGCCGTTGTTAGCGAGCCGGGCCGCACGGCATGCCAGGAAACCGACCCGTTCCGCGGCGAAGCGATGGCGCCGGTAAAGATCGTCGCGCACGGCATCAATCAGACACTTCGGCGCTCGGAAAAGCGTCGTCATGCATAGGCCTTAAGGTGCTGCATCAACATCTCAATGGGCCGACCCGGCGGTACATTCTTCCAGGACGGCGTACACCACGTGCGTCCTAGAACAGTGTGAGTTTGATACGTGCCGCCGCGCCCCGGAATTTGCTCCGAGAGAAATAGTCGGCTTGCGTAAGAGCTATGGGCTCTAAGCGTGAGAAGCGCGTCGCGCGTGAAAGTGTTGTCGCCAGTGCGCACGATGAGGGCAGGCAGAAATACGAATTTCTGGCCACCCTCGGTCTTGTAGATGGCGCCGGCACAGACCTGCTGAATTTCGGCGAGGTCCTCCGGCGAACTCATGACGACCCCCCGGTCCGCGGGTGCGACACGAACACCTCATGGCCATGAATCCTGATGGCCGCGTTATCGGCCAGCGGCTCGAGGACACCGTTCTTGATCTCGTCTAGTTCCCGGTCAGGAGCCACCCCAACTCTGGCCTTGAAAGCCGAGACCACGTAGGTGCCGGCCGGTATCTCTTTGAGCACACGGTCGACCGTCACATTGACCAAACGCTCTCGGCGCTCCTCTTCCTTGATTTCCGTCTTGGCCTCCGCCAACCGCCTTTCGGCCGCATCAATTTCCTCCAAGGCATGCTCGGGGGCGGATTCGATGTCGCGGCAAGCCTTCTCGATGTCGGCCTCAGCTGCGGCCAGGTCGCTGATGGCCGCTCGTTCCGGCCCGTTACCATCCCGGGGAGTTTGAACAATTCCCATATCCTGGCTCCTATCTCCGCATTTTTATCCTGCAAGAGGACGACGATATCCGCCAATGGTAATATTGCGCGTCCGAGTCTGTCAAGCTATCTTGGGAAGCCGCTTTCCCGAATCAGGAGGAGCTCAAAATGAGCAGCATTTACACCCACATAGGGCAAAAAATCCGGGAGCTACGGCGGCACTACCCTAAAGGCGAACTCAGCCAGGAGGCGCTAGCGGACAAAATCGGCATCGCCGCCAACACAATATCGCGGTGGGAAACGGGAACCTATAAGCCTACGCCCGAAGACCTCGACAAGCTCGCGCGTTTTTTTGATGTTTCGATCACAGTCTTTTTTTCAGACTTAAAGCCTGACGATTCTCGAATTTCGGCTCTCACATCGGCTACGGGGGGATTAGAGGCTCACGATTTCGACGAAGTGATTCGGTATGCGGAATACAGAAAGGCCCGGCGAGCAATAGAGAGTGCCAAGCGCGGGCGTTCTAAACGTTAGGAGAGGAGCATGAGCCGTGACGCGTACTTCGAAGAATTGAAGGCGCTAGCTCGTGAAAAGCGCAATCTGCACCGCGTCAATACGGCTGCGTTCGGTCTCCGCGAAATACGGAAAATCTATCGGGTGGAGCGAATACGAATCGATTACTGGCCTCTGCCATCAAAGATCAAAGCCATCTACATGTGTGCCGATGGTGACTATTCGGTGGCCCTCCAACGCAATCTTCCAGACGAGCCAAAACTGTTCGCGCTGACCCATGAACTGAAACACCATTACCGCGATCAGGAGACCATTACCGGAGGGATGATTCACTGCGGCGACTACAACGCTAACGAACTGATCGAGAAAGGGGCTGAAGTTTTTGCCGCAGAGTTTATCTACCCGGAGGATGAATTCGCCGAAGACATTCGGTGGCTCGGCGTCACACAATGGAAACCGGAAGACGTTGTTCGGTTCAAGCGAGGACATTGCAAAGCGAAAGTAAGCTACAAATTTATCTGCAAGCGCTTAGAGCGCCTCAATTTGATTGTTCGAGGTCAATTTGACCGGATTCACTTTCGAAAACTTGAAGACAGCATATTCGGTGTGCCTTTCCATCGGCTTTACCAAAAGCGTCGAGCGTCTTAACGATTAGGCCGCAATTGGTGATCACTGAGATGGCGACTGGAGCCTCGGCCTAGCGGGAGGGGCGCCTAGACCAGAATTGCCACCCCTGCGACCACGGGCAATCGGTTTGTCCTGTGGGCGGCACCGCGTTAGGCTTCGCCAACCCGGTGGGGAGGAAAACATGCGTGCTACTCACGCGGCCACGCTCTTTGCCGCGGCGGCTGGTTCGCTCATCGCCGCCATATCGTCGGCGGCACTGGCTCAGGCGCCAGCGGCCGACACGCGGCCGGTGACCTTGGTGGTGCCGATCGCGGCGGGCGGCGGGGTCGACACCATCGCGCGGGTCTTTGCTGCACTTCTGGGAG
>DASXFF010000060.1:0-5571 GCA_036489735.1 Occallatibacter sp. | reverse complement strand
AACTTCATAGCCGCCCAGAATCAGGTTGGTTGCGTGGTTTGCGCCACTGAGGAACTCTTTGCCCGTGCCGATGGGAAGTTGATAAATCCCATAGATCGTGGCGCTGTGGTGGCGAACTGCGGAGTCATTGCCGTAAACCGCCGCCTTATCCCAGGTAACGAAGCCGCCGTTGTAGTCGTGGGCAATCGCGAACTGGTAATTGCCGTTGAGATTGAGGCCGTGCCAGGTAGCCTGAGCCAAGGTTATTTGCAGAGCGCTGAAGTTGGTGTTCTGGTCATCGCCGTAATAGGAGATGCCCTGGGACCAACCGCAAGCGCCGACCGGGAGTGTAATGTTTGGATCGACTGTCGGCGTGTAGTTCGGATCCTGGCACGCTTTGAGGCTACCGCCGTAGTAGCGCTGCAAGTAGTTTGTGATGGCTGTTGCGCCGCTGGAGGTGATCACCGGACCATTGGCGGGAGAGGTGTTGACAGTCGGATCGAAATGCAGCGCCTGACCGTTGGGGCTGAACGATCCCGGCAGGTTGATTGCAGCCTCATTCGGGTTGGTACTGTTGCCGTCCCCATCGCTCAGGGTATGCGTGCCCTTGTTTCCCACGAACGCGGCCGTTAGGGTTAGGGTTGACGTCAACGCGTGCTGTACGCTTGCATTCCAGGCGTCGAGTGTCGGGAAACGCATGGGGTTGGGGCGCGCCTTAGTGTTGACCTGATTACCTGGATTCGGCAACAAACCGTCCGCCGGAACCAACGGGGGCGCATAGGCGATTGGGCCGCCACCCACGGGTTGCACCGAAGCAGTGGTGTCGTTGGCATAGCTGCAGCCGGGGCTGGTGGGCGTCGCCGAGTTTTCCGGCGAGCTGCCAAGGCAGAAGGCCTGGCCGGTGGTGGTGGAATTGGAGAGGCTCTGGTTGGCCAGCACCGGCACGTTCTGGGTGACTACGTGGCCGAAGATGGAACCGAAGACGCCGATATCAAAGCTGCGTCCATAGCCGACGCGGATAACGGTCTTGGGTGTGAGCTGGTAGGTTGCACCAAGCCGAGGTTCAAACTGCTTCTTCTTGTCAAGCTTCCAGCCCATATCGGATTTGATGCCGCCGATGCCTGCAACATGCAGATAGCCATCGTCGAGGTTCATCAGCGCGCCATTGCCTGGAGCGTTGACTGATTCCGGGAAGTAGAGCTCCCAGCGAACGCCCAGGTTGAGGGTCAGCTTGGTGTTGGCGCGCCAGGTGTCCTGTCCATAGAAGAACTCGCGTTTCTGGTATTCCTTGGCGTCGGTGGAATTGGAGACGTAACGGTTCAAGCTGGTCACATCGCCCAGCGCCATGGCCGCGAAGCTGATGCCGCCCTGGTTATTAGCAGGTTGACCAGCCGCGGGCGCGGGAATGTTTTGATTTGAGGTGGGGTTGTTGTCGAAGTTGAGCTGGCCGGTGCGGTCACTGTCAGAAGGCACACGCAGGTTACGGCCATAGCGAAGATCGGCGCCCACCTTGACCGAATGGTTGCCGATGATCCGGGTCCAGTTGTTGACGATCTGGAACTGGTCTTCGCGCTCGGTGAGCGGGCAGTTGCAGCGGGCGATGTTCAGGCCATCGCCGTAAAGCGGCTGGGTATGGCCGCCGGCGAGGGTGGTGGGGGCAAATCCCGGCGAACCGCTGGTAATGGGTTGCGATGTGTTCATTCCCGGGATGCCGAGGGCTGTGGCCTCCTGCACGGACTCGTCATTCTTGATGTCGATGATGTTGTAGCGCAGGTAGCCGCCGCGCAGATCCATGATCAGTTTGGGACTGAAGACATAGTCCGTGCCGATGGCCAGGCTGTCGTCGGCGCTGGTGGAGTTGCCGCCGTAGCCGCCGATTCCAAATCCAGGTCCGCCGCCAGTTCCGTACATCTGCGGTCCACCCAGAGCGTCCGTCCAGCGGGTGAAGCGGACGAAAGCTGTCTGCTTGTCGCTGAAGGTTTGATCGAGACGAGTTACCCACATATTGCTGTTAAATACGCCGGTGCCGCTACCCGATGAGTTCGAATCCAGCCCGCCGAGGTCGCCGCCGGATTCAGTCTTCGTGTAGGGCTCAAGAACGGTCAACAGGTTCATCCACTGTTGCGAAACCTGCCCCATCGGAATCACGTTGTTCGTGTAGGCTACCGGCTTTCCGCTCCGATTATCGTAAATCTGGCCCGCGGGGTACGGCGAAACAGGACCGTTGTTGACGCCGCCAGAGAGATTGGCAAGGTACTCGCTGAAGTCGCAGCCGGCAATTCCACTGGGTCCCGTTTCATGGCCGAGGCATGTCTCTGTCAGCAACTTCGATGGCAGGGTGTTCACGTTGGTTACGCCGGATTTCTGGCGCTGGCCTTCATAGCCGAAGAAGAAGAACCTCTTGTCCTTGCTGATAGGCCCACCGATCGTAAGGCCAAACTTGTTCTTCAGGCCGGCAGGAATGCTTCCCGGACCTACCTGTGAGTAGGGATCGCGGGCCAGGTTGGCATTGCCGGTGCGGAAGTCGTATGCGGAGCCGTGGAAGCTGTTCGATCCGGACTTGGTCTGCACGGTCTGAACAGCGGCAACGGCTTTGCCCAACTCGGCGTCAAAGTTCTGCGTGGTGATCTTGGCGTCGGTGATGGCATCGAGCTGCGGATTCACGACAATGATTCCCAGAATCGGATCCTGGTTGTCTGTTCCGTCCAGTTCGTAAGCCACACCGCCAAAGGCCTGTCCGTCAATCTGAATCTGCCGGGAAGCCTGGGGGTTTTCATCGGCGGCGTGAGACCAGCCGAGAAGCTGAGCGCCGGGAAGCAGAAGCTGGAGGTTGGCGAAGTTCTGTCCCTCGATGGGAAGATCGTTCACCTGCTGGGAATCGAAAGTAGCGGCCACGTCGGCGCGGTCGGTCTTCAACTGAGGTTGCGTGTCCGCGTTTACTTCGACGGTTGTTTCAGCGCCGCCTACGTCCATGGTGGGGTCGATGCGGGGCGCGGTGTCGGCCGCAACCTGAATGCCCTTGGTCTCGAAGGACTTGAAACCCTTGAGGCTTACCTTGAGGTCATAGACATCTGGCGCCAGATGGGAAACGCTGTAGTCGCCGGATCCGTTAGAGGTAACAGTAACGACGGTGCCTTTGGCCTCATCGGTTACCGCGATTGTCGCGCCGGGAATAGCAGCCCCAGTTTTATCTGTCACGGTGCCGAAAATGGAACCGTAGACCGATTGGGCGGTGGCCGGCACAATGAGCAGAAGGCTCGCGCAGGCAAAGGACCCTAGCACGAGGGCTGTACGAAAACTCTTGATCATGCGGTCTCCTAAAAAAAGTGCTTCCGTTTTTATGTGTGAACTTGTGGTCGAACCAAAATTGCCCGGCAGATTTACATCCTGCCAGTCGGCATAAAAGGCTCCCCGGCCGCGATGGCAGGGTGAGCTAAAGAGCCGGAGCTGCCGCTACCCAAGTTCGGATTTTGGGCAAGCTAAAAAGGGCGCTCTCCGGAGCAATCGAAACGATATCAATGGATTGAGTGCCTGTCAACGGGGAAATCCGAAAAAAATGACCCGGTTTGACCGTAAATACGACATGTCAATACTTGGAAACATTTACATTTAGAGCGTCCGGATTTGGCACAGGGAGCGCCCCGGTCATTAATAGGAACTAACCTTCTTGTATAAAGCGATTTACTGGCGTTTACCGAAGCGTTTCTGCTCCGGGAATCGAATACGGTGGGCGGCCTGATCTCGCCTTATTACCGTATTATCGCCTACATCGATGTTTACAATGTTTCAATAATTGATATGACAAATTGACTCCAAAGCAGGATTGGAATGATTGCTAGGATTTGCGCTGCTGCTACAGGCCGCTTACGCCTTGAAGTGCATCATTCGATGACTGTTCGCATCATCCGAATGGATGAGCTGAGGAGACAGGCGCCAACACGAATGCATCTTCATTTGACGCAATGGGAACCTCAAGATGAAGAGAAAAGGTCATCTTTAAGTAACTCTTCTGCGGGATCAGCGGGGTCTCCGAAGTTCCGAGTTTGATTAGGATGATGGGCCGCGCCACCGCCTGAGGCTGGCCCGGCCCGGCCTCGGTCAGGGCTTCCGGCGAGCCGAACTGAAGCTTTCGGACTTGAGAATCCGGCCGCCTTCCTCGAGTACATAGAGGCGATTGGCGTCGAGGTTCTTCCAGCTATCTACCTGTCCTGAGGGCCAGCGAATCTCGACGAGGTCCGCTTTTTTGGCTTCGGCTAGCCCAAAGTGGAGACGCAAATCGCTGGCCGAGTAATAGCCATTGCAGGAGCGCACCTCATCGATTTGTACCAGGGGGGGCAGCTTGCCGGCGGCATCGGGCTTGGCGGTGAGCTGCGGGGTACCGGTCTGGGCGACGACCTTGATGCGGGCGCCGATCCCGGTGCGGTTGGATTTCACGCCGACGGCGCGGATCTTGATCCAGTTCCGGTTCAGGGTCGAGGCGCCGCGCAGAAGCTGGGGCAGCGCATTTACGCAGTTGACGATGGCGTCGAGGTTGCCGTCGTTGTCGTAGTCGCCGACCGCGAAGCCTCGGGCCGGGACATCGGCGGTGATGCCGGAGCCGCCCAGGAGGCTCACGTCTTCAAACATGCCGTTGCGCAGATTGCGGTAGAGGTATTTGCGCTCGGCATAGGCGGCGTCGACCTGGGTGCCATCGACCTCGGGGTAGACGTGGCCGTTGGCGACCAGGATGTCGAGCCAGCCGTCGTTGTCGATGTCGATGAAGCTGATGCCCCAGCCCAGCAGGCGGGTGTTGACGCCAAGGCCGGCCTGATAGGTGCGGTCGTCGAACGAGCTGTCGCCGAGGTTCATGTAGAGCGAATCGGTGTCGCCGGCGAAGTTGGTCTTCACCAGGTCGAACAGCCCGTCGCGGTTGTAGTCGCCCACGGAGACGCCCATGCCGGCCTGCGGTTTGCCGTCGGGGGAGTAGGCGACGCCGGCCTCGATGGCCTGGTCTTTGAAGGTGCCGTTCTTCTGGTTGACGTAGTAGGTGGCGGAGGTGGAGTCGTTGGCGACGTAGATGTTGGGCCAGCCGGTATTGTCCAGGTCGGCGGCCACGCAGCTCAAGGCATAGGTGCCGAGGGCGCTGTTGAGGCCGGCCTTCTCCGAGACGTCGGTAAAGGTGCCGTCTCCGTTGTTGCGGTAGAGGATATTCTTGCCGCCCTCCAGGCCGGGCGGCCCGCAGGCCACCTGGATGCCTTTGTAGGTGCAGTTGGCGTCCTCGGGCAGCGGGGCGGTCTTCACGTCGAAGTCGATGTAGTTGCCTACGAACAGGTCCAGGTGGCCGTCTTTGTCGTAGTCGAGAAACGTGCAGCCGGAGTTCCAGCGCAGGCGCGATTGCAGCAGCCCGGCCTGCTTCGTCACATCGGTGAAAGTACCGTTGCCGTTGTTGCGGAACAGGGAGTTCTGGCCGTAGTAGGTGACGAAAAGATCGTTCCAGCCGTCGTTGTTGTAGTCGCCCACGCAGCAGGCCTGTCCCCACCCGGAGCGGGCGAGGCCGGCCTTGTGCGTCACGTCGGTAAAGGTGCCGTCGCGGTTGTTCTTGAACAGGTGGCA
>DASXFF010000012.1:0-8451 GCA_036489735.1 Occallatibacter sp. | reverse complement strand
CTTTCACCATGGCCCGCAACGATTCTGCCTCAAACGTGCAAGACCTCATATAGGCTGACACCGTGAGCCCGGCCTCGGCGGCCCGCTTGCGCAGTTGCTCGCATTCCGCCTTGCTCACACGGATAGTAATGCTGGCGCATTTCAGATTGCGGCCGGCTGGCAGGAAAGCTTCCTGCGCCGCCTCCGGTGGAGGCTCGGCGGCATGCACAGCAGGAGCGGGCACGTCGTCCTCCATCGGGCCTGCTTCAAAGATGCGTACGCTGCCGGCGTCGGTGGCCAGCGCCAGGGCGCGTTCGTCCGCTGCCGGTGCGCGATAGCGCCCGTGGGCCCGCAAAGCACGCTCGTAGCTGAGCGTGGCAACGTCGTCTTCCAAGCCGTCGAGGTCGCGGGCCGGCGGACGCTTTTGCCCCGGCGCAGCCAGAGAAGCCAGCATGCCGGCAAAGGTGGGAGAGGGCGTCGCTGTAGCCGGCTGCTGCATGGCTTCGAGCATACCCGCGCAGCGCCGGGGGAAGCAGAAACATCGCCGGAGCCGGAACCTGGCAAGTCCCGAAACAGAAATATGCCAAGCCATTCCCGAAATTGCCTGAATAGAGCTTTATTCCCTGCCTTGTCCAGAGGGATGCAGTTCGAAGCGGCTTCTAGGCTTGCTAAACAGGCCTAATCCATTGGTTCTAAGACACAAAATCCATGGGTTTTGAGCCTCAAGAAAATTTAGCTCTCCATTGAACACGATTGTGTTTATAATCCGTTCGGATTGGGAGTGCACAATTCTCTATTGACACTACTGTATCCGCTGCGTATTATTACGAACCGACTCAGTAAAGCGATTTATCTCGTCGTCGAGTGAGTTCCGATACGGCTGCCGCTGCGCCCGCTCAGGAGGCTTTTCTCGCTTCCAAGTAGCGCTGCTTGAGACGTTTCGGTTGACGCTGTAAATGCCCATTGCACCGCAAAAGCCGCAAGCAGGCTGGTTTTAAAACCTCAAGAACGGATAGCAAGGCAAACAAGAACGAGTCACACAAACTTCAAAAGGGAGGTAGACACATGAGACAAACAAGATTCAGATTTCTTATCGTACCGGTCCTCTTATTGTTCGCTGCAGTGGCGGCACTCGCGCAGCAGAACTCTGAGATTGTCGGTACCGTTACAGATCAGACAGGGGCTGTAGTGGCGGGAGCAAACCTGACACTAAAGCAAAAAGAGACGGGGTTTGCCTACAACACCACCAGCAACGGTACCGGCGGATATGTCTTCGCCGGTCTGAACGTCGGAAACTACGATCTGAAGGTTACGGCGAAGGGGTTCGAGGCCTACTCGGCTACCGGCCTGATTCTGAACGTATCGCAGACTCTGGCAAATAATGTGAAGCTGACAATCGGCGCGGAGACGGTCGAAGTTACAGTTTCGGCAGATGCCCTTCAGGTACAGGCGGAATCGAACGAAGTGAGCACGCTGATCAGCGGCGAGCAGGTCACTTCAATTGCGACCGAAAACCGTAACTTCACGGCACTGGCGGCTCTTGGCTTGGGCGTCAGTTCCAATTTGCCTGCAAACAATCCTCCCACCGCTTCCGCCTCAAGCGCGAGCATCAGCGTCAACGGCCTGCGCCAGAGCCACAACATCTGGCTGCTGGATGGTGCGGAAGCCGATGACCGCGGCGGCGCCGGCGGCATGAGCGTCATGCCTTCAATGGACGCCATTGCACAGTTTGAAGTGCTGGCCAGCAACTACCCTCCGGATTACGGTATTGCTTCCGGAGCCACCTTCAGCCTGGCTTTGAAGAGCGGCACCCAGAAATTCCATGGCGGCGCCTGGGAATTCTTCCGCAATGACGACCTGGATGCGAACGACTACTTCAACAAGTATCAGAAGGCCAGCCCCGCCGATTTCACTCCCGTTCCGAAGTTGCGGCAGAACATTTTTGGCGCGAACCTTGGCGGACCGTTATTGCGGCAGAAAACCTTCTTCTTCTACAACATGGAATGGCGGCGGATCATTCAGTCGAGCGCCCCGAACACCAACCCCACGATACCCGACGCAGACCGTCCCGTAGCGGGTACGGACCTGCATTATGTGGCTCCCGGCTACGCGCCGAACCAGGTCATTTATATTCCCACGGCAGCACAGGTACCTGATCCGGCTTTTGCTCAGAAACTTGCGGCGGCCGGCCTTGGGGCAGACCGTGGTCAGCCATTCCCGGGGCAAATCATTCCAGCGTCGCTCTTCGATCCGAATGCGGTGTTGTATTTTGCATCGAGCATCGTTCCAATGTCGAATACTCAGGGAGATAAGGCGACAACTGAGGAAGCCACCCCGACGACGGCAACCGAAGAGGTTGTTCGAATCGACCACAAAATCAATGACAAGTGGCAGCTCCTGGGCCATTACCTGCATGACAGCCAGGCGACAGGTACGGCGGCGCCGGATCTGGGCTGGAACTGGTACACGTATAACACCATCACCAGCGTGGAAAGCAATCCGTCCAACAGCGCGGCTATCAAGCTGACCGCGGCACTCTCTCCTCAGGTGCTGCTTGAAGCTTCGATGAACTACGACGGCAACGTCATCAACATCACCAATTCGCCGAATACGTTAACGCCGAGCGGCTGGACTCCGAACACCTTCTTCACAAACTCGGGTTCCAACCAGTTCACCGGCGCGAATTGGGGCGGCAATGGAATTGGCGCCTCGATGGCAACCGGCTATGGAGCTTGGCACAACGCCGCCCAGGACTTCGAGCCCAAGGTCGATCTTTCGGTGACCCGGGGCAAGCACGCAATGAAGTTTGGCTTCAGCTACAACCGCTACACCAAGAACCAGCAGTTGCAGGCAGACGCCGCGGGTGACTACTCCTTCTCGCAAAACCAGACCGGCACCGGAGCTGGCGGAAATGCCGGCGATCCGTTCATGAGCCAGGTGCTTGGTTTGGCAACGGGCTATTCTCAACCGCAGTCCATGTCGATCCGCCACTATGTCAACCAGACTCCGTCGGTGTATGCGATGGATAACTGGAAGGTGAGTCCTCGCCTGAGCCTGCAGCTCGGATTACGTTACGACGCCCTGCCGCATGCATGGGAGCGCAGCGACGATCTGGAAAACTTCGACCCGTCAACCTACATCGGCGTTCCGCCGACCTGGTCTACAACTACGCCGGGCTCCATCGATCCCACCAGCCAGGGAGTCGAAACGCCTGCAGGGTTCAACGGCGCTTCGTATTACCTCAACGGCATGGTTCGACCGGGAACCAACGGTGTGCCAAAGGGCTTGGTCGTAAATGACTTCAAAACGCTTCAGCCTCGCGTCGGCTTTTCGTATGATCTGACTGGGGCTGGAAAGACCATCCTGCGCGGCGGCTTCGGCACCTTCTACGAGCGCATGCAGGGCAACGATATTTATGGGGTTTCAAACAGCAATTTGCCCTATGAATATACCCCGAATGCGGGCAGCGTCTACTACAGCAACCCAACCTGCTCGTGGGAATCGACGGCAAGCACAGCCGATCCTGCGAACTGCGGCAGCCCGACGGCGCTTCCGATCTATCCGGCCAACCTGACCGCGATAGCCTCAACCTACAAGGCTCCTGCCGCGGCGATGTATAGTTTAGGCGTTCAACATCAATTGGAGCCGTCTGTGATTCTGATTGTTCAGTACGTGGGCAATCTTGGATGGCATCAGAACGTCGTCGTTCCATACAACAATTTCCCGCTTACGACGCCGAACGACCTGCGGAAGGAGTACGCCTCCGGAACGTTGCCGGGCTCGTCATTTCCCGCTGGTTCGAACCAACTCCGTACCTACCAGGGATACGGCACAATCAACTTGGAAGAGAACACGACCAACAATACGTACAATGGTCTGCAGGCTGGACTGCGTCTCCAGAACCGGTGGGGTCTGAGCGGGGAGTTGGATTACACCTACTCACATACCATCGATATCACCGATGGCGACTTGAACACAGGCGGCCAAGGCGGAACGGGCGCAGAACCAGCCGATCCGTGGTACCTGAAATACAGCAAGGGAAGCGGTGGTTATGACCGCCGGCAAATCTTCCAGGGCAACTACGTCTACTCTCTCCCAATCTTCAATAAGGCCTCAGGGTTGACTCATTCCCTGCTGGGCGGCTGGCAGATTGCGGGCACGTTCATTGACGAAACGGGCGAACCCTCCCCGGCAACTTTTGGCGGCGAGAACGATCCGGTCGGGTTGGGCGGAGGCTACACCAGCTTCGCAAATGTTGTGAACCCGATTCACTACCATCACAAGGTCAACGACTGGTTCGATACCTACGCCAACGGTGGAGCATCACTTTCACAAGATCCGCTGGCGCCCCCGACCCCCGGCTATCTCGGTGGTCCCAACCTTGGTTTCGGCAACGGCAGAAAAGACACCTTCGTCGGTCCGGGCCGTGTCGATTTCACAACCTCGCTCTACAAGAACTTTGCGATTACCGAACGGGCTCACGTCGAGTTCCGCGCGGAGTCGTACAACACCTTCAACCACACGGAGTTCAACGCTATCAATACGACATGGTCCAACTCGACGGGCGGCCAGTACGGCACTGCCACCGGCGATTGGGGCCCGCGTGTATTGCAGCTTGGCTCGAAGGTCGTGTTCTAACCAGACGAAAGCAACAACTAATCGGCGCCGCAAGAGGTTCCTCTTGCGGCGCCCTTTCATGTCCGATCCCGATTCCGCCATTAGCCTGACTGGACAGGACATCCATCGGCCTGCGAGGGTGTTCTTAGATGCTGCGGTTCCTCGATCTCCGGCTCATCCTGACTGCTGTCGTAATTGCCTTTGGGTTGGGCTGTGCATTTGGCGAGCAGGCTCATGCCCAGAAATCTGCCGCTCCGCCTGCTGCGGCGAAAACGTCCAGTCAAGACGGCTATGTGGGCAGCGCCGTGTGCGCCTCATGCCACCAGGGCATTAGCCGGTCTTTTACCGGCTCCAGCATGGGCCACTCGCTTATCCCCGTCGCACCGGAGCTTCTCAAGATTCTGGCGCTGAACTCGCCGGACACAACCAGCTTCTTCGACCCCAAATCAAACCACCACTTTGAAGTTCGCGCCGATAACGGCAAGCTCATCGAAACCGAGTACGAAACGGGAGCTAACGGCCAGGAAATCTTCCGCAGCACCCACCAGATGGGCTGGATTATCGGAACCGGAGAGAACGGTTTTGGTGCGCTCCTGCGTCGCGGCGATTTTCTCTTCCAGGCGCCGCTCTCCTATTACACGCGCGCCGCACGCTGGGGCCTTTCGCCGGGCTATCAAAACGAAGATGACGCCTTCAACCGCATCATTCAGCCCGGATGCATTTATTGCCACAGCGGGCGTCCTCAGCCCGTTGCCGGCCACGACGGAAGATATGAAGACCCAGCTTTCACCCAGACTTCTATCGGCTGTGAGAACTGTCACGGTCCTGGCGCTGCGCACGTGAAAGCGATGCGCAGTGGCCAGTACGCCAAGAACGGCGCAGACCGCACAATTGTCAACCCGTCGCGTCTCACCGGCCAGCTTTCGGATGACATCTGCATGTCCTGTCACCAGGCAGGCGATCTGCGCGTTCTGCAATCCGGAAAGAATTACCAAGATTTCCGGCCGGGTGAGCCTCTCGAACGCACTGTCGCAATCTTTCAGATTCCACCGACACGCGAAAATCCACCTAATGAGGATCATGTGGAGCACTATTACTCCATGAGTCTGAGCAGGTGCTTTCTCGCTACGAGAAACCTGCCCGCAGAGAAGCAGTTGCGCTGCACCAGCTGTCACGATCCGCACGTCGAGCCTACAAGGGCAGAGGCCCCGGCGTATTTCAAGTCCAGGTGCCTCGCCTGCCACACGGAAGCTAGCTGCACCGCGCCTCACGCTACGCGCCAGGCCACCACGCCGAGCGACAACTGTATCGGCTGTCACATGCCCCCTCGCGACATCCGAGTCATCTCGCATTCCAGCGCCACCAACCATCGCATCGTGCGCACTGCCGACGAGCCATTCCCGAACGAGACATTCAACCAGACAACGGCCGCTATGCCGGACTTAGTTGAACTGAACCCCGCAGGCAAACGCGGGGCGGAAGCTCAGGTACCGCCCGCGGTGATTCGCTTGCAGGCATACTCGTTGCTGAAAGCCGAAGGGAAAGCGCAGTTTGTCCAGCCTTGGCTCAAGACCCTGGACGAGTCGGAGAAATCCAATCCGGAAAACGCATTCGTCCAGGCTTCCCTGGGGCATCGCGACCTCGATAAACATGATTACGACGGGTCCATCTCCCATCTACAGCATTCGCTGCAGCTTGATTCGTTAAACCCGTGGGTCTATGTAGATCTCTCCGCGGCGGAGGATGAAAGCGGCAAGCACGCCGAGGCGATCGTGTCAGCGAGGAAGGCCGTCGCGCTGGAGCCATTCAACGCCGGCATTCGGAAGACGCTGATCTACCGGCTCGTCGAGGACAAACAATATGACAAGGCGGAAGCGGAGATGGAAAACTATCTGCAGGTATTTCCTGAAGACGATGCCATGCGGAAGATGCTCGCCATCGCGAGACAATGACACTTGGGTTAATCGCATAATTTGTCCGGTTGATTTCTTGTCTATCGACTTGAACGAATAAATTCTTGCAACAGGCATCTGGAGCCGGAAATCGTGAAGCGTCTTACACAACTCGCGGTAGTATTAGGAATTTCTGCAGCATCCGCCGCTTGCTTCGCGCAGGTTCAGCCTGCCGTAAACACAATGCGTCAAACAGCTCTGTCGCTTGAGCAGCAGGGTAAAACCGAAGAGAGCGAAACGGCATGGCGTGCCATTCTCAAGTCCCATCCAGGCGACCCGGAGCCCTATGCTCATCTTGGCCTGCTTGAGGCGCGACAGGAACATTACACGCAGGCAATCGGATTTTATCGCAAGGCGCTCTCGCTCGGTCCGCACCTTGCGAGTTTGCGCATGAACCTGGGACTCGCGCTCTTCAAGAACGGCCAGTTGAAAGATGCCATCGATGTCTTCGCACCATTGCGGAAGAGCGAACCCGCCGGTTCGCCGACCGCGCAACGGCTCACCATCCTGATCGGGATGTCGCACTACGGCCTGGCTCAATATGCGCAGGCGGCGGTCGATCTCAAGGCCGCTACAGATCGCGATCCGAAGAATCTGTCGCTGCTGCTGGTGCTGGCGCACAGCTATCTTTGGTCAAAGCAGTTCAAATATGTGCTTGATGTTTACCATCAGATTCTTACTATCAATCCCGATTCGGCCGAGGCCGACATGCTGGCCGGCGAGGCTCTCGATCAGATGAAAGACAATACCGGCGCCCGGGAGATGTTCCGTAACGCGGTGAAAGCAAATCCGAAGGAGCCGAACGCGCATTTCGGATTGGGTTACCTTTTGTGGACACAGAAGCTTTATCCCGAAGCAGCCACGGAGTTTCAGGCCGAACTGGCCAACGATCCAAATCACGCGCAGTCGATGCTTTATCTGGCTGACGCGGACATGCAGCTCAATCAAACCGCCGCGGCCCTGCCGCTACTCAAGCGGGCACAGACGCTTGACTCCACATTGCCTCTCACCTATCTCGATCTTGGAATTGTGTATTCCGAGACAGGGCGGAACGATGATGCGCTGCATCAGCTGACCAAGGCCGCGAAGCTGATGCCGAATGATGTGGATGTGCACTGGAGACTTGCCAGGCTCTACCTCGCGACGGGCAAGAAGGAAGAAGCGAAGCTTGAATTCGACAACGCCAGAAGGCTGAATCGCGAAGCCGACGAGGCACTCTACAAGAAGATTGCAAATGGAAGCGCGCGCCACGCGCAAGCAACCGATGCTATCCCCTCAACCCCGGCCAACCCGGAACAATAGAGCCCGTCCGGATCGGGCTCTATTTCTTGCTCCCTGCGGCGGCGCGCAGTTCGAGGTGTGTTTCAGACTCGGCTTGCAGGCGGACCCAGACCACTAGTCTCGATGCGCTCAGGGTGGGGATCAGGCCGAAGCGGGCGTCCTTTCCCCAGGTTACCGGTTTGCCGTTCAAGATGAGTTCCGGTGCGGCGTCGCCCCAGTTTTCAACGGCCACCGCCGGATTTACCAGAGGCGAATCCTGGCTTGCTGCAAAAGTCAGTTCAACCGGGCCGGCATCGGGCGTTTCCCTGGTCACCACGAAGGCTCGCTGTTCCGGGTCGTACCCCTGGCCGGTATTCCCGCTGCCGGCCGTTATCATTTTGGGCGGCGAGGCCCAGGACCGGGCCAGCACCGCCAGTTCCTCGGGCCGCCGGTCGGTCAGCCCATCCAGCATGATCTTGGTCACCGTTTCCGGCGTCCGGCGCCATGGCTGGCCTTCAATGTGGGAGAGCGAAGAGTGCGAAGGCCGGTCGGGCGCGACCGCCGAAATCCCGCTGGATTTTACCTGCGCCACCGGCCAGTGATTCCACCACTCGAACATCGACCATGTGCGCTCGCCCTGGTA
>DASXFF010000220.1:0-6222 GCA_036489735.1 Occallatibacter sp. | reverse complement strand
CGCATTGGTCGCGATGCCGATCCTGGCATGGATGAAACGCCACGAGGCTCGCAGGCTTGGAAACATTGCGTTAGCCGCCGACGCGACGCAGTCAGCAACGTGCGCCTATCTCGCCGCGATCGCGTTGGTCGGGCTTTCTGTTAACGCAGTTTTTCATATTGGGTGGCTCGATGCTGCAGCGGCCCTCGCCTCGGTCCCTGTCCTGCTAAAAGAGGGCAGATCGGCATGGAAGGGACAGACCTGCAAATGCTGCTGAAGTGGAATCGAATCGGATTAGCCGTTGCCGTCATGCTGGTTACGCCTGCTTTACGGGTTCGTGCTCAGACGGTCGAGAACGAGTCCGCTGCTGTTGTAGAGTTG
Organism: Occallatibacter sp.; assembly: GCA_036489735.1. Classification (GTDB taxonomy): domain Bacteria; phylum Acidobacteriota; class Terriglobia; order Terriglobales; family Acidobacteriaceae; genus Telmatobacter. Next base: position 5,862 of record DASXFF010000220.1, on the reverse strand, counting down.
GGCGCGGCCGGAAACTGGAACGTCAAGGATGAGAGCGGAACCTTCGGCCCGGACCTGGCCGTCAGGGTGACGCCGATTAAGAACTGGATCGAGTTGGAAGCTGGCGTGACTCCGCTCTTCGCGTCATTCGACCGAATGGGATACCGACCTCTTTTTCAAAAAGCCCTGGAACTTTTCGCCGAAGGTTAAGTTTATGGCCGGAATCGGGCCGGAATGGGTTCACACCCATGCGAACGGCATCAGTTCGAACAGCATTGCAGGCGAGGCCGTGCTCGATTTGATGTTCTGGCCGCGGCTCAAGCATACATTCGGCTGGTACCTAGAGACAGGCTATGATTACGGCTTCGGCGTCGGACACGAGCAGTCCGCAGGCATCAGCGGCGGGTTTGCTGATCGCTTTTCCGTAGCGCCGTTCCCGCATGTTCTGCCCGGAGTCACTCACTAAAGGGCTTCTGACCCGTGAGCTTTGGGCGCCGTCAATGACTGCATTATCGCCGAGTATCAAATCCTGCGCCGATCTGCCTGGAAACGCGCAATGGCCTGATATCGACAACGGACAACCAGGGTACTTATCAGGCTAAGCCGTGCTTCGGGCATATGACCGCATTCTCCGCTTAGAGTTTCGGTGCAGATGGGTGCCTCGGGGATTTATTGATTCTTTGAGGTGGCGTGTGGCCTGCGACGGAATTCAGTCCTGGGAACGCCTTGCAACTGGTCGGTCCGGGTGTTCCGCATCAAACATGCAGCCGGGCATGGAATTCAGTTGGAAGTGATCAAAAACACCGAAGCCAAACGCGGATTCATCGTTTTGCCGCGCCGCTGGGTAGTGGAGCCTAGCTTCGCTAGGCCCGCCGCCTGGCTCGCGATTACGAAAGGCTATCTGCCACACTCAGCGTTTCTCATTTCCTCGTCTTCGCGTGCCTGATGATTGCCAATCCCTTCAGGTTACTTACGGAAAGCTAATAACGGCTCTAGCGACCCGAGGGAATGCATTACGCACTAATGCGCAATTTGACGCTTCCATCCGTGGCGCCATTTTTGAGTGCTACCACATGGGCGGCTTTAGAAAAGTCTCCACCCTCTATGGTGATTCCGCTGCTTGATTTGCCTTCTGCTTGCAGGAAAACAGCTGACGGTGTGAGAACCCGCGCAGCCGTCAGCAATACCTGATCGCAGTCGATGAAGCGAAGCACCGACTCCGCTTCTGGATTGCCCTGAACACTGATGCCATTGATTGCAGCGTCTGCCACATGGTCGAATATCACCGCGGGTCGCAACTCCTGCGAACTCACCTGAAATCGAACATTTGTGAGCGTAATTCCGTGGACATTGCGCGCATATAGTCCATAGGCCGGCATGGGTCCGAGCATGAAGTACTCGCTGGCCACATTGGGCAAGTCGCGCCGGGCAGCAATCTCCGCGGATCCGCCACCTCCGTAAGTAAGATGAATGTCGTCAAAGGAGATGTTCTGCATCTCCGCGTCACCCACGGCATTCAGGGTGATACAGTTGAAGCGTTCACCGTCGCTGTAGGCCTCGTGGTGTGCCGGCATGCCGGCGAGCGGGCCCGGATTGGTGGTGACCGTGCCATGAATATTGCTGAAGCTTATATTCCGGGCTATGGATGGTTCAGTAGATGAAACCGGCAAATCCGGCGTCAAACCTGGATTGACGGGGCGGCCCGTCTCCTGCGGACCCACGCTGATGTGAATTGGGCCGGTAACGTCATCGAGCAACAGGTTAGAAAAGGAGATATTCTCAAAGCGCGCGCCATTATTACCCTGAAACTTGATGGGGCAGCCGTAGACTTGCTGCAATATGCAGTTCGATATAGCGATATTCCGTGCCGCTCCCCCGCCGAAACGAAAGACCGACCAGCGCGAGCTGAAAACGCTGTTTGTTATTGTGATGAATTGACAGCTACCGAACATGGCGCAGGCATCATCCTGTGAATACACCGTGCAATTGCTGATTGAGACGTGTTCGGCGCTGATAAAGTGAAAGCCGTCGTTGTTGCCATTGACGCGATTATGAATGTAGACATTCTCAATATGAATATGCTTCGACTGGATGGTGCGCACGCTGTGATACGCGCAGTCCAACAGGGCAATATCCCTGATCACAACTCGATTGCAATGATAAAGCAGGATGTGATAGGGACGCCTGATTCCCTCTAAGCCGCTGGGCGGAGGTAAGCCGGGCTCGGAGGGCGCAAATTGCCTACCCTGGCCATCGATCACGCCTGCGCCTTCCACCGCGATGTTGCTGGCATTGACGGCGTAGAGAAGTGCCCAGTTGCCATCGTTCAGTGTTGAATCTCCTTTCAGCGGAATGGTATCCGCGGCGTGATACTGCCTTCCGTCGCCGCTTCCAAGAATTTTGCCGGCAGCGGCAATATGGAGCGTCACATTGCTTTTCAACTCCACCGTGCCGATGGTAAAGATGCCTGCCGGAACCAGTACGGTTCCCCCTCCGCCGCTCGCACAGGCATCGATCGCCGCCTGCAGCGCCGCTGTATCCAGTGTCGCGCCGTCACCCGTAGCGCCGTATTCGCGGATGTTATAGACGCGCGCACCCAGATCATTGCTCATCAGCGCGGGCTTAGTTCCTGCGCCCGCGGCCGGTGAACTCTCAAAAAGACCTGTTGCAATCACCGCTCCTGTGGCCGGCAATGCGAGCTTGCCAAGCCATTCTCGCCGCGACAAAAGTACGCGGTCACCGGCATGATCGATTGGATCTTTCACAACACTCCCCCATTGACTTTGGTATCCAAGCTGAGGCGGCCGTTACGAACCTGCGGCGGGTGAATCGACCCATAAAAGATATCCTTTTTGGTGTTTGGGTTTTGTTCATTCATTGCAGTGATCGACTCTCAATCGAAGGCACATTCAGAATCTCATCCCTCACGCTCAGGACCGTGATAACTACGCGTTATTTTCATTGGCATACACGATAACGGGCTGGTGCGCGTCCACATGGACGACGATCATACCGTCGACAAAACGAACCTCGTGTGTCACCCTGCCTTGCAGCGTGAGCCGCCAAGCCGCGATTTTCGAGGCATTCCATCCGGATGGCAGCGGATATTGTAGCTCTCGTGGAGTGCGTGAATAGAAGGCGACTCGATTCGCATCCAGTGGGCAAAAGGTGCTGTCGTCGCGCGCGATCTCAATGCCATTCACGGCCGCCACATAGGAATCGTTTGCAGTATCCATCGTTATCCGCGAATTGTGCTCCAGAATCAGGCGGCGTATGGATCCTTCGCTCTCGAAATCCTCCACTGCGAGGTGGTGAAGTTTGCTGAAAGGCAACGCAACCAGGAAGTAGAAATCGGTAACTACTGCTCGATCGGTATCCGCTTGGAACCACAGAGCGGAGCGCGAATTCCAGAAGATCTCGCGCTGCGGATGGATCGAGTTATCGCCGGAACTGCCCCAGATCGCGGCTCCGCGATAGATGGTAGCCGCCAGCGGAACCGCCTCGCCATCAAATGGGCAGGCGCTGACCCCGGGGCCATTCATCGTTACTGCTAGCTTACCGACGAAAGGATAACGAAGCACCTCGGATGTCACTGACACCCCATGCCGCTCGAATTCCTCAACGATCCGGTACTTTCCATCGACAAGGTTTCTATATCCGCTGGCCGGCCTCTCGGGATCCCAATCATTCCGAGTTGGAAAATACGACATGGCGTCGACCAAGATTGAATTGCTGATGCGGAATTTTTCCATCGTATAGGCGATGCGGCGGCTGCCCCAGCCATCCTCCATGAACTTCGCCATACCCACGATGTAAGAAGTGTCCCCGTCCCAACTCCGACTCTTCCATACCTTCCCATCGGGGCGGCGCGCGATGAAGGCATCATTGAAGATCGGGCTGCTTTTGTAGGCGTCATCGTAGTTTGTGTTGAGCGTTACGTTTGCATTCCACCGTTTGCCGTCTTCGATCAACTTCAACAAATCGTTATATGTTCCCAGGCTGCTGTTGATCTTATCTTCGGATGGATATCCGGTATCCTGGCCGTCGTAGTCCCAGCCGCTGATAAAGACAGTTTGCGAGGCGCTATCAGTGAGCATGGCAACATCCCGAATAAGTTGCCTGCTCTGCGCAAACGTGGTTCTGGGATTCGGTTCAACTTTATTCTTGCCGGCCACGATGTAGAGGAATCGGTCAGAAAAGAACTGCGTCGGGCTTCCAGGCATGCGCTCCCGAACGATTTTGGCGCCTGCCATCCACGGGTGCGGTTGGCCCTCGCACGAAAAGAAGTCGAAACGAACTCTTGGTGTCTGACCCACAATCAGGTTGGGCGTACCGGAATCTCCGCAGGCAGGAGGCCCGCCGTCATTCATGTCGTAACAGCGGCCACCGTGAACGCGATGGGTCTGGACGGTGCCGAGCATGGCGTTTCGATGTCCAGCGTCTCCGCGAATCTCGGTTTCAATGCCGTCCATGAAGCCGGTGACTTCCATCACGCAGCCAATGCCATTCCGTCCAACCATTCCGATGGGCAACTCGGTGCTGACACGCCCAAAAAATCTGTCGTCCGGGAAGCGAAAGGCTCTTGCTTCCTCAAGCCTCACAAACGAACCTCCGTCTCTCCCCTCTGCCATCCAGGCCGGACCATCCTCCTCCCGGACCGTTACAATTTGCGGCAGGGAAGCTTCAATCAACTCGAAACCGGGCTCTTCGTTGACCTCTTCCATAGTGAGGACCAAGGTCGCCCCTTCAAGCTCATAGCGTAGTCGGATTTCTGCAGCCGCGCGGCCATCACACTTTGCTTTGAACACAAATTTCGCTACGTTTGGAGTCGAGTCGACATGGTTAGACTCGAGCGTCACCGTTTGATAGCCCCGCGGGTCGAGCCTGCAGAAGATGGCCTCAATGGGCTTTCCCTCACTTTCTCCCCAGAGATGCTGGTTGTGATACCGATACGAATAGGGCAGCCCGTCTTTGCGGTCGAAGATCACCTCAACGTCACTGTTCCGCAAAATCAACGGGTTTGTAGGAGCCTCACGACCTGTTCGGCGAAGTTCCGAAGAAGACGGACTCGATGCGGTCTTGAGGCACAAAGCGCGAGAAAGCAATTGGCTACCGGTTAACGTTGCTGCCGCTGCGAGAAGATCCCTGCGATTCATGAAAATTCCTCGTGGAAGTGACACCCAGATGCTCCGACTCCGGATCAAACAGATTTCTCGTGCTAGCCCACAAGTCCAATCGCAGGCCAAAGGCATCGAAACAAGCTGTGAATTCAGCAGCAGGGAGGACTTGTACGTCTCCGCCAAGAACTCCAGAGCTGGGATACTTAAATGTCTCACCTCGAGAGCAGGCAATTCAGAACTGGCCCAGAACCTGTCCTGAAAACCTTTCAAATTCCTTTCAGGACCGGCTTCAACAACTCCGAAAACCCGGTCCCCCAAGCCAGGCCCCATTTCTCTTGCGTCGCTCAGCCTCCGCGATCCAGGAATTCAACTGCCTGGATTGTCGCCATTTCTTACGAGTGCATTATTCTTGGGCTTACGGCTACATTTCATCTGGCGTGACGATGCACCTGCATATCAAAGAAGCCGAAAGATTCTGATGGTCGCTGTTACGCGGGCGCGCGCTCCCACGATGTGGGATCAACAGGTGTGGCCAGAATGTCCTATAACCTGTGACTACATCTTGGGGTCGGCTTGCAATTAGGTGCAACGCCATAGAGTCGGCAAGGTTAGTTTGCAAACGACTTCCCTTTTAGCGCTTTTGCCGCTCAACTTGTGCATGATCGCCAAAGCGCGTTTCTAGGCGCGAAAGTTTTGGAAATGTGCATTGGCCTGTTTGCGTCAGTTGAGAATGCCTAGGGCCGATTGCTTCCGACATGCCGAC
>DASXFF010000121.1:0-16247 GCA_036489735.1 Occallatibacter sp. | reverse complement strand
ATCCGTCGGCGAAAAACCCATCCATGAGAATTCGAATTGGGCGGCAACGCCTGCGAGGAGCATGATGAGCAAGTAGGCGGACTCGGCGATGAATCTGCGCCGCTGGCGCGGTATGGGCGATTCAACCTGTGCGTCGGTCATGGCAGCTTTAATTCCAACCCCAATTCGTCGATACGGCGCCATTGCCGCGAACCTCGTGGCGGATGAACAATATTGACCGGAGGGAATTCAATGGTCGGGACGGGCAGATTCGAACTGCCGACCCCTCGCACCCCAAGCGAGTGCTCTACCAGGCTGAGCCACGTCCCGACATAACGCAGCCGGTCCGCCATGGCGAACCGGCTCAGGGGTCTGAAGCTAGTTTACACTGCGCGCGTCCCGGCCGCATTGCGGCTCCAGCGTCTCTCAATCTTCGCTTCGACGAAATGTCTTCGCGTGACCCGAAGCGTAACTGGCCCATTCGCCCTGAGAGCAAGCCTCTCCGAACCGAATCATCCCGTGTACACGCCCCGCTTCGCCTGTTATTGTTTTTCTTTGCTTGGTGAGAACCCCAGGGCCAAATCATGTCTCAATCCGTCATCAAATTCGGCACAGACGGCTGGCGCGGCGTTATCGCCGACGACTTCACGTTTGCGAATGTTCGCATCGCCGCCGAAGCCATCGCCGCCTACATCCACGAGCACGTCGATCCCGCCAAAGGCCTCTGCATCGGGTACGACACGCGCTTCGGCTCCAAAGCCTTTGCCCACGCCTGCGCTGAAGTTGCTGCGGCCACCGGCATTCCCGTCATGTTGGCCAATGCCGTCACGCCCACGCCTGCTCTCAGTTTCGGTGTTCGCGAGCGCGGTGCCGCAGGCGGAATCATGATTACTTCATCGCACAATCCGGCGCAGTGGAACGGTGTCAAGTACAAGGCATGGTACGGCGGTTCGGGCAAGCCCTCCATCATTTCGTCTATCGAGTCGTATCTCGGCAAGCCTGTTGCCCGCGCGCCTAAGCCTGCGCCCATTACGGAAGTCGACTTCCTGCCCGCGTATCTCAAAGCCATCGAAAGCTTCGCTGACCTCGACCTCATCTCGAAATCCGGCATGAAGTTCTGCATTGACTCCATGTATGGCGCCGGTGCAACCATTCTCTCCGACATTTTTAATCGAATCGGCGTCGCCAACCTGCCCATCCGGTCCAACCCCGACCCGCTTTTTCCCGGCATCAATCCCGAGCCCATCGAGCCGCACATTCGCGCTCTAGGCGAAGCCACTGTAGCCAATCACTGCCATGCCGGCCTCTGCACCGATGGCGACGCGGACCGCATTGGCGCCACCGACGAGCATGGAAGCTTTGTCGACCCGCACAAGATCTACTCCGTCCTGCTCAGTTGGGTCCTCAAATACAAGGGCTGGCCCGGCGCCGTCACACGCGCCTTCAACACCACCAAGATGCTCGACCGCATCGCCATGAAGAATGGCCGTGAGCTCATCGAGCACGGCATCGGCTTCAAGTTTGTCTGCGACCTCATGCTGGAGCGCGAAATCGTTATGGGCGGAGAGGAATCGGGCGGCATTGGCTTCCAGCGCCACCTTCCCGAGCGCGATGGCCTGCTCAACTGCCTGCTCCTGGCCAACGTCATGGCCCAGGAGAAGAAAACTCTGGGTCAGCTCGTCGCCGCTCTTCAGGCAGAATACGGCGAGCATCAGTACGGACGCATCGACCTCCACATTCCCGACGAGCAAAAGAACGGCACCATCGCCCGCGCCAAGGCGCTCAAGCCTGGCGATCCTGTTTTCGCGGGCATGCCGATCTTCTGCCAGGAGAATCTGGACGGCGTCAAGTTTTACCTCGACAATCCCGAGGCGACGTCGAAGCCGAAAGCTGCCGAAACATGGCTGCTGCTGCGCGCCAGCGGTACGGAGCCGCTGATGCGCATCTACGCAGAGTCGTGCTCGAAGGAGTCAGTGGCGAAGCTGCTCGACTCCGCGCGCGCGTTTGCGCTGGGGGAGTGATGAAAGCCCCGAGTTCCAATTGCGGAAGCTGTACCTGAGGAACATTTCCCTGCGGCGCCTTATTGCACCACAGCAACCTTCGCCCGTTTGCCCAACCGCACCACCAGCCGCACGGGCAGCGTAACCGGAATCAGCAGACTCTCGACGACATCGCCATTGACGCGAACGGCTTTCTCGGTGATCTTGCGGTTCGCTTCGGCGCCGCTTGCGGCTAGTCCCATCGCCACCAAAAGCTTCGGCAAGCGAATCTCATTCGTTCCATCCGGCCCGGCGACATCGGAGTACGCGACATTCACCTCTTCCAGGTCCTCGGCTGTTTCTTTTTGCTGAAACATCCGCGCCCAATTCTCGTCAGCGCTCTGCGCAGCTGCCTCGCCATGGAACCCTGCGACGATCGTCCGCGCCAGCCGTTTCTTGGTTTCCATGGGATGCAGCTTGGCCGCCGCGACCTCGCTCCGCATCGCGTCAATTTCCGACTGCTTCAGATCTGTCAGCAGCAACCAATATTTCCACATCAGCTCGTCTGAGATCGACATCAGCTTGCCGTACATTTCGGCGGGCGGTTCGTTGATGCCGATTGCGTTGCCGAGAGACTTACTCATTTTCTGCACGCCGTCCAGGCCCTCGAGAATCGGCGTCATCAGCACGATCTGCGGCTTCTGCCCGTAGTCGCGCTGCAGCTCCCGGCCCATGAGAAGGTTGAATTTCTGGTCCGTTCCGCCGAGCTCGACATCGCTGTTCAAGGCGACGGAATCGTAGCCCTGCGCGAGCGGATACAGAAGCTCATGGAGGCTGATGTCCTGCTCTGCCTTGAAACGGGTGAGAAATTCCTTGCGATCGAGCATTTGCGAGAGCGTGACTTTCGCAGAGAGGCCGATCATTCCGGCGTAACCCAGTTTGTCGAGCCACTCGGAGTTGTAGCGCACCTCGGTCAGTTTCTCGTCGAGAATTCGGAATACCTGCTGCTTATAGGTTTCCGCGTTCATGTCGATTTCGGAGCGCGTCAGCGGCTTGCGCGTCACGTTGCGCCCTGTCGGGTCGCCGATCAGCGCCGTCGAGTCGCCGATGAGAAAAATCACCGTGTGCCCGAGCTGCTGAAAGTGCCTGAGCTTGCGCATCAATACGGTGTGGCCCAAGTGGAGATCCGGCGCGGTCGGATCGAAACCGGCCTTCACGCGCAGCGGCCGCCCTGTTTTGCGGCTTTCTTCCAGGCGCTCCCGCAGGTCGGAAGCGCGGATAATCTCCGCCGCGCCCTTCTCGAGCAGGTCCATCTGTTCGTCGACAGGTAGAAATGTTTGAGCTGAAGGTTCTTGCATGTCCCAACAAGTATAAAGTTTGTGGCTCGCGCATACCCAAGCACGGCAATCACGAGGTCGCCGCAGCTTCTGGTCGCGATATTCACATACCGCAATCACCTTCCTGCATCTTCGTGCCTTGGTCGCTCATCAGACCCACCAACAGGAGAGTCCCCCCATGTCTACAGTCACTGGCCGTGCCATGCAGGTTCCCGCCGCCGGCGGAGCATTCGAACTCATCCAAAAGCAATTTCCCGATCCGGGTCCAGGGCAGGTACGCATTCGCGTCCAGGCCTGCGGCGTGTGTCACAGCGATTCGCTCACCAAGCTGGGCCGGTGGCCTGGGCTGAGATTTCCCCGAGTCCCAGGCCACGAGGTTGCGGGCGTTGTCGATGCAGTCGGCTCCGACGTCCCGCTATTCAAGCGTGGCCAACGTGTCGGCCTCGGCTGGCATGGAGGCCACTGCAACTTCTGCCCGCCCTGCCGCCGCGGCGATTTTATGCTTTGCGAGAATGGCCAAATCTCCGGCATCAGTTTCGATGGCGGCTATGCGGACTATGTCATCGCCCCTGCCAACGCACTGGCCTTCGTTCCCGACGATCTCTCCGATGTCGACGCCGCGCCGCTTCTTTGCGCCGGCATCACGACCTACAACTCGCTTCGTAACTCCGGCGCGCGCGCCGGCGACACAGTCGCCATTCTCGGCATTGGCGGCCTCGGTCATCTCGGCGTGCAATACGCAGCCAAAAGCGGCTATCGAACCATAGCGATCGCGCGCGGCGCAGACAAAGGTCCGCTGGCGAAGCAGCTCGGCGCACATGTTTATATTGACTCGACCACGCAAGACCCGGCCACCGAACTTCAAAAACTGGGTGGCGCAAACGTGATTCTTTCCACCCTCACCAGCGCCAAAGCGCTCGAGTGGGCGCTAGATGGACTCGCCCCGAACGGCAAGCTGATTATTGTCGGCGCGCCAGAGGACGGCCCCATTCCCGTCAATGGCATTTCGTTGCTCAGCAAGCGCAAAACGATCGCCGGCTGGCCTTCCGGTACAGGTATGGACTCTGAGGACACGCTCAACTTCAGCGCCCTCACCGGCATTAAGCCCCATGCTTGAAACCTATCCGCTGGAAAAAGCCGAGGAAGCCTACAACCGCATGATCAGCGGTAAGGCGCGCTTCCGCGTCGTCATCACCACCGGCGTATAAACCCTGGCCGCGTGGCTTTCAATATGGGTGCCCCAAGTCTCGATCTTGAGACCTGGGAAAGCACATCGGCAATAAGCCTTCTTAGGGTTTCGACGATGGCACCCCACGGGTCTACTTTGCCGAACCGTCTGCGGCGGCTGCAAGGCGTTGCTCAGTTTTTGCAGCCTTGTCCATTGCCTTTGACAGCTTCCGCGTCATCACCTGGAAGTGATGCCCCATGACGGCCAGCGTCATGGCCGTACCAAAGCATCGACGGTACTTGGTTGCCGCCGACGCCACAAACTTCCAGTAGCTCCATTGGTGGCGTCCAAATACTCCCTGGCGCACGATCGATTGCGCCAGCGCGCGCATGTTGTCCCGCGTCAGCAGCGCCGGCGACCTCTGCCCCGCCTGCTTCTTCGCGCGCTCGCCTTTCGCCGGCTTGGGATACGCGCGTCTCAGATAGATCTTTACCCGCTCGTAGTATGCCTCGCAGCTGTAGATCTTCTTGAGCACTTCGCGGTAACCTTCCACCAGCTTGGCTGAATCCATGCGCGGCAAAAAGTTCAGCCGATCGCAAAATGTGTTGTTGCCGCCGCCCGCATCTACAATCCGGCCTTCCTGCCGCAGCCGCCGGAAAAGTTGCGTCCCAGGCATGGCCTGGAGCAAACCCACCATCGCAATCGGAATCCCGCTCTTCTGGATGAATTCCACCATCCTGTCGAAGATGTCTTCCTTATCCGTGTCGAACCCCAGAATGAACCCGCCCATCACCTGCATTCCGTAGCTCTGGATCGTCGCCACGCTTTCCAGCAAACTTCGCCGCGTATTCTGCAGTTTGTTGCTCGCGATCAGGCCCGACTCATCCGGCGTTTCTACACCGAGAAAAACCGACTTGAAGCCCGCGTCCTTCATCAACTGCATCAGCTCCACGTCATCAGCCAGGTTCAATGAAGCTTCTGTGATGAAGTCGAATCGCGCGCCGGTCCTTCCGCGCCACTCAACGAGCGCCCGAAGCAGATCTTTGGCTCTGGATTTGTTGCCGATAAAGTTGTCATCAACGATGAATACCGCTTCGCGCCAGCCCGCACTGAGCAACTGATCCAGCTCCGCCAGCACTTGCGCAATTGTTTTGGTCCGCGGACGTCGCCCGTAGATTTCGATAATGTCGCAGAATTCGCAGTTGAACGGGCACCCGCGCGAGTACTGCACCGTCATCGTGGAATAGCACGCCATTTTGATCAGGGAAAGATCGGGCAGCGGGCTCTCGGCCATCTCCGGCCTTTCCTTCGCCTGATATTGCGGCCGCGCCGTGCCGGCCTCGATGTCCCGCGCCAGTTCGCCAATCAGACTCTCCGCTTCGCCGATCACGACGTGGTCCGCCTTCAATTCGGCCGGCGTCACGCTGCTCGCAATCGGCCCGCCCACCACCGTGCGCAGCCCACGCTCCCGGCAGCGCCCGACGATCTCAACCAACGACTCAAGCTGGATGTGCATCGCGCTCACGAAGACCACATCGGCCCACTTCAAATCGCGCTCGCGAAGCCGTTCGACGTTCGTATCCACCAGCCGCTTCTTCCACGCCGGTGGCAGCAGCGCCGCCACCGTCATCAGGCCCAACGGAGGTTGCGCCGCCCGCTTGCCCAAAAACTTGAGCGCGTGTTTGAAGCTCCAAAATGTTTCAGGAAATTCCGGGTAGATCAGCAGCACGTTCATCGGCAGCCTTCTCGAAACACAAGTTCGCCGCAGCGATCGCGAGCGCGAAGCGAAGTTTTCATGCCGCGGCTCTGCCGTGGATACAAAATCGGCGGAAACTACGGCCCAGCTCGAAAAGGCAAACGGAAGTTGTGTCTATTGTCCCACCAATCGCCGGACAACGCGCAATCCGGGGGCCGACGGCTTCCGGCTCGATGCGTCCTCGACCATTTTTCGGCAATCATTCATTGGCCATTGGCTACTGGCTGATTGCCGCCTTTCCGCTATAATCGATTCATGCAGCGGCCCTGTAATCTCGCTTCCGCCAACACCGGCGCGGCCCGTGCCGCGGCTGCGGCGACTGCGGCTTTGGCCGCCTAGACTCCGTTTCATCTCATCCCGAAAACAGGTATCAGGTTATAGGTGTCAGGTTTCATCTGACGCCCTCCATCTCCAATGCACTCCACTTCGGATCTGATCCCTGAAACCTGACACCTGATCACTGACCACTGTCTTACACTGGAGTCATCATGGACGAGTTTTCACGCATTCAGCGCCTGCCCGCTTACGTCTTCAACATCACCGGCGAGATGAAGATGGCCGCGCGCCGCAGAGGCGAAGACATCATCGATTTCGGTATGGGCAATCCCGACGGCGCCACACCCGCTCACATTGTCGACAAGCTCGTTGAAGCCGCCCGGAAGCCGCCCACGCACCGCTACTCCGTCTCGCGCGGCATTCCGCGCCTTCGCAAGGCCGTCTGCAACTGGTACAAGACGCGCTACGACGTCGATCTCGACCCGGACACGGAGGCCATCGTCACCATCGGATCGAAGGAGGGAATCGCACACCTTTGCCTCGCCATTCTCGACTCGCGCGACACCGTTCTCGTGCCTAATCCCAGCTATCCGATCCACATTTACGGGCCGGTCATCGCGGGCGCTCACATCGTCAGCGTGCCCGTCCACAACCAGGAAAGTTTCCTGGCGCAGCTTGAAGAGATCATCCCGCGCATGACGCCGCGCCCCAAGGCCCTGATCGTTAACTTCCCGTCGAACCCGACGACGGAATGTGTCGAACTGCCTTTTCTCGCGCGTCTGGTCGAGCTGGCTCGCGAACATGGCTTCTGGCTCATCCAGGATCTCGCTTATGCCGACATCGCGTTCGACGGCTACAAGCCGCCCAGCGTGCTCGAGGTTCCCGGCGCAAAAGACGTGGCTGTCGAGTTCTTCACGCTGTCGAAGAGCTACAACATGCCGGGCTGGCGCATCGGCTTCATGGTCGGCAACCAGAAGCTAGTCGGCGCGCTGGCACGGCTCAAGAGCTACTTCGACTACGGCACGTTTACGCCCATTCAGGTCGCGGCGATTGCGGCGCTCGAAGGGCCGCAGGAGTGTGTGGGCCAGATCTGCGAGAACTACCGTCGCCGCCGCGACGTCCTGGTCGACGGGCTCAACAAGGCCGGATGGCAAGTGGCTAAGCCTCGCGCAACCATGTTCGTCTGGGCGCAGATTCCCGAGCCCTTCCAGGGCATTGGATCTTTGGAGTTCTCCAAAATCTTATTGACGGAGGCCAAGACGGCTGTGAGTCCAGGGATTGGATTCGGCGAACATGGCGACAATCATGTGCGCTTCGCTCTCATCGAGAACGAGGAGCGGACACGGCAGGCGCTGCGGGGGATCAAGGCGATGCTGGCCAAGGGCGTGGTGCCGGCGTAGGGATCGCACTCGGGGCCGCGAAGGCCCCTCCATCGGTGCCGTGAACGGCGAACGTTTGGTCGCGGCCGGGTTCTTGGCCGCGATTACCTAAGCCACCGAGACAAAAAGTACCCGAGGCCCGCCAAAAACGGAGCGCCGACCCGAATCCAGGCTTCGGTCGCAAAGACATTTGAGAACCGAATTGCGATCCGAAACTCTAACATGACCGCCTCCTCAAGTTGCAAAGGGACTCCAAGTCAACGGAGTAGATTCCCCAAACGCGCAGGCCGATCCGCCGCGCACGAAGCTTTCCCTCGCGAACCCACCGGCGTATGGTCTGCTCGGTGCATCCTACTTTCTTCGCTGCGTGATTGACGCGAATTAGCCGCACCCCCGAATCGGGGCACGGAAGAAATGCCATCGAAATGTCCATAATTCCCCCAAAACAGTTGAAGTTTGCTTTGGGGCGTGCTGGTCGCTACGAAGCCCACGCACACCCGAACGATTGGCTTGTGACATGCCAATGTTCGGTCTTAGGGGGATGGCTTCCATGGAGGAGGAACCAAGATCTCCGGGCCCAACTGAGGCTGCAAAAGCGGCCTATAATACCGTCGAGAAGTTTCGTCAGCGAGAGTATTTTGCTAGAAATCCTAACCCGTAAATGGCGTGCCTTTTCCCGCCAGCTGAACAGCACATCCAAGGTCCGCGCGGTATGCAAAACGAAATTAAGGACCTCATTGCCCGATATGAGGTGTAAAGGTAGGTCGGCTCTACTGAGGAACTCTAAGACTTCTTCGGGAGCGAGGTCGAGACCGGGAGCTTCTTGATCGAAGTATCCGAGTGCAGCCGGACTCGCAAACGCCTTAAGACAAGTCTGGACCTTCAATTCAAATGCATTCAGCTTGGCCCGGGCATCGGCAAGGCGAATCACGTTCTGTTGTCTCTGGTTTTCCAAGATCGAGACATTCAACTTAGCGAGCGATTCGTAGTAGTCAAAAGATGGCTCCCAGGTAATCCCGCTGAAAGGGAAATTCGAAGACTGCGCAGAGGGGAGCCATCTATTCTGCGAACCATTTTCGAATGAAATCCCATCACGCCAGTCAAGCGCGAAATCGCTGGACAGGAGGCTCGATGACTCTAGGATTTTGGTCCTTGGCTGACAGACCTGGTAGTTAAGCTTGGAAACAACGGGCACGTTGGGCAACGAGCTGCACCCGAGGACCACCGAGCTAGCGAAGCGATCGAGATTGCCGGTGGGGGTGGGGAATGTGTCGAAAGCGCCAAATGAACATTCCGACGTTACCCGAGTAAGGGGTTCCGCGACTCTGAAAATCGAGGTATTCTCCGAAACCTTGAAATCAGTAAAGCGCGACGGCGCCGGGCGGGCCCGCCACTCATTGGTCGCTTTTGAATTCAGCTCCACATCACGATAATACGATCAAACTGGTTCGATGAGACCGACCGTGTTCGATAATCGCAAGACGTCTGTCTACTTACCGCCCGCGCACTTTGCCCGCATCTCACTGATTCGCAGGTGGCCCGATTAGGAGCCGGAAAGCACAGCGAGCTCCGAAGGCGACTATGCCCATTGCCCTCAATCCTGAGTCGCACGTTCCCTGGCTCCTGTTTTCCCTGACGAACGAGGATTCACTGCGTTCGGTTCTGTCGCCCCTACGAGGCCGCTGGATCGAATCCGCGTCGCTCCGCGAGTAGAGGAATGTAACGGCGGGCGTCTTCAAAGCAGACGTCGGGGCTGTAAAACGCTGCTGCATCCTCAAAGGATTCGAGGATGCCCCGCACTCGAACCCCGAAGACGGCGCGGAGCAAAATATTTGCGTCGAGCACCAGCGGCCGTGGCGAACTCATTTGCGTCCGCTCTTACGCCATCTTTTGAAATCCTCGATCACATCCTCTTCCGAGATGCCTTTCGCGGCCATCATCTGCTGCATATGCGCGGCGGCCTGCCGCAGCGCCTCGCGTTCATTCTCGCTGCGCTTGCGGCGCGCGGGGATGTAGTAACCCACCGTGTCCCCATGCCGCGTGATCGCGACTGGAGCCTCGGACTCCAAAAGATAGTTCGAGAGCTTATCTCTGAACTCGCGAATTCCCACTTTGCTGGTTCCCATCGCCGCCTCCCGAAAGTGTGTACACAAGTGTACCATGAAGTACACTTGGCCGGCGATCAGGGGCAGCGACCCTCCCGTGTCAACCCCCGCCCCGCGTATTTTCCTCACATCCCACTGATTCCGCTTGCCAAATTCTTTCGCGAAGTTTGCCGATAATTACAGCCCTTTGGCGCATAATGGTCTCAAGAATTCCAAAACATGGCTCTCGTCGCGGCGGATACACCGGTTCCTGAGTTACCGTATCCAGGAGCCGCTGCACTCAAGTGGCTCTTCCCCCAAGGAAGAGCCACCTTGCACACTATGAGCAATGGCTTCATTAACTCAGGAACCGGTCTCTTATCCGCCGCGTTCGTTTTTTGCGCCACGGCTCCTCTGATCTCTGCGAAATATCCACGAACCACGAACCCCGATTCACGATCCACGCTCTCTAAGTCCTTTAGAAGGCTAAGGTTACGCGTAAATTATCTGGAATCAATGACCTGCGGCTGTTAACGACTTAGTAAAATCATTTGTTTTCATCGGCTTAGCGCCGAAACGGGGGAGGGGGGGTAGGTTACCAACCAGTAAACTGCTGGCGGCGAGCGGTGCCGTAGCCGCTTTTCGACTGGACGCTGGGACCGCGAGAGAACATGAGCGCATCCACTCGGCGGGGGCCGACGCAACAATCTCGCGTGCGGGCTGAACCGCTCGGCTGGACGCCCTGGTTTACTGTCTCTCAGCCTGTCGATTTCGCGTGCGTTGTGTGCAAATGTGAGCTGAAACACATGCGCGAAAACGCGCGCACGCGCGACGTTTCCGCGCATTTCAACGAAACTCGATCGCACATTCGCAGAAACATTTCGTCTTGCACCAAGGCTGGTGAAATTCACAGATTTACTTGACTTTTGCACTTGCATCCACAGATTGAGCGGACGTAATGTCTCATTCAACTGATGAGCCTTGTAGGGCATCGGGAGTTGGTTGCCGGAACGGCAGGTGGAACGAAACGCCGATGAGAGTCGGAGGATCGCCGCCAGCCCAGCCAGAGGGTGAAACCTCAAGCGAAAGCGAGAGAGGGATCGCTGGCTGCACCAGACATTGCAAAAGCCGACGCAAGTCGGAAGTTGTCTTCACTGGTAGATCCGGAAGATACGCGAACCGGCGGAAACGGAATACTCATCGACGGCTCAGCCGGCGATGCAAGGTTCGGTGGAAGTTAGGGGCGTATCAAAGGCCCAGCCGGAGGTAGAAGCGCCAGGCGCAAGCCGGGTGAATCGAAACCGGTGAAGCCGGAGGTGGAACAGCCGATGCGAGTCGGAAGTTCGCCGCCGGTTTGGCAAACGGGGCAACAGGTGAGCGCGAGCCCACCGGTTGCAGCAGCAGAAGGCGCAAGCCGGAAGCTGCAACAGCAGGCGGCGAAAGCCGCAGGTTGTTCGACCAGCCGAGCTGAAGGACGACGCCAGATGTGAGTCGGGAGTAATCGCAGGCCTAGCTGGAGGCAGGGCGCCAACGCAAGTTGGAAGGCCGGCGGCCAGTCGATCGGAAGTGCGTAGCAGACGGTGAAAGCCGATTGCTTGCCACCGGTCGAGCCAGGCGAGACAACGCCGATCCGAGCCGGGAAGTCGGCCTTCGGTCGAGCCGGGGAACGGGCGAGTAGGCGTAAGCTGAAAGCAACGTGCCGGCGCAGCCAGAGGAAGGAGCGGTAGCGCAAGCTGCAGGTTCGCCGCTGGGGTAGCCGAGGGACGCGACAGCCGGTTGTACTACGCGACCATCAAGATTGAAACGCCAGGAGCTTCGGCTTCTGGCGTTTTCAATTTTGGAGACTTTTTTCGGTTTTTTCGGGTCTTGGAACAGGTTCTTGCGGGCGCAGGAATTCCGTAGCAGGCAGCGTCGCATCCGGGCCTGAGGGCCCCTGCTCCTTCCGCGCCGGGCTAAAGCCCCATCGAGTTGATTGGCTTTATCGGCACGACTGAAAGTCGTGCCCTGACGCTTCGTGCCACGCCGAGGCAGTTTTTAGGGAGCCTGTAAAGGCCCGATCGAGTTTTGTGGCCGGCTATTGCATGGCTAAAGCCATGCCCTGACACGGAGCATGAAGAAATTGAGTTTTTCCGCAGCGTGTTTAGCCGCGGACGAGGGGCAGGCCTGCATGCTCGGCAATCATCCGCGCCACGCGCTTGGGCCGGTAGAAGCTATTGGACGTGAAGGTCACAATGCTGGAGTCTGTGCCGAGAATCGTAAACTTTTGCGCATTCTCGATCCGCTTGAAGTGAACGGCCTCTATCCCGTTCCAGGGCATGAAGACTTCTTTGTCGCCGGCGGTCTGGCCGAGCCTGAAGTGCGCTCCCCGTGCGTCGAGCATGACGGAGCAATGGGACATGAGGTTTCCCTGTCTCCAGAGGAAGACCTGGGTCATAGCCATCAGCCAAGCTCCGAGTCCCCACAACGCCCCGGCGGCTGCTCTGTCCATGTTGAGCGCGCCGATCGGGAAAAAGCGGGTGACGGCAACAATGGCCATGCCGAGGGATACGCCCAGCGCGGCAAGGCTGCCGAGAAAGGTGAAGAAAATCAGTACGCGATTGTTGCGCAGCAACATTGGCTGTTGGGCGGTTAAATGCATCGGTCGCCTGATCGCCGATGAAGGCGACAGGAGCTGTTCTCGTACTTCGATCACAAAAACCTCCTCCACGGTTGCATCCAGCGGCCTACGAGGGAAGCAGGCTTTCTGGTGGATTCTCGTGGTCTTGGCCGCCGCAAGTACCGGGTACTGTGCGAATCGGCGCACTGCTATCGTGCCCATCCGTTTCTATAAAACGGGGAAGCCCCCGAATGGGCGCGCCGGCGGAGGAGGCCGGCAGCAGGTATTTGACAATACACGAATTTTTTAACATTTGACAAGTCTTTGAAACAGAATTTTCGCTGGGCATTCGCTGCAAATTTGAGGGTTGAACTACACTGGCTCGGGGGTGTTTATGAAGCTGGGGCTGGGACTTTACCGGCACATGCTGAACGAAGAATTCTATGCATTTGCCGTGCAGGCCGGCTGCACCCACGTGATCGTCCATCTCGTCGATTACTTCAAGCCGGGGGCGAGTCAGCAGGGCGGGGCGAACCCCAACAACAATCAACCCACGGGCGGCAAAGACCAGCCGTGGGGCGTGGCCGGCGATCCGAATCGCCTTTGGACGGCGGCGGAGCTTATTGCGCTGCGGAAGCAGATCGAGGCGGCCGGACTCACACTCGCCGGTATTGAGAACTTCGACCCGGCCCACTGGTACGACATTCTGCTCGACGGGCCCAGGCGCGCCCAGCACATGGAGAATGTGAAGGCGATTCTGCGTGCGGTGGGCGAGGCAGGCATTCCGGTCTTCGGCTACAACTTTTCCATTGCCGGAGTAGCGGGCCGCACCAGCGGGCCCTTCGCTCGCGGCGGCGCCGAGTCGGTGGGAATGGATGGGCAGGTCGACACGCCTGTACCCAATGGCCAGGTATGGAACATGATCGTCGATCCCAATGCGCCTGCGGGGAACCTGCCGACGATCACGCATGAGGAGCTGTGGCGGCGGCTGCAGCGGTTTCTTGAAGAGGCGCTGCCGGTGGCTGAAAAGGCAGGGGTACGGCTGGCCGCGCACCCGGACGATCCGCCGACGCCCACGATGCGCCGGCAGCCGCGACTGGTTTATCAGCAGGCCATGTATCAGAGGCTGATCGACATTTCTCCGAGCCCCTCAAACATGCTCGAGTTTTGCCTGGGCACACTCGCCGAGATGACTGAAGGCGACATCTACCAGACCGTGGACCGTTACAGCAGCCAGCATCGCATCGCCTATGTCCACTTCCGCAACATTGCAGGCAAGGCTCCGCACTATCACGAGACGTTTATCGACGACGGGCAGGTCGACATGCTCCGCATTCTCTATCTCCTCGACAAAAACGGATTCGACGGCGTGGTTATTCCCGATCATGCACCGCAGATGACCTGTTCGGCGCCGTGGCACGCAGGCATGGCGCATACGTTGGGCTTTTTGAGGGCGGGACTTATGGCGATTGAGCGCGGCTTCAAACCCGAGCCGCTTCTGAGTGACGCCAATTTGCGCGCTTGACTTCGTCATTCCCCATTTCGCTCGCCGATAATAAAGGCAGCCAGGACTGCCGGCTGAATCAGTCTGGAAAGGAATGAAGCCCTGACACGCACAGAAAGCATCCTCGACCAGTTCAGCCTCAAGGGAAAATCCGCTCTGGTCACGGGCTCATCGCGTGGATTGGGCCTGGGGATCGCCATTGCCCTGGCGGAGGCGGGCGCGAACGTGGCGGTGCATGGATCGAGATCTCGTCCTGAAGCCGCCCAGCAAAAAGTGCGCGCTCCTGGCGCCGATGCCATTGCTCTGGTTGGTGACGTCGGCGATGCTGCGGTGTGCGCGCGTCTCGTTGAGGAGACGGTGGAGCACTTCGGAGCCATCGACATATTGGTGAACAACGCGGGCATCATTCGCCGAGCGCCGGCAGCCGAGCATTCTGAAGACGATTGGAAGGCGGTGATCGACGTCGATCTGAGCAGTGTTTTTCGGCTCACCCAGCAAGCCGGCCGGCATATGCTCAAGCGCGGTGCAGGCAAAATCATCAACATCGCCTCGCTGCTCACGTTTCAGGGCGGAATTCTCGTGCCTTCCTATGCGGCGGCCAAGGGCGGCGTGGGCCAGCTGACAAAGGCGTTTGCAAATGAGTGGGCATCGAAGGGCATCAACGTCAACGCCATTGCGCCCGGTTACATGGATACAGACAACACCGAGGCGCTGCGCAACAATCCCGAGCGGGCGAGGCAGATCCTGGAGCGCATTCCCGCCGGACGATGGGGCCAACCGAAAGACCTGGCAGGCGCGGCCGTGTTTCTTGCTTCCGCGGCCAGCAACTACGTTCACGGCCACATCCTGGTGGTGGATGGAGGCTGGATGAACCGGTGAACGGTGGAGGGCCGTGGGCGGATCCCCGGTTCCGAAATGTGAGGCAGGGACTGCGGACGCCTTCAGTGGAAGTTGATCGACGGACGGTAAGATACGAGTCACGAGCCCTGGAGAATGCATGAGCGATCCCGGAGTCATCTACAAAGCAATCAAGGGCATACCGGCCACTTCACCGGAATCGGGCATGGTGCGGCAGGTGCTGGCGTACAACCCGCATCTGATGCTGGTGCGTCACACCTTTGAAAAAGGCTGGCGAGGCGCGCGGCACAGCCATCCGCATCATCAAATGGTTTATGTAGTCAGCGGCCACATACTCTTTCAGGCCCAGGGCAAGAGCTGGGAGATGCGCGCCGGCGATAGTATCGTGATCGACGGCGGCATAGAACACGAGGCCTCAGCACTTGAACCCTCCGAGGTTCTCGACATCTTCACCCCTTATCGCCAGGATTACGCCTAGACCGGATCAGGAATGTATGTGGAGAATTCGACGGCGTGGAAGGCACTGCTCTCTTAAGGAGAACGGCGCGTAAGAGATTCGATCTGCCGAGCACTCATTCCTGGCGCGCCTTTGCCTGCGCTTGTTTCACTTTTCCTCTTTGTCTTGCGTATCGCCCTCACGGGGTCCCTGGAGGTTTTTTTGAGAAAGTCATTGAAATTCAGCTTGTGCTCGTCCGTGGCCATCGCGCTGGGGTGCTCCGCGATTTCTATCGCGCAGCCGCCCCCTCCTAATCAAGGGGTGACGGGAATCGCCAATGTAGCTTTTCGCGTAAGCGACCTTGATCGCGAGATCGTTTTCTTCGGCAAGCTGGGCTACCAAGAGGCTTTCACGCTGACTTATGGCAAGACCACCGAAGCCTTCATCAAGATCAACGACCATGAGTTTATTGAACTGTATCCGCAGACAGATCGGTCGCAGCCTCTGGGCTGGATGCATATTTGTTACGAAGCCGGCGATTTGAACGCACTTCAGCACTACTACGCCACTCAAGGCCTCAATCCGACGCCTGTGCGCAAGGCCGCCGCCGGAAATCTCGTCTCTTCCGTCAACGATCCCGAGCACGGCGTGACCCAGTTTACGCAATACTTGCCGGGCTCGCGTCACACGCTCGACATTGGGCAGCACCTTGGCTCCGGACGCATTTCCAATGAGCTCATGGGAATCGATTTGCCCGTGCGTGATGGCGCCGCGATGAAAGAGTTTTATAGCGATCTTGGCTTCCAGGCGGAAGACAGCAACGGCAACGTGCGCCTCACGGCCCCCGGCGCGCCCGATCTGCATATGGAACTGCGCCAGGCCACTCCCGGCGCGC
>DASXFF010000201.1:0-24690 GCA_036489735.1 Occallatibacter sp. | reverse complement strand
ACCCGCGCCGGATCAAAAAAGCGGACAGGTTTGGTCCGCACCCCACGTCACCGCTTCAAATCCGATCGGCCCTCTGAAAAACACAAAAACTGGCCCCGCCTATGTCAGGAGGTCTGAACTTACGCTGATCGGCCGCAAACTCAGGGTGAAAAAGAACCTTCACCCCAAAGCGGCGCGATACTGATCCTGAGTCAGCCCCCCCATCCGACCAGCCACCACTTCTTCGATTCGCCGGATCCCCTCTTTGAACGCATCAGTGACGCCAGCCGGTTCAACGACGCTCTCGACCAGTCGGCGGGCAAGCTCGAGGCGCTCCTCAGGCGGCAGGCCCAGTGCAGTCCGGGAAAGGTCGGAAGAAATCATGATCATAAACGTATTAACCCGGCGCCTGAGAGCAAGCCCGACGCCGCGGCCTCCACGCCGGGACCGGCGTTACGACAACCGGAAACCACTCCGCCCGCCGATCTTTGGAGAAGTCGAGCTGTTACGTCCCGCCGTCTTCGGAAATGCCTGTAAGGACGAGACGTTTTGCGGGTTCGCCTCATCGAGTCCCGGCCGAGAGGGGGACAGGGGAAAGGTAATTGAATACTCTTGGTGCCAATATGTTGGATCCGCCTTGTATGCCATGCCGCTGGCGGCAGTGTCCCGCGAACGGGAATCGAAATCAGCTCACCGATCTTGCCGCCGCCCTTGCTACGAACAGTAGCCTGTCCCTATTGTTTCTCTCGAAGTACACGTCGATCGCGCCGATCATTCCGATCAGCCAGATTGAGTCTTAAACGCCGGCGAACTACGTGGCTGAAAACCTGCGACGAACGCTCCGCCAAGAGCTCGTCGAGAGGGCCTCGAATGTCGAAATCTTCGATCCGGTCTTCGGGGCGCTTGGAGAAATAACCGGTGTCAATCAGCTTGAACAGGATCTCACCGAGAGCCCGGGAGGAATCGACGCCCAGTGCGCGGAGTTCAGCGGCGGCGTTCGCGCCGTAGGACGCTTGGGCGACGGCGACAGCGCCCGCGAGAAGCTGCGCCGCGCTGACGTGGCCATCGCGCCCTGCCTTCGGCCTCGCGGCGTCGAGGCATTTGCGCAAAAACGCAAGTTGACGGGCGACCTGTTCGTCAAGCGGATCCTCGTGAAGGTTTTGCTGCGTTACTACGCTGACGCCGAAGACCTTTCCCGAACCGTCGATGAACGACATGCCCGGGACGCGCTCGCCGATTTCCAAGGAGGCGGGCGTGTAACGCACCGCGTTGTCCTTGAGGAACGCGCGATCCTCATCCGAAAGCACGCCTGCTTTTGTCACCTCACTGAGAGTAACTGCGCGCTTCGAGGGCTGACCCTCCTGGTGGCGAATGATTCTCTCCATGATGTCAGACATTTGCCGCATTTCCGGCGAAAGCTCGGGATCAGGCAAAGGCTGTGACATGGGAAAATGAGAGCTCTATTCGACTCCCCAACGAAAACCCTGCCAGTCGTTATTGCAAGGTTGCCCTCTCAATCGTGGAAGCGGCGTCCGCGCCGCTTGCTCCTCGGCTATAGAGGTGCTGAAGAGCCGACACTGCTTCCCCAATCTTTGTATCGAGGGATGGGCTCCAGCCCATGCGCTGTCGCCCCTCAAGAGCTGTGATCACGGCAGCAACTATCGGCCCAGTATGGCCAATCGCGGAAATTCACGCTACGAGCCCGACTGTCGGCACCTTGGCGAGAACAAGCCGTTGCAGGAAATTGACACCGGCGATAACTGGTTCTTAAACGAATCCATCATGGCCACAAACGAGCCAATGCTGGTGGTGCTTGGCTACATCAGTCTCCAAGGAACGTTGTCTGACGGAGCGAAGCGCCGCTGCGCAGCGGCGGTGGACGTTCTCCGAAGTCGGACATTTTCGTGGATCGTCACGACCGGCGCATTCGGAAAATTCAACGATTCAAATCGCCCCCACTTTGCGCTGATGGCCGAACATATGCAGGCGCTGATTGTCAGCCAAGGACTCGTCTGCAACGCGGGTTGGAAAGGAACTCCGACCTCTTTCACGCTGGACGACCTGTTTGCGGTACGGCGTTTTGCGCTCAAAGAAGGAATAGAAAGAATTGTCATCGTCACTTCTCAGTTTCACCTCGAGAGAGTGACGCTCGCTGCAAAGCTCGTCTTTCGGGACCGGAACGTGGAGTTCATTGCGGCAAAAAATCCCACAGATATCGATCTAATCCGTGAGCAGAAAATTGAGCGGATAAAGAGTGAAGCCCTTCGGCGCACCTGGGTGGATGTTCCCCTATTTGCGTCCGAGTGTAAGTTTCCAACCGCAATTTACGCCAACGCCTGGGAGCAGTATAAGCACAGCGATACGGTTTCATTGAGTTTGATCGCGGGGATGTTCGCGATGCTTTTTTATCCTCTAGTAAAGGGACCCGATCCAAATGGGTTCAATCCCGTTGCGCTTCACCTCGGAGCCTCATTCTTGGGTTCTGTTCTTTTTATTGCCTATCGCCGCTTCGCCCATTTTGCCAGCGAGGCCAGAAACGTCATGACCAAGGTAGAAATGGGATCAGGAGTCCCGGGCTATTCTTTCAATCATTCCCTCCATCACTCCGAAAGCCGATGGACACCACGCTTCACCAGCACGCGCACCCTAATGTTCATTTGCCTCATACTTGGAATCGGCGGCAATCTTTTCGCTTGCTTTCCCTCTTCTATTGTTCGTGGTGCGACCAAGCCCCAAGTGTCGACTCACGCGGTCGCAACGCCGAGAGTAGCCCCGTAGACCGAGAACCTCGTTGGAGCCGCAGCGCTTCGGATTCCGAAGCGCTGGTGCAAGCGCCGGGAGTCGAAATCGGTCGGGCGCTAGTCGAAGGAAACGTCATTTTTCAGAGGAGAAACCGAGTTTCAGACGGTGGCAGGTTGGTCTTGAGCATTTCGTCAACCTTGACGTTTCGTGGCAAGGTATGGCAGTTCGCTGCGCGCAGTACGCCAGGAATCAGACAGGAATTTCACGCCGGGAACGAAAATCGGCTCGGAGCGGAAATCGCTTCTGCCACACCTGCCAGACGATCGCGGTCCGGGGTCGCCACCCGGCACATCACTTTCCTATGCTACGCCTCAGGACTCTCGATCGTCGGAGGTGCAGGTAAGTCGTGTTCTGTGATCCCCCGCTCCGAGTTGCCGTCGCAGACTCGTATGCTTCCTGCGAATAGCTCGTGAGTTGCTAAAAACGCCTTGCCCGTTCTTTTGGTCAATCCCATCACATTCACGTGACAGTCATCCCCCGATTCGGATTGAAACCAGCTTAAGCTGCATCCAGGCGGAAGTTCTTCTGTCTCAAATCGAAGGAAGATGAGAGGTTCTTCGAATAGACTTGGGTAGAACTCGCGGAGGTGCGCGCAGATCGATACGTTCCTGGCTGCAACACATTCTTCGCCGACCGAAGAAACTCCGCCGTCATCATCGCTTGGCTTGAAGGCCAAACTGACAAACCGCTTTTTCCTAGGGTCATAGTGCCAGTTCGAAAGGATGTGGAGGAGGACAGCCATGGGATTATGCTCGCAAGGCGATTCACAGGCCCCACGGAAGGCGCCAGAATTGGATCTCCCTGATCCACTCCATCAACTTCGTGGGCGTATTCAACACGACCAGTCCGCTCAATCGTAAATTCATGGACGTCTGAACCCTCATAAAAGCGGAGGGCGATCTCGCCGTTGGTCCCCGGAAAAGCGTCGCTCTGTTCGGAGTTTTTCAGGATCAACACTGACGATACTAATTCGATGGCGTCCGAGATCGTCTGTGCCGCAAAGGGCCGGCCGCGGCCATGATGCCACCCGGCCGGGAAATTCGCGAAAGCACGAATCTTCTCGATAGTCTTATCGCCCGGGATTTCGAGCGTTACGACCCAATGTTCGTCGGCAAAAACCATGCTAAGCAGTCGCGACTGATTGAAGGCTCTTTTGGCTCCGCCGCGATATCTCTTTGGTCAAATCCGAACCGATGGGCACTGCTTGCCCTGAAAGACTCTCGTATTTCGCGACGACTTCTTGCAAAGCAGCTGCCAGCCCCTTCGCCGTGGTATAGGTCATCTTAAGTTCAAGTTGTGTCGCCTGGTTAACCAACAGAAACAGCGAAAGATCAATGGCTCCCAACCCCGTCCCAAAGCCGTTGAAATACAAGAGCGGTACCGTACCCGAAACGAGGGTGGATTCATCGGACGCATTCATTCGAGGGCGGTTAACAATCCTTCGCACTTTCCGGGATGTCAATCTGCCACTTCCTGCCACGAAACGACACGACGGCCAAAGTATTGGCTTTTGCGGGCCGACATCACCGACGCCGCAGTACAAGGCCCTCCACGCCGGCGACGTTGGCTGCCACGGCAGGCAGGCGGGCAACCAGCGGTCACGGAGAAACCCAACGATTCCCGCTTTCCTCCAGGGCTCCCCGCCGCACAGCATCCGGGAATGACTCCAGCAACGATCATGGCACCCGAGCCCGACGCCTTCACTCGGGCACTGGCCGACTTCCCTGTCCATCTGCCACCTCCAAGTCTTTACCGGTTTAGCGGGGCCCTCGGAGGCGTGAGCGCTCTTCGCGATCTAACCATCAAGCTGACTCGGCCCGAGGACTTCAACGATCCGTTTGAGATCCTGCCGGGAATTGCCGCCGCCGATCTCAACGCCGACGCAGTTGTACGCAGTCTGATGGCCCCCAACGGGCTTCCCCGCAAAGCGTCCGGCAATCGGCAACGAGGAAGTGCGGACGAGGCCAAGCTCTTGGCCCACGTGACAGCAGGAGTCTTGTCTGCGCCCGAACATATACCCGAGTACGCACGGAAATCGATCAACGCCATAGGCGACACGTTCCGGGAAGCACTCGGCGTTTGCTGTTTTGCCGCATTTGAAGAGGACGATCTTTGTGGAGAGCTTGGCATCCGGCACTGGTCGCACTATTCCGACCATCACCGTGGCGTGGCGATTGAATACGACGGCAAGCACGGGATGATGCTTGGCCTCTCCATGCAGAAGGTCCTCTTCCCCGTGGAATATTGTCCTGCGCGGGTTCAGGCCAAACTCGAAGAGTTCGAAGACTGGACCGACACGAAGATGTGGCAGCTCATGCGCCGATGGACCGCTATGAAGTCGCACCTCGCTTGGGGTGACGAGAAGGAATGGCGATTTATGGCCCCCCTCGATCCATTCCTAGAAAAGGGAGTGGCCATCAAAACCAGAGTTGGCGACCAAGAGATCTCACTTTTTCAACTGCTGCACGGCATCCACGACGCAGACGGCAAAATGAACATGGCCCGAATCATTCGCCGGGTGATCTTCGGTGTCCGAACCGCTCAGGCGACTAAAGACGAAGTCCTCGAGCTCTTGAGTGAGCCGCACCTGCGACACGTCCAGGTCGCTCAAGCGACACTCTCTCCCAGCGACTTCAGGCTCGAAATCAAACGCATCACTTGAAGGTTCCAGTTGAACCGGAGGCGGGCTCCGCGAATGTCCCAGGTTGTCGGGCAGACTCAGCCGATAGCTTTTCATCGAATTCGTGTGCAGCCGCCGCTCTCCGTTGAGACCGCGCAAGGCCCGATTTTCGAGATTTCCATTTCTGAAACGCCCGGTTCCGCCACTTGGCGCCTGATTGCCCAGGAGCGTAGCCGCGCGGGGTTTTGTCTTGGCGGAAGCTGGTTCGCAGGCCCGGCTACTGGCCCAGATTGCCGATCCGGGAGTCGACGATCGAGGGGACTCCGATGTTACGGAATATTTGCAAGGAAACGGCTGCTGGAGGCCCGCGGTCCGGACCAGAATTCTTGCCCGCCTCACCTTCGCAAGATTAGCCTCGTCAAACCCCAACCATGCCGACCGCCAAGCTCTTTATTTGCCACGCGTCAGAGGACAAAGCGGAATTCGTTCGCCCCCTGGCGGAGGCACTTCGAAAGGCAGGTCATCAAGTCTGGTATGACGAATATGAGATCAAAATGGGGGACAGTATCGCGGGAAAGATCAGCCACGGGCTCTCGAGCTCCGATTTCGGAGTCGTCGTGCTGAGCCACGCGTTTTTTTCCAAGGATTGGCCCCAGAAGGAGGTGCGGGCGATGCTCTCGATGGAGACCAAAGAGCGAAAGGTGATCCTCCCGGTCTGGAAGGGTGTCGATCAGGCGACGGTCGCCCAACAAGCGCCCCTGCTGGTTGACAGATATGCAGCCCGCGCTGAGCACGGGATTGAGGAGGTGGTCGCCGCCATTGAAGCCGGCGCGGATTCATCGCAGCGAGTCCGCCAGTCAGGCGCTCTCGGACAAGAAGAAGCCCGTCTCCTTCAACTGGGCCGCGGCCGCAAGGCCAAGGCCGATTCGCAAAGGATCCTTGATTCCGAAGGAGGCGCTCGGTTGATCATGAAAGCATTCCAATCTGCAGTTGGCGCTGCGGTGGAGCGGATGGAGCGGGTGGCAGCGCAGACTCAGGGATTTTCATTCCGGATCGGCCACCGCGATGAATCGCATTTGACCGCTACCACGGTGCGAATGCTCGCATTCCAACTCAGCCTTCTCGATTTGTATGCGAATTCAGCGAGGACGACGTTCCTCGAATTGAAAATCGGCCGCAGAAATGTCGGGGATTTTGGGCAGGTGGGCCAGCCGACAGTTTTGAGCACCAAGGTGTTTCGCCCGGGAGTCCTGAAGCAGGATCAGGTGATGTGGACGGAGGAAGATTCTGGAGAAGCATTCGATACCGATGGCATTGCTGGCCGCATCCTTCACCTGGTGACTGATGCCATCGAGGATGACGAAACCGAGTCAGGCGGCGGAATTTTCTAATTTCGTTACGGTGCCGTGACGGACGCTGGCATGGTCACCTGGTTGGCCGGCGGCGGACCGATGCACCCCACCTCGCTCCTCTGCCCTTTTTCCCAGTTTTCTGCCCTTTGTTTGGGCTTTCAGCCGGTATCGATCGACTGCTTCCGCCAGTCTCCCGCCTCGCGGCCCCGGTGGTCTTGCGATGGCCCTAGCCCAGGGCCGCCTGGTAGTGCGAGGCCACACGGCTCAGAAGTGCATCCCGATCCAAGGGCCGCTCTACGCCAGCAGCATCCCATACATTATTGAAGAACGGCCGCAGAATCTCCACCGGGGATACAAGATCGACAATGGTAGCCGACTTGGAAATGCCGCCTTTTAGGACGCGTCCCAAGCCGCGGTTCTCGAATGAAAGACAGTGGTCATAGACGCCGGATAGCCCGCACTCGAGCTGCCACGGAAAGGAAATGGGCAGCGAAGTCTGATAAAACCGTGCGAAGGCAATCAGCGCATTGAGGCAAGAACGCTCCAAGGCGTCGATCGACACCGCACCGCTTCGTCCGCCGACTGGCATAGAATGGGTGAGCTTCAGGTCGACCCCCATCAATTCGCAGGAAAGAAAAAGCTGTGTGAAGCTGTAGACTTCGGTTCCAGAGGGACAGAAGGCCAGGGCTCCCAGCCCGTTCCGGATATGGTTAAAGCCCGTCAATTCCATGCCCATGGGTCGAAGTAGTCCCTTCTCCATCAATCTCACGGCGGCCGACTCGGAGTCCAGTGCGGCTACCGCAGAGACCGGCGCCAGGCGAAGATAGACGGACGATTTCTTCTTCAGTACGAATTGCACATCCTGTTCGTCCCAGGGGAATCTCTGCGGAGGTAGGAATTGGGCCACGCTCGCGAAGTATTCGACCGGATCGGCGATGGAGGTCCGAACGAAACCAGGCGGAGCGGCATTCGTATCCTCAGAGCGCGCTACCTTCAAACAGGGGCCTAAGCGTTCGGCCAACTGCTTCGCGAGGTCTTCCAGGACCCTGGCTCGAGCCGGGGGCGCCGCGTCAGCCCGCAAACTGTAAAAGATGGGCGCCCTCAGGTGTTTCATATCAAAGGGCAGGTGCGCCAGCGGTTCACTCGGTCCGTACGCCGTGTTCATCACGGCCACGATCCGCTCATTGCCGCGGGCTTTGAGCGCATAGCCGTATTCCAATTGAACGTTTGGATTCGGAAAGAAGCGCGTATCGCCCTCCCTCACCCCATCGATCGACTGTCCAACAAACGTCAAGTCGCCGACGAAAACGCTGCAGCGGTCGACCTTGGCTAAAATTGTGGCGGCGATCGGCGGCGAGCCGGCGACCCCCCGGGTATCTCGATCAACCTCGGCCTCGGGGCGGTCGGCGGGCTCAACGGTGCTGTCGTCGCGCAACCGCTCGAGCGCTTTATTCAGAGCCTTTTCGATAAAAGTGCGACCAACCGGTCCAGGCGTGTCGCTTTGCCAGGCGTAAAACACGGTGTGCTTTGGGTGCGGCATCACCCATATGCGTAGGGGCGCTCCCGGCTGCGCTCAACGTGAAAGCCGGTCTTCACCGTGATCAGCGCCAGCGAGCGCGGCAACGATAGTCAATCCAGCCCGCTGGCGAGGCCAGCATTTGTCCCAGGTCGGTGGAATCGTGGGCGACATGGCACTCCACAAAATCGCGGGGCCGTTTCCCAAGACCGTCACCATCGGCCGTCGGACCTTCGACTTGGGAATCCATGAGATCGTCGGGAGCCCGAGCTAGCGGCTGACTGCTCAGGAACGTGGTGTCGTCGGCTTCTGGGTGTTGGCCAGGCGTCCAACGAGAACAAAAGCTCAAGCGCGACATCGCCGAGGCCGGCATTGACGATTACGAAAGCCCGGGCCCCCGATTCATCTGCGGTGCGAGCGAGCGGGCTCGGACGGGATCGTAACTCACTCAGCGAGGGCGGAACGTCCCGCATGTACCAGCCTGCAGCGGTTTAACGATGGCAGCCAAGTTGCGCTGCCGCCTACTCCCAACTCTTCTTGATCGCCAAATTGCCATCCTTGTCGAAGTGCGGGCAAAATTGATAACCCCAGGCGTTCCAAACGACGTTCATCAGCGGCCTGAGAATGCGGGCCGGCGAGACGTCCAAGTCCTCAATGAGGGTCTCAGGCAGAGCCACTAGGTCATTCCGGACTCTCAACATGACCCGATCGAGATGGTGGCTGCCCGGGTCGAGTTCGATTCCATCCATACCGGTAAGCGTAACCATCAAGGCCAAAGGCGGATTCACCTCCAGCGCCCGATAGAGCGAAAACGTTCCCACGATCATGTCGTGGAGTGATCCCACCAGAGGCCGACTCGAAAGGTAGCGATGGTCCGCTCCGGGAGCAAGATGGGTCGCGTTGGCCCAGACCGCCTCGAGGCATCCATTTCGATAGAGCTCCGAATAACTGGCCACCGGGCCGGCTCCCATCGCGCGGTATCGCAAATAACCGTTGAGCGTCGGGCCTTCATTTGCTCCGCCCTCGGCGAGCAAAGGAACACGACTCGTGGACGACATCTTTGCCCGATCGAGCGGCACCGAGTACCCAGGAGTGAAACCTTCGAGCGGACAGACGTGAACTACTACTGCCGGGCCCGGATCAACATTGAATCCAAAATTGCCGGTAACGATCTGGTGGATCCGGCGGTCCCGGAATTGTTTCGCAGCGTCGACCGCCGTCTCAGCGCCGAGAATTCGAGATCGGATCTCTCCAAAGTCCAACGGCATATTTCCGGCCGACGTGCGGGCATAGACCGTGTACGAGCTGCCACTCCTGACGGCATGGAGCGCGCCCCAGGTTTTCGGAACCTCCACAACCGCAATGGGACCCGACTCAGTCTCTACGGCGGCGATCAACGCGCGGACCGATGGTTGAATCTTATCTTTCGCGATCGATTCTAGGAGTTGCAGGACCTTGTCTGACTTTTGGCCCGCCAGCGGCGCCACCGCAACCGGCACACCATCCTTCGCCTCCAACCCGATTAGCAGCGTGCCGCCAACGGTGTTCGCAAAAGAACAGATTGTAGCCGCGATACGACTGCGAGATTCCTCGCGGCCGTCACCTCCAGCCGGCAATTCTCGCTTATATTCCACTGTCCGCCCTTCCTGGACGGTCAAAGTCTGGAGGTCGGCGAGAACAAGCTGGTTGGGCGCCTTGCCGGGAAACAGTTGCATGGCAGGCGAGAGTTATCCACCCACCCGTCCATTCTCAAGCTCAGGTCCATAGTGGCCTTGAACTTGCCGCGCCTTGGGGCGCCAGTTCTTGCCCGTGTCAGATGAAAGGTGAAAGAAGCCGCAGAATGTCGTCGAACGACAGGAACCCCTCCAGCCGCAGCATCGCCACGACTGCTCGGCGCGAGGGACCTCCCCGCAGGGAATGCCGGACGTACTTTCGCCGGCTGACCGGAGGCAGCCGCCGCAGGCACATGCGCATGAAGCGCATCTTCTTTTTCAATTTGGCAGAACTCCGCGCCGAGGCCAGTACCGGGCAGGTGATCGTCAATTCAATCAGGTCAAGGAGTGGGTCAGATGGCATACCGGTATAGTACGACGAAACCTCGTTTTACCGCTGGAGCCTATTTTCGGGCCACCCGCAGCGCTCTGAGTGCCTGTTACCAGGCACCACACGTTCCTCACACCCGGGGCGCAATGTAACCAATTGGTCACCCTGACGGGCTGGCCGGCGTCGCCAGGGTGGCCACCAAATGGCACCAAAGGAAAATCCCGTCCCGCCGGTCTTTCGGAGGTGCCTGCGGCTGCACGAACCGATGCCGCCTTTTCAGATAGGCGCCCGCGGGCGGGTCTTCACCGTCGCGATCATCGGCGGTCCTGGCTGCGCGCGTTTTGTGGCGATCGCTGAAGGCCGGGAGCCAATCGAGCTCTTGTCCAGGGCGACGGAAGCTGAGCTGGGGCTGGCCTTGTTCTACGAAAATGGCGTGGCCGTACCCGAAGGTTCAGATGCGGAGCAGGTCATGCTGGCGTTGGTGAGCCAGGGCCGGGCCCGGCGGCTTTGACATGACTCAGGGCGGCGTGAGGTACTTTGGCCCGTCATCCATCCTGATCGTGCAATCGCGTAGCCGCAGACCCTTGGCCGCGTAGATCGTGCGGTCGAGGTGCGGGATGATGATGCCCAAGGCTCGGGCCATCGCCGCCTCGCGGATGTCCGGGTGATTCGTGTCCCGCGTCGGGTGCCCAGTTGCCTGGGTGCAGGCATTGTATGCCAGAGCCAGCTCGACACCCTCGGGCGACGCGGGGTCCACGCATTTGCCGCCGTGAAATCGTTCGATCCACACTTCCCGGTCATCGTCGGTGTAGTACGATTTAGTCGGCGTGTGGTCCTTCTTGGCCATGATGCCGACGAAAAAGACGAGCCACCGAAGCGCGCTGTGGCGGCCTTCGTGGACGCTGTTCGCGATCGAACGCACGGGAACGATATATGGCGAAAGCGGTACTGGCATGGTCCATGGCGCCGGCATCCCGATTCCAGGAAGAACCGCACGGATCCTATGTGGGATGTGCTGGTTGAGCCATTGCCACTGCTCGGCGGGCGGAAGGAGTGTCTGAGCGATCGGACGCTTCACGACCGATCACGGGGTTGCGACCGGAACGACTATTTGAAGAACATGCTCGATTCGCTCAATTCTCGGTAGTAGCGGCCCCATCCCATCGGTATCGTCCAGGAAGTGGTCGAGGTCGATGCGGTCGCCATAGACGTCCTCGAGAACATGATTCAAGGCGACCCAATCTTGAAGTTCCTGGTGGCTGGCGGCTTTGTCGTAAACGACACTCTCCAGATTCTGCAGCCGCGTTGAGAGATTGATGTCAACCTTGCCACCGAGGTGATCGAGGTCTTTCTCGATGCCTAAAATCCTCCTGCGGAAAAATGCGGTACTCGCATCGAGTTCGACGAGTTCGCTTTGCATTGATTTCAATCGCCGGTCGCACGCTTCCATTTCTGACTGCAGTTTCCCCATCCCGTCTTCCAACTGGGAAGCATGCGCGCGTGATTCTTGAAGATCAGAGGTGAGCGACTCCACCTTTGCCCTCAGTTCATCCACGTCGGATCGTTTGGCGCAAGCGGACACTCCGAAGAGCGCCGAGACCGAGATGAGGGCGCCACAAAACGGAAGCCAACGGGCGCAGGCGAATTGGGCCATGGGGTAACCTGTGGTACCGGTCACGCGACCGCATGCCCAGACCGGAATTGTGTCAATCTGCTGACGGCGCCGGGCCGCCGGCGGGCGTGGTTCGCGCCGGGGTCGGGTGGTCGAGGGTGATCTCGTAACGCCCGAGCTTGGTGACGTAGTGCCTGGACGTCGTTGAAATGTCCCGGTGCCCCAGGTGGTACCGCGCGGCCTCGATCCCATACTGACGAGCGATCAAGGAACCGGACTCCTTGCGAAGCACGTGGACGGCTTTTTGCTCCGTGATCCCTTTTGAGCGAAGCCAGGCAATCAGGCGGCGCCACGTCGGCTCAGCCCGATAGTGGTACCACTCCGAATTGGGCCGAGGCGCGTTGCCCTCGAGCACGAAGTGCGGTTTTGCCCCGCGAAACGACATCAAGACGTCCATCACGCCGGCGGGCAGGTCGATATCCCGTTCGCTCTCTTCGGTCTTCACGTTGAAGTACTGGGTCCGACGTACGTGGATCTTGCGGTTGGCGCTGTCGACCTGGTCCCAGGTGAGCAGGTCCGCTTCCTTCTTGCGAAGCCCTCCCCAGAAGCAGAGCCAGAGTGCGAGGAAGACCTGAGGGTCTTGATGCCTCAATTCCAGCACCGCGGCCTGCACCAACTGCTCGGCTCCCACGGCAGACCAATAGCGGGATGGCCGCGGCGCGGGAAAACTCACGCCCGTGAAGGAACCGCCGAAGGGGTCATGTACCCTTTGTTTCTCAATCCGCCTGGCCGAGGCATAAGTGAGGCCAAGCTCCGGCGCGCCATCGCTGAGACCGGGATCGACTACAACGACAGCCCGGCGCCGTCGTGCATTTGGATGGCGATCGAACAGGCACAGCGAAGATCGTGGGCAGCTGAGTTTAATGCGCACCCGCTCCGATTGGCTCGATCGCGAGCAGAACAGCCGTTTGCAACGACTCCTCGCCAGCCCACCCGGATTATTACAAGATGCAGCACAATGCGTCACGAATGTTGACAGGAATTAGGCAGAAGTTTTTCCGTCCCATTCCGAAGCAACGGACAAGCTCACGGAACTTCGTAAACCTCGACCAAGGCGATCCCGGTTGTGCCGTCGCCGGAGTTCAAATTCGCTGTGTAGAGGCCGGGCGGAAGCGTTAACAGGACCGCGCAGTCAGCGCTGGTTGCATTCTGCGGGAAGGCGTAAACTTGGCTGGCCACCTGGGCCAGCACGGCGTCGCCGCCCCAACCAGCGTTGTAGGCAAGGAGCGTGTCATTTCCGCCGGTCGTCGAGTAAACAGTTAGCGTAGGGGCACTGAGCACGTTGGGAATATTGAACGGGGCAGCACCCAGTCCAGGGCCGGTGCCTCGGATGAGTACCGTTTTGTCGGTGCTGCCACCGACGACGAAACCGGCGATCAAGGCGCCGGCGTCCGGCGTCACATTCGCCCGGGCGGAAACGTTAATCAGGCGTGGGCTCGTCGGAGTGAAGCCGGTCGTCGTATCGTAAACTTCCGCCAACGCAATTCCCGTGTCGCCGGAAACGCCGGCGATATTGGCGGTATAAGCAGCTGGGGCGAGTTCGGCGACCAAGGCGGAACTTAAGCTGCCAACTGACAGGGGAAACGCGCCCGTCTGACTATCGGCGGCAATCACGCGGTCTTCATTGGCCGGCGTTGAACTCCAGCCGGTGTTGTGCGCCACCGCAACAGCGGGATTGATCGTCGTATTGTAGACCAGCAAACTTGGGTCCGGAAGAACGCCCGGCACCTCGAACTCGGACAACTCCGGGCCAACGGCGCGGACAAGCAACGGCTTCGCAGAGCCGTCGTTGCCCGATCCACCAAGGATAAAGCCGGCCACGAGATCGGACGAGCCGGTTCCACACTTTGCCCGCACAGAGAGATTGATGATCCGACTTAAATCGGTCGAAGTGCTTAGGGCCAACAAGGCCATCGAGGAAGCCGTGGAGCCAGCTGCGTCTGTGGCAATGCAGGTGTAGGAGCCCACATTGCTAGGTGAAACGTTTGCCACCTCCAAATACTGGTCCGTAGCGCCCGCGATCGGAACGCCATTCAACTCCCATTGATAAGTGACGGCGCTGTTGCCGATTGCAGCAGCGTAGAATGACGCAGTCTGTCCGGCCGCCATAGTGACGGGCATGGGTTGGACGGTAAACGACGGGTCGGCGACTGTGATGGCGCCACCGCCCTCGAAAGCTGTATAGCCTACAGTCGCGCCCGATGTCGTAATTTGGGTAATCGAACTTCCATACGTCACGAACAAGTCCGTCCCTAACACCGCGATGCTCGCTGGCTCATTCAACCCCGACACCAGCGTCGCGTTCACCGCAGCCCCAGTTGTGGTATATTCGCCAATCGAACCTTGGTTATAACCAATGAGGTCCTCGGGGCCTTCGGACAATACAAATAGGTTTGATCCCGATACGGCTATTCCCACGGGTTCAACCAGTCCCGACACCAACATCGCGTTTTCCACCACCCCAGTTGTTGCGTATTCGCCAATCGTGCCGGGGCCGGGTTGATTGCCATCTATGCCGGCAGGGCCAAGGTTTGAGACAAAGAGGTTGTTTCCCGACACTGCGATGCCGTCGGGGGCGTTCAACCCCGACACCAGCGTCGCGTTCACCGTGGCCCCAGTTGTGGTATATTCGCCAATTGAACCCATGCCATTGCTGGGGCCGTAACTCGTTACAAACAGATAGTTTCCTGAGATCGCAATGCTAGATGCGTTAGTTAACCCTGTTATCAGCGAGGCGTTCACCGTGGTTCCCAACGTAGTGTATTCGCCAATTTCGCTGTCCCCTAAGACAAACATTCTCGTTCCCGAAACCGCGATGCCCCGGACGCTTTCAAGCTGAGTCAGTATCGGGGCGGCCGCTGTGGTCGTAAAAAGTGAGTTCGCACCGGCGCCAGAGGCGGTGATTTCGCTGATGCCACTCCAATAAGGAACTCCAGTATGAGAAGCGTAAATTTGCGCGAACACGCTATTTGGCATCGTCACGAGTGCGGCGCAAAAGAGTTGCGCAATAGTCAATGGTCGCCGGAGGTTGGAGCCAAGGCCGCTCCTTCGACAATTGGTCGGCACAACCGCGTTCTTACGATCGGACAAACGTCCGGCCCCGAATCCGCAAGAATTCACAAAACATCGAGTAAGAGACATAACGCGCCGAGCCCGTACAAGCATCTAACTTGATCCTCACGACAGCCTGGGCCCACATTTCCGCAATCGGTAGCCGCAAAATACAACAAAACTTGTTTGGTCGAGAGCCGTTCAGCCCTCCTTCGCCCGGTGGGCTTCGGCGGGCAGCGCTTCGCATTGCGAAGCGCTGGTGCAAGCGCCGGGAGTCGAAATCGGTGGGGCCTGAGCCGGGCAGTCGCTCATTTTTCAGAGGAGAAACCGTCGCCCAGACGGTGACGGGCATAATTTGAACATTTCGGTAACGTTGCCGTTTCGTTGCAAGGCGCGGCAGTTCGCGGCACGCAGGACGACAGGAATTTGGCAGGAATCGGGCGCCGGGATCGAAATCCGGATTGGAGCGGCAGGAGACCTGCTCCGTGCAAGGCACGAGTACGTGTTCCGGGTTGCCGTCCCAGGTCGACCCAAAACAGGTTTGCCGCTCGAATCTCAAAAGCGAAGCATTCGGCATGAAAATACGCTGCCCGGTTCACGGCGACTTCCCCGTCGTGGCTGGCGGGCTTCCAGAATGCCCAAACTGCATTCGTGACAGAATGAAATTTCCCAATGGAGACGATGACAAACACACGCGCACAGGGGCCGCGGCTTCCACGTCGTTTGCGACCTATCAGTCAGATCAACTCAACTCCCCCACGCTGTTCAATTTCATGGCAAGTGGGGGAGCGCAACTTTGGTATGACCAAAAATACAAAAATTACACGGCATCCTCGACCCGTCCTCTTGGCATGGCCTGATTCCTGGGTCAGGAATCTCGTCAACAGGCGATTTTGCCTGTGAGGTCGCGATGTTGGTCGACGTCACCGGAAAATCTGCAAGGGCCCCCACTGGAACTACGAACCCCTCCGGGACTTCCACAATCGGATTGCCTGCCGACGACTGGTGCTCGCTCCTGTGTGCTCAGCCTGCGGATGCAACCCGGTTTACTCTGTTGCGGCGAAGTGCCTCGCTTGCTCGGCTCCAGCACCTTGACGGTGGTCGTCCAACTCTACTCGTTAAACCAGGTCTGACCAATGGCCTGAAGATCTCGTGCTTCCGGCACGTTCAGCTTCGACAGCTTCTGACAGAAGGCATCCCAGAGCGGTAGGAGACTTCGATGTCGGGGCATACGTTCGTAAACCTTTTTCACTTCGTCGGGAAGGATAAGGCTGTGCGTCCCGTCGAGTAGCCAGTTCACTGCCTGCATGAAGGCTTCGGGGTTGGCTGCCGGGAATTCTCCTTTCGCTAGCTCAGTTGGAATAAAGTGCGCGATCGAGGGCGCAGGCAGGTTGACGAGGAGTGAGACGGCCTGCGGAAAATCTTCCTGGAATGCAGTCGCAAGTCTGAGAAACGCCTCCGATTCGGCCGGTTCAATCGTGGGTATTCCGCGATCTGACCGCTTGGTCCAGTACGCCTTGGCCCATTTCTGCCATAACTTGCGGCGCTCGTCGGGAAGCAGCTGATTGACTGTTCGCGCTAAGTCGCGAGTCCATTCCGCCCGTTGGGCGGGGGTGATTGTATGCAAAAATGCCTCCAGCCATCCGTCCGCTTCGATGTCGAACACCATGTGGGCGCTGATCGCTGCCACATTGACGAGAAACATTTTCGCTATATCATCAGGGGCCGCGGCAAGCTGGCCAAAAGCGGCCCGGAGGGGTTCCTTGAGTTCAATGGCAACGTCGCGGCTCAAGGAAGCGTATTGCAGCAAGCTAGACCAGGGAGCCCATGCTTTTGCTCCAAAGGCGCCGAAATCAAGGCACCGGTATAGTTGGTCGCGGACCCAAGCGGGCGCGCTGCGGCGAAGAAACGTGATGCTGCAGGTAAAGACAGCAAGGGCAAGGAGATCGGCGTCGGTTTCTCCGGCAGCGACTTGGCCGACACAAAGAGCAACCGCATTCGGCCAGGTCGGTTCACCCTCGGTTGTGGCTTCTGCCACGAGCTGTTGGTTAACAAGCCAGAATTCGGCAATCCAACCGGGAGCACGGTTGATCGCGGTATTTAGCCATTCGATTTTCTTCGGATCAGTCTCCTTGAGTTTCACGCTCGCGCGTGCCGAGGCCCATAAGACGGCCGAGAAATCGATGCGCCGGTTCAACTCGACCCGATCAATGGCACGGAGCTCTTCCACCGTCTGGCCATGGTAAAGGAATTGACCAAGCGAATCGACGTTGTCGGCGTGAGCCGACAGGTGTGGAGCGGCACTCCGCAAAAACCATTCCTGATCGGAGGGGGATAAGTCGGAGTAACGGAAACTCCAAAAAAGAGTGCGCCAGACATCAGTTTTCCAGGCTTCCCTCTCGGTCAGGCCACGCATGAGTTCTGCGCCCCAAGTCTTATTTTCTCGCGCAGCCGCCGCCAACGCCCCCAAGAGTCCGTCTCGGTTTGGGTTCGGCCAGTTTTCGCCCCTGTATTCGAGGATCAGGTCGAGGTGGGCCGCTGCCGATTCAGCAAGGAGCTTTGTGACCGAGAGCGGGCTTCGATCGCCGACGGCCCCGGCGACGTCCCGCATGAATTCTCCCGGAAGCCACGGTTCGCTTCCGGCCAGCTGTGCATTTCGGATTTCGAGCCGGGTCCACGCCGCTTGGGCAGCAGGGTCGGATAAGTTCCCTTTCGCAATGTGCCAGCAGATCCTGTCGATTTGTTCACGCCGAAGAGGCGCCTCATCGGATGTATCTTCCGGCAACGGAAGCGCGCCTTCGAGACCGGTCCAAAGCCTCTCCCGGTCCTTGGAGTCCAAAGAGGCATAAATCTCTATCAGCACCTCGTATACTTCCCGAGTCCCGCCGTATGCAGGCGGAAAAAAGAGTGACCGGTCGATGAGCCAAGAGAGTTTTGCAGTGGGCGCGAGGGACTTGCAACGGCGAAGGACAAACAGGCCGAAACGGATCAGAATGGGATTGGACGAGCGGAGCAAACGGTCGGCCCAATCATCCATGCCTCGATCGCGCGCGGATTCGAGCGACTCCAGCACCCGCGCAAAAAAGTTTATGAGGAGATCGACTCCTCGGGCGAACGTGGGATGGGCATCGAACTCGATGTTCTGACGGGTATAGAGGACGGGATTTCGAAACGAGTCAGCGTTTCCGGCCAAGACGGCGAGGTCGTGAGCGTGGTTGAGTTTGGCTTCGAGCATCGGCGCGACGAGCGGCGCAATCTCACGCAGAGCGGGCACGATTGCTTCCTCCCAGGTGAGAACCAGATTCTGCAAATCGCCATGGAGTGCGATCGCCAGATCCGCGCCGCGGCGAGCCGGCCCGATTGGAGGGAGTTCGAATAGTTTAACCGTCGGAATGGTCAAAACGTCGAAGACGCGGGAGCAAATGGCCCAGAGCTTCTGGTTGGCACCCGATTTGAGTAGGAGATTAAGGTGGTACGTGTTTCGGGTGGTCTGAGGAGACGATAGGAGGAACGCGACCCACTTCGGACCTTCCTCGGTCCGAAGCAAACCACCGTCCGAATAGACGAGTTCCCATGCCATAGCGTCCCAGACGATGTCGCCCACTCGTTCTTCGTGGCGTTCAATGAGAAGCAGACCACGGCCTTCCGTCGAATGAACAATCTCTCGGCCAATCCAACGTGCAACTGTTTGTCCCGCTTGGTCTGCGCCAGCGACACTGAGGTGCAGGTATCTTCGCAACTCCCCTTTTCCGTCAAGCCACTCGAGCCAGCGTAGACCGGTGCCTTTTGCGTAGCAGACGAAATGTCCGGCAGACGACGCCAGTTTCAAAGATCGCAGGAGAAAGTCCTCCTCAGCGGCCGAAGGGGCCGCGGAACTCCTCAGGATGTGGTCCAGACGCTCTTCGATTTCTAGTGGCTTGCGTACCACTTCGGCCACCCATTTGCGCAGCCCGATCTTCAGATTGACGTACCGGTCGGGCACGCCCTCCGGCTCCAGAATGTACGGTATCAGCGAAATGCCAAAGTCCGCCCATATCTCCGGCGGTTGGGAATCGAGGACATAGCGGGGCTTCGTCCCGGTGCTTCTTAGCCCATATGCGAGGTATTGCAGCGGGACGTCGGCATGGCTGTAGCCAACGAAGAGAACCGTGTAACGGGCGTAAAGATCGAGCAGGAAAGTCCGGGCCCAGCCCCGCGTTAGGTAGGCTTGGCCAAAATCGTCAGAAGTGAGGACCATACGCTCGGCCTGATAGTCGGCCGAAGAACCGTGCAGGTGGACAGCGCCGACGAAGTCTTCGGCCAACGGAAGTGCCGGGCTGACATAGGTGTGCAGCGGCAGCCCAAGCTCAACTGCGGCCTTCGAAAACAACGGATCAAAGTTGCTCGTAACGATCCGGATTTTTGCGGGGTCCCGGAACAGGCAAAGGATGAGCTTATGGTACTCGTTAGGAGTGCAAGCCCTCTGGATGAGGCTCCCGGCCACCTTGTGGACGTTGTGCCCGTCACGCTTCAGGCGGGACAGGAACAGATCCGGGGGAGTCGTTTCCTTTTCGCCCAGAGGCTTGGCGCCGAGCTGGCCGGCAATCGCATTCGCGAGTGACCAGTAACTTGGGAGTCCAGCCGGGGGGCCCATGGAAACGCCAGCGCCGGCGAAAACGACCAACTCACCGTTCTCCAAGGCGGTTTGAAGTTGGTCGGGGATCTCGAGTGGAGGACAGAGCACGACGATGGACCGAAGAAGATAAGGCGACGGTTTTGGCAATATCGGAACCGTGGTTAGGCCGCGGCGCTTGCCAGACCCAGCAACGGGAGCCCCTTCGGCGTGGTTGAATCGGCAACCAAGTGGGACAAATAGCAAAGCCACAGGAAGCGCCCTCCCTCTTTCGTTTCCTGGGACCAGTTGTCGGAGTGGGGTCCAAAACAAGCATAAGTCCCAACGCCACCGAAAGTGACGCTGTGAAAGAAAGCCCTGTGGTTCGGGGTGGTCGCTGGTTCGATGACATCTGCAAGCGCACCAACGGTTGCTCCCGCCCCTGTGCATGCCGCGAATTGCAGCAGATCAAAGCGGTACGTGGCGGCGCGCCGCGACTTTCCCGCCTGATACAAAATATTCAGGACTGCGCCTGTGGCGGCTCCAACAACCAGGTGGGTTTTGAGATTGGGCATATTCGGACAAATCTGCTACGATCTGGGACATCTGCGGTCCCACCTGCCATTTCCTGCCACGAAACGACACGATGGTCAAAGTATTGGCTTTTACGGGCCGATCTCCCCTGTCCCGCGGTGATGTCTCTCGACGCGCGAACAACGGCGGCCATGCCACCGCTAGCGGTCAATCAGCGGGCGCGGAACAGCTCGTCGAGGTACTCGCGGCGGATCCGAAAGCATCCGCCAACGCGGCCGCGGCGAAGCTGGCCGCCAGTCAGAAGATGGCGGATCGTGCGGGGCCGACGGCCCGATAGGCGGCCGCTGCCATCACCGTCACGATCTGCGGCGGTGCTGCGCGGCTCTGGCAGGCACGCTCCTCGACCTTGAGGCGGCGATCGCGCATGCGCTTGAGAGCGGCCTCGAGCCGCCGGACTGGGCCCGAAATCCCAGGTACAACATCCCGTCCGAGACCCTGGGCCAGCCATAGTCGAGAACGCGCGGAGTCGGCCCCGATGAAGCGATCAACTGGAAGACATTTATGGACGTAAACCGCCGCCGCGGCCAAGGCACGGGAATAGCAAATCGCCTGTGCAGCAGCGCCGCTCTTTTCGAGCGAAACTGGCCAGTGGTCCATCGCAGCGATGAATTGGGTCTCTCTAGCGCGGCCTGTTCCGCCGAAATAAGTCGAGAATCCCAA
Source organism: Occallatibacter sp. (assembly GCA_036489735.1). GTDB lineage: Bacteria > Acidobacteriota > Terriglobia > Terriglobales > Acidobacteriaceae > Telmatobacter. The sequence goes on along the minus strand of DASXFF010000201.1, from coordinate 3,810 downwards.
CGCCGAGAATCTCGGCCAGATGTTCGATTTCAATGTCGCTCACTACCCGACGGCGCAGCTCGATGTTTGCGACCGTGTCGCGCGATATATCGAGACCGCCGATCTGACAGCGCGCCGCGAACGCCGCTTGGGATAAACCTTTCTCGCTGCGCAGCACTCGGACGCTGGGCCCGACAATGTTGAGAAGGCGACGACCGCGTGTTGGCTTCAACACGCTTGACTCTACCGAAAACCCCACACCCCATTGTGTTGCTTCCAACACAAACCTTACGGGAATTCCTGCCTTGGTGGACAATCCGAACGACAACCTCTTAAGATCCATCCACCGCCAGGCGATGGCCCAAACCGCTTTGCAGGCTGGCGCCGTTGCAGAACTAGAAGCTCAACGGCGACTGCTTGAGGAGCAGCGCATGATGGCCCAAACAGAATCCATCTTGCGAGATGGCGATGCGTTGCTGCTTCAGTTCTGGCGCCAAGATGTCGCCGACCTCGAAGCCCGGGTTCGCTTAACCGAAGCCACGGGCGATATTCCTGCCAAACGCCCCCATGCGATCTCCTGTGTGCTTCACCAAAGGCGGCTAGCCAGCGTCCCTTCGCAAGCTCCGCTTGCCGAGAGAATATTCGCGCAACAACTCGTTGAACGGGTGGCGACGATAGAAAAACGTCTCGTTACCGAGGATCGCGAATTTGCCGCAACATTCCAGGATTCCTGGATCGACGGACAATTTACAAAACGCTGGCCAAATCTCGAGAACCTCGGGAAAACGGTCGAAGTTTTGATTAACGGGATCGCCCGTCTCTATACCGAGCGAGGAGTGGGCTTCGATTTTGGAGATGAAGCGGAATTCATAGATGGCCCCGCTGGTGCATTGGTGGTGGACTTGCGCTCTGCGATGATTGCGCTGCGGATCGCCGCCAGCGAATTTAATGAACACCTTCGTTCCTCTTCCGACATCGTTCAGGTCATGCTTCCCCACGAGAACCCCGAGATGGGCGCTTCACTTGCGAAATTCTCGGACCGTGCAATCTGCGAACTCGACGGCAAAGTGACCGAACTCCTAAACGAGCGCGACAAAGCGTTTGGAAAATCTCGCCGTCGACATCGTCGAACTGTGATTTTCATCGTCATGGTCGTCGCCGGGCTAATCATTTTAGCGTGTTGGAATTGGTAGGGAGGCAGCGAGCCAGCGGGTAAGTAGACGGAATCAGGCCGGCTTCTAGCAGGGTGATGAAATGCTCGATTTCCGCGGAAGGGTGATTAACCTACGAGCATGAGCGCGAATTGGGTCTGTTTTCTTCTGGGAGGGGCGTTGGTGGCGTTCTGGGGCATTGGACTCAAAAGAGGCACGATGTTGGGGCACGAGCCAATCGTTGGGATGCCGTTCTCGTCGCGCCTTTGGATTCGGCGCGAGGCTCATCCCGTCGGGTTTTGGCTCTTTGCGGTGCTGTACGGTGTGATCGCGGTGGCGGTTTTGCTGGTGGCAATTGTTCGCTGGGTAACTGGTTCTTGAAATACTCGACTTCGGCGTAGCGGCCGCTGGAGTCGAAGCCCATGCGAGGACGCAAGCAGGGGCAACTGAGCGTGGCGTGTTTGCTTAACGTCGAGAGGAGATGATCCCGGCGAAGCACCCGATCCGGGCGATCAAGACGATCCTGAATACGGTGCTGCGAGAGATGGACGGCCAGTTCGAGGAGATGTACGGGGTGACGGGCCGGCCTTCGATTCCACCGGAACGGCTCCTGCTGTCGAAGGTGTTGATGGCGCTGTATAGCATCCGCTCGGAGCGCCAGTTCTGCGAGCGGCTGCAGTATGACCTGCTCTTCCGCTGGTTCTTGGACCTCAATCCCGATGAGCCGGTGTTCGACCATTCGACCTTCTCGCAGAATCAGGAACGATTGCTGCACCACCAGGTGGCCGATCACTTTTTCGCCCAGGTGGTCTGGTTCGCTCAGGCCAAGCACTGGGTCTCCGATCAACACTTCTCCGTCGACGGGACGCTGATCGAGTCGTGGGCCTCGCTGAAGAGTGTGAAGGCCAAGGAGGAGACTGGCGATGACGACCGCGGCGACGGCAATGGCTGGAGCGACTTTAGAGGCGAGCAACGGAGCAACGAGACGCACGAATCCACCACCGATCCGGAGGCGAAGCTCGCCCGCAAAGGCGATGGCCGCGAAGCGAAGCTTTGCTTCGCCGGCCATGCGGTGATGGAAAACCGCAACGGCCTGTGCGTGCTCTTCACGGTCAAGCCGACGGTCGGCGCCCCAGAAGCGGCGGTGGCGGTGGAGCAGGTGAAGGAGCTAAACGCCCGCGACATCCCGGTCGCTACATTCGGAGCGGACAAAGGCTATTGCTTGCGTCCGTTCGTCGAAGGGCTGCGCCAACAAGGCGTCGTGCCCCATCCCGCTGTCAGCGTCTACCGGCGCACCCACGGGATCCGCGTCGGCTCGAAAGCTTACGGAGTGAGCCAGCGAAAGCGCCGCTGGATCGAGACGCTCTTCGGCTGGGGCAAGACAATCGGCGGATTGCGCCGTAGCCGCTACCTCGGCGTGGAGCGCACCCACGCCGCCTCCCAATACATCACGATCATGAGCACGGCCAACCTCCTGCGCATGGCTCGGCTACTCACCGACCCACCTGTTGCAGCGCGGGCGTAACGCCCGCCAAGGGCGAAGTGTCGTCGGAGCAAAAAATGGACCATCAAAAACGATTAACTCGGCTCACTTTGGGCCACCAAATCGCGCTCACGACCTCGAAAACAGCCGCCTTATAGCAAATCTAACCGCCGTCCGCGTTTCGTGGGGTAGAAAACCCCGTTCTTCAACGCCCTGCTAGGGTCCGTTGGGTATCCTGGACAACCACCAGCCTGCACCTTGAGCATCCCGCAAAAGAAAGCCTTCGCGCTTGCTGATCCGGGATTGGAACCATTCCACACGCTGCAGCTCGTCGTCTGTGTTGCTGATTGCCGGACCTACCGCCGGCGACAGCCCGGGTTCATGGGTTATGAGCCTCGATTTAAACGGGAGCACAATTCCAAACGGAGTTTTTCCGCGACACGTGGGATCGAAACGCGAAGAACTTCCCATTTCTGAAGGCGGGCCTGCTCGTCCCGCCAAGCGTCCCGTCGCCGTTGTGCCGGGCGCGAGTGTCCAGTCGGCCCGTCGAGTTCAACGATCAAAGCAAGGCTGGGGATTGCGAAATCGTGGCGGACGGTGCCCAACTGAAACTCTCGGATAAAACGTAGCCCGAACTCCCGAAGAACCTCCATCGCCTCGGCCTCCAGATCCGATGGTCGTATTGATGATGCGCCTGTGTGACGACTTAGCCGGCCATCTGCGGCTATTTCGGATTGTTTTCGGGCCTGGCATTCGAAGCAGACGAAGGATGGGTGATACCGGTGGGGAGACCGGACGAAGGAGCCTTTTTCGCGGGAAAGGACCCTGCGGCAAATGCCGTGGCAAAGTTCAGGTAGCATGGTGGTGCATGTAGAACCTATGGCGGGAAGCCGGAGCGCCGAATTTGGGCATGGCTTGGGCTGCGGGGCGGGACGTTTTGTGCGTCCGCTCCTCGCCCTTACCTCGTGTGCCGCCCGCACTCGGCCGGCGACGCTGGGAGGCGAAAATGAAGTTTCGCGTCCTCACGGCAATGCAGTGGCATCCAGGGCCTGTATGCCCCCGACGACAATTACACCTCCCCGTTAACGACAATTACACCGCCCCACGCTTAGTTGGGGTTTTGTAGCGGTCGTTGGTCTGCGGCCGGGTGATGCTTGGGCCCCACGTGGGCCCATGATCATCACCGAGCTTCAGTAC
>DASXFF010000125.1:0-3342 GCA_036489735.1 Occallatibacter sp. | reverse complement strand
CTTGGCGCCATCGATGTCCTCATCAACAACGCCGCCAATGACCAGCGCCACACCATCGAAGAAGTCACTCCTGAATCCTTCGACCGCTCCATCGCCGTCAACCTGCGCCCGCAGTTTTTCGCCGTCCAGGCCGTCTTGCCCGCCATGCGCAAAGCGGGCCGAGGCTCAATCATCAACATGTCGTCGATAGCCTGGATGATTCCGACCACCGGCCTGCCGCTCTATATCGCCGCCAAGGCCGCCATTGTCGGAATGACGCGCACTCTGGCGCACGAACTCGGGCCGCACAACATTCGCGTCAACGCCGTGCTCCCCGGCGCCATCGCCACCGAGCGCCAGAAGCAACTGTGGTACACGCCTGAATACAAGGCGGAGATCATGGCCAGCCAGGCTCTGAAGCGCGATATTCTGCCGGACGATGTTGCCCGCCTGGTGTTGTTTTTGGCTTCGGAAGATTCAAGCGCCATCACCAACCAAAGCTATGTAATTGACGGTGGCTGGGTATAGCATTCGCCGGCTATCTGCGGCCGGATCGGCCGTTCGGAAATTTTGTTGAAGCGCAACTTGCGAATCCCAAAGGTGTCTAATCTGATGTTGTTGGCGATGACCCGGCGCAAGGGAAAGGCAGCAAAGAATAGCCGCCATCCTGCAGGGCATCCGGAGGCAGCCATGAAGACCGTGCAGTTAGCTTTCGCAACCTTGCTTGTTCTCGCAGTTCCGGCATTTGCTCAGCATCATGACCGCGCGCCCGCGGGCGGCGCGCATCAAGCTATTCCCCGCAGCGGCCCCAAGCCGACCACCAAGCCCCATGAAGTAGAGCCCAATCGTAACTACAGTGACAAGGCCGGGCATCCGAACGTGCCTCACGTCGACGGCAAGACCTGGGTAGGTCATGACACCGGCCCCAACGACGCGCGTTACCACATGGACCATCCCTGGGAGCATGGGCATTTTACCGGCGGCTTTGGCCGTGAGCATGTCTGGCATCTCGGCGGCGGCGGCCCCGGCCGCTTCTGGTTTAACAATTGGTACTGGTCTGTTGCGCAGGCCGATCTCGCCTTCTGCGATGGTTGGCTCTGGGACTCCGACGACATTGTGATCTACGACGATCCCGATCATCCGGGATGGTACCTCGCGTACAACGTTCGTCTCGGCACCTATGTGCATGTCGAATACCTGGGCGCGTAAGTTGCCTCTCGCGCCTGACGCTAAATAGAATCGGAACGGGATGGGCACCATGTCCATCCCGTTTCGATTTTCTGCGAAGCCTTGCGCAACTTGCGGGCGCGCAAAGGTGTGGAATGAACGTGGCCGCCGCGCACTTCTCCTCAGCTTCTCGCTTAGTCGCTCCCATCTTAGTCGCGTTGATCGCCACGATTCCGGCGTGGGCTCAGCCGCAGAAGGCCGACTCTCCGCCCGCTGCTCCCATCGTGCTAACCGGGGCGGATGTGCGCCCGGCAATGTCGCTCGACGGTGACTGGGCCGCCATTGTCGATCCATACTTCAACGGCTTTCCCGGTTATGCCCGCCATCAGAAGCAGGAGCCGGACGGCCGTGTCATTGAATACGATTTCTCGAAATCGCAGAAGCTGAAGGTACCCGGCGACTGGAACACGCAGCGTGAGTCCCTGCTTTATTACGAAGGGCCCGTCTGGTACCAGCGCGACTTCACTTATCAGCCGAAAGCGAATACACATATCTTTCTTCACATCGGCGCGGCGAATTACAAGTCGTGGTTCTGGGTCAATGGCAAGGAAGTGTGCCGGCACGAGGGCGGCTTCACCAGTTTTAATTGTGACGTTACCGAGGCCATTCATGCCGGCAATAACTTTATCGTTGCCGCTGTCGATAACTCCCGCCACGAAGATGCCGTGCCCACGCTCAAGACCGATTGGTGGAATTATGGCGGACTCACCCGTGAGGTCTCGTTAGTCGAGGTCCCCGAGACCTATATCGACCAATACGACATTCATCTCGCGCGCGGTCCGGGCGACGTTATCGAGGGCTGGGTGCACGTGGAGGGTCCCATACGCGGAGCGGTTGCCGAAGTCGACATTCCCGAGTTGAACGCTACCGCCAAGGTGAAGTTCGGCGATGGAGGCCTGGCTGCGATTCACCTTCCGGTGAAGGGCCTGGAACGCTGGTCTCCCGAGACGCCCAGGCTCTACAACGTAAAGCTTCGCGCAGGCAGCGACGGTATCGACGAGAAGATTGGCTTTCGCACCATCGAGACGCGCGGTAGCGAGATTCTGCTCAACGGCAAGCCGATATTTCTGCACGGCGTTTGCATCCATGAGGAAGCTCCCTATCGCAGCGGGCGCGCTTACTCAATTGAAGATGCGGACACGCTGCTGGGATGGGCCAGGGATATGGGCGCTAACTTCGTTCGCCTGGCGCATTATCCGCACGCCGAGACCATGCTCCGCGAAGCCGATCGGATGGGTCTGCTTGTGTGGTCGGAGATTCCGGTTTACTGGGCCATTCAATTCGACAATCCAAAGGTACTCGCCGAAGCGCAGCAGCAACTAGATGAGGAAATAGGAACATCGCGCAACCATGCGGCGATTATCTTATGGTCGATGGCCAACGAGACGCCGAATAACGACGCCCGTACGCGCTTCATTGAAGCCCTGGCCGCGCACACGCGGCAGCTTGACCCCACTCGCCTGGTTACAGCCGCGCTGCTGGTACGCAGTGAAGGTCACACCAAGATAGTCGACGATCCGCTGGGCAAGGCGTTGGATGTTATCGGCGCCAATGAATATGTAGGCTGGTACGAGCAGAAACCGGATGGCGCGGACACAACCGACTGGCGGATCGACTATGACAAGCCGCTGATCATGAGTGAATTCGGCGGCGGGGCTGTGGCTGGTTTGCACGGCGCTGCAACCGAACGCTGGACCGAGGAGTTCCAGGCCGATATATATCGCCACCAATTAGGAATGCTGAACAGGATTCCGCAGCTAAGAGGAATGAGCCCGTGGATACTGATGGATTTCAGATCTCCCACGCGCAACCTGGCCGGCACTCAGGATGGATATAACCGAAAGGGACTTATCTCCGACCAGGGAAAAAAGAAAGCGGCTTATTTCGTACTGCAAAATGCGTATGTGAATAAGACGGTGGGAAAACCCGAGTGAGTAATCCCGCGGCGGGATAAGTGCGAAAAACCAATCTTGAAATTGTGCAGAAAGCGGAACCTTGGGTTAAGCTTGACTAATGGCTATTGAATCAATACTCGCACAAATAGACGAAGAAATTGCAAAGCTCACGCAGATCCGCTCGCTGCTCGCCAACACCGGTAAAGCAGCAAAGAAAGCGGCTGTACATACATCGAAAAAG